>SVOQ01000035.1 GCA_015066345.1 Oscillospiraceae bacterium
TCTACTTGGAGGATTAATTATTTGCAACTACTTCGGCGGCTTTGAGCTCGCCGTTTTTGGCTTTGCTGAAGCCTTTTTCTTCCCCCGGTAGAACCGGGGGTTTATTTCCACCCCTAAAGGGACCAAACAAAAAACTCTGAAAGCTGATGCTTTCAGAGTTTTGTTTCATCATAAAACATAAATGATAATGTCTCTTCTACCCCAATTTACACATTGTGCTTCTGAATTCATATACAAGTCAACTGTCCAGTCAACGCTGTATATAAAGCCACCTGTATCAGCGGCTATACAATAACCGTAAACGTATTTGCCGTCTGCAGAAACAATATACATTTCGGTGCCATACGGAATTTCTTTGGGGTCAACTGCAATATAACCTGTCTGAGCACGTTTACCTGTGGAGGTAATACCGCCGGGAATACAGTATGCAGTAGCCTTAGCATTAATTACTGATGAATATGTTGTAGGAATACCGTCTGAACCTATCTGGAGGTATGAGGGCATTGCCATCTCACTGATGGGTTTACCTACGGGGATTGATGAGGGGTACGCATTCTTTCTTACCTTTGTACCAACCTCAATAAGCTCTGTTGTAGGTTCGCTGACTACATTTTCGGAAACAACAGTTGTTGAACTGAGTTCGCCGTTAATATAGCGGTCTTCGTAAACGATTGCCTTAGCACCGTCCACACCCTCAACGAGAACCTTTTTGTCCTCTCTGTAAAGAGAGTCGTTGTAAGAATACTCGGTTTCATGTTTGATAACCTGATTTTCTGTTCGTTCCTCAACAGTTACGCGGAATACCTCAATAGCCATATTCTTCTTAAGAAGTGTTGTTACTGCAGGTTCAGAGAAATCTTCACCTGAAAGTGTAACACCCGCCATATTGAGAGCATCTGCTACTGTTTTACCTGAAACGACTTTGGTAAATTCCTTACCGTCTGCTTTAATTACAACTTTATAAATGTCGTAAATCTCGATTGTCATACCGTCTTCGAGAATCTGGTCCGCTGCGTAGTTTAACGCAGTACCCTTGGGAAGTGTAATGTCTGCGGCTTTGATAGCATCGCTGACTGTACCCGAAGTATAGATGGTATGTGTTGTACCGTCAAAGTTTTCAATGTTAACCTTAACGCCACGTTTAATAAAAATTTTGCTGCCGTCTTCACCTGTGAATTTTGAGTAGTTCACACTGTCGCCGTATGCTTCATTAACTGTAATTCCCGCATTAGCAAGAATTTCATCCGCATCGGATTCAGCAGTTGTGACAACAACAACTGATGTACCGTCGTAAATTGTTACATCGTACATTACTGGCGGTACGGCGAACGCTGTGACAGAAACAAAGAACAATGCCGCCATAAAGAAGAGAGCTACTCTTCTGAGGGGCGAAGCCACGGCTGTTTCGCCTATTTTTCTGAATGTCATGGTATAAATCTCCTTAGACAAGCAACTTTCCGAATTGACACCCCTACTCCTTTATATAGGGATTCAAAAAGCTGCCGTTGTAGGCAGTTTTGTCAACAATAGCGTACCGAATTGCCTGGGTTCGATACAATATCGTCGGCAAAAATGCCGTAGTTATCCTATGGCAAAAGGTATTATACACAACTTATTTTAAAAGTCAAATAAAATAAAAAACACTTTTTGTACATTTTTCACAAAGGTTTTGAACAGAAAATCTCATTTCACCCCATATTTTGTGTTCTTATCCGAAATTGCCACAAGCCAACCACCCCTTATTTTGTAAGAAATGCAAAAATTACAAACTGTAACATTTGGAGGCTTGTTTTTGGCGTATTCTTGCATTTTGTAATTATTTATTGACATAAAACCCTAAAAAAGCCATAATATAAATAAAATAAAACCTCGGAGTTAAAAAATGGAAATTAAATTACCCCAGAATGTTGTAACAATTCTGAATATATTACAGGGTGCAGGTCACGAAGCCTACTGTGTTGGCGGTGCAGTAAGGGATAGTCTTATGGGTTTTTCGCCCGAGGACTGGGATATTACCACTTCCGCGAAACCTGATGAAACAAAAAGTCTATTTAAAGACTATAAAACTGTTGATACAGGTCTTAAACACGGGACACTTACAGTAATAATGGACCACAAGCCCTACGAGATTACAACTTTTCGTATAGACGGTCAATACAATGACAACCGACATCCTGAGGATGTAGTTTTCACTGCGGATTTAAAAAACGACCTTGCCCGTAGGGATTTCACCGTAAACGCACTTGCATACAATTATAATATAGGTATGGTGGACTTGTACGGCGGTAGAGAAGATATATATAATAGTATAATAAAAACCGTGGGCGACCCCGACAAAAGATTTAACGAGGACGGTTTACGAATTCTAAGAGCCTTACGCTTCGCATCCGTTTTAGGTTTTAGTATTGAGCCCCCTACCGCTGCGGCAATTCATCGGAACCGTAACCTTTTAAAGAATATTTCCGCCGAGAGGATAAATATCGAATTATCAAAACTTATATGCGGTAAAAATGCATTTAATATTCTTATGGAATATCCCGACGTGTTTGCGGTTTTCATTCCCGAAATTGAACCTGCGGTAAATTTCACACAATATGGGAAAAAACACGCTTATGATGTATGGGAACATATCTGTCACACGGTTGATACAATCCCACAAGACAGAATTTTACGTCTTACAATGCTCTTACACGATTTAGGTAAAGTCCCCACCCATAAATTAAACGAAAAGGGCGACAGTACCTTTAAAAATCACGCAACTGTGGGCGGTGAAATGGCAAAGGAAATTCTCACCCGACTTAAATTTAATAAAAAGACAATAAACCGCGTTTCATTCCTTGTAGGTTGCCACGATTTTGAGCCACCTGAAACCAAAATACAATTAAAACATCATTTAAAGACAAAAACTCCCGATGATATACGTACACTTCTTGTAATCAAGAAGAGTGACCGCGGTGCTTTAAGCGAAGAATACAGGGATATTAGCGAGGGCACGGCACAAACACTACAATGGCTTAAGGAAATTGAAGAAAACAACGAATGTTGCACTTTAAAAGACCTTGCGGTAACAGGCAGTGACATTATTGAAACAGGTATCACGGGCGAAAATGTGGGTAAAACATTAAATATGCTTCTTGATGCTGTAATCGACGGTAAAGTAGAAAACATAAAAACCCATTTATTGACATACTTATTATAATAGTATAAAATAAAGGGGTATAATTCAGGAAAGGGTGTTAAAAATGCGTAATGCACTTCCTCTTAACTTCGGATGGAAATACTCTCCCGTATTTTCAGATGAAATGATAAAAAAAGATTATGACGACAGTAAATTTCAGACTGTCGACATTCCCCATGCAAATAAGGAATTACCTTTAAACTATTTTGACGAAAAAACATATCAGTTTGTAAGCTGTTACCGTAAAACCTTTGATATTAAAAAAACAAAGGGAAACCGTTACATTCTTCATTTTGAAGGTGCCGCCGTTTATTCAAAAGTATATCTTAACGATAAATTTATCGGCGAGTACAAAGGTGCGTATAACCGCTTCAGTTTTGATATTACTGATGACGTAAAAGCCAAAGGTAATGTTCTTGTAGTTGAGCTTGACTCAAACGAGCGTAAAGAGATTCCCCCCTTCGGTAATGTGGTTGACTACCTTGTTTACGGTGGTATTTACCGCGAAGTATGGATTGAAGAAGTAAACGAAGTTTATATCGATAATGCTTTCGTAAGAACACTCAATGTTCTTCAACCTAAAAAGATTCTTGATATTGACGTTACTCTTTCCGAGAGTACAAGCGGTACTCTTACATTCACCCTTTTTGACGGCGACGAAAAAATCGGTGAAAGAAGTACTCAGTTCAACGGTAAGGTTATTAACGCAAAATGGGCAATTTCCGATGTTACATTATGGGATATTGATAACCCCAAACTCTATACTATTTATATTAAACTCGATGATAAAGACGAAACCTCAGTTCGTTTCGGTTTCAGAGAATGCCGTTTTATGAAGGATGGTTTCTACCTTAACGGTAAAAAGATTAAAATCCGCGGTCTTAACCGTCACCAGAGTTATCCTTATGTTGGTTACGCAATGCCCAAAAATGTTCAGAGAGCGGACGCAGACCTTCTTAAATACGAATTGGGCGTAAACCTCGTAAGAACATCACACTACCCCGACAGTATCCATTTCCTTGACCGTTGTGATGAAATCGGTCTTCTTGTATTTACCGAAATGCCCTCCTGGCAGTATCTTGGTGAGGGTGAATGGCGTGATATCTGCCTCGATAACGTACGCAGAATGGTTCTTCGCGACAGAAACCACCCCTCAGTTATTCTTTGGGGCGTTCGCGTTAACGAAGGTCTTGACTGTGACGAATTCTATGCCGAAACAAACCGCGTTGCAAGAGAGCTTGACAATACCCGTCAGACCGGCGGTGTAAGAAATATGCCCTTCAGCCATCTTCTTGAAGATGTTTACACAATGAATGACTTTATTCATTCGGGCGGTGCAATTAACCTTCTTCCACCTGCCCTTGTTACAAAGTCCCTTAAGGCTCCCTACCTTGTTACGGAGCATAATGGTCATATGTTCCCAACTAAGAGCTTTGACAAAGAGGGCGTACGAGCAGAACACGCACTCAGACACACAAGAGTTCTTAACTCCGCTTTCGGTAACCCCAGAACAAGCGGTGCTATCGGTTGGTGTATGGCGGACTACAACACCCACAAGGACTTCGGTAGCGGTGACCGAATCTGCTACCACGGTGTTACGGATATGTTCCGTGTGCCCAAACTCGGTGCGGCAATTTACCGCTCACAGAGAGAGGATGAACCATTCCTTGAAGTTTCATCCGCTATGGATATCGGTGAACATCCCGGCGGAACAATAGGTGATGTATGGGTATTTACCAACTGCGATTACGTAAAACTTTACAAAAACGGCAAGTACACAAGTACAATTTATCCTGATAGTTCTAAATTCAAGAATCTTCCCCATCCCCCAATGATTGCTGCGGACTTTATCGGCGATGCACTCACCACTGACGACGGTCTTGACCCCAAAGCGGCGGCTCTTCTTACCGATACTCTCGTTGCCGCACAGACAAAGCAATGGAAATTACCTCCCTCAAAGTTCCTTAAAGCAGGTGCTGCGATGGTTGTGGGTAAAATCCCCTTTAACAGAATGTTCGACATAGTTACAAAGTACATCGGCGGTTGGGGTAATGAACAGATTACCTACGCTTTCGAGGGCTATATTGACGGTAAATGCGTTGCAACAGTCACAAGAACAGCCGTTACGGACCTTCACCTTGACGTTAAAGCCGATTGTGACACACTCCGTGAGGGTGACACATACGATGCAACCCGTATACAGATTGTTGCTCTTGACCAGAACAACAACCGTGTACCTTTCGCAGACAGTGCCGTTAAGGTTACTGTAAAGGGTGCCGCTAAAATCATCGGACCCTCTGAATTCCCCCTTATTGGCGGTGACAGAGCATTCTGGATAAGAACAAACGGCGAAAAGGGTGACATTACAGTTACTATTGACGCTAAGGGAATAGGCAAGGTTAAACTTGACTTAAAGAGCGAATAATACTATAATACAATAACTATAAACCACCTCTCCCATTCGAGAGGTGGAATATCTAATCAGATTAGGAGATAAGAAAATGAGCAAACAGCCTTATTACATTACTACTGCTATTGCGTACACTTCGCGTAAACCCCACATCGGTAACTCTTACGAAATCGTGCTTTCCGATGCTTTGGCAAGGTTTAAACGAATGCAGGGCTATGACGTTTTCTTCCAGACAGGTACTGACGAACACGGTCAGAAAATCGAGGAATACGCTGCTGCGGCAGGTGTTTCACCCAAAGAATACGTTGACAAGGTTGCAGGGGAAATCAAGGATATCTGCGATTGCCTTAACACAACCTATGATAAATTTATACGTACTACCGACAAGGAGCACGAAGAATCCGTACAGAAAATTTTCAAAAAGCTCATTGATAAAGGCGATGTTTATAAGAGCGAGTATGAGGGTTGGTACTGTGTACCCTGCGAAAGCTTTTTCACAGACAGTCAGCTTATAGACGGTAAATGCCCCGACTGTGGCAGAGAAGTACGTAAAGAAAAAGAAGAAGCATATTTCTTCAAAATGAGCAAATATCAGAAACAACTCGAAGAATATATCGAGAGCAACCCCAACTTCATTTACCCCGAAAGCCGTAAAAAAGAGATGATTAACAACTTCATCAAACCCGGTCTTCAGGATTTATGCATTTCACGTTCAACCTTCAAATGGGGTATTCCCTTCCCCGGTGATGAAAAGCACGTTATCTATGTTTGGGTTGACGCGCTCCTTAACTACATTACCGGTCTTGGTTATGACCCCGAAAACCAGTCCGAAATGTATAACAAATATTGGCCTGCGGATGTTCACATTATCGGTAAAGATATTCTTCGTTTCCATACTATTTATTGGCCCATTATGCTTATGGCACTTGGTGAGCCCCTTCCCAAACAGGTTTTCGGTCACCCCTGGCTTCTTTCAGGTAATGACAAAATGAGTAAGTCACGCGGTAATGTTATTTACGCCGACGACCTTTGTGACCGTTTTGGTGTTGACGCGGTGCGTTACTACCTTCTTTCAGAAATGCCCCACGCACAGGACGGTACAATCACCTACGAAACAATTATTGAGCGTTTCAACTCCGACCTTGCTAACACCCTCGGTAACCTTGTTAACCGTACAATTGCTATGAACAACAAGTATTTCGGCGGTGTTATCCAACCCTCCGACGTTAAAGAGGATATTGATGATGAGCTTATTTCAATGGCTCTCAACACTCTTCCCGAGGTTACAAAGCTCCTTGATACCTACAAGGTAAGCGACGCTCTTTCAAAGATTTTTGACCTTGCAAAACGTTGCAATAAGTATATTGACGAAACTATGCCCTGGGCACTTGCCAAGGACGAAGAAAAGAAAGCAAGACTTGGTACAGTCCTTTATAATCTTCTCGAGGGAATCCGCTTCATTGCAATTCTTCTTAAACCCTTTATGCCCGAAACAAGCGACAAAATTCTCGAGCAAATCGGTACTGATATCAATACTCTTGACTCTATCGCTACATTCGGTGCACTTAAAGCGGGTGACAGTGTAGGTACTGCAACTCCCCTTTTCTCACGTCTTGATGCAGAAAAGACTCTTGCTGAAATCGAGGCTTCCCTCGCTACTCCCGAAGAAGAGGAAATCGTAGGTCTTGCAGAAATCAACTATGATGATTTTGCAAAGGTTGAACTCCGTGTTTGCGAAGTCGTAGACTGTAAACCCATTAAACGCGCAAAGAAGCTTCTTGAATTAACTCTCAATGACGGCACTAAAACACCCCGTACAGTTGCTTCGGGTATTGCTAAATGGTACAGCCCCGAAGACCTTATCGGTAAAAAGGTTATTGTTGTTGCAAACCTTGCACCCAGAACCCTTTGCGGTGTTGAAAGCCACGGTATGATTCTTGCAGGTGAAATTACCGAAGACGATGTTAAAGTTGCATTCGTTGAGGGTATCCCCGCAGGTACACAGTTAAGTTAAATAATGAATAGAAATATTTTTGATTCACACGCACACTACACAGATAAGGCATTTAATGATGACCGCGAAAATATGCTCGGCTCCCTCAGGGAGTCGGGCATTTGTGGAGTTATAAACTGCGGCGCGGATATCGAAAGTTCTGTTTTTTCGGTTGAACTTGCAAATAAATATGACTATATTTATGCCGCTTGCGGTATTCACCCCGAGGAAGCGGATAAAATTCCTGAAAACTATATTGAAATTCTTAAGAATCTGGCAAGGAATGAAAAATGCGTTGCAATAGGCGAAATAGGTCTCGATTACTATTGGCGACAGGATAACAAAGAAAAGCAAAAAGAACTTTTTGAAAATCAGATTTTACTCTCAAAAGAGTTGGATTTACCCATAATCGTACACGACCGCGAGGCTCACGGAGATACCTTGGAAATACTTAAAAAGCACAAACCCAAAGGTGTACTTCATTGCTTTTCGGGTAGTCCCGAAACTGCGGAAGAAATCTTAAAATTAGGTATGTATATAGGTCTTGGGGGAGCCCTCACTTTTAAAAATGCACGTAAAGCCGTTGAGGTTGCTGAAATGCTACCACTTGACAGACTTCTTTTGGAAACTGACTGCCCCTATATGGCTCCCGTACCTTTCAGAGGCAAAAGAAACTACTCGGGATATATTCCCTATATAGCTGAAAAGGTTGCTGAAATTAAGGGCATCGACCCACAGACAGTGCTTGATATTACAAGCGAAAATGCAAAGAAATTGTTTGACTTAAAGTAAAAGAGTTGCCCAACGGCAACTCTTTTTTAAATATTTTTTAAAATTTTATCCCCAATATCGTTTATCACTCCAAAATCCGTAGCATTTATATAATACTCCTCAAGTTTATCGTGGATATCTTTTGCGAGAATGAGTTTTTTTACACATTCGTCGATTAATTCTCTTTTGGCTTTTTTAAGAAACTTTAATTTTTCTTTATTTTTATCGTATAAAAAACCGTCATAAAAACGTGATACGTGTATTTTTTTAGTTGTGTCATCAATTGAGTAATGGTACGAATTTTCCGTAAAAAGGGATATTTTCAGTTCAGGGATAATAATATGTTCGAGTTTATATTCCGGGAATAAAGGACAAAAACAAGCGTACACATCGTAACCCTTTGCAATAGCCTCATTGCACACGTACTCAACTATAAACGGTGAAACTGCGTTATATTCATCCTCAATTGTGATTATTTTTTCTGAAAGTGCCACGGGAGTTTCGTGAAACAAAACAACTCCGTCGGGGGTTATTCCTGACAAAAAGCGTTTTTTCAGTTTACCCTTCTGATTCCCTTTTTTGGACGGTAGTATCCTTGCAGAAAGGCGTTTCGCGTAACGAAGAACTTTTTCTTTATCAATAAAATCCGCACAAATAAGTACACTCTGCGTTTCTATATGGGATGCGGCTCTCATAAAATCCGCAACCTTTTTATGTTGAGCCTTGTTTGATTTTGTAAGCTCCCCTATTTCGTTAATGTGTTCTTTAAGTTTTTCTCTGTTCCAAGCCGTACCCAAATCCACTAAATGTTCCGTAACACCGGGTAATGTAGGCTCTATAATATGGGGTGATGTACCGTCAAAAATTGTAAAACCAATTTCGGGCGCCGATACCGCATCAAGAGAGGACGGGTCTGCGGAGCAAAAACCCCTTTCGGTAAAATAGCCTTTATCCTCCAGTTTCTTTGCGATTTTTTTCATTAATGTGGACTTACCCGTACCGGGACCGCCCTTTAAAATAATATTGCTCCCTTTTTCATAGGGGTTATATAAATTATCAAAAAGCGAACAATATTTTGTCTTATTATTAGCACCCAAAAAGAAGGAAACAGGTAAAATTGTTTTTGTCATAAAATTACCCCTTTTATGTTTTTTAACTTATACTATGATTTTCAAAAAAATTTGTTACAATTAGGTATTTTCATCCTCTTGTTTCATTGACTTTTGGGACTATTGGGGTTATAATCTAATTCTATTTTGATGTTATTTCAGTATAAAGGGGTAATTTTATGTCCAGGTATGATGAGGCTAAAAAATTATACGCGGCCCTCGGTGTTGACACAGAAACAGCACTCAACAAGCTTAAAGATGTAACCATTTCCGTCCATTGTTGGCAGGGTGACGACGTTATAGGATTTGACAGTCCTTCGGCTCTGTCCGGCGGTATTCAGACAACGGGTAACTATCCCGGTAAAGCCACTACTCCCGAGGAGCTTATGGCTGATATTGATAAGGCTTTCTCCCTTATCCCCGGCAAGAAGAAGCTTAATCTTCACGCCTCCTACGCTATTTTTGAAGATGGCAAATTTGCAGACAGAAACGCTCTTGAACCCAAACATTTCAAAAAATGGGTTGATTTTGCAAAAGAGCGTAATATGGGTATTGATTTTAACCCAACTTATTTCTCACATCCTATGGTAAAGGACAACCTTACTCTTTCTTCACCCGATGAAGAAGTGCGTAAATTCTGGGTTGAGCACGGTATTTGTTGCCTTAAAATCGCAGAGTACTTTGCAAACGAAACGGGTATTCCCTCAGTTATGAATATCTGGATTCCCGACGGTTACAAGGATATCCCTGCGGACAGGGTTTCTCCCCGTGCACGTTTCAAAAAATCTCTTGATGAAATCCTCAGTACACCTTACGATAAATCAAAAGTATACGTTACTCTTGAGTCCAAGGTTTTCGGCATCGGTCTTGAGAGTTATACCGTTGGTTCGGCAGAATTCTGTCTTTCCTACTCAACCAAAAACGGTATCACTCCCCTTATGGACAACGGTCACTATCATCCCACAGAGCTTGTTTCAGATAAGATTTCATCATTACTTCTCTTTAATGAAAAAATTGCTCTCCACGTTACACGCGGTGTACGTTGGGACTCTGACCACGTTGTATTATTTGACGACGAAACCAAAGAAATCGCAAAAGAAATCGTTTGCAACGATGCTCTTGACAGAGTTTTCATTGCAACGGACTATTTTGACGCATCAATTAACCGTATTTCTGCTTGGGTTACAGGCGTAAGAAACGTTCAGAAAGCACTTCTTAACGCTCTTCTTTTACCCACAGATAAACTCAAAAAACTTCAGTTAGAAAATAATTTCACTGAACTTATGTGTCTTCAGGAAGAAATAAAAACTGCACCTTTCGGTGATATTTGGGCAGAATATCTTGTAAGAGAAGGTGTAGAGACAGCTTATCTTCCTCAAATCAAAGAATATGAAGAAAAGGTTTTGGTGAAACGAGTATGAAAAATATTTTAACTGCCCCCTTTGTGGAGGAAATGAAGAAAGTAACCGCTAATATGTATCGCCTCGGTTGGGACGAAAGAAACGGCGGTAATATAAGCTATATGCTTGACGAAAATGAAGTTGCAGAATATCTTGACCTTAACAATGTTATCTGCGAAATTCCCACGGGCTTTGACGCAACAGAACTTATAGGTAAAATTTTTATTGTAACCGGTACAGGTAAATACTTTAAGAACGTAGAATTTGACCCCGAAACAAACCTTGGTATTATACGTATTGCAAAGGACGGCACTACCGCAGAGCTTCTTTGGGGCTATTCAGACGGCGGTAAGTTTACATCCGAACTTCCCGCACATCTTATGAGCCACATTGCAAGACTTAAAGTTGATTCAGATAATAGAGTTGTTATGCATTCCCATCCCACATATACTCTCGCTATGAACCATGTTCACGAGCTTGATGAAAAGAAATTCACTCATACAATCTGGGAAATGTGCACCGAATGTATCGTTGTATTCCCCGAGGGTATAGGTGTTCTTCCCTGGATGGTATGCGGTAACAACGAAATCGGTATTGCAACCGCTGAAAAAATGAAGGATTTTCGCCTTGTAGTCTGGGGAATCCACGGCATTTACGGTGCAGGTACTACTATGGACGAGGCCTTCGGTCTTATTGAAACTGTCGAGAAAGCGGCTCAGCTTTATATGATAGCAACCGCAAGTGGCAAAAGAATTAATACTATTACCGACGAAAATCTCTGGGCAGTTGTTGAACGTTTCGGACTTCAGGAACAGTGCAGAAAAGAGTTTCTTGACTTATAATAAATCATAAAATTAAGGACTGAACGCAGAAATACGTTCAGTCCTGTTTTTATTCTTTAAATAATTTAATTTCTTCATAAAGACTGTTCCGCATATCGGTACGGTCTTTAAGTTTTTTTACGTTGATTTTCGGTCTTTTACCCATAAGTGAACGGATAATATACCTACCACCAAAGAATAACCAACCCAAGGGAAGTAAAATTTTGAATTTTCTTGTGAATCCCCAATAGAAATACACAATTTCATTTACAGATGTCACAAAATGTTTCAAAAACGATTGTTCTTTGTTGGCTTTAGCGAGAACGCTTTCCTGTACACTTGTAGCATTTTTCTGTCCCAGATTACCGCTTTTAAAAATATCGGCAATAAAATCATTTATAAAATCACTGTCGAAATCCCCTGTAAAAGAACGTGGGGGAAGCCCCAGACATTCGGTACAAACCCGGGTAAGAATTTTAGCAAAATGCCACAAACCAATTTCTTTGAACTTTTCTTCGAATAAAGAGCAAAATTCTTCGTCACTAAAGTGTGAAACAAAAGTTGCCCAGTCGCAAAGTTGACGAAGTCCCATACCCTCGCTTGTAAAGTGGCAACAGGTATGAAGCAAAATCACAAGACCGTGGTGGAAATCGGAAGGTACTATAATTTTACCGAAATGGGTTTCAAGTTCTCTTGAAGTCTTGATAATATCTTTCAAAAGAAGTCGTACACTATCACCTTCAGGTCCTTTCGGTACACCTGCGGGAGTTGTGTGCATTTCAAAATTACCTGCATCATCAAAATAGACGATATGTTTTTCGTGCTCCTTCGGATTTCTTTTTAATCCGTTTTCTTCCAGCACCTTACAGGCTCTTTCAACGTCGCTTTCATTTACGAGGAAGTCCACATCACCCATAAGCCTCATAAGAGGGTCGGGATAATACGCGGCGGATGCAGCACCTTTTAATATAACATAGGGTATTCCCACATCGGTCATTATTTTGTGAAGTCTTATATGCTCCTTGTTTATATGCACAACCCTACGCACATCATCCTGCAACTTCACACGCATTTTATAAAGGAACTGCTCGTTACAGTCCTCGGGTGACTTACCCGAAAATGCAATAAGTGAAACCGCCTGTACGTAAGCCTCGTGCCAAACTAAGGGCCACTTCACCCTATCACAAGTAATTCCGCGACTTGCACCGAATAACGAATTAGCAAGTAAGTCGAGAAGAATCTGTTCAATTTTATTGGAACTGTTCTCTGTTACTGCCATTATAATTCGCCTTTCTTAGTGTCTGTGGTGTTTCTTTTTACTTGACTCGCCGTAGCCGTAGCCATAACCGTAGCCATACTTACCGTATTTGCCATATTTACCGTAACCGTAGCCATAGCCGTAACCGTAGCCGTAGCCATCGTTATGGCCGTAACCCGTAAGACCATCTTTTGCACCGTTAATAAGGCAACCTAAAAGCCTTACATTTGTTGACATAAGACCGTCAAGACCGCTACGGATTTTAGAAACCCTTACTGTATCCTGATATACAACGTAAATTGCCGCATCTGAAGCCTGAGCAACATACATTGTATCCGAAACAAGACCGCAAGGAGGAGTATCAACAAGCACATAATCGTATTGGTCACGAACTGCATTAAGGATACTCTTAATTTCCTTTGCATTCATAAATTTATGATAGTTCCTGTCGGATTTAATATGCATAAAGGAAATTTTGTATTCCTTCAACTCGGCAATTCTGTATTTTTCAGTATCTATTGAGTAATCGAGGGCATCTACATCAAATTTAAAGAGTTTTGCAATACTGGGATTACGCAAGTCCGCATCAACTAAAAGTACATTTTTACCGTATGCACCTAAAGCGAGGGCAAGGTTTGAAATGATTGTTGTTTTACCTTCACCGGGAGCGGTACTTGTAGCCATAACAACTTTTTCATCCTCTTTAAGTGAGTTTATAAGAACACTTCGGAGCACTCGGAAGGACTCCATAAAGCCTTTACTTACACCCTTATTTGTAAAGAGGATATTTTTATCAACATTCTTTGAATTCTTTTTGAAAGTAATCTCGGGTATAACGCCCAAAGCTTCACAGTTAAGTTGGGCCTGAACTTCTTTTTTAACCTTAATTGTTTTACGTTGAATAACATAAAGGAAAATCCAGCAAAGGCCCACAATTGCACCAATACCAAGACCTTTACCGCCCTGTTTTAATGAATCGGCACTATTGGAGGGTTTAGTTGCAACGTCGGGAGTGGTAATCATTTTAAGTTTAACGTTACCAACCACGTATTTTGCAGCCGCAGGGTAATTCTCAACCGCAGAAAGAAGCACATCATAGGTCATCTTAGGGTCTCTGCCCGTTGCCGTAAGGGTGAACATATTTGAACCCGTATCTGATGAAACCTTAAGGTCAACGGGGATACTCTCAATTTCAAGGTCCTCGCAGATGGAGTCACGAAGAACATTACTACCCATAATATAAGGGAAGGTTTTTACAAGTTGGTTAACGGTTGACGAATCATAGAAGAATGAATACGCCGAAATACCGTTTACCGAGGAAGTATTTTGCTGAGTGCTGACCGTAAAGGTCGCCTTAGAAGTGTAAAGAGGTACGTACTGCCGTTGAGTATCAACAAATTTAAATCCGCCTATAATAATCGCACAAACAATTATTACCCACCAGAATTTTTTAAAGCCTTTGAAAAAGTCACCGAAATAAACAAAGATTTTACCTGTGTTTATAACCTTGGACTTGCCATTCTTTTTCTCATCCATACTTATCACTTCCTTCGGGGTTAAATGTATTCATCGTCATCAGCTGCATCTGTATCGGTTTTTATCTGTGCAGCGTATTTGCCGTAACTGTTATAGTTTTTACCATAGCCTTTTTTACTGTAATAGTAACCGCCCGTATCCTCTGCACCTGCAATACCAAAGAAAGCAAAGTCGGGGAATACATCGTTAAGGATACATCCTGCGAAATCTCCGCCAACCTCACCGATGGTAATAATAGCGTCATTAATTGCGGTGCTTCTTACCTTGTCGGTTCTTACAACGAGCATTGTCTGGTCAACGAACTTGGCAATATCCGTAACGGTTGAGTCAACGGAAAGGGGTGCGGTATCTATAATTATATAGTCAACCTGCTCTTTGAGAGCATCAATCACTTCTTTAGCTACACCGCTTTCAATCCAGAGGTAGTTATCGGGATATGCGTTTACGTTAATAGCCAGTGAAAGGGAGCTTTTTTTGTAACGTCTGAGTCTGAATTCGCTACGCTCAATTTCACCGTTTAAAAGCTTACCTAACTCGGCTTTTTCGATATACTTACAACCAAAGATTTTATAAATAGCGGGTTTTTTACCGTCAAGGTCAACAAGAACGACTTTATTGCCTTTATGAGCAAGAGAAACCGCAATGTTTGAGGCAATAGTGGACTTACCTTCGTTTTCAGCAACACTTGTTATGGCGAAAACCTTATCACCGTGTCTTGATTTCATATATTCAAGTTTAGCGGCAATTTTGTGGAAGCTTTCAGCAAATCGAAGGCTTATGTAGGGGTTACCGTCAATGAATAAGCCCTTTTCTTTTCGATTAACGCGGTCTTTAAGGGATTTATTTTTGATTTCGTGAGGAATAGAACCGATAAGTTTTGCATCAATTTTATTATTGAAAATAACTTCATTTTTAACTGTATCTCTTAAAACAGATATACCTATAATTGCCATAAGTGCAACACCCGCACAAAGAACCATTATAAGATTTCTGTTATCAATTGGCACTGAGTTGGACGGTGCTTTAGGCATAGAGGGGTGCTTAAGCACGTTAATAACCGCATTTTCAAAAATACTTGCGGATAAATCGGGGTACACCTCTAAAACCGCAGTCAGAAGCTCGTAAGAGGTCTGGGGACTGTGGCTTGTAACTTTAAGTTCAACGAAGTTTGTATCCGTTAAAACTCTGGCACTTATACTACCGTCAAAATATTCACGCTCAAGGTGAGCGGCAGCCTTTTCCTTCATAGTGGGGTCTACGAAAACCTTTGAGAAAATTTCCGCCATTTCAACGGAAACACCGTAAAGGGAGCTTGAAGCGTTACCCTTAGCGGTAACAACAATTGTAGCCGTAGAGGTGTATTCGGGAGTGTAAACGCTGTTTGTGATAATTTTTACGCCCATAAAACCCATTATAGCCGCTAATATAATTATCCAGAAATTTTTGATGACATCTTTAAATATACTATGCCATTCTAAAGTGATTTTCTTTTCTTCCATAATCTCATTCACCTATAATAACAGTCAGAACTGTGTGGCCTTCAACATCGTTTCTGTCGGTAACTCTGTAATGTACCGAGTAAGTACCGGGTTTTGTTGTATCGATTTTACCTTTTTGAACCTGAACCTTATCGGTCAAATCATTACCTCGTTCGTCTTCAGCACCTACAATATATTTTTCAAAGTCAATTTCTTCGCTTGTGGGCTCCATATATATAAGGTAATCTGTAAGCTCTATTTCGGGGGCGGATAAATCCAGATCCTCTACGAAAAGATTCATATTAACCGTTGAAGTATCGCCCTTGCGGTTTGTAACCGTTGCCTGAATTGTAAACACACCCGCAATTGCACTTGTATAGTCTTCGGATGAAACTACAATACTATCCGTAATATCACCGTCAATACAGTCCGTAGCGGTAATAGCATCTTTAAGATTAAGTCTTTCGTAAATCGAATAACATAAATCTTCTTCTAACGCGAATTTAGGTGATTCGTAACCTACGTAACGTACCTTTCTGGTAGCGGTGGCTACGTGGTTATTGGAGTCGCACACCGCGTAGGTTATACGGCAAAGACCGGGTTCAATGAAATTTGAAAGAGATTCAACAATAACCTTATTAGTAATATCGCCGTCCTTTTCGTCAAAAGCGGTAACACCCTTAAGAAGGTCCTTGTTTGTTGCATCAATTCCCACCTCGAGAACCTCTTCCTCAAGGGTAATAACGGGTATTGAATTATCGGTTTTAATCTTTTCGGCTACTGAAAAGTAGACGTAAAGTGCAGTAGTAACGACGAAAAGTAATACTGCGACCACTCTCAAAATTCTCATTTCATTTTCTCCTCAGATTGTTTTATTTTCAAGAATTGCTTTCGGGTTTCTTAAAAGAAGCCTGTCGGCAAAATCAGTAGAATAATTTTCACTTATATATTCATGTGCATCCGCTAAAACGGGTGAACGCATAAATGGACTGTGAGCGTCACTGGCTATTACATCAACCGTATGGCTGTTGAGCATTTTTTTAGCATTAACTTTAGCCCCACGACCGAAGTTGCCCTCAATACTACCCGTATTAATCTGTAAAAGGCAACCCATTTTCTTAAGTTTCAGAAGGGATTCGAAATTTTCAGAAACAAACTCGTATCTTTCAGGGTGAGCCACAATGGGCACGTAACCTTCTGCAAGAACACTCTCTAATTTTTTTAAGACATTTTCGCTACGCTCTTTAAAGGGGAATTCAATTAAGGGATAGCGTGAGCCGTTAAGGGTAATTAAATCACCGTTTTTCAGAAACTCGGCAACATCGCCTTTACCGAAAATTTCCTGTCCCGATAAAATCTGAACAGGTATACCCGCCTCTTTTACCGCGGATTTTACTTCTAAAAATCGTTCTTTTAACCCCTCATTCCAGAAATTACGTTTGGAACCGGGTAAATTGCTATGGGGTGTAACGGCAATAACTCTCGTACCGTTTCGGTACGCCATTTTTGCCATTTCGAGGGTTTCAGCCATGGTATCGGCACCATCATCAACACCATATAAAATATGGCAATGAATATCAATCACGCATACAACCCCACTTTCCCATAATATTACAGTATATATAATACTATAAATGTAAAGTGAAGTCAATGGGAAAATCAGTTAGTAGAAATCGGCAAAGCCAAGTAAAATCAAGAATTAGGAATAAGGAATTTGGGTTGTTCACTTTCTGTTTTACTTCAGTAAAAGTAACGCGAAGCCTTATCATCCCTGTTTCGGCTTTGCCGAAATAGGGAGGGGGACCGCGTCAGCGGTGGTGGGTAGTTCCGATTGCGGTTATTCTTCAGTTAGATAGAACAACAGTAAAGATAAAGTTCATCTTTGCAGTGTGCTGTATAGAAAAATTTACTTTTCTTACTCGTGGGACGTATAGATCCGTCACTTACAATTGTTTGTTGTTCTGTTTTACTGATTAAATGATATGTTTTATCTAAGCGGTACGCATAGATGCGTACCTTACGGCTCTTCTAACCAACAGGCAACTAAAGGTAAGAGAACTACCCACCACCGCTAAGCCCATAAACAATCTCACGCTTGGAGCTTTTATTTACAGAATAAAATAATGTTAAGTCCTCTTGCGGTGCCCAAAATTGTTTGCTCGTTGTTCACTTCGCACAATTTTGACCGCTACGCCAACTCACACTCCCTGC
>SVOQ01000036.1 GCA_015066345.1 Oscillospiraceae bacterium
GTTAGTAGCGGCTTTCTCCATTGGAGCTATATTATCAGCACCAATGACATGGCTGATAATAAAAATAGGATTTAATATTTCAAGTACAATAACGTATTACTTTACGCAAAGTGATTATCTGTTCGTTGTCCTAAGTGTGTTTGTGCTTATGGTTGTTTCGTTTATTCCAAGTTTAGTAATACTGTATAAGCGAAAGGACAACATTATAATAGACTAAAAACTTTTTGAGCAAGATGATTCATATACAGGAAAACAGGTGGTCTTTGCGACCACCTGTTTGTCGTTATCAGTTAAAAATCAATTCTTTGCATACAATCTCTCTTGCCCGTTGCTCAATATTGCTCATTCTTTGTACCCACTCCCATTGGTCGTGTTCTTTTAGTTCTTCGGTTACACCTTCTGCTGCTTTCATCTGTTCAATAAGTGTGTCAAACACCTGCTGTGCCTGCTTTTCAACTTCTGCACAGTGCTGATAAAGTTTGCCTTGGGTAAGCAGTGTTGTAAATAACACCTTCTTATTTTTCATTAGATAATCCTTGTGCATCACACCCCATTTACCGAGAATAATATTTGCTTCTTCGGGTGGTAAAATGAGGTTCGGAATGTTATAACCGCCAACCTGTCTGTATTGAATATTTGTATTATTTTTCATAGTAGCATTCATCCTTTCGTATTCTTAACAAATGTGTCGTATGTAAATTTTGCTCCAAGTCTGAAACCTGATATAAAGCTGTCAGTATTACTTGATGTTGAGAACTCAATATAAGCACTGACATAGTTTTGAAACAATTCCTTATCCTCACTGTTCAATCTTGCAGTAAGCTGTTCTTCCTTTTCGGCAAGGTTACTCAGTTTTTTCTTGAGTTTAGTTGTTAATTCTGAATTGACCTTTTGTGGTTTAATATTGCCGTAGTAGAAATCTTCAATGATATTTGACATTATGTATTCCTCCATATCTGAGGAAATATATTAGAGTACGAAGTATAGAATATGTATTGCCGGAGAACTACTTGTGTTATGAACATCCGCACCATGTTGGGTATTCATAAGGGATTTGACCTGTGAATACTCAATTTTTTGCTTAAAATAGAGTTTTGTATATAGTTTGATATAATTTTTATGTATCGTCGCATTACTTTCGGAGTGCGGCTTTTTTGTTATACTGACGTTCTTGTTGTTTTTTCTTTGTTTGAGTGGTATAATTGATTAAGAAAGTTGGTGAGCATAAAGTAAAATGGGAACTATATTCAACATACAAAAATTTTGTATACACGACGGCGATGGTATTCGCACCTGCGTGTTCCTGAAGGGTTGCCCTCTCAGATGTATCTGGTGCCATAATCCCGAAAGCCTTGAGAAAACACCAATCCTTTCCTTTAATAAACTGAAATGCTCATCATGTGGCAAATGCCTTACAGTGTGCTTCGCACGCAGAATTGAGAACGGAGTTTTGAAGATTGAACGCGAAAAGTGTGTAAGGTGCGGTAAGTGTGTGGATATCTGCCTTAACGATGCCAATGAAATTATCGGCAAAGAAATGTCTGCTTCGGAAGTTTTTGATGAAGTCATAAAAGACAAAATGTTCTACGACACATCCGGGGGCGGTATCACCATTACCGGCGGTGAACCGTCATATCAGGCTGCTTTTACTTTAGAGCTTCTCCGTCTTTCAAAGGATGCAGGGATTTCTCTTGCTGTAGAGACCTGCGGTATCGGTATGCGTGATTTTTATAAACAGGTGGCTGACCTCGGCACTACATTTCTGTACGACATTAAATGCATTGACTCTGTACGCCACCGTAAGCTTACGGGAGCAGATAATACTCACATTATGTCAAATATTCATTATCTAATGAACAGAGGTGCGGACATTATTATAAGACTGCCGCTGATTCCGAATTGTAATGACAGTGACGAAGATATTGCAGAACTTTCTGAGTTTCTGAATAAAAATAAGGGACGATACAGATATGCAGAGATTATGCCCTATCACACTCTTGGCATAGGAAAATCCGAAAGGATAGGTGTAATTGCTCCCTACATTCACGACAATGCAACTGATGCAGAAGTATCCCGCTGGTGCTCGCTGTTCACTTCTCACGGCACTGATGTGAGAATATCAAAATAAAAGAGGTTTATTTATGATAGATTTAGCTCGAATTGATCCTTTTCTTTACGGATATTTTTCAGATGAAACCCTTGAACACGGAGAGAGAGTAGGTCTTGCCCTGCTTTATGCCACCAAGAACATTGAAATCAAATTTTCACGTCAGTTACTTCCCGAAACATCATTTGAAACAAAATACGGCAGTTCAGGATACTCTCCATCAGAGGGACTGTGGTTTTCCGATGAAAACATTAAGAAGCTTGCAGAAAAATTCCCCGAATATAGGGAAACATTACACCGATATATCAGTGAATTAAATGTGTTCAGAAGTAAAGCAAGAAGACTTTATTCCGAGACTACAGAAGCTCTGAATCGTTCAGGTGCTGAATGGGGTGGGGGTTGGGGTGGCCATTCTAACCCTGACTACGGAAGAATTGTCAATTTCGGTACAGACCATATCCGTTCCATCATCAATGAAAACCGTGATAAACATCCCGATGATGCTTGGTTTTACCGTTCGTGCTCTTATGTACTTGAAGCCATAGATATTTTGGGTGAAAGATACCGCAAGGCTGCTCTCGAAATGGCAAAAAAACGTGAAAACTCCGATGATAAGTCATTTTTTCTCCGTATGGCAAAGGCTTTTGAAACAGTGCCGAAAAAGGGGGCTTATGACTTCATGTCGGCTATGTGTTCTTTTATGCTCGTCTTTGCTCTTGACGGCAGTGATTCTCCCGGTCGGTTTGACCAGTATATGTATCCGGCATATTTGAAAACCGAGAATAAGGAAGAGATAAACAACCTCCTTGATAGACTTTGGGACTACTTCCACGACCATCGCTCCTGGAATCTCTGTATTTCCGGAAGTGATGAGTATTGGAATGATGAGACTAACGAGCTTACATATGATATTCTCGCTATGGTAAGAAAGAAAGGCTACAATACACCTAACCTTACTTGTCGTATTCACAGAAATACAACTGAAAAACTCTGGAATGCAATTGCCGATACTCTCGCAACAGGAACAGGACTTCCTGCACTATACAATGACGACGTGGTTTGCGTAGCTCTTGAAAAGATTGGCATCCCACCCGAAGACAGCCACGATTACTGTATGAACGGTTGCAACCAGATAGATATTCTCGGCAAGAGTCACATGGGACTTGAGGACGGTGAAGTTATACTCACCAAGTGTCTTGAATTTGCACTTCACAACGGGATAGATGCCATGAACGGTGAGCAAGTGTCCGTTAAAACGGGCGACCCGCGTACTTTTACGACCTATGAGAGGTTTGAACGAGCTTTTATGGAGCAACTGGAGTTTGTGACCTACAATTCCTGTATCAGTGCAAATGACTGGCAACATCTTCGTGGTTTATTTCAACCTCATCCTTTGCGCTCCTGTCTTATTGAGGGTTGTCTTGAAAAGGGGCGTGACTACAGAAATGGCGGCCCGATTTACAACCACGGTCAGATTTTAGCCGAAGGCATTGCTGATACCGGAGATAGTCTTTATGCTGTCAAAAAGCTTGTTTTCGATGAAAAGAAATACACGATGTCACAGCTTATTGATGCTCTCATTGCAAACTTTGAAGGTTATGAGCAACTTCACCACGATTTTAAGAATTGTGAAAAGTTCGGCAATGATATTGAAGCTGTAGACCAAATAACCGCACGGGTACTGGGTCGTTTCTTTACCGTTCTCAAACGTAACAACACATATAGGGGCGGAATTTTTACAGGCGGATGCAGTACATACAACCGTGCTGCCGGTTACGGTGAGCAAACTGCGGCACTTCCTAACGGAAAACTGAAAGGAGAACCCCTCCTCGCAGACAGTATTGCCGCAACACCCGGACGTGACACAAGCGGACCAACTGCACAAATCAAATCCGTTCTCAATTATAATCACACCGATGCCTGCAGCGGATTTGTTTTCCAGAACAAGTTTGAAAAAAAGATGTTCTGCAGTGAAAAAGGCAAAGCTTCTTTTATCGCACTTGCAAAGACGTATTTTGCTGGCGGCGGACAACAATACACCGTTACGGTCGTTTCTCCCGAAGACCTTCTTGATGCAAAAGAGCATCCTGAAAATCACCGTAACCTTATAGTACGTGTCGGTGGTTATAGCGATTACTTTATCAATCTTGATGCGGAACTTCAGAAAAATGTAATTGAGAGAACATTTATGAATATATGATTTCATCTCGTATCAGCAAATTGATTTTCTGTGTCACAACATTGCATAACAAAAAGTTTCAATATATTAACACTATGTATTTCTCCATCTCTGAGGAAGTATATTTCAGCACTAAAGTTAGAATATGTATTGCCGGAGAACTACTTGTGTTATGAACATCCGCACCAAAAATACAAGATAGCTTTCGCTATCTTGTATTTTTTTGTTTTCTGATAGTTTTTGGCGAGACTTGAACGTAAATTCTGATATAACAAAAGACCTTGCGTTTATCCGCAAGGTCTTTGCATTTCTCATCCCTCAGTTATTTCATAGAACACAACCGCATGGGGGTCGAGGGTTATATTTAATGTTATTTTACCATCAATAATCTCAACCTGAGTTTCGGTAGGCTCAAGTTTCGAGCATTCTGTGTATTTAGGATATAATTCGTTGAAATAGATTTCTCGTGCTTTTTCGTCACTAAGTGTAACGGGGTTGTCAATGGACGGGTCATCGGGCGACCAAGCAAAACACTCATCGGTGATATTGTAAGTTTTACGGTCCTCAACCCACTCGTCAAAATAGTTACAATCGTCATTGATTACGTAAGCCGTTACATTAACTTTATTACCTTTAAATTGGGGAGCATTTATTTCAAAAGTCATTTCGGTACTCTTATCGTACTCAACATCGTTTTTGAAATTATATGCCATTATACGGAGTGTATTTTCATCTTCGTCGAAAGCGGAAACTGCATCAACATCCGAACCTAAAATCAGACCTGATTTTGTTTTCTCGGTTGATAAAAGTTTATTACCACCGAACTTTGCGGCATTTTTTGCCACGTGGTAACTTACAGTAGGATTACCACCGAAGAAACCATTTGAAAGGTAGGACCAGGCAGAGAAATAAGCAATATCATTATTAAACATCTGGGTAATAAGTCTTGCATCATAAGCTGCCTGATAAGTATATCCGCAAGTTCTTGTAAGCAATTCGCTACTGTCTTTACCCGAGATATTTCCTTCAAGTATTCTTCCCTCGTCAACGCCGTAAATCAGGTCATTAAGACCTACACTCTCGGCAGTTTCACGCAAATATTCGATACTTTCGGGGAGAGTTTTACCGTCGGTATAATCACCGGGCACGGAATCATAAAAGCTTGTAGCAAGGTAGCAAACCCTTGTACCTTTTTCACCTGTTTTATAGTTAGTGCCTTCACCGCAATGCTTAATAAACTCCGCTTCATCCCAAAGACCCTCAGTAACGGTCATTGAATGAGCACCTACGAATACATTTTCACCAATGGAATCCTGTAATGCGGCAACGGAATAATCATATAATTTGCAATAGGCTTCGGCAGATTTTTGGGGATCGGCTTCTTCCTCGCCGTCAAAGAACCAAGCCTCATTCTCATATTCAGTCATTACACCGAAACGCCATGTAAGAACTTCTTCTTTACCAAATTCTTTTACAAGAGCTTCGCCCATTGCGTATATATAATTATAATAGACATCATAATCATCGGGCGGATAAGGATTCATACCAAAACCATGCTCGGTAGTTGCGTTTTTTGAAAATTTTAGAGGCACATTACCTAATTTAAGCATGGGCTTTGCACCAATATTCAGAACACCCCTGCAGTTATCAATAAGTAAAGTAAAATCATAATCATCAAGAACCGTTTTATCGTTGGGGTCCTTAAAAAGGTCGCGGGTTTCTGTACCGCCCGTACACTGCATAAACTGAATGTACTCTACAAATTCAAATATATCGTTTTCTTGATTTCTTTGTGCATTGGTAAAAGGATTACCCTCAATTGACCATATATTTACATTGTTTACAACGTTATGTAAAACTGCGCCCTGTTGTGACGCATCCACTGTAAATACATATTTGTTGAAAATGCCACTCGCCGAAATTGCAAAAAAACTACCTACGGCAATAGCACACACAAGAACAACGCTAATTACTGCTATGCATATTTTCTTGCCCTTTTTCATTAAATCACCTTCATAACATAATTATACAATTATATTATCATCAAATTTTGTTTTTTTCAATATAAAACACCCTTCACACGAATAAAATATACGGACAAAATCTTTTTAGGAAGTAATGATTATGAATTTATTTTCTTTATCTCCCTCGTCTGTTTTATCGGTTATTCTGACTTTAGCGGTAATATTCGTAAATGGTTTAACCGATGCCCCAAACGCCGTTGCAACCTGTATCACAACCCGTTGTATGAGTATGAAACCGGCAGTGGTTATGTCTGCAATTTTTAATTTCGCGGGTGTTTTCGCAATGACGGTTATTAACCCATCCATTACGGAAACCATATCAAATATGGTGTTTTTCGGTGATGACGAAACTGCCGCCTCGGTAGCCCTTTGTGCCGCCCTTTTTTCAATTGTCCTGTGGGCGGTTCTTGCCTGGTATTTTGGTATTCCCACATCCGAAAGCCACGCCCTTATTGCATCCCTTTCAGGTAGTGCCATAGCTATAAACGGTAGCCTTAAGGGTATTAACGGCAGTGAATGGATAAAGGCGATTTACGGGCTTTTTACCTCTTGTTTGGGTGGTTTTTTATTGGGGTTTATTATATGTAAGATTGTTCTTGTTATTTTCAAAAATTTAAAAAGAAGTAAATGTGATTTATTTTTTAAATACGCTCAGATTTTTGCCGCAGGAGCTATGAGCTTTATGCACGGGGCTCAGGACGGACAGAAATTCATAGGTGTGTTACTTCTTTGCACAGGCACTATTAACGATACTACACACATATCCCCTTTTATAATATTACTTTGTTCAGGTGTAATGGCACTTGGTACACTTTCCGGAGGTAAAAAAATAATAAAATCCGTCGGAATGGATATGGTAAAATTAGAAAAATATCAGGGTTTCTCAGCTGATATGGCTGCCGCTCTTTCATTGCTTTTAAGTACGGTTTTTGGTTTCCCTGTTTCCACAACCCACGCCAAAACCACCGCAATGATGGGTGCAGGTGCAAGTCGAAATAAACGCTCCGTTAACCCGGTAGTCATAAAAGATATAGTTATGACCTGGGTTCTGACATTTCCCGGGTGTGGATTTTTGGGCTTTGTTGTGACTAAGATATTTTTGAAGATATTATAAAAACGGCAGATACACAAAATATGTATCTGCCGAAATTTTATAATTTAATTTTAGAGTTAATATCCTTCATAACCTCGGGTGTGATTTTGATAACCTCGCGGTCGTATGAAAGAAGTCCGTTGCACTCGTCCTCAACGTCACTTACTTCGGTGTAAATAATAGCAGATAAGCCTTTTTCCTTAATACAACGAAGAATTCTGTTTTCGTAAAGGTTACGGATTGCATCGTCGAATTTCTCCTGGTAGTAGTATTTACGGTAACCAAAGAATTTCTTTTTATTGTAGCAATGACCCTTTGCCTGGATTGAGTAGCCGCCAAACTCCGTAAGTGCAATGGGTCGGTTATCGTCCTTGCTGTATTTGGGGAATGAGAAGGGTGTGAAGTAGATGTGGAAACTGTTTACGTCACCTGCACCCTGGTCGGTCCAACCACTTGCGTGGTCAATAAGCCTTGTGGGGTCTTTTTCTCGGTAGAATTCACAAGCCGCTTCGCTTTCAAACTGACCCCAGGACTCGTTAAAGGGAGTCCACAATGCCAATGAAGGAACATTATAAAGAAGGTCTATCATAGTCGCAGAATCATCGAAATATTCGTCCCTGCCTGCGGGGTCTTTACGGGCAAAAAAGCCGTAGTGGTTTTTACCGTCGGAAACTCTGCCAACGTGTTTGTTATTGAAAAGCATACCTAAGAAAGGTAGTGTTCCGATAGCGAGGAAGTTGTATGTGCCACCGCCGTTAATCATATCCTGCCATACTATCATACCAAGTCTGTCACAATGGTAATACCAACGCAAAGGCTCGATTTTAATATGCTTTCTTAAGGTGTTGAAGCCCAAGTCCTTCATAGTCTGAATATCATAAATGAGAGCATCATCATGGGGTGCGGTGTACATACCGTCACTCCAATAACCCTGGTCAAGAAGACCGTTGAAGAAGTAGGGTTTATTGTTGAGCATAAAACGTGGTGTACCCTTTTCGTCCTCACCAACGCTGAATTTACGCATACCGAAGTAGCTTTCAACCTGGTCGTCCCCTGCTACGATTTTAAGGTCGTAAAGTTGGGGATTTTCGGGACTCCAACATTCGTAATCAGTAAGTTTAATAACACCCTTACCGTTTTCAAGTTTACATCCCGCCATAACAACGCCCTTATCAAGAGCAATTGCCGCCATTTCTGCGTCGGGGTTACCGTTATAATTAACTTCAATACGAAGTTCATCGTAATCAATATCGGGTGTAAGTTTTATTGACTCAATGTAACTGTCGCAAACTTCTTCAATCCAAACGGTCTGCCAGATACCTGACTGAGGTGTGTACCAGATACCGCCACGTTTGAAGGTCTGTTTACCACGAGCCTGTGTACCGGTCTGTGTTGGGTCCTTAACCTCGAGGCGTAAGTCATTTTCGCCATCCATAACAAAGGTGGTGATGTCAAAAGTAAAGGGAAGATAACCGCCCTTATGCTCACCGACAACTTTACTGTTAAGTATTACTTTACATTCATAATCTACTGCTCCGAAATGTAAAAGCACACGGTGATTTGTTCTCTTGAAATCAAAGAAACGCTGATAATATAAAATATCGGTGGGTTCAACTAACTTTTCAACGCCACTGAGAATAGTCTCGGGGCTGAAAGGTACTATAATTTTACCCTGATATCCTGCGAATTTTTTGTACTCATCATAAATAGCGTAATTCCACTCACCGTTAAGGTTAATGAAGCTGTCACGCTTTAACTGAGGTCTGGGATAATCATTTAAAGGTAAGTCTTTATTAAGGGTCTTACCCCATCTTGTAAGTAATCTTTCCATATACTACTCCTAAATAAAATACTATACATTTGTATGATATCATACGTATACCTTTTTTTCAAGAAAATTATTCTATAAAAAATAATCATTGACGAAACTTACCATTGGTGGTATAATGTTGAAAAATAATATGGAAAAGGTAGTGAACTAAATGGCTCATTTTAGTGACGCAATTTATCAGCTTATTTCATTCATCATGTCAATTATGATGGCTCTTGGTATGGTTGGTACCCCCGCAACAGACGACACAATCAAAAACATCGAACCCGATACAGTACTTGACTTTGTTGTTGTCGGTGATACTCAGGTTTCAAACATTATGCCCTCCAGAGAGGCTAACTTTGCTGCTTTCGCTCAGGACATGAGAAACTCTCAGATTGACCTTGACGCTTTCATTGTAGCAGGTGACGTTACAGAAAACGGCTTCGCTGAAGAATATGCAAGAATCAATGACAACATCTATGACTGGAAGGTTAACAACTACATCATGGTTACCGGTAACCACGATATCCGTCTTAACGAATATGAAGCAGGTACATCTCGTTTCTTCGACTTCATGAACAATCTTAACGGCGGCAAAAACGATCAGAACAGCACTCACTATAAATATATGGTTGAAGGCTATACATTCCTCGTTCTCGGCTCCGACAGCTGGGACTTCGAAAAGGCTTACATCAGCGACGAGCAGCTTCAGTGGCTCAACATCGAGCTTAAAGAAGCTACAAAGACCGGCAGACCCGTATTCGTTATCGCTCACTATCCTCTTGCTGAGTCCCACGGTCTTCCCGGCACATGGGGTTCATCAAACAGCGACGACGTTTACGGCAAGCTTCCCACATACGTTGCTCCCACAGATCCCGATTACACAGGCTCTATCGGCGAACAGTCTAATGAGGTTTTCGAAATCCTTAACGATTACAAGAACGTATTCTTCATCACAGGTCACCTTCACACCGGCTTCGGTAAGAACACCTACCAGACACTTGACGAGGAAAACAACGTTCAGGGTATCAACGTTCCCTCTGTTGGTATCGACAACAAGGACGGCTCCTACAACAATCCTGCAACAGGTCTTTTCGTTGAGGTTACACCCACTCAGGTTATCTTCTATGCAAGAGACTTCGGTGAAGGTAAATTCCTTACTGCCGACCAGTTCGAATATGCAGTAATGACCTACGACCTTATCTGATTAAAATCTATAATTACGGGACTGCTCCGAAAGGAACAGTCCCGCTTTTTTACCTCTCGCATATTATATTGCGGGAGGTGTTTTTTATTTTATGTGGTCAGATATTATAACTCTGCTTTTTTCTGTTTTAGGAATGGTTTTTATATTGATGGTGGTTGTTCTGCGTCTTACCGTATGGCAAAGTGAAAAAATTACTATTGCCATTCCACTCTACTATAACGACGAGTCGATTTACTCCAAGGTTTATCGCATACATTCCCTTATTGACTTTATAGGAATGAATAAAAAATGCACCATAGTCGTTATAAACTACGGTGCATCTGAAATTTTCTGTAATTACATAAGGGATTATTATAAAAATTACAGTTTTCTGAAAGTTTTAAATTCTTATGATATACAAGATAAACTCTTTTAAAGAGTTGCGTACATTACGGCTTTGATTGTGTGCATTCTGTTTTCTGCTTCTTTGAATACTACTGAGCGTTCACTTTCAAATACTTCGTCAGTAACCTCCATAGCATCACGGTTGAATTTTTCGCACATTTTCTTACCGATTTCGGTCTTTTTGTCGTGGTATGAGGGAAGGCAATGCATAAATATTGCATTCTCACCCGCATTATCCATAAGCGCCTTATTAACCTGATATGCACCTAAGTCGTTGATACGTTCTGCCCAAACGAGCTCGGGTTCACCCATTGAAACCCAGATATCAGTATAAATTACATCCGCATTTTTAGTTGCTTCCATGGGGTCTTCAATAAACGAAAGGGTTGCACCTGTTTCTGCCGCAATTTTTTTACATTCATCCACAAGTGCAGAATCAGGGAAATATTTTTCGGGAGCACAAGCGGTAAAATTAAGACCCATCTTAGCACAACCCACCATAAGTGAGTTACCCATATTGTATCTTGCGTCACCCATATAAACAAAATTGATGCCTTTAAGATAGCCAAAATGCTCTTTTATTGTAAGGAAGTCCGCAAGTATCTGTGTGGGGTGAAACTCGTTTGTAAGACCATTCCAAACGGGTACGGATGAGTATTTTGCAAGTTCTTCAACTACAACCTGACCGTGTCCGCGGTACTCGATACCATCAAACATTGAACATAAAACACGTGCAGTATCTGCTATACTTTCTTTTCTGCCAATCTGTGAAGCAGAGGGGTCAAGGTAAGTAACACCCATACCCAAATCCCTTGCGGCAACTTCAAAACTGCAACGGGTTCTTGTGCTTGTTTTTTCAAAAATAAGGGCAATATTTTTACCTTTGAGTGTATCGTGAGGAATACCGTTTTTCTTCTTAGCCTTAAGGTCTGCGGCAAGATTTATAAGGTAATCCATTTCTTCGCCTGTATAATCAAGTAACTTTAAAAAGTCGCGTCCTTTAAGATTCATTTTATATTTCCTCTCTCAATGCGTTTTTAATAACTCCAACGGCTTTTTCCAAATCCTCGAAAGAGATATTAAGAGGCGGAAGAAGCCTTAATTTATTCTTTGCTTTTATGGGAAGAACACCGTTTTCCTGACAGTATTTAAGCACTTCGTTTACATCCTTTTTGGTTTCAATACCCAACATCAAGCCTAAACCTGTTATACCATTAACTCCCTCGGCGTTGCCAAGTTCATTTATAATATAATCGTGCTTTTCTTCAACTGATTTTAAGAATGCATCATCAAGTCTTTTTATAATACTGTAAGCACCGGCACAGGAAACAGGGTTACCGCCAAATGTTGAACCGTGTGTACCGGGGGTGTAAACATTCTCAGTTTTCTCGAAGAACATTGTAGCACCCAAGGGTAAACCGCCACCGATACCTTTAGCCGTTGAAACAATATCGGGATTAATGCCATATTTCATATAGCCGTAAAGAGCACCTGTTCTGCCGTTACCGGTCTGAACTTCGTCAACAACAAGAAGTATATCTTCTTTTTCGCAGAGGGCTTTAACTTCTTCCACAAAGGCTTTATCCAACGGAACTACTCCACCTTCACCCTGTACAACCTCAAACATAATTGCGGCAACTTTATTGTCATTAACAAGGTGTTTTATGCCCTCGATATCCCCTGCATCAGCATAAAGGAAACCATCGGTAAGAGGAAGAAAGTCTTTATGGAAGCTTTCCTGACCCGTTGCGGCAAGAGTTGTAATTGTTCTGCCGTGAAAACTGTTATTAAGAGTAATTATATTGTAATACTCCGCGCCTTTTTTCTCTGCCGCATATTTTCTGGCGGCTTTAATGGCACACTCGTTTGCCTCGGCACCTGAGTTTGAAAAGAAAACTTTTTTTGCCCCTGTTTTTTCACAAAGAATTTCTGCCAATTTGACACAGGGAGATGAATAATAAAGGTTGGATGTATGTTGGAGTGTAGTTAACTGTTCAGTAACCGCTTCAATCCACTCTTTATCACCTACGCCGAATACACTGACACCGATACCCGTACCCATATCAATATATTCCTTGCCCGCATCGTCATAAAGCTTACTGCCCTCACCACGTACAATTTCAATAGGGAAACGTGCATAAGTATTGGCAATATATTTTTTATCAAGTTCTTTGATACTCATTTAATCCATCCCCTTAACCATTGTACCTGCACCCTCGTTGGTGAGTAATTCCAGAAGTACCGCATGAGGAACACGACCGTCAAGGATTGTAACACGTCTTACACCCTTTTCGATTGCCTCTATACAACACTCAACCTTAGGTATCATACCACCGGAAATAACGCCCTCGCTGAAAAGCTGTCTTGCTTCCTCAGTATTTACTCTTTTAATTATTGAATCGGGGTCATTTACATCCCTTAAAATACCGGGAATATCGGTCATTGTAATAAGTCTTTCGGCGTGCATTGCACCGGCTATATATGATGCGGCAGTATCCGCATTTATGTTGTAAACATTGCCCTCTCTGTCGCAACCTACGGTTGAAACTACGGGAATATACTGTTTTTCAATAAGGTCTAAAATGGGTTGAACATTTACGTTTGTAATTTCACCGACGAAACCGAGTCTTTCGTCCTTGACCTTTGCTTCAATCAAGTGACCGTCAATACCCGATATACCTACCGCGTTACCGCCGAATTCACCTAAAAGATTAACAAGTTGCTTGTTGATTTTACCCGCAAGCACCATCTGCACGATTTCGGCAGTTTCCTTGTCGGTAACACGAAGTCCGTCAACAAATTTACTTTCCTTACCTACTTTTTTAAGCATCTCGGAAATCTCGGGACCACCGCCGTGAACTAAAACGGGTTTAACACCAATAAGCCATAAAAGAACAATATCTTCCATAACCTGCATTTTAAGTTCTTCGCTTATCATTGCGTTGCCGCCGTATTTAACAACAACTATTTTATCGTGATATTTCTGTATGTACGGAAGTGCCTGAGTAAGGATTTCCGCACGCTGATGATTATTAATATTCATATTATCAAGTCCTGTAATCGCCATTTATTTTTACATATTCATAGGTTAAATCACAACCCCAAGCAGTTGAGGTAAATTCACCCGAATTAAGACCAACATTTATTGTAATCTCTTTTTCCAAAAGGATTTCTTTGGCTATTTCTTCCGAAAACTCAATTCCCGAGCCATCTTTACAAACGGGAATTGTGCCTTTCAGGGATGTAAATGAAACGTCAACCTTTGTAACATCCACTTCTGCACCGCTGTAACCGATAGCACAAAGCACTCTGCCCCAGTTAGCATCGGCACCAAACATAGCCGCTTTTGTAAGTGACGAGCAAATAACACTTTTGGCAACTGTTTTTGCAGTAATTTCGTCCTTGGCACCTGTAACAACACACTCGAGAAGCTTTGTTGCACCCTCACCGTCACCCGCAATCATTCTGCAAAGGTGAACAGTAATAGTGTTAAGGGCTTTCATAAATGTATCAAATGCTTCACCCTCTGAGGTAATTTCCTCATTTCCTGCCATACCGTTTGCAAGTACACTTACCATATCGTTTGTAGATGTATCACCATCCACACTTACCATATTAAATGTACTCCGGATATCTTTTGAAAGTGCTTTCTGAAGCATTTCGGGAGCAATTGCAACATCGGTTGTAATAAATACGAGCATTGTAGCCATATTGGGGTGAATCATACCCGAGCCCTTTGCTATACCGCCGATTTTACAAGTAACACCGCCGATTTCAAAGGAAAGAGCAACTTCCTTTTGCACCGTATCCGTTGTCATAATACCCTCTGCCGCATCCTGACTGTTATTACCGAGGGAAGCAACAAGTGTATCAATTGAATTTTTAATCGGTGTAATGTCAAGGGGAAGACCAATAACACCCGTTGAAGCAACGATAATATCGTCTTCGCTTATATTAAGTGCATCAGCAGTGATTTTTGCCATTTCCTCCGCAACTTCAATTCCGTTTGCGTTACAGGTATTAGCATTACCACTGTTACAGATAACTGCCTGAGCCTTACCGTTTAAAAGGTGAGCCTTTGTAACTGCAAGAGGTGCACCCTTAACAAGGTTTGTAGTGTAAACCGCCGCCGCAGAAGCCTTAGTTTCACTGTAAATCAAAGCAAGGTCTTTTTTAGTTTTGTTTTTTCTTATACCGCAATGAACACCACCTGCGGTAAATCCTTTTGCGGCACAAATACCGCCATTTATAAATTCCATATATTACACCTCGAGTCCGTTTGTATCGTCATTTCCGAGTACGATATTAAGACATTCAACTGCGGCACCTGAAGCACCTTTACCTAAATTATCGTATCTTGCAGTAAGAATGAATCTGTCCTCATTTCCGAAAACGGAAACTATCATACTATCTTTACCCGAAAGAAGTCCCGCGGAAATAAATCCGTTTTCACTTAAATCGTCACAATATGTAACAATGGGACCTGCATATTTGTTTTTATAAACTTCTTTGATATCAGAAAGACCGAAACCGTCATTCAAATCGCTTTTAAATAAAGGCACTGTAACTTCCATACCCGAATAGAAATCACCTACAACGGGACAGAAAACAGGAGCATTATTGATCCCCGAAATCTTCACCATCTCTTTGAGATGCTTGTGATTCTGAGTAAGAGCATACTGTCTTGGTGCACCTAAAAGCTCGTCCGGTTCTTCTTCGTAATCGGCAATCATTTTTTTACCGCCGCCACTGTAACCCGTAAGAGAGAAACAAGAAAGATTCTCAGTATTCTTAAGAATTCCTGCCTCTACCAAGGGGTATATAAGAGAAATAAAACCACTTGCGTGACAACCGGGAACTGCTATACGCTTGGAATTTTTGATTTTTTCACGATGTGAAAGGGAAAGCTCGGGGAAACCATAAGCCCAGTCATCAAGTGTACGGTGAGCCGTAGACGTGTCGATTACAACTGTATTTTCATTTTCAATTAATGAAACTGATTCCCTTGCCGCATCATCGGGTAAGCATAAAAATGCTATATCCGCACTATTGAGTGCCTCTTTTCGGTACTGAGGGTCTTTTCTTTTTTCATCATCAAGGCTTATAAGTTCAATTCCGTCGAAACTTTCAAGTCTTTCATATATTCTCAAACCGGTTGTACCGGCTTTACCGTCAATAAATATCTTTGTCATAAATTAATTTTCTCTCTGATTATTTGTTTAAATTTTTTACTCTTTCAACCTGACTTAAAACATTCTGCGGCGCAGGACCACCTAAAGATGTACGGTCATTTACGCATTTATCAAGGTTTATTGCCTCGTAAACTCCCTCATCAAAGGTTTCGCAAATACCCTTGTACTTTTCAATGGGTAATGTTTCAAGTGTGAGTCCTTCGGCAATGCAAAGGGCAACTATTTCGCCCGTTGCCTTATACGCATCACGGAAAGGAAGTCCCTTACCAACAAGATAGTCTGCACAGTCCGTAGCATTTATAAAACCACCTGCTGCCGCTTTACGCATATTATCAGTAAGAGCGGTCATTGTATCAAGCATGGGAATAAATGCCGTAAGGCACATTTTTACAGTATCGAAGGCATCGAAAATTGCTTCTTTATCTTCCTGCATATCCTTGTTATACGCCAAGGGTAAGCCCTTCATCATAGTAAGAAGTGTTGTTAAATCGCCGAAAACTCTACCCGATTTACCACGGATTAATTCGGTTATATCGGGGTTTTTCTTTTGGGGCATAATGGATGAACCTGTTGAGAAAGCATCATCAAGTTCAATAAATTTAAACTCCCAAGAACACCAAAGAACGATTTCCTCAGAAAAACGTGAAAGGTGAACCATAAGAATTGATAATGCAGATGCTAATTCCATACAGAAATCTCTATCGGACACACCGTCAAGTGAGTTTTGCATAGCACCGTTAAAACCAAGGGCTTCGGCGGTCATTTCACGGTTAGTGTTATAGGTTGTACCCGCAAGAGCACAAGAGCCGAGGGGACAATAATTCATTCTGTTCTTAGCATCAATAAGCCTTTCTTTATCACGAAGGAGCATTTCTGCGTAAGCCATTAAATGGTGACCGAAGGTAATGGGTTGGGCTCTTTGAAGATGAGTGTAACCGGGCATTACCGCACCCGCATACTGCTCCGCCTTTTTACAAAGAACATCAATGAGTTCGGTCAACTGTTTATAAACATCATCGCATTCGTGACGAAGATAAAGTCTGATATCAAGTGCAACCTGGTCATTACGGCTACGAGCGGTATGAAGACGTTTACCCGCAGCACCTACTCGCTGTGTCAATTCGCCCTCAACAAAAGTATGAATATCCTCTGCATTGGGGTCAATGAGCAATTCGCCGTTTTCGATTTCGGTTTTAATATTATTGAGACCCTCAACTATAAGACCCAAGTCATCGCTTGAAATTATCCCCTGTGTACAAAGCATGGTAGCGTGAGCAATGCTTCCCTCAATATCCTCTTTATACATACGGCTGTCAAACTTAATTGATGAGTTAAAATCGTTGGTTTTAGGGTCGATTTCTTTTGAAAATCTGCCTTTCCAGAGTTGCATATAAAAATCTCCTTAGAGTGGGTAAAGTATATCCGAACCAGATTTTGGGATAGTCTTTTCCACTCATATTTCGTTAAAATACTCGCCAATCCGTCAGGATTAGCTGCGTTTTTGCCTCATCTGAGCGAAAAATACTTGATCACAAAATTCTTCGACCTTAAATGGATGTGGTTTTGAGTAATTTTGTTTGTATTTGACTGCAGATAGGCTGGCGCCTTTCAAAGGCAAATCGGACAAAAGTACCGAAACCACGCCATTTAAGGCT
>SVOQ01000037.1 GCA_015066345.1 Oscillospiraceae bacterium
TACTTGGAGGATTAATTATTTGCAACTACTTCGGCGGCTTTGAGCTCGCCGTTTTTGGCTTTGCTGAAGCCTTTTTCTTCCCCCGGTAGAACCGGGGGTTTATTTCCACCCCTAAAGGGACCAATAAGTAAAAAACTCTTGCCCCGGCAAGGGTTTTTTAATGCTATTTTCAACAAATGTTGATTATCTCATTTATATAATAATCACAAAAAAGTTGCCTTTTGTTGACAAAGGACAAGAAACAATAATATAATACATCTATTATATAAGGAAAAGGATGTTTTTTATGATAAACAGAAGAAAACGCAGATTTTTTACTGTGCTGATTATGTGCATAGTTATGTTCACCGTTGGTACAATTTGTTCCTTCGCAGGTAATGATGCTCCTGCTGCGGATGTTGCACCCGTTGAAGCTGCCGCACAGTCAGATACAGTATTTACCGTAGTTTACGATGAATCCGACCCTGAGGAAGGCATCGTTGACTATGACTTATCAGACCACGATTCAGCGTTAAAATACGTTGGTAAATACGCAGATAACCTTGAAGCAGATAAAGAAAATTTTGAAGCTCACACAGACACGGCAATTAAAAAGATTCGCGAAACTATCCCTACATACGCAACCTTCGCGGCTCTTCTTGCTCCTATTATCGCAATTGTACTTGCACTTATTACTAAAGAGGTTTACTCCTCTCTTGCAATCGGTATAATTGTGGGCGGTGCTATTTACGCAGGCGGTAATTTTGAGGGTACACTCGTTCACGTAGTACAAGACGGTTTTATTTCAAACGTTGCTGACAGTTACAATATGGGTATTCTCATATTCCTAATTCTCTTAGGCGCTCTTGTTGCGATGATGAACAAAGCCGGTGGCTCTGCCGCGTTCGGCAGATGGGCTGCATCCCATATCAAATCAAGAATAGGTGCTCAGCTTTCCACCATTGCCCTCGGTGTTCTTATTTTTATTGATGACTATTTCAACTGTCTCACAGTTGGTTCGGTTATGCGCCCCGTTACCGACTCTAACAAAATTTCACGTGCAAAGCTTTCATATCTCATTGATGCCACTGCCGCACCCATTTGTATTATTGCTCCTATTTCTTCCTGGGCAGCAGCCGTTGCAGGTTTCGCAAGAGGTGCAGGCGCTGAAAGCGGTATAAGCCTCTTTATTCAGGCTATCCCCTACAACTTCTATGCTCTTCTTACCATCGCTATGATGATTTTCCTTGCTGTTACAGGGCTTAACTACGGTCCTATGAAAAAACACGAGGAAAATGCAGAAAAGAACGGTGACCTCTTCACAAGCGGTACAAAACAGGCTATAGCTGAAATGACCGTCAACGAAAAGGGTAAGGTTATAGACCTTGTTCTTCCCATTATCGTACTTATAATCAGCTGTGTTATAGGTATGATTTACTCCGGTGGTTTCTTCTCAGGTGAAGATTTTATTACTGCCTTCTCAAATAGTGATGCATCCGTTGGTCTTGCCTTAGGCGCATTTGTTGCAATTATTATTACCATAATTTACTTCCTTATCAGACGTGTACTTAAATTTAAGGAAGTTATGGAATGTCTCCCCGAAGGCTTCAAAGCTATGGTTCCTGCTATTATGATTCTTGCTTGTGCATGGACTCTTAAGGCTATGACAGACTCCCTCGGTGCAAAAATCTTTATTTCCCAGCTTATTGAAGGCAGTGCAGGTACATTCCAGGCATTCCTTCCCGCTATTATTTTCCTTATTGCCGTTGGTCTTTCATTTGCAACAGGTACATCATGGGGTACTTTTGGTATTCTTATCCCCATCGTACTCAGCGTATTCTCCGCAGATAATCCCCTTACAATCGTTTCAATTTCTGCTTGTATGGCAGGTGCAGTTTGCGGTGACCACTGCTCACCCATCTCCGATACCACAATTATGGCATCCGCAGGTGCTCAGTGCGACCACATTAACCACGTTTCAACTCAGTTACCTTACGCATTAACCGTTGCAGGTGTTTCCGCAGTAAGCTATGTTATAGCAGGTTTTATCCCCAGATGGTATGTTGCTCTTCCCGTTTCATTGGCTCTTATGATCGGAACATTGCTTGTAATTTTCTTTATTTCAAAAACCAAAAAGAAAAAAGCATAAATAAAAAGCTCCTTGCTACGGCAAGGAGCTTAATTTTTTATTTCATTGCATTTTTAAGGAAATCTACTGCGGCACGGATATCAACTTCGGGTTTATCCCCAACCTCACGTTCAATTGTAAGGAAGCCGTTGTAACCGATTTCTTCAAGTGCGGCAAGGTAATTGGGCCAATTTACGCTACCCTCACCAAGAGGAACTTCAATAAATGAGTCATCGGTAACAATAACGTCTTTTTTAATACCGTAAACGATTTCGGGGTCGCGGAAGAAAATCTGTTTACCGTCTTTTGCATGGGTATGTACGATATATTTTTTAAGATTATGTACAGCACCAACAGGGTCGTCACCCGTTACCATTACAAGGTTAGCAGGGTCAAGGTTAACGCCAACACCTGTGGAATTAAGGCTATCAAGGAATCCTTTAAGAACTGCACTTGTTTCGGGACCTGTTTCAACTGCAAAGTGAGCGTCAATTGAATCTGCATACTCTGCAAGTTCGTGACAAGCCTCCTGCATAATTTTGTATCTGTCGTGGTTGGGGTCGGAGGGTACAACACCGATATGAGTTGTAACTATATCTGTTTCAAGTTCTTTAGCAAGGTCGAGAATTCTCTTGGATTTTTCCACTCTTGCCTCGTTAAGTTCCTTGTGGATAAATCCGCCACCGCCTAAGTCACCGCAAAGAGCAGAAATAACAAGACCGTTTGATTTTACAAGGTCGAGAAATTCCTTTCTTTTAGCACCAACAAGGTTTTCGGGAGCCATTTCACCGCTTGTAGCGTAGACCTGAATACCCTGTGCGCCACATTCAGCGGCTTTTTTAACGGATGTGGGAATATCCGTTCTGAAAGAGTTGATTATAATGCCTATGGGAAACTGTTTCATAATAATAACCTCTGTTTTTTTATTTCAAGATTCTTTCGAATCAGATTAACTTATTTTCTGCCCTTAATCTTATCCCAATATTCCTTTGCGGCTTGTTCCTGCTTATTATCGCCATAAAAGTAATACCGTTTATTTTTCAGAGCATCGGGCAAATACTGTTGCTCAACCCACCGATTGGGATAATCGTGCGGGTATAAATAAAACTGACCTTTTATTTCTGCATCATCGCCGTCAAAATGCTTATTTTGAAGTTGACGGGGTATGGGACCGCTTTTACCCTTTTGAAGGTCACTCATAGCCTCGTTAACCGCATCGTGAGCAGTATTTGACTTAGGTGAGTTACAAACTAATATAACCGCATCCGCAAGGGGAAGCCGTGCCTCGGGCATACCCACCTGCAACGCAATATCCGTTGCCGCCTTTACTATGGGTAAAATCATCGGGTACGCAAGACCGACATCCTCCGCCGCACATACAAGAAGTCGACGTATTGCGGAAGTCATATCCCCTGCTTCAAGAAGTCTTGAAAGGTAGTGAATTGCAGCATCCGGGTCGGAGCCACGCATTGATTTTTGAAAAGCGGATAAAATATCGTAGTGTTCGTCTCCCTCTCTATCGTACTTCATAGCACTTTTTTGGGTAAGTGACTGGGCACTCTCAAGAGTAATCACTCTTTTTTCGCCGTTTTGGGGCTTTTTTGCCGCCAAAACGCAGAGTTCCACCGCGTTAAGGGATTTACGTACGTCACCGCCACAAGCGTTTGCTATGTGCCTTGTAACGCCCGTTTCGATTTCAAAGGTTTCGTCTTTTTCTTTTTCAAGTAGTCTGAAACCCCTTATAACCGCATTTTCAACCTCGTCGGGTGTAACATATTTGAATTCAAATACGGAAGAACGGCTTAAAATCGCACTGTAAACGTAAAAATAGGGATTTTCCGTGGTGGAGGCTATAAGAGTTATGGAGCCGTCCTCTATGTACTCTAAAAGTGTTTGTTGTTGTTTTTTATTAAAATACTGAATCTCATCAAGATACAAGAGAATACCGTTGGGGGCGGTAAATGAATTTAAATCATTTACAATATCCCTTATATCCTGAGTACCTGCGGTAGTACAGTTGAGTTTTCGTAAAGTACGGTCGGTTTTTTTGGCTATCATACGGGCAAGGGTGGTTTTACCCGTACCCGACGGACCGTAAAATATCATATTCGGCAGTTCGCCCGACTCAATAATATTTCTTAAGGGCATATTTTCACCGATAAGGTGTTTCTGACCTACTATATCATCAAGACTTACGGGTCTTATTCTGTCGGCAAGGGGTGTATGCATTAAATCACCTGAACATCGTTAATTCTAAAATACCCACTATAATGGCTAAAAACATTGGAATTGTGCCGTATTTTTTATAAAGATAAATTTTTAATTTATCCCCTTCAAGATTTTTTTTCTCGGCTTTATCTATGTTTTTCTTTAGTTTTTTCAAATAAATTTTATTACCGAAAACACCTAATGCAATTTTCGGAACATAGCGTATTGCGTAAGAAAGGATTATCAGATAGATGGGATAAGTAATGCTTTCGCTTACATTTATAAAATTCTTTTGTGCATCGGTTAAATAATCCGTATTTTCTTCATAAAGAAACTCAAAATCAGCGTATGCTTCGGGATTTTTCTGAATTTCTTCATAGCAGTCTTTCACTGCTTCTACTACCTCTGTGTTGGAGTAAGTATGATAAAAACTCAAACCAAAAAACAAAAGATATCCCGCAAAAATCAACGCTGAAATCTTATACATTTTACGGTATAAACTCCAGGCAAGAGGGGCAAAAAACGCAACTAAATTCAAGGATATTCCCTTATTTAAAGAACTCATAACCGTAAATCTCGGGATGTAATAATTCTGATTTTTTCCCACGGCTGCCTCAAAAAGTGAGGAGTGTTTTCCCTCGATTAATTGGTCCTGAACAGAGCCGAATTTTATAAAATCAGGGAGTCCTTTTCCGTTGATTTTAAAGGGTTTTTCGGAATTTTCTTTTTTATTTTCGTCTGAATTTTCTTCCGTTGGTTTGAAGATTTCTGTCTTCTTTTCTTCTTCGGGATTTTCATAATTTTCTTTTAAATTATTTTCACTTCCGTGCAAACCCTCGTTAAAGCATTTACCCGTAATTTTATAGCATTCTCTGTGGTGGGGTGTACCGCACTCGGGACATACTACAACATCGTCATTTTCAGTGAAGTTTTTATTACAAACAGGGCAATGAAATTTTGTAAAATCCATTTTTTCTCTCTTTTCTTTTTTGTGGATTTCCTACCAAAAACAGGATATCCCGATTCATTTTAAATTTTACAGTATTAGTATATAAATTGCAATACGAAAAACTATTAATTTTTTAAAAATTTTGAACATTTTTTGTCAGTTATTTTTGTATTTAGGTTGAAATAGATTTATCCATATGTTATAATTTAATGGAATATATATAATTAATTTTATATACATTATTATTGTAAAATTTTGGGGTGAATTTATTGGATAATATCTACTCTTTATGGGAGGAAATTTTAAACGAACTTTCAAGTTCCGTTTCCTCCGCAATAATGACAAAGTGGATTAAAACTTTAGTTCCTGTTTCATTTGATGATGATTGTCTCGTTCTTGAAACTGCTACGGAATTTACAAAGGGTATAGTAAAGCGTTTTATTCCCCAGATTCAGACTGCGGCGGAAAATGTACTGGGCTTTGATATAAAAGTTAATATTACTGTGGATGAAAAGAATAATCAGGTTCAGGAAAATACCGAAACTAAAAATAACGGTTCATCTTTTGGCGAATTTCATAGTGAAATTAATTCTAAAAACTTTGAACCCACCTTTTCAAACTTTATTGTAGGTAACACAAACCAGTTTGCCTACGTTGCGGCGGTGGCGGTTACCAATAATCCCGGTAGCGTACATAACCCCCTCTTTATTTACGGTGAATCGGGTCTCGGTAAAACCCACCTTTTAAAGGCAATACGTGCCGAACTTAAAAGAACAAGACCCGGTATGAATATTCTTTACACAAGCGGTGAAAATTTCCTTAACGAAATGATTAACCATATGGGTGAAAAGAATATGGGTGAGTTCCATAACAAATATAGAAACGCCGATATTCTTCTTATGGACGATATTCAGTTCATCGGTAAAACCAGCGTTGCTCAGGAAGAATTTTTCTACACCTTCGAAGCTCTTATAAATCAGGGTAAACAGATAGTTCTTACATCTGACCGTCCACCTAAGGATATTCCCACACTCGAAGAAAGACTCAGAAGCCGTTTTGTTCAGGGACTTCTTGCGGATATTCAACCGCCAATGCTTGAAACGAGAATTGCAATTATCCGCCGTAAGGCTCAGGCATTTGAAATGAATATTCCCGACGATGTAGTTGAGTTTATTGCGGAAAGACTTAAAAACAATGTCCGCCAGATTGAAGGCGTAGTTAATAAATTATACGCAGTTTATTCAATTGACGGTAACGCTCCCACAATCGGCGTTGCAAATGACATCATAAAAGACATCATTTACTACGCTCAGCCTACCGAGGTTACCATAAACAATATAATTGATAAGGTTGCTGCCTCATTCGGTGTTTCACCCGAGGATATCCGCTCTGAAAAGAAAAAGGCGGAAATTTCCAACGCAAGGCAATTTGCAATGTATATTATGCGTGAGGTTACAAACCTTACTTATGAAGAAATCGGTGCTCAGTTTGGCGGTAAAAAACACTCGACTGTTATTTACTCAATTGAGGCATCCGAAAGTAAAATGGAGGACAACCCCCAACTTAAAACAACCGTTTACGATATTATGAAAAGTATCAAAGACGAAAGAAATGATTAATTTTCACATATATTTTTGAACAATTTAAACACATATGTTCAAAAAGTTATCTACATTGTGAACACGGTAAAATCCAAGCCTTTATTTACTGACATAAGTTAACATTTTTCCTACATTGGAAAATAATTTCAAATCCATTGATAAATAAAGGCAAAATTAAAGTTTCTACAAATTTACAGTCACTACTACTGCTACTGTTTAATTTATTATTTTTGGCAAAAAAAAATCATTTTATTCTCACACTGGAGGCTAAATTATGAAATTTACATGTAACACATCCATCCTCGCAGAAGCTTGTAATATAGTTCAGAGAGGTGTACCCCAGAAAAGTACTATCCCTGCCACAGAAGGTATTTACATTCAGGCTAAAAATTCAAGACTCAACCTTACAGGTTATGACCTTGAAGTAGGTATCACAACTTCAATTGACTGTTCAACAGAAACAGAAGGCAGTATCGTTCTTAACGCCCGTCTTCTTTGCGATATTTTAAGAAGATTACCTGCTGCTTCAGTTACTATTAATGTTGACTCCCATAATCTTTGCAAAATCACATCAGGTGAAGCAGAATTTTCACTTGTTGGTATTCCCGCAAACGATTATCCTGAACTTCCCACAGTATCCGGCGGTCTCCCCTTTGCTATAAAACAAAATATTTTACGCGATATGGTAAAACAGACCATCTTTGCAGTTGCAGTACAGGATATTAAACCCGTTCATAAAGGTATTAAATTTGAAGTTGAAAACAACAACTTAAGACTTATTTCCTGCGATGGTTTCAGACTTGCTATAAGAAATGAAACAATAGAATACGCAGGTGATGATATGACATTCGTTGTTCCTGCAAAAACCCTTTCCGAAGTTGTTAAACTTGCAGATAGCGACGATGATAACATCACATTTTCAATCGGCAAGAAATTTATTCTTTTTGAAATCGGCAATTACAGAATTATATCAAGACTTCTTGAAGGTGAATTTTTCAATTACAAAAATGCAATTCCCGCTCAGAGTACAACTAAGGCAAGAGTAAACCTCAAACTTATTCTTGACAGTGTCGAAAGAACATCACTCCTTATTACAAGTAAAATCAAAAGTCCCATTCGTTGCGTTTTTGATGAAAATACAATTAAAATCTCAAGTGCTACGGCTCTCGGTGCGGCAAACGATAAAATTCCCGCTTCAATTGAGGGTAAAAGAGTTGAAATCGGCTTTAACAATACTTATCTTACAGACTGCTTAAGAACAGTTGATGCGGATGAAGTAAATATTGAGCTTTCAAGCCCCGTTTCACCCATTATAATTAAGCCCATTGAAGGCGAAAGCTTCATTTTCCTTATTATTCCCATGAGATTGAAAAATGAAAATATAAGCTGATAAAAGTTTTGAACAATTTTTGAAAGAATTTTTAAAAATATGAGAATAAGAGTTAAACCCGTTCAGAAAGAACACAAAGAATTTACTTTAAAAGGCGATTATATAAGACTTGATGACCTTTTAAAGAATGTCAGCGTTGTTAACACAGGTGGTCACGCAAAAATCGTAATACAGGACGGCGAAGTTAAAGTTAACGGCGAAGTTTGTACTATGAGAGGTAAAAAATTACGTCGCGGTGACAATGCTGAATACGAAAGTATTATATACGACGTAGTCTGAGAGTCTGATTTTTGGAGGAATTATGAAAATAAATTCAATAGAATTGAATAATTTCAGGAATATTTCCTCCATTAAATTAGAGGCAACCGACGGTGTAAATGTTATTTACGGTGAAAATGCTCAGGGAAAGACGAATATTCTTGAAGCGATCTGGCTTTTTACGGGGTGTAAGAGTTTCAGAGGTGCTAAAGACCCTGAATTTATTAAATTCGGTGAAGAAATTGCTAAAATAAATCTTTCTTTCTCCGATAATGTAAGGGATAAAAAATCCGAAATTGTTTTTGGTAATAAAAAGAAAAATGTTTCTTTGAATGGTATTTCCTTACGTTCATCCGCGGAATTAATAGGTTCATTTTACGGTGTAATTTTTTCACCCGCTCACCTATCACTTATTAAAGACGGTCCGTCGGAAAGACGTAAATTTTTAGATACCGCCCTTTGCCAGTTAAAACCCTCTTATGCGGAGCATTTAGCAGGATACAGGCGTTCTTTGATGCAAAGAAATGCACTTTTAAAAGATATTCACTTAAATTCCCAACTTTACGATATGCTTGATTCCTGGGATGAAAGTCTGGCGAGGTATTCGGCGGCGGTTATTTCCGAAAGACTTAAATACATAGATATACTTTCACAATACAGTAAAGAAATTTACTCGGGTATTTCGGAATATAAAGAGGATTTTTCGGTTGCATATTCAAGAAAAGATATAACTGATATTAATATTTCGGTTCACGATTTATATCTGAATGAACTTGAAAAAATAAAAGAAGCCAAAAAAGAGGATATTTTAATGAGAAGTACAACTGTCGGACCTCATAGGGATGACCTTGATATTAAAATTAATAATGTCAGTGCCCGTTCATTCGGTTCTCAGGGTCAACAACGTTCCTGTGCCCTGGCTTTAAAATTGGGCGAATCGGAAATTATTAAAAAAATTACGGGTGAAACCCCCGTTGCACTTCTTGATGACGTTATGAGCGAACTTGACGAAAAACGTCAGGACTACGTTCTTAACCATATAAATGACAGACAGGTATTTTTAACCTGTTGCGATCCGTCACAGGTTTTAAGGCTTTGTACGGGTAAATCCTTCCTTATAAAAGGGGGAAAATTAATTTAATGTTTATTCATATCGGTCACGATACGGTTATTGTGGATAAGGAAATAATAGGTATTTTTGATATGGAAAATACAACTGTTATGAAAAAAACGATTGATTATCTCAATAACGCGGAAAAACAGAAAAAAGTGCGTAATGTAGCACCTTTTGAATTACCAAAATCTTTTATAGTTTGCGAAGAACCAAAGGGAACAGTAATTTATATATCCCCCGTTTCTGTCGGTACTATATTAAAGCGAATAGAATCTGCGAAAAAATCAGATTTTAAATTTTAAGTAAGTAAATAATTTTTTATAAAGAATCTTACGGAGGTCAGTATTTTGGACGAAATTATTAAAACCGAAGCGGAGCTTCGAGAGGAAGCTCTGGAAAATTCAATAGTTATTGATGATAGCGAAAATGCCATTGATACCTCGGTTACCGAAAAGTATGATGCCAGTGCAATTCAGGTTCTTGAAGGTCTTGAGGCAGTAAGAAAAAGACCCGGTATGTACATAGGTTCAACGGGTCCCAAGGGACTTCATCACCTTGTTTACGAAATTGTGGATAACTCAATTGACGAGGCTTTAGCAGGATTCTGTACTCATATTGAGGTCGAAATCCTCCCCGGTGATATTATAACCGTTCGCGATAACGGTCGTGGTATTCCCGTTGGTATTAATGAGCAACAGGGTCTTCCCGCGGTTACGGTTGTACTTACCGTTCTTCACGCCGGTGGTAAATTCGGCGGTAGCGGCTATAAGGTTTCCGGCGGTTTGCACGGTGTTGGTTCATCAGTTGTTAACGCTCTTTCTGAGTGGTTTGAAGTTGAAGTTTCACAGGATGGCCACGTTCATTATCAACGTTTTGAAAGAGGTAACCCAACTTGTGACCTTAAAGTTATCGGTGATACTGACGAAACCGGTACTCTCATAAGATTCAAGGCTGACCCCGAAATATTTACTGAAACAACAGAATACGAATATGAAATTCTTGAAAGAAGACTCAGAGAACAGGCATTCCTTAACGCAGGTCTTTCAATTTCACTTACTGACAAACGTAATCCTGATGAAATAATTGAACAAATTCACTGTTATGAAGGCGGTATCAGTTCTTTCGTTGAGTTTGAAACAAAGAAAAGAGGACTCACTCCCCTTCACGAAACCCCCATTCATTTTTCTGCAGTCAGCGGTGACCGTGAAGCAAACATTGCTCTTATGTACAACGACAGTTATAACGAGTTGTTGTTAAGTTTTGCTAATAACGTTCGTACAATTGACGGCGGTACTCACGAAAACGGTTTTAAAACTGCTCTGACAAGAGTTTTCAATGAATACGGCAGAAAATATAAGCTTTTAAAAGATAATGACAAAAATCTTTCAGGTGATGATGTTCGTGAAGGTCTGACCGCAGTTATCAGTGTTAAACTTACAGAAGCACAGTTTGAAGGACAGACAAAGGGTAAATTAGGTAATACGGATATTACTCCCCTTGTTTCAAAATGCGTTTACGAAAAACTTTCAACATATTTTGAAGAAAATCCTGCGGAAGCAAAGGCAATTTTCGGTAAGGCACTTGATGCATCACGTGCAAGAGAAGCTGCAAGAAAAGCCAGGGATAACGCAAGAAGAAAATCCGTTCTTGAAAGTAACTCACTTCCCGGTAAACTTGCGGACTGTATAGAAAAAGATTCATCTAAAACCGAAATTTACATCGTAGAGGGTGACTCTGCGGGTGGTTCTGCAAAAGCAGGACGTGACAGAATGATTCAGGCAATCCTTCCCCTCTGGGGTAAAATGCTCAACGTTGAAAAAGCAAGACTTGATAAAGTTATCGGTAATGATAAACTTACGCCCGTTGTTCTTGCTTTAGGTACGGGTATCGGTGAAGATTTTGATATTAACAAACTCAGATATGACAAAATCATCATTATGGCCGATGCCGACGTTGACGGTGCTCACATCAGAACACTTCTTCTTACATTCTTCTTCCGTTATATGCCCGAGCTTATAAAACAGGGTCATATTTATCTTGCCCAACCCCCTCTTTACAGATTAAGTAAAGGTAAAACTCACCGTTATGCTTACTCTGACGAAGAAAGAGACGAAATAATGGCAGATATCGGAACGGGATATTCAATTCAGCGTTATAAAGGTCTTGGTGAAATGGACCCCATTCAGCTTTGGGAAACAACTATGGACCCTGCTACAAGATTAATGTTAAGAGTTACTCTTGAAGATGCGGAAAAAGCTGATGAAACCTTCTCTATTCTTATGGGTGACAAGGTTGAACCCAGACGAGAATTTATTGAGAAAAACGCTAAATACGTTAAGAATCTTGATATTTAATGTGTGAGGTAAACGATGGACGAAATAAATAATGTTGAAAATAATGGTGTCACACAGGGAATAAATAATCTCCCCGACCCTTATGCAAACCAGAAAATCATAAATATTGATATTAATAAAGAGGTAAGAACTGCTTTCCTCGATTATTCAATGTCGGTTATTACTTCCCGTGCGTTGCCCGATGTTCGTGACGGTCTTAAGCCCGTTCACAGACGTATTCTTTACACAATGTACGAAAATAACCTTACTCCCGATAAAGCATACCGTAAGTGTGCGGATACAGTAGGTTCAGTTCTCGGTAGGTACCATCCTCACGGTGACGCATCCGTTTACGATGCAATGGTACGTCTTGCTCAGGATTTCTCAATGAGATATATGCTCGTTGACGGTCACGGTAACTTCGGTTCAATTGACGGTGACCCCCCTGCTGCTTACCGTTACACTGAGTCACGTATGAGCAAAATGAGCCTTGAAATGCTCACGGATATTGAAAAAAATACCGTTGATTTTGTTCCCAACTATGATGACCGTCTTAAAGAGCCTACAATATTGCCTTCAAGATTCCCCAACCTTCTTGTAAACGGTTCACAGGGTATCGCGGTTGGTATGGCTACAAATATTCCTCCCCACAACCTTGGTGAGGTTTGCGACGCTATCGACTGCCTTATTGAAAACCCCGAAGCCGACCTTGAAGACCTTATGGAGCATATCAAAGGTCCTGACTTTCCCACAGGCGGTATTATTATGGGTAGAGCGGCTATCCGTGCGGCTTATGCTACGGGTAGAGCAAAGATAATCGTTCGTGCAAAAACCGAAATTGTAGAGGGTAAAAACGGCAGATTTAAAATCATTGTTACCGAAATCCCCTATATGGTTAATAAAGCACGTCTTATTGAGTCAATTGCAGACCTTGTTAAGGATAAACGTATTGAGGGTATTTCCGATATCAACGACTATTCATCCGATAAAACGGGTATGCACATTGAAATTGACATCAAACGTGATGCCAATGCTCAGGTTGTACTTAATAAATTGTTTACTTACACCCAGATGCAGTCCACCTGCGGTGCAATTCTTCTTGCACTCGTAAAGGGTGAGCCGAAGATTCTTACTCTTAAAGAGATTCTTCAGCATTACATTGACCATCAGTGCGAAGTTATTACAAGAAGAACTCAATACGACCTTAAAAAAGCTCAGGACAGAGCCCATATTTTAGAAGGTCTTGCTAAGGCTATTGACATAGTTGACGATATTATTGCTACTATCCGTGCTTGTAAGGGCGGACAGGCAGAGGCAAAAATCGCAATTATGGAAAAATTCGATTTTGACGAGCCTCAGGCAGCTGCAATTGTTGCCTTCCGTTTAGGTCAGTTGGCAGGTCTTGAAATTCTTAAAATTACAAATGAACTTAACGAACTCAAGGAAAAGATTAAGGAATATGAAGAAATCCTTGGTTCTCACGAGCGTGTTCTTACTCTTGTGCGTGACGAACTCAGAGTTGTAAGAAATAAATACGCTGATGAAAGAAGAACCGCTATTGAAAACGTAAGCGGTGAGGTTGATATTGAAGACCTTATTCCCGAAGAAAAATGCGTTTATACTTACACCAATATGGGTTACATCAAACGTCAGCCCGTTGATATGTTCTCAATTCAGAATAGGGGCGGCAGGGGAGTTAAAGGTATGACCCGCCGTGAGGATGATGTTGCGGAAACAATGTTTGTTGCTTCATCCCATGATGCAATTATGTTCTATACCACAAGGGGTAGGGCATACAGACTTAAAGGATACGAAATTCCCGAGGGAAGTAAAACAAGTAAGGGTACAAATATTGTTAACATTCTTCCCCTTGAAAACGGTGAAAAGGTTTCTGCAATGATTCAGATTCCCAAGGATGACGAGGGAATGTTCCTTTGTATGGTTACCCGTAAGGGTCTTATTAAGCGTTCATCCCTTGATATTTTCAGAAACGCAAGAAGAAACGGTATTATTGCCGTAACTCTCAGGGAAGATGATGAACTCGCTTGGGTTAAACTTACATCGGGTAATGACGATTTACTCGTTGCTACCAAGAAGGGTATGTGTATTCGTTTCAATGAAAATGATGCAAGACCTTTGGGTAGAACCGCAAGTGGTGTAAAGGCTATTACTCTCAACGACGGTGACGAAGTTGTGGGTATGAGCGTTATGAAAGAAAATGGTAAGCTTCTTACCGTCAGTGAAACAGGTTACGGTAGAATCAGTGAAAACGAAAACTACCGTACTCAGTCAAGAGGCGGTAAGGGTCTCAAGAACTACCACGTTGAAAAATACGGCGATATTGCCGCAATAAGCGATATTTCAGAAGAAGATGATATTATTCTCATTTCACAGGACGGTATCATCATAAGAATTCCTGCAAGTGCAGTAAGAGTTTGTGCAAGACCTTCAAAGGGTGTTCGTGTAATGAAGCTTGGTGAAGGTGACAGAGTAGTTACCCTCTCAACAACCGAGCATGATGAAGCGGAGGTTAACGGCACAGTGGAGGATGACGGTACTGCTTCCGAGGGAGCAGGGGATACATCCGGAGACAATGAAGATGTGGGCACACCGGAAGATGTAGCAGCAGACACAACGGAGGAATAATTTATGTCTGACAAAAATAATCATGACATTAATCAGGATTATCTTGATTTGTTAGGTGAATATGCTCAAAGGGAAATGGAAGAAAACAAGGGAAAAGAAGAAATTGATGAGAATTTCTATAATAATGAAGAAGAAATGTCATCAATTGATTCTGAAAAATCAAAAACTCGTGTGGATTTAAGTGTTTTTGATGACCAGAAACCTATAAAAAGGAGTCCTTCTGCCCCTCCGATGGTTAAAAATCGCCAACCTAAAGAAAAAAATCCTTTTAAACGCTTTGGTAAATGGTTTAAAAATCTTTCTACAGTGAAAAAGGTTATTTTCAGTATAATTGCAATTATTCTTGCAATATTAATTGCATTATTTGGTGCAGGTGGTATTTTTGTAGCACAGAAATTATCACTTTTAGGTGATGCTCTCGGTAATAATGAAGAAGACATTATTTACGAAGAGGAAGATTTCGCAGATATTGAAATCGACATCGGCTCGGCAGGTTTCAAGCAATCACTTATAGACTGGGCTACCATCGGTAACGACAGAAAAATGTCCAGTAAAAACGTTATAAACGTGCTTCTTATAGGTGCGGATAGCCGAAATGGTACAAATTCAGGTAATACGGACGTTATGATGTTAATCTCCGTAAACAAAAAGACAAAAGAACTTAAACTTGTATCATTTTTCCGCGACAGTTATTTATATGTTGAGGGCAATAAAAACTCATATTGTACTAAATTAAATGCTGCCTACTCAATGGGCGGTCCCGAAACGCTCATTAAAACCATCGAAAATAACTACAAAATTGAGATAGATAACTATGTTATGGTCAATTTTGAGTCATTTACAAAAATTATTGATGCTATGGGTGGCGTTACGGTTGACGTACAACAGTACGAGGCGGACTATAACTATAAAAAGTTCAAGGTTGAACTTCCCGTTGGTGAAAATGTTACACTTAACGGTGAACAGGCTCTTTGTTTCGTACGTATAAGAAACTGCGACGCAGACGGTGACGTAAGCCGTACAAGACGTCAACGTATGGTTATAGACTCCATTCTCAGCCGAGTTAAAAATGCTTCAATCAGTGATCTGAACAAGTACATAGATTTACTCTTACCCTATGTTGACACAGGTTACAAAAAAACCGAGATAGTTTCAATGGGTATTAAAGCCCTTACGGGTGGTTGGGCAAATTACGAAAGAAAACAATTGCAAATGCCTCCCGAGGACTGCCGTACAAGTGGTAGTGCAAATATGTGGATTTGGGTTGTTGACTACGAATTAGCGGCTCATAAACTCCAGATGGAGCTTTACGGACAATCAAATATCAATATTACTGATGACAGAGTTTCCATTATTGACGTTTACCACGGTGCAAACTATACGGGTACGACTAACTCCGATAACGGAAATTCAAATGTTGTTACAACAAACCCCATAATTACAACCGAACCTCAGTCCACTGAACCGGATGTTACACAAAATAATGAAACAACCGAAGAATTTACGGACGATGTAACCGATAATACGAATGAAAATCAAGGTGAGGAAGGAACTGAACCTCCCACCGAAGAAATTACTGTGGAAGATACAACTCTTCCGCCTGAAACTGAACCTGTTACCACACCTCCTGAAACAGAGGTGCTTGAATAATGGGTAAAAAGGAAAGTAATTACGTAAAAAAACGCAAAAGTTACTACGGTTTTGCTAAGGATTATCCCGGAAATCTCGGCTCAAATAAATATGTAATAGGCGACAGTTTAACAGTACGAAGAAACGAAACTATACGTAAAATTATTACGGCAGTTATAATAGTATTACTGTTTATAGTGACATTTGTTACTACAACCGTCTGCCTTGAAATTTCAGAAAAACCAAAAGAAAAAGCATCGTACTCACAAGAGTACGATGCTTTTTAATTGGTCCCTTTAGGGGTGGAAATAAACCCCCGGTTCTACCGGGGGAAGAAAAAGGCTTCAGCAAAGCCAAAAACGGCGAGCTCAAAGCCGCCGAAGTAGTTGCAAATAATTAATCCTCCA
>SVOQ01000047.1 GCA_015066345.1 Oscillospiraceae bacterium
TTTACGGGTAGCAAGTAACAATCTTACGCAACTGGCAGACCGTACTTATGCGTTTACGCATACGCGAAGAACATAGGGCTATGCCCGCATATGAAAAACCACCCGCTTGGCGGGTGGATGTTTATTTTTTATTGAAATTTCTAAAAAAGAGTATTATTATTTATAAATAAGTTAAACTATTTAAAAAATTATGAGGCGAAAAAACAAATGATTATAGATTTTCATACCCACGCATTTCCCGAAAAAATAGCGGAGCGGGCAATAGAAAAATTAAGCTTTACTTCGGGGGGACTTATTCCCCAGACCGACGGTACTATTAATAGTCTAAAGGCTTTAATGAAAAAAGACGTTGTCAATAAAAGCGTTGCTCTTGCCATAGCAACAAATGAAAAGCAACAAACCGCCGTAAACGATTTCATAAAATCTCAGGAATGTGACGAAATAATACCTTTCGGGTCTGTGTATCCTCACGCAGAAAATGCCATTGAAGAATTGGAGCGTATTCATTCAATGGGGTTAAAGGGAATTAAACTTCATCCCGAATACCAACAGTTTTTTGTGGATGACGAAAAAATGAAACCTATTTATAAAAGGATATCGGAATTGGGTTTAATTGTTCTGTTCCACGCGGGTGAGGATTTCGGTTATCCCGCACCGTATCACGCAACACCTGAGCGACTCAGAAAAGCGGCAAAGTGGATAGATACACCTATGATATGCGCCCATTGGGGTTCGGCAGGTATGGGCGAGGATGTTTTAAAATACCTTTGCGATATACCCGTGTATTTTGACACCGCTTTCGGTTACGCCACTATGCCCAAAGAACGTGCCCAACGTATTTTGGATAAAAAAGGTGCAGATTATATTGTTTTTGGTTCCGATTGCCCGTGGAATGCACCGTCCTGGGATATTAGAATGATAGAAACCCTTGAACTTAGTGAAGCGGAAAAAGAAAAAATTTATCACCTCAACGCGGAAAAACTACTGAATATTTAAAAATCTCGGTCAGGTCCATCATAACGGACTTGACCGAGTGTTTCTATTTTATAATCTTATATATCAAAGGCTCTTTTGTGGGCTCTTCTTGTGAAAATTCGAGGGCATCTAAAAATTTATTTTTTGCACTCTCAAAAGAACTTTTGTTACAGGAATAAAGAGTAGCAATTACGTCGCCCTTAGTTACTTTATCCCCTGTTTTCTTATTAAGGATGATACCTGCGCTCATATCAATGGTATCGTCCTTTTTCTCTCGTCCCGCACCTAAAATTACCGCTGAAATGCCGATTTTTTCCGCATCCGAACTTATAATATATCCGTCGGTTTCGGCTATTACGGGGTGTGAGTAATCCGCCTTTTTAAAGTTAAGTGAATTTTCTGTTGCTCCCTGAGCATTAATCCATTCAATAAACTTATCGTAAGCCTTTCCGCTTTGGAGAGCGTCTTTTGTAAGAATTTCCGCATCATCACGGCTTATGTTTTTAGTTATTGAAACAATCTGAGTTGCAAGTGCAAGACAGACTGAGGTCAAATCCTCGGGACCGTTGTTTTTAAGTACGTTAATCGCCTCAATAACTTCGAGAGCATTACCGATATTATTGCCCAAGGGTCTGTTCATATTAGTAATAACCGCCGCGGTGTTTCTCCGGCACATCTTACCGATTTTAACCATTTCGGCGGCGAGAGCCTCGGCATCTTCGGGGATTTTCATAAAAGCACCCGAGCCACATTTTACGTCGAGAACAATGTTTTTCGCTCCTGCGGCAATTTTTTTTGACATAATACTTGACGCTATAAGGGGCATACTGTCAACCGTTGCCGTAACGTCACGTAACGCATAAAGTTTTTTATCTGCAGGGGTCAGGTTACCCGTCTGACCTACTACGGCGATACCTGTTTTTTCCACCTGTGCGAAAAATTCTTCGGGTGAGAGGGCGGTGTTAAAGCCGTCAATTGATTCTAATTTATCAATTGTACCGCCTGTGTGACCTAAACCGCGACCGCTCATTTTAGCCATAACGCAACCGAGGGATGCACAAATAGGGGCTACAATAAGTGTGGTTTTGTCGCCGACGCCACCTGTACTGTGTTTATCCGCCGTAAGTGTGCCGAAAACGGACAGGTCAACCGTATCACCCGATTCAGCCATTGCCATAGTAAGGTTTGCGGTTTCCTCCTCGGTCATTCCTTTATAAAAAACCGCCATACAAAAGGCGGATGCCTGATAATCGGGTATAGAGCCGTCGACATAGCCTTTTATAAAAAAGTCGATTTCTTCTTTAGTCAATGAAAAGCCGTCACGCTTTTTCTTGATAATATCATACATTCTCATAATTTTACCTCACATTATCGGGTGAAAAGGAAAGGGGCAAAAGGTCTTTTAGTGTTACAACCTTATATTCTTCATCGTTTTCTCCTAAAATGATTTGAAAATCATCACTGCAAAATTCCCTTAAAACCTGTCTGCAAACACCGCAAGGAGCAAAAATGCCGTCAACAATACCGTCCTTGCCACCTGCAACGGCAATTTTTGAAAACTCTCTTTCGCCATCGCTTACGGCTTTAAAAATCGCAACTCTCTCCGCACATATTGTAGGAGAAAATGCGGCATTTTCAATATTTGTCCCCGTATAAACTTTACCGTTTTTACAAAGGAGTGCCGCACCCACTTTACAGCTTGAGTAAGGGGAGTAGGATTTTTCCATTTCTTTAATTGCAGTTAATAGTAATTCTTTATCCGTCATAAAATCACCTAGAGTGGGTAAAGTATATCCGAACCAGATTTTGGGATAGTCTTTTCCACTCATATTTCGTTAAAATACTCGCCAATCCGTCAGGATTAGCTGCGTTTTTGCCTCATCTGAGCGAAAAATACTTAATCACAAAATTCTTCGACCTTAAATGGATGTGGTTTTGAGTAATTTTGTTTGTATTTGACTGCAGATAGGCTGGCGCCTTTCAA
>SVOQ01000048.1 GCA_015066345.1 Oscillospiraceae bacterium
TTGAGATTGTAATGCGGTGCTAAACTTTCAGTGCCCCTTCGAGGGGCTAAGCCAGCATTCGCCCCTTATAGGGGCAGAGCAAACCACCAGTTTACTGGTGGTTATGATTATAAGTTTTTAATTGTTTCAATAACCTCGGCGGCTTTACCGCAGGTTAAAGGTCCTTCAGGACATTTTGATACGTAGCAACTGGGTCCGTAGAATTTGAAAACGGTTTTGTCTGCTTCGCGAAGTTTCTTAAGCATATCAATAGCAAAATCTCTGATTTCCCATTGTGCACGGTTACAAGAACGTAACTTCATAAATAAGAGAAGTTCACGACCGTTTATTGTTGTTACTATATCAACTGTGTTACCGCTTAACTGTAAATAAGCGAGTAATTCGTCGCAAACACCGGTTTTCTTTAATTCATCATATAAATCGGCGGTTTTTGTGAAAGCATCGCAGTACCTTTCCTTAAGGCCGGGTTTGGTAGCGATGGTTTCGGGTAAAATGTGTCTTCTTCTGTCGGTTAATGTGAGGGAGGGGATGCCGATTGACTGAATTCTGTGTCTTGCGAAGTGAGTCAGACAGGAAAGAGAAACGTTATTGATACGGAAAGTAAATGTTGCTGCTTCAAGAGGACGTTGCCTTTTTGAATTAATTACAGTTTTGATGATTGAAGCACATTCATTTTCGTCATCTGTGATTTTTTCAATCTGCGCCGTGGGAAGATTACAGGATTCAATAAGCGCCGCTCTTGCAATTACCTTTGATGCGTTAGGAGTGTAACTGAGAAGTTCGACGGGTGCCTCATCTTTGATTAAGTCAAGGTCGGGCTTGTAGTTGAATTTCGGTATATCCTGAACAGTAGGGCGTCTGTTTTCGAAATCTGTAAAAATACCGGGTGTGAGTCTTCTCGCTTGTTCGAGTAAAGATTCACCCAGAGCTTTAATTTCTGCAAAATCAGCACCTCTGCCGTAAATCATAGCATAGAGCATATTTATCATTTCACGGGCATTAAGGGTGCAGTAGAAGTTGCTGTAAAGAGAGTAGGGTAAGAGGAAACGAGCATCTTCCTTAGGTACACCTGCCTCAATAAATGCTTCATATTCTTTGTAAAGGTAATCCATATGAGACATATATTTATCGTGAATGGCTTTTGATTCAAAATGTGGTACATAGTAACCTAATTTAGCAAAGTCAACATAACGTCTTGATTTAACGGTGAATGACGCAAGACGGAACTCAATTACAAACTGTTCTACAAGTACAGAAACATTCTGAAAAGCAAGATTAAATACCGTATGCTCAACGGTCGAATTGTGACCTGAACGTGTTACCTTTGAAATAAGATTAGCGTTTTTCTGAGCATCCTTTGATAATTCGAGTATTTCAAGAGCGGTACCGGGTTGAGTAGAAATTCTTCCCGAAGCAGCGGGAATTTTCTCGCCTGTGTCGGTAAGACCGATAATAATTGCTTTTGAATTTGTGTTAAATTCCGTTGTCATAACATATCCTCCGTCAAGTAATGTGCATATAACTTTCTACATTTTAACACACATTATTGTTAAATTCAAGAACAACTTACAGATAGCTCCAATTTATATTAGAATTCATAAATATTTGTTAATAATTTTACAATATATGCGTTATTTAATCTTGAAAATAGTACTGCATTGTGGTATCATTATTTAAATAGTGGGTGAATGTTGTTTTTTGCTCAATTAACTGAAGGAGGAACTTATTATGGCAATTATAAAAAAGGAAGCTTACTTCAATTCCTCAACGGGTGTTGATAAAATCCGTACCCTTATCTGGTACGACGATTCCGTTGAACTTAAAGCTGTTTTTCAGATAGCGCACGGCGTTTGTGAGCATATCGGAAGATACGACGAGTTTGCCGTGTTCCTTGCTAAAAACGGTTATGTGGTTTGCGGTAATGACCATATTGGTCATGGTAAATCCGTCGCAAGTGAAGCCGATTTGGGTTTCACCGCTGAAAAAGAAGGTTACCGCCGTTTTGTTGATGATATGCATATTCTTTATAACATTATGCACAGGCGTTATCCCGATTTACCTTACTATCTCTTCGGCCACAGTATGGGTTCGCTTTGTGCGAGAGTATATGCAAGTACGTTTGGTACAGAACTTGCGGGTCTTATTCTCTGTGGTACTGCTCAGGTACCTTCGGGTCTTTCAATGTTTGTTGATACACTTGAAAAAGCAGTTGAAAAATTCGGTCCGAGAACTGTTAATCACACTCTTGCGTCAATGCTCAATAAAGTTTCATCACTTCGCATTTCTGATAAACAGACCGATTTGGATTGGCTCAGTTTAAACAGACAGAATGTTGAGGATTATATAAAAGATCCTCTCTGCGGTCAGGAGCTTTCACTCGCAGGTATGAGAGACCTTGCAACAATCGGTATTTTAGCTTGTGATAAAATGTGGCCCGCTACCATTCCTGTGGATTTACCCATTCTTATTATTTCGGGTGCCCTTGACCCCGTCGGTTTTAACGGTAAAGGGCCTATTGATTGTGCGGATTCTCTCGTTGAAACGGGTCATGAACCCACAGTATTAATTTATCCTTGTTGCCGTCACGAAATTCTCAACGAGGATTCTAAAGAAAAAATTTATAACGATATTTTAGGTTGGCTTGTTCAACCATAGAGTGGGTAAAGTGTATCCGAACCAGCCTTAAATGGCGTGGTTTCGGTACTTTTGTCCGATTTGCCTTTGAAAGGCGCCAGCCTATCTGCAGTCAAATACAAACAAAATTACTCAAAACCACATCCATTTA
>SVOQ01000038.1 GCA_015066345.1 Oscillospiraceae bacterium
TCTACTTGGAGGATTAATTATTTGCAACTACTTCGGCGGCTTTGAGCTCGCCGTTTTTGGCTTTGCTGAAGCCTTTTTCTTCCCCCGGTAGAACCGGGGGTTTATTTCCACCCCTAAAGGGACCAAATAAAGAATGCTCAAAGGTTTAAGTAGCCTTTGAGCATTCTTTTTTACTTTATTATAATTTTTCTCGTGGCTTTATCGCCTTTTATTACAATTTCAACAGCACTGTTATCACGAAGATTATATTCAGTTTCTTCGCCGTCAACTAATACTTTGTAATCCTTTTTACTATCATTCATAGCAACAATTACCGTGTACTTTTCGTTGCTGCCGTGATACGAAAATTCACTTTCAAAATATGTATTATCATCATTGAAACTGAAGTTATCAACCCACACATCAAAACCTGTGTTGAATGTACCCGGTTTGTAATATGCGGCAGTCCAAAGATTAATGGGTGCAGAGAGACCTCCGAAATTGTGGAACCATCCGCCACGGCCCGTGACTACGTTTACCATTTCGAATGTATAATACGAATAGTCAACCTCACGTTTCCATATATCAAGGGCGAGTTTTGCTATTGTGTAAGCGAAATCCGTTTCACCGCAATCAAGCATCGTTTTCCAGATAAACCACTGGTGAGGGAACCACACATTGCCGTTCCAATAACCGTTCACCATAAAGTAACCCGCCGTCATATCAACCGCACTGATACCGTAGGGTGAAAGCATTTCCTCGGGGTTTTTAAGATGGTTTATAATACGTTGCTTTCTGTCCTCGGGACAAGCACCCGCAATAATCGGGTAAATACCGTCAAGGCCTTTGTTTACATTCTCCCCGTCCTTGGTTCTGAAAATTTCAGTAGGCTCGTAATTCTCATCGTGAAGGACATAAGAATAATATCCGCTTTCTTCATCCCAGGAATATTTGTTTAGGGCGTCGGTTACTCGTTTGATATCCTTATCATATTCAACTGAATCTTCGGTCTTACCCATTTTCAGGGCTACCATTTTAAGAATTTTGGCACATCTTATTAACTGTGCCGATGAGATACAGGGTGCGGCTTTATCACGGACATTTTCATCCATCATTGCAACCTGTGCGGGATAATCGTCCATACCGCTTGAAGAATAGAAATAATCGTAAGTTGTGGTAAGTCCGCTCTTGAATTTTGCAGTTGTTGACCCCCTCACTTTACCCGCAAGGAAATCATAATAAAGTTTTGCTCTCGGGTAAAGTGAAAGTAATTTTTCTTTATCGTTATTAAGTTTTAAAAGTTCAAGGTACAAATACATCTGTACGGGTACGGGTGAGCCGTGATGTAAAAATGCATAGTCAGGGTTACTTTCATCACTGAAATATGTATCAAGGCTATAATATGCAAATTCAGGCGAAAGCCCCGTCATTCCAAGCCCAATAAAGCCCGAATCCCAAGTATAAAGGCAGTCCCAACGCTTACCGGGTGTATGGTGAATAATATTTTCACCGTGTTTATAAATGGGATAAACCGCGTTTGTAAGCAAGGTTGATGCAAGAATTGTATTGCTCAATTCATACTTTTTACCTGCTTGGTTGTAATTAAACTGCACAGCCTCGGATTTGCGTTGGTTATAAATACTCGCATATTCCTCGGGAGTAAGATACTCAACCTCACCCTTTGAAATCACCGCGTACTCAATGTGGTTTGAGTTCGGCTCAACGAAAAGAGTATGCACAATCGTATTATGGAAGAAACCGTTATCGCTGTGTTTTCTTTTAAAAGTTTCCGTAAAACTTTCGAGAACATCGTCAAAAGTAACGTCGGAGTTTGATAGTCTTGCAGTAGGACAATCCTCGAGAGAGCCTGTTTCAATATGGCGGAAACGTGTATCGTCATTAAATGTCTTTAAGATATACTCACCGTCAATATTGTAATAAGTAAGTTTGGCTTTATATCCACTATCGGCACATTTTTCTTCATTAATTTCGGGAATGAATTTGTTAATTTCTTTGTAAACCCTCAGGTTTCTCATATCGCAAAATTCCGTAATGCACAAGAAATCAAATTCAACTCCACCGAAGCCCTCGGACACCAAATCAAGATTTATTTCGCCCTTTTTAAGTTCACCTATTTCGACCACGGCAATGTTCAATTCGTCCGTTGCCCTAAAGGTAACTGTTGTTTCACCGTTGAGAGTAAAAACGCTGTCCTTTTCACCGGGTATCAGGTTAACGCCAACCATTTTACCCTGTTCATAATGAATATCGCTTGTTCTGTATCTTATCATAAGAACTGCGTTTTCGTAGTCCTCGTTTACTTCTGCGGTATATGTAACCTTGTCGCCTTTTTCGGCACCGAAAACGGGAATGGGTCTGTGGGGCATATGCCATTTACCCACCCTGTCACCAAGACCGCATTCATTAGTGAAATCGGGACTCCTGAACTCGCCCTTTTTAAGACCGTCAGGATTCTCTTCATCCCAAGGACGAGGTGTATTATAAGTGTATTCCTTATAATTCAAAGCATCAATATAAACACATTTTGAGGGTGTTACAACGCGGGTATAGTACTCGTAAGGATACTCAATGGAACTGAAATAATTAATAAGGCAATTCTGTATAATCTCGGAATTATTTACAATCTCAGTTCTTACAAGTGTTGCTTCGTCATTTATTTCAGAAAAGGAAACATCCGCATAAACTTTATCCTTCCATTCCAGATCATATCTGTAAGAATAGAATGAATAATCACCACTTGAAAGCCAAGGATGGCAACCTGAGGGCACCGTAACATTGGGTACTTTAATATTCATACCAAAGACAGACGGTGCAACCGTCAGGTCAAATCTTATACCGCTTTTGTACTTATGCTCCGCAATACGGGAAAGCCCCATATATTTCTTACCGTAAGGACCCCAGGCAGGAAAACATTTTGAATAAATCATAAAACAACCTCGCAATGAAGAATATAAGGTTATTATATCAACACATCCACAAAAACACAACAAATAATATTATAAATATTTAAAAGTGTATCCCTCTCTGATTGCGAAATCTATAATATCCCCCAAAGCATCCGCATTATCCGGTGACACCGCGTGTAAAAGTAAAACGCAACCGGGATGAAGTCTTTGGGTTACAGTATCAAAAGCGTACTGCTTACCCTTGTGGTTTTCCGTGTCCCAATCTGCGTATGCACTTGACCAGAAAACACTTTTATATCCCGCATTCTGAACCAAGTCCAAAGCGCTCTCCGAACACGCACCTTCAGGAAAACGGAAAAACGGCGACGAATAACCGAAATTAACCCTCAAATAATTATCAAGACCCTGTATCTCCTGAGCCATCTCTGTTCTTGAAATTTTTGAAAAATTCGGATGATTTACCGAGTGATTACCTACGGTGTGACCCTCATTTATCATTCTTGCAATAAGGTCGGGGCAGGATTTTACATGGGGCAAGGTTACGAAAAATGCCGCAGGAACTTTTTTATCCTTTAACACATCAAGTATCTTTTCGGTACAACCGTTTTCATAGCCGCAATCGAAAGTAAGATAAATTACCTTTTCCCCGCCTGTATCAAGGCTCAACGCACCGAAATCATCATAGAACTTTTGATTATTTACTGATATTTCGTGTGGCTTCCCACCTTTAGAAACACCGAAACTATGTTGTATTTCGCTTTCACTGAGCCCTCGTACATTTTCGGGGTCGATTACGGGCAGAGTTCTTTCCTCTAAGGGTTCAAGACCCGTATAAGTTTTACTCGTTCCCGTTTTTTTACCGTAAATCGCTCTTAGTTCCTTGGAAGAAATATCCATAGGTGCGGGAGACGGTGAACTTTCGTCACTTGTACTTGGGGTATTATCGGTAGTGGATGAAGATTCCGTATGGGTAGAACTCTGGGCATTGGTTGAAAATATTTGGGTTTCATTATCAGTTTTTTTACCGCAACCACTACAACAAACAGTGAGTAATATACCCATTATTACACATAGTACTTTTTTCATTTTACGTCCTCCGAAAAGGGGCGGTTTTTCCGCCCCCTCTTAATTATTTCATCATACCCTGCACTGTATTTAAGATACCGTCCATACTCTTAACTGTCTTTTTAGCAAATTTTTTAACCTTATTCTTTGTGCTTTTACGAGAGGCAATTACACCTGCGGTTACTGCCGCCGCACCGACTACTGCCATTGTTGCCGCACCAACTTTTGCCATATCCTCGGGTTTCATATTTTTTATTTGCATTTTCATTTTTCACACCTCCAATTCACGGACAAAATTCGTCCTGAAAAAAGTTTGCCCGAAAAACGAAATTAAATATCACACAGTAAGTTAAAATATATTGGAAGCAAACTGGTTATATTAAATTTGTCTGTTTTGATACTTTTCACAACACCAAAATTGTTATATAATGGTCAATGTAATAATCCATAACCAGAAAGGAATTATATTATGGAAAATCAAAAAAGACTTATTGCTATAAACGATATTTCCGGTTTTGGTAAATGCTCACTTACTGTTGCGTTACCTATAATTTCCGCCGCAGGTGTTGAAACCATCTGTATGCCTACGGCAGTGCTTTCTACCCACACAGGTGGTTTTACGGGTTATACCTACCGTGACCTTACTTGTGATATGCCCGCTATTGGTGAACATTGGAAATCAATCGAACTTAATCCCGACGCTATTTACTCGGGCTTTTTGGGTTCATTTGACCAGATTGATATTGTAAAGAAATTTGCAGATGATTTTAAAACTGACGATAATTTATTTATTGCCGACCCCTGTATGGCGGACCACGGGGTAATGTATAAAATTTTTGATGAAAAATTCGCCAAGGCTATGGCAGAACTTTGCTCTAAAGCCGATATTATTTTACCCAATATTACAGAGGCTTGTTTTATGACCGATGAAAAATTCATCGATGGTGTTCAGACACAGGATTATATTGAAAATCTTTTGAACAAACTTCTTGATATGGGTGCTAAAAATGTAGTTCTTACGGGTGTTAGTTTCGACGAAAACAAAGTCGGTGCTGCCTGTATGGGTCAGGACAGAGTTGCACATTATTATTTCGAAAACAGACTTCCCGGTGCATACCACGGCACGGGTGATGTCTTCGCAAGTGCTTTCTGCGGTGCGTTACTTAATAATTTCAGTATGGAAAAAGCAATGGGTATTGCCGCAAGATATGTTTGCGACTGTATTAAACGCACTCAGTCAATGGATAACCCCATTACCTACGGTGTGGATTTTGAACGCGGTATCCCCTACTATATAAGGGAATTAGGTAAAGTATGAGCGAATTGAACATTGTTTTAGTTGAGCCTGAAATACCACAAAACACGGGTAACATTGCCCGTACTTGTGCCGCAACGGGTGCAAGACTTCATATTGTAAAGCCTATGGGTTTCACAATAGATGATAAAAAACTCAAACGTGCAGGTCTTGACTATTGGTATCTTTTAGACCTTACATACTACGAAAACATTGAAGATTTCTTTAACAAAAACCCCGACGGTAATTATTTTTTCTTCACAACAAAAGCCCGAAAGACCCATTCGGATGTGACTTACTCGGACAAATCGTATTTAATATTCGGCAAGGAAACCAAGGGACTTCCCGAAGAATTACTTTTGGAACACCCCGATGAATGCGTAAGAATCCCTATGATTGATGATGCAAGAAGCCTTAACCTTTCAAACTCCGTTGCAATCGGCGTTTACGAAGCACTAAGGCAACTTAATTACCCCGAACTTCAGAATAAAGGTCAATTACATAACTATCAGTGGTAATAAAAAAGCAGATGACTTCAAGAGTGACACCCGATAGGGCAACATTTCTGTAAACAATAGGAATTTGCCGTACAAATCCCCTTCTTATTACCGTATAAGACAAAACCACCCGAAGAAGAACAAAACGAATTCTTTTTCGGGTGGTATTTTTTTGTGAAGTTTCAAACCTGCGGTTTGAAGTGAAGTTGTAATAAATTACAGTGAAGTATTTGCCTTTTCGGCAAAAGTGAAGTTAAGTTTGCACGGAAAACACTTGTGAAACAAACTTCACTACGTAGTAACTTCACTGTCGCAAGGCAACTTCACTTGCCCGTGAAGGCAAACTTAGTTTCGGCACAGCTCGGTGCATTACTTAAAATACTGCCTTATGTGGCTGTGCCGAATCAGTCATCTGCTTAATTTTTATATTACAACGTAATCCTTTGCGGAAATCATTATTCCGTTAACCTCAACCACTGAGGGGTTATAGTTAACATAAATAACCTTGTTGTAGTCATAAGTGATTTTATAAACCCCCGACACAACCTTTTCGTGGGATGTCATTTTCATATCCATCACAGGTAACAAAGACTTGGTTTCCGAATAGAGTTTCGCAGTATTTGTAGCGTAAAGGCTATAATTAAGATTACTTGCCGTATCGTGAGTAAACAAGAAACTTGGTGCACTACCGTATTCGATTACTCTTAATAAGGCATCCTCGGAAGAAAGGTTTGTTACATTCATATAACTTCCGCCGTAAATAACGCTACCGTGAAGCACCATCTGTAAAATCGGCACCGAGGTAACTCCGTCGTTCACTGCAATTTCCGAAGTTTCAGGAATGTTAAACACCGCGTCCGCTTCACTCATAAGATAAACCGCAGGATAAGAGAGCATCAAATCCGCACTAACACTTAATGCGCCTGATTTTTCTTTTATATTATCAAGCACCTCTTGTCTGTTAAGGTCATTCTTAAGGTCAGTGTACAAAAGGAATGATGCATCATTCAGACAAATGTCGGTAGTGGTAATATCATTGGTTAATTTATAAGTTTCGGAAATTCCCGTATTCACCTGTTTAGTGGAGTTAAGCGAGAATTTCTGCACTTTAAAACCTGCAATTTTTGAGGACAAGTCGTAAACGGGAGTTTTAGTACCCTTATTACCCGACCTTTCGGTATAAAGGTTAACGTCAAGCCACGTACTGTTACCCGCATCGGTGATTTTCTTTGACATAGTTTCAAAGCCATCTTTACCGCCAAGTCGTGATGAGAATGTTTTTATTTCATCACTGTCTGAAGTAAGTCCCTTTTTACCGCTACCCGAAAATCTTAATGCAACATTACGCACACCGCGTGACTGTAACAATGCACTTATTTCCGCCGCATCCTCAAAAGTAGTTGAAACATTCTTACCGTCATCACTACCAAGCACATTTACAAAGAATGGGTAATCAATAAACTTACTGCTTGTTTTTTCGGGAAGATACCCTCTTTTTATAAGGTTTTCACGAAGACGCAAAGCAATTTCATTATAGTCAGCATTTGCATCCTCGGTTACATAATAAGTCTGGGAAACTACGCCTTCGTAGGCCTTACCCATATAAAGTTTACCGTCAATCATACCACAGGCGGTAATATTGAAAACGTTGTAAAAATAGCCACCGCTTGTTGCGTGTTTCTGACAGGAAAGTACGCTTAATGCATCACCGTCGGTAATAATTGTGTTAACAAGACAAATGTTTTTCTTCATTGCAAAGAACGGAAGAACTGCACCCTCGTCGTACTCATAAAAGGCTACATCCGAGCCGTACATACCCATATTAAGACTTATGGGCTTTTCACTTACAACGGATAAATTCATTGTTGCACCGCATCCGTCGGGGATTGTATAAAAAGCATCTTCAACCCCTTCGCCCACAGAGAACAGACCGGGTAAAATACTTAATTTTTCAACAACGAAGTCTTCGGGTAATTTAACATCAGCCATATTTACACTCCAGCAGAAGCCCCCGTCCTTATACTGAATATCGAGGGGTATCCGAGCGTATATATCAGCACCGTTAATACCCTTAAGAGATTGTTTTTCGTTACGGAACAATTCAAAAACCAACTGAGCGGTTTTATCATTTTTGCTCTCAATGGTAAACGTACCTAAAAATGCACTGTTTTCGGTTGAATTCATAGTATAAGAATTGCCGTTTTTATCCCTTAACCGGACATTAAGTACAGATGCCAACTGATAATTCGCTGCATCATCGGAACGGGAATTAAAAATCACCTTTCCGCTTGGAGATACCAAGTAAACATTTGCATTTTTACTGTCGATACCGAATTTTTCGTTATTGTCACCTTTGATTATTACATCAAAATCAACATCTTTGATACCAATTTGTTTTTCGGCCACATATGAATAATTCTGAGTATCTTTGGGTGAAAAGGCTGGTAACAAAACAACTGCAAGAATCACCCCCGCAAGAACAACTGCACAAAGGCTTATAAGAATCTTTATTTTACTTGAAACTTTTTTCATAATTTAACGCACCACAAAAAAATTTATAAAGTTATAATACACGTTTTATCCCCTTATGTCAAACTTCCTACCCTAATTTTAATCCTATTTTTTAAATAAATTATAAAATATATGTTAATAAACAATATATAAGTAAATAAAAATACAAAAAAGTCTTGTAAAATTATTGCGTTTGTTATAAAATAGTAGCAATGTCCGTGATTTTGCGCGGACGCTTCATATAAAGAAAGCAAAGGATGAAAATTATGGCAAACAACGAAATGAAAACAAATGCCGAAATTTATCGTGAGCAACGCAAGGAAAGACTTGCTAAAGCCGCAAAAAAGAAATCCCACAGCAAACGTGACAAAGTTATCGGCATTATTGTTAAGGTGGTTTGTATTTTAGTAGCATTAGGCTTCGTGCTTACCTTTACTGCAAACGCATTGACTAAAGTATTCTATGTACCCCAGAAGGTTCTTACTGCGGCTACATACGGTGACCAGAAAATTACTGTTGCAGAATACAACTACTATTATATGTCTCTTTATAATCAGGCTTGTACTCTCTCCCAACAGTATGACTCACAGTACAGTGGTTACGGTTCATCATACTTCAATACAAAAGTAAGCCCTGCCGAGCAGGATTACACAGGTGAGGATGCTCCCGAAGGCGTTAAAACCTGGGCAGATTATTTTGCACATATGGCAGTTGAAAGAGGCTTCCTTATGAAAAACCTCTACGAAGATGCTATGAATGACAAAAACTTCAAGCTCACCGAAGAACAGCAGAATGACCTTGACACTGCTCTCGAAGACCTTAAGAAACAACTCGAAGACAACGCAGAACAGAACGACGTTAGTGCTAACGTATACGTTTCAAAAGTTTGCGGCGAAGGTCTTACACTCGACCAGTATCTTGAACTCAGTAAGCAGGATCAGATTGCTCAGTTCTACATCGAATGGTATCAGGAAAACTCCGCCAACGATATCAGTGATAAGGACGTAACAAAATATTACGAAGAAAACAAAGCAGACCTTGCTATTGCATCTATCAGATACTTCGCAGTTATGTACAAATCAGACAGTAATACAACTGCCAAATATTCCGAAGCAGATGCTAAGGCTCGTGCAGAAGAATTCGCAGGAAAAATCACTGACGAAGAATCTTTCAAAACTCTCGCTATTGAGTACGCAGAGAAAGAAAACAAAGACAGCTACAAACAGGATAGTGCAACTCTCGGTGATAACCTTACAAAATCAGGTTTAACTCAGATTTCCGAAGAATTCGCTAACTGGACATTTGATGACGCAAGAAAATACGGCGACGTTAAAGTTTTCAACGTTAAATCACAGTCCGCTTACTATATAGCATACATCGTTTCAGGTGCCGCTAAGGATACAACAGTTGCATCTGCAGACGTTCGTCACTTACTCGTTCAGGCTGAAACAAAAACAGCTGACGGCAAAGAACTCAGCGATAGCGAAGTTAACAAAAACTTTGCAGAAGCTAAGAAAGAGGCTGAAGCTCTCCTCAAAGAATGGAAAGAGGGCAAAGCTACCGAAGACTCCTTCGCAGCACTTGTTAAAGAGCATACAGATGACGCAGGTTCTAAAGAAACAGGCGGTCTTTACGAAGACATCTCCAACAACGGTCAATACGTTCAGGAATTCACAGACTGGGCTCTTGCAGACCACAAAGTTGGTGATACAGGTTTAGTAAAAACAACCTACGGTTACCACATTATGTACTACGTTTCAAATGATGGTATCGAAAAATGGGAAAGCGACACACGTTCAGCAATTGCAAACGAAAAATACACCGAGTATTTTGACGGTGTTTACGAAGACATCGAAGCAAATGCAAAACGTTCAAATGAAAAAATTCTCGGCTTCTTCTCAGACAGAAACCTTGACAAAATAGAAAATATCATTAAACAGAACACATACACATACTAAGAAAAATAAGGCATCATCCATTTGGATGATGCCTTTATTTTTATATAAGTTTTTTAAAGAAGGAGTCTGCATTTTCCCAAAAAATCTTTTGGAGCAACGCTTCACAGTATCCCCTTCTGAGAAGTTCGTTATAAACCTCCCCTAATTTTTCTACACCGCTTAATGCTTCATTTATTCTGCATCCGTCAAAATCACTACCGAGAGCAACCATATCCTCATAGCCCTGTTCACAAAAATAATCTATTTGTCGGCAAAGGGCGTCAACACCCTGAGCCTCACTATCCTCAATAAATTCAGTATAATAATTAAGCCCTACAAGACCATTTACGGATTTTATTATATCAAGTTGTTCCTTGGTTAAATTACGTTTTCGCCCGTAATCATTATTTACAATATCCGCATTGGAATGACTTGCAATAAAAGGCTTAGTAGCAAATTCTGCAAACTCAAAGAAACTCTGCTTATTAAGATGGGAAACATCAAGCATAATCCCCAATTCCTCGGCACATCTTACGAACTCTTTACCGAATTCAGAAAGACCGCCCTCTGCGAAAGCACCCGAGGCTATTTCATTCTGAGCATTCCAGGTTAATGTTATAACTCGCACACCTTTTTTATAAAGCTTTTTTAGCCCCTCAATAGTACCGCCACAAGCTGAGCCACCCTCAACGGTAAGAATGGCTTTAACGGGAGTTTTACGGTCTTCACCGTAAAGAGAAATATAGTCCTTATGAAGTTGTGTTTCTTTATAAAAATTATCTGCTACATTATTAAAATACTCCACCGCATCGTTACCACGTAATTTATCAGGAATCCACACGGCAAAAAGTTGAACATACTCGTCATATTGTGAAGCACGTTCAATACTCAAATGTAAATCATTTGAAAAGAGAGATATTCCCTCGTTGTAACATTCCCCTGCAGTATCACAATGCAAATCAAAAATTTTCATACTTACCTCAAAAAGCGTTTTTAATGTGATTTATACTACTGACATTATATAGATTTTCTTCCGAAAGAAGCACCTCGATTATATCAAATCGGGTTTCATTTTTTAGTTTATATCGGTTCATATACGCACTTGCGGCACTTTTAATATTATTCTGCTTATGGTAATTAACTGCCTCGGCAGGAGCAAATAACCCGCCCTCTTTACGTGTTTTTACCTCAATAAAGCATATAACCTTACCCTTTTGGGCAATTATATCAATTTCACCCGAACCCGCAATATAATTGGCGGCAAGAATACTGTACTTTTCCCCGCGAAGATATCGGGCGGCAATCTGTTCACCGTACGCACCTATTAATTTAGTGTTCATTTATCTTCTCCAAGAATTTTCTTTAAAAAAGAACGTCTGTGAATGGGCGAAACACCGTGTTTTTCAATCATTTCATAATGAAGTTTTGTGCCGTAGCCCTTATGCTTCTTAAATTCATATTGTGGGTATTGCTCCGCAATTTCCATCATAAAACGGTCACGGCTGACCTTTGCTATAATTGACGCGGCGGCAACGGACATACATTTACTGTCGCCCTTGATTATAGTTACCTCTTTTACCCCTGTTTCAGGGTACTGATTACCGTCAATATACGCGAGGTCGGGTTTTACAGAAAGACCGTCCACTGCCCTTTTCATAGCAAGAAAAGTTGCATTCAAAATATTAATTTCGTCAATTTCTTTTTCGTCGGCAATACCAACGGACCAAGAAACCGCATCCCTTATAATATCATCATAAACCAAGTCACGTTTCTTTTCGGAAAGTTTTTTGGAATCATTCAAAATCTCGTGAGAATAGTTTTCAGGAAGTATTACCGCCGCAGCAAAAACAGGACCCGCAAGAGGACCCCTACCCGCTTCATCGACACCGCAAACTACCGCAAAGCCATTATCGTGAGCCTCTTTTTCATAAGAAAAATCCAACATAAAAATAACCTCGTAAAACAAAAATAGAAAACAAAGCGTTGTGCTTTGTTTTCTATTTTATAATAATTATTCGGGTAAATCAAGAGATAATCTACCAAGTTTTCCACCTCTGTATTCATCAAGGAGCATAACAGACGCTCTCTCGTAGTCTATTTCGCCACCTGAAATGAGCATACCGCGTTTTCGACCAATCATTTCGAGAATCTCATAATCCTCTTTGTCGGAGAAATCAGTGATTTTAAAACGCTCGGTAAGTCTTTCGGAATAACCGTTTTTAAGCACATTTATAAGTCGCATAGCAAGGGATTCGATATCAATAACCTCGTCCTTAACCGAGCCGATAAAGGCGAGTTTATCACCAACGGATTTATCGTCAAATTTAGGCCACAAAACACCGGGAGTGTCGAGCAACTCAATACCGCTACCCACCGCAAACCAAGAGTTTGAACGGGTTACACCGGGTTTATCCGCAACCTTTGCACGGTTGCGACCCGCCATTTTATTAATAAACGAGGATTTACCCGTATTAGGAATACCCACAACCATAACACGTAAGGGCTTACCGACCATACCCTTTTCCTCGTTACGTTTGATTTTATCCTTAAGGACATTTCTTACAAGTGGAAGATATGCGTTAAGACCCTTACCCGAGCGACAGTCAACGGGTAAAGCGTACATTCCGTTTTTCTTATAATATTCAACCCATTTTGCCGTTGTTTTTTCGTCCGCAACGTCACATTTATTGAGAAGTACAATACGGGGTTTATTACCTATCATTTCCGCAAGTTCGGGGTTTGACGAACTCATGGGTATTCTGGCATCAACTATTTCAGTCACTAAATCGACAAAAGGCAGACTCTCTTTAATGAGTCTGCGTGTTTTTGCCATATGACCGGGAAACCACTGTACTGTTTGTTTTTGTGAATCATTCATAATCGTAAATATCAAAATCTCCGAAGGGTAAAATTCTTACTACCGCTTTACCGAGAATTTCACGTTCATCTATAACGCCAACCTCGGCAAATCTACTGTCCGTCGAACCGTTACGGTTGTCACCCATACAGAAAAGATGACCCTCGGGTACTGTAAAGGGATAATCGTGAATACCCGCATCATTAATAAAATCCTCACGGATGTAGGGTTCATCCAAAACCTTGCCGTCAACGGTGACTGTATCGGTTTCTTCATCAATGTCTATAACCTGACCGCCTGTTGCAATAACTCGTTTAATAAGTGGTGCATTAAACCAGGTATCCTGAGTAATAACAACAATATCGCCGTTTACATACTCAGTTTTATTAACCGTAAGAAGCCAGTCACCATGTTGAAGAGTATTGGTCATAGACTGACCGTCAACACCCACAAGTCGGCACATAAAAACGAAAATAATTGCAATAATTACAAACGAACTCATTACAACCGACACTAAATCAAAAATGGATAAAAGAGCCTTCTTTTTAGGAGGAACTTCTTCTTTTTCAGGTTTAGTATCTGTAACAACGTTTGATTCTTCTTTTTTGGGGGTAGTATAAACTACCTCTTCATCTTCTTGTGTAACAGTATCGGATTCACTGTTAACGTCTATAAATAAATCATCATTATTCATAAAATCAACCTCAAATAAGATTTAAGGGCAGATAAATATATCTGCCCCCTACCTTTCGGCTTATTAGCCGATTTTTTCCTTAACCTTAGAAGCCTTGCCGACTCTATCACGAAGATAATAAAGTTTTGCTCTGCGAACTTTACCGCGACGAACAATTTTAATATCTGCAACGTTGGGTGAGTGAATGGGGAATACCCTTTCAACACCTACACCGTATGATACACGGCGAACTGTGAATGTTTCGCTGATACCGCTACCATTCTTTGCGATAACTGTACCTTCGAAAGCCTGAATTCTTTCTCTCTCGCCTTCACGGATTTTAACATCGATTCTGATGGTATCACCGATTTCGAAAGCGGGCTTCTCAGCCTTAAGGCTGTCCTGTGCAATAAGTTTTAATGCGTCCATAATAAACCTCCGATTTTTTTCAAGCGTTCGTATCGAAAAATCGACAGCGGACCGCCAGCTTTAATGTTGCCATTAACTGCCGTTGACCCCAAATGGAGTAACAACGCACACATAGACTTAAGTATAATAACACATACTTTTGTAAAATGCAACAATTATTTTTAAGTTTTTTAATATATTTTCACTAAATAATTGAAAGCCTCGGTATTGGTGCAATATAAAATATCATCCCTACCACTGAGGAGTTTACAAACGTCCTCAAAATAATCCCAACTGTCGTCAATATCAAGCTCGTAACTGTGACCCCAGATATAGAAAAGTTCAGGTTTATCGGGATTACTGTTTAAAAACTCATGGCACAATTCCAAAAGTTTATTTTTATTCTTAGTAAGACTCGCCGTAGGATTAAATAAATACATATTATCGGGTAACGAGAAATCATAGGAATGTACAATTGTACGGGCGAATTTCACTCCCGTATTATTTTTGATAATCTCCCCCACAACCCTGTTACTGTTAATACCGCCACAAGGATACGCAAAGCCCGTTACCTCGTACCCTGCTAATTCGCTTAATCTGAGTCTGTCCTTCTCAACCTGCTCAATAATTTCACAGGGCGAAAGGGTTGTAAGATTAGGATGAGTAAGGGTATGGGAAGCAATTTCGTGACCCTTATAAACCTCGCGGACTTTTTCAGGTGATATTTTTTTATGGGATATTTTTTTACCGTCTATTAACAGGTAACCGTCATTACCCAAAAGTTCCGAATTAAGATTAAAGGTGCATTTGATACCATATTTATTTAAAATTTCAATAAATCTTTCGTCCTGAGTGATACCGTCGTCAAAACTTAAAGTCAATACTTTTTTATACTCCATAAAAACACGTATAATTAAAACCATCTCAAAGGGGGTGGTTTTTAATTATGTCTCCTTTCCAAAGAGTATATTGTATTTGCAGGAACAACTACCTGCGATATAATAAAGACAAGCACTGTGGATT
>SVOQ01000039.1 GCA_015066345.1 Oscillospiraceae bacterium
CTCGTGAGCGGCTGCTTGAGATTGTAATGCGGTGCTAAACTTTCAGTGCCCCTTCGAGGGGCTAAGCCAGCATTCGCCCCTTATAGGGGCAGAGCAAACCACCAGTTTACTGGTGGTTATGATTAATAATGAATGATGAATAATGAATAATTTCGGGGCGAATGCCGAATTTAAAAAGTTGCAGGTTGCAAGTTGCAAGTTTCGGGGCTTACGCCGAATTATAGATAAAGTAGTTGGAAAGCAAAGCTTCGCCCTCCTGCTTTAGGAGGAGGGGGGACCGCCGTCAGGTGGTGGGAGGTCCTATCATCCCTGTTTGCTTTAGCAAATAGGGATGGGGACTAAAAGCTCCGCTTTTGGTGGTGGGTAGTTCACTTACCGCTATTCTTCAGTTAGATAGAACGACAGTAACCGCTTAGATAAAGAACATTCTTTGAAACTGTTGTTTAGAAAAAACTACCTTCCTTACTATTCGCGTTTCGCTCTGCGAAACATATCGCACCGTAGATATATTGCACCCGAAGGGTATAATAAGTAGTTCTCTTACTGTTATTCTTCAGTTTAGGATATAACAACATTATTTAAATGGTGTTATCTCGATATACATTTCCTCAGTATCAATCTGTGCTTGTTTTAAAATTTCGGCAGCCTTAGTGTCTTCTATAAGTGGTAGCACATCGGAAATTGTGTTAAATAATTTACTGTACATTTTCCAAAATAATTCTTTTTCTGTCATAAAATCACCTTCAAAACAAAAAATGCGCAGCCGAAGCTACGCACGAAAAACACGATAGCTTCATTTGCTGCAACACAAACTCTTATATGACAAAGAACCACAAAGATTGAAGCCCGTGTTTTTACCTAAACACAGGTTGCGATTCTTTGTGAAAAGTATTAAGTTTGTGTTGCGTAAATAATTTAACACATATTTTGTTAATTATCAACTGTTTTATTAGTAATAAACCGAAAAACATTATAAATAAAAATGGGTCACAACGAACCCTGCTACTATTTGTTGTTCTATCCGAAGAAAGAATAACCGCAAGAGAACTACCCACCACCATTCCGATATAACAAAATAAAAATGGGAGAGTGTATCGCACGGAATACACTCTCCTTTAAATTTTAGTTTATATAAGAACGGTCCCCCTCCCTATGCTACGCACAGGGATGATAAGCTTCGCGTTACAACTACTTTGTCTATAATCGGTACGAAGTACCCCGATAATTTTGCATTTTGCATTTTGCATTCTGCATTATTTTATAATTTCTAACCCCTCAAGCAATATTTTAACACCTAATAATATAAGTATTATGCCACCTGCAAGTTCGGCTTTTGTTTTAAACTTAGTACCGAAGATGTTACCGATTTTAACACCGATAGCCGAAAGGGAGAGGGTTATTATACCTATTAATACAAATGTAATATAAACAAACCACGGGGGATTGAACTCGGTAAAGGCGAAGCCCACACCTGCCGCAAGGGCATCGATGCTTGTGGCAATTGCCATTACTATCATGGTTTTAAATCCCAGAGAATCATCAAGGGGTTTTTCGCATTTCTCGAAGGATTCCTTAATCATATTACCGCCGATTATGGCAAGTAAAACGAAGGCTATCCAATGGCTTACGGCAGTAATTTTATCCGCAAAGGTACTGCCTAAAAGATATCCTGCCAAGGGCATAAGAGCCTGAAACGAACCAAACCATGCACCCACAATAAGGCATTTTTTGAAATTAATCTTTTTAATGGCGAGACCTTTACAAAGGGCAACTGCGAAAGCGTCCATCGAAAGACTTACCGCCAGAAGTATGGCTTCAAAAATACTCATATAAAACCTCCGTAGCACAGTGGAATGATTATAGACCTTTTTAATTGTTGTGTCAATGAAATATTCAGTATTCGTTGATTTAAAAAGGGGAGTATGCTATTATATAAAAAGAATATTATTGTAGGTGAAAAATATGAGTGAAAGTGTTGAACTTCAGAATCTTACAAATGAAAATGATTTCCCTGATGATGGGGAATATGATGAGGAATATGCCGACGAATACTACGAGGATGAGTATTACGAGGAATCAAAAGTCGGTAAAGTTTTTAAATGGATTTTAAAAATAAGCCTTGTGTTGGTGGCTTTCGGGGCGGTGTTTACCATTGGTGCGGAAGCAATTGCCGCTTACGAATATCCGAAGATTATATTTAATCCTCAGTCATTTTTAAAAACAGCGGAATCCCGCCAAGTCATAAGAAAACCTTTGTCCGAACAGGCTTATATTGACTGGATGAATTCGGACGGTGAAAAGGTAACTATTAAAAATAGCGAGGGTTACGACCTTAACGGTGTGTTTTTGAAAAAATATGATATAACCAATACATATATTATTATGTTCCATCCCCATACTGCGGGGGTCAGCGATATGGCGAAACATGCCCGATTTTTCCACGATATGGACTGCAATGTGCTTGTAGTAGAGTCACGTGGACACGGAGAAAGCCAATATGGAATTAATACATTGGGCTACCGCGAACGTTACGACGTTGTTGACTGGGCGAATTACATTTCCGAAAAAGACAAGGATTCATCAATATTTTTATTCGGTTTAGGGTCGGGTGGCTCAACGGTTCTTATGGCGTCAAGTCTTGATATGCCATCTAATGTAAAGGGTATAATGGCGGATAGTGCTTATTCGAACCTTGAAAGCCTTTTTAAAGCCAATACCAAGGACTTGTATAATCTACCCTCATTTCCCACAGTGAAATTCGCTTCACTCTTTGTTGAAAAAGATATGGGATTCACTCTTGAGGAAGTGGATGTTGTCGAAGAAGTGCGTAATTCGAAATTACCAATTTTAATAATTCAAAGCGGTGATGATGAGATAGTCCCCGAGGAACAGAGCGAAGAACTTTACGAAGCCTGTACCGTTGAGGGTAGCGACCGTTTATATATAAGCAGTGCCTCTCATTGTGCTGCTCTTAACACCAAACCCAAGAAATACGGGGATAATATAAGTTATTTCCTTCTGGATAATTTAGATAATTAAAATACCCCTTGACAAAGTGAATATACTCTGTTATAATGCACTCCTGTAAAGTTAAAGTTCTTTACAGGAGTTTTTGAAAGGGGAGGTTACTGTGGCTAAAAATCTCGATATTGTCTTACTTGCGGATTACTACGGCGAAATGCTTACTGAGAATCAACGCAAATTTATTGAGTATTATTATAGCGATGACCTTTCACTTTCCGAAATTGCCCAGAACGAGGGTATTACACGTCAGGGTGTGCGCGACGCGGTAAAACGTGCCGAAGCCCAACTTTACGATATGGAAAATAAACTCGGTTTTGCGGAGCGTTCACGTAAAGTGAACGAGGTTCTCAACTCCATTAAAGAGAGTACCGAGGTTATTAACAATTACAATATGAGTATTTCTCTTTCAAGGGAACTTAACGACGCGGTTGTCAGTATCAAATCCGCAATAGATTCCTTGGACGAATAAAGGAGGTTGCACCGTGGCTTTTGAAGGACTTTCCGACAGACTCGATAATGCCTTTAAAAAGTTAAAAAGTAAGGGTAGCCTTACAGAATCCGATGTTCGTGATGCTATGCGTGAGGTGCGACTTGCACTTCTCGAAGCGGACGTTAACTATAAGGTTGCTAAGGATTTTACTAATTCCGTTACCGAACGTGCTATTGGTGCTAAGGTTATGGAAAGCCTTACTCCCGCACAGATGGTTATTAAAATCGTAAACGAGGAACTTACCGCTTTAATGGGTGGTACTCAGGCTCGTCTTACGTCTGCACCCCATCCGCCTACGGTTGTTATGATGTGCGGTCTTCAGGGTTCAGGTAAAACTACTCACAGTGCGAAAATCGCATTAAAACTTAAAGAACAGGGTCACAGACCCTTGCTCGTTGCCTGTGATATTTACAGACCTGCGGCTATTAAACAGTTACAGGTTGTAGGTGAACAGATTGGTGTTCCCGTTTTTGAAATGGGCACCGAAAATCCCGTTAAAATTGCTTCTGAGGCAATTAAACTTGCTAAAGACAATGGTTACGACTACGTTTTCCTTGATACTGCGGGTCGTTTGCATATAGATGCCGAACTTATGCAGGAACTTAAGGATATTAAGTCGGCGGTTAAACCCCACGAAATTCTTCTTGTTATTGACTCCATGCTCGGTCAGGACGCAGTTACAGTTGCTTCAAGCTTCAACGAGGCTTTAGGTATCGACGGTCTTGTGCTTACAAAGCTTGACGGTGACACCCGAGGTGGTGCGGCTCTTTCCGCAAGAGCAGTAACAGGTAAGCCTATTAAGTTCATCGGTGTTGGCGAAAAACTCGCTGACCTTGATGTTTTCCATCCCGACCGTATGGCAAGTCGTATTCTCGGTATGGGTGACGTTCTTTCACTTATCGAAAAGGCGGAAACCGCCCTTGACGAAAAGAAAGCGGAAGAACTTGAAAAGAAACTTCGTCAGAATAAACTTGACCTTAACGATATGCTTATGCAGTTCGAGGAAATGCGTAAGATGGGTCCCATGAAAGACCTTATTGCAATGATTCCCGGTCTTAATAAAAAGGTTAAGGATACAGATATCGACGACAGACAGATTGACTACACTATGGCGATTATCCGTTCAATGACTATGAAAGAACGTGAAAATCCCGATATTATCAATCCGTCACGTAAACGTAGAATTGCCGCAGGTTGCGGTATGCAGGTTGAGGATGTTAACAGACTTCTCAGTCAGTATCGTAATATGCAGAAACTCTACAAACAACTAAACGGCAAAAACTCAAAGAAAATGATGAAACGTATGCAGCGTATGGGTATGGGCGGCGGTATGCCCGGTGGAATGCCCGGCGGCATGGGTGGATTCCCGATGTAAAACTTGTTTTACATTGTGTTTGCACGAAGTGCAACTTCATTGTGCAACACATCATTTATGTGAAACATAACTTCATTTTATAATCAGTCTTTAAACACAATGTGTTTAATATAAATCAGTTTATTATTTAACTTTTCGGAGGTAATTAAAATGGCAGTAAAAATTCGTCTTCGCCGTATGGGCGCAAAGAAAGCACCTTTCTATCGTGTAGTTGTAGCAGATTCACGTTATCCTCGTGATGGTCGCTTCATTGAAGAAGTAGGTTACTACAACCCCGTTAGCGATCCTGCTGAAATCAAAATTGATGCAGAAAAGGTTACAAAATGGATTCAGAACGGCGCTCAGCCCACTGATACTGTTCGCGATCTTCTCAAGAAGCAGAACATCATTAAGTAATTAAGGGTGGCTGTAATGAAAGAATTGCTTGAGACAGTCGCAAAGGGTCTCGTTGAGACTCCCGACGCTGTCCAGGTCATTGTCGATGAACCCAACGAAGAGGGTGTAGTTGTTTATCACCTTCACGTAGGACCCGATGATATGGGTAGGGTTATTGGTAAACAGGGCAGAATTGCAAAAGCAATCCGTACAGTTATGCGTGCGGCGGCAATACGCAATGATGTTAAAATACAGGTCGATATTGACTGATAATAGGCGTCGATTAGCGCAAAACCCAAAAGACCTTTCGTGCAGTTAACTGTCCGAGAGGTCTTTTTCAGGTGAAAGTTATGATTAAAGAGTATTTAGAAATAGGGCAGATTGTAAGCACACACGGTATCAGGGGAGAGGTACGCCTTAACCCTTGGTGTGATGGGCCCGAATTTGTGAAAAAGTTTAAAAACCTTTACTGTGATGAAAGGGGCGAGAAATCCTTTAAGGTTATTTCGTGCCGTCCTCACGGTAATGTTGCCGTGCTTAAATTAGAGGGTGTTGACACCGTGGAAGCGGCAAAGGGTATGAAAAATACGGTTCTTTATATGAAAAGAGCCGATGTCAACCTGCCCGAGGGTAAGTGGTTTATATCCGAACTTATAGGATGTGACGTCTTAGACGCGGACGATGAAAGTGTTTCATACGGTACACTTAAGGATATTGATTCGGGTATGGCTAACGATATATGGTATGTACTTACGCCCGAGGAAAAAGAGGTTCTTATTCCTGCAATAAAGGATGTAGTAATAAAGTGCGACGTTGCCAATAATAAAGTTTATATACGTCCGCTCAGGGGGCTTTTTGATGAGGATTGACATTATGACACTGTTTCCGCAGATGTGCGAGGCAGTAATGAGTGAAAGTATAATCGGCAGAGCAAGAAATACGGGTAAGGTGGAAATTAATTTTCATCAGATTCGTGATTTTGCTATAAATAAACATAATCAGGTGGACGATACACCCTACGGTGGCGGTGCGGGTATGCTTATGATGCCACAGCCCATATACGATTGCTTTATGAAAATATGCGACGAAACACAGGAAAGACCCCACCTTATTTATATGTCACCCTGCGGTAAGACCCTTAATCAGGAGAGGGTAAAGGAATTATCGGAAATGGAAAACGTCGCAATTCTTTGCGGACGTTACGAGGGCGTTGACCAGAGGGTCATTGACGAAATCGTTGATGAAGAAATTTCCATTGGTGATTATGTTGTAACAGGTGGCGAGATGCCCGCAATGATTCTTGCGGATGCCATATCCCGTATGTTGCCCGGTGTTTTATCCGAGCCGGAAGGGTTTATGGGTGAAAGCCACTATTCGTCACTTTTAGAATATCCCCAGTACACAAAGCCACCCGTGTGGCACGATATGGAAGTACCGCCCGTATTGGCATCGGGTCACCACGCCAATATTAAAAAATGGCAGAGGGAAAGGGCAATTGAACGCACCCTCGAAAGAAGACCCGAGCTTTTAGAAAATGCGGAGCTTTCAAAAAAAGAAAAACAGTTCCTTGAGGAATTGAAGAATAACAAGGCTGCAAAATAATCGTTTTAAAATTATAATCCCATTGTTCTTGAAAAAGAATGGTGGGATTTATTTTTGAAAAAATTAAAAAAGGGGTGAGACTTTTTCCTTTTTTATTCGTTTAATAAGTAAGAAGGATAATTATAAGGAGGAATTCTTATGACCAAAAAATCTAAACTTAAGAAGCTTTTAGTGCTTGTTATTGCTTTGTTAGCAATATCTGTGTCAGTATTGATTGTAAATGCGGCACAGACTCAACCTGATGGGAACGCTCCCCAGACCCAATCAGACACCACATCAACACAAAGTCAATCGGGCGTACAGATAAATACTCCCTCAAATACCATTACTACATATTTCTATGAAGCAACAGGTACGTTTATTGTTTCGGGTGAGGGTAAGATATACGGCATCTATCCGAGAGGCTATAACGATGTGGATGATGGTATTGGCGACTACGATCCCTTCCCCAGTGAGATTATTGAAGTAAACACTACCGTTAAACACATTATAATAGAAGAAGGAATTACAGGTATAGATAATTGCTTTAACGATTTACATAATCTGGAAACAATAAGTCTTCCGGATAGCATTGAGCGTATCCATGATTCGTTTGTAGATTGTGATAAAATTGCAAAATTAATTTTTCCCGAAAACCTTGAAGCGATTGATACATGCTTCTATGATTGTGATGGAGTAACGGATATTCGTTTTTGGGGAGATGCTGTCAATATTTTGAATTCATTTGATTTAATGGATGGTTTAAAAGAGGTGCATATACCATCTGATTCTGTTGTGGGCGATTGTGCATTTTATGGTTGCAAAAATTTAGAGAAGGTTGTTCTCGGTTCAGACATCTATATGTATAAGGATGAATGGACATATGTTCCTTGTTTCAAAGATTGTAACGAAAATATGGTCATTGTTGCCGATAAAAAGAATGAAGCCGATTATGTGAGAGAGTATAATGAGGATTATTATCCCGGATATTATAGCAAATTGTCATTCGCGTATTATTCTACTACACCCGATAACTTTAAGGCCAAAAACCATGAGGATGGTGTACAGCTTAATTGGGGTGCAAAGTATTTTGTGGATACATACCATATCTACCGTAAAGCTAAGGGCGAAAGTACCTGGACTGAAATCGGCAGTACAAAGGCAAGCACGTATGTTGACACCACTGTCAAGAGTAACAAGACTTATACATATATGGTAAAAGCCGACGATGATTCCACGGGCGTAACAACTACAGTACACTATATCAAAGCACCCGACGTGAGTGTCGGAAATACTACTACAAATACTGTTAAAGTAAAGTGGGATAAAATTGACGGTGCAGTCAAATACAGAGTTTATCGTAAAGACCCATACGTGAACAGCGAATGGGAAAAGCTTGGCGACGTTACAAAAACTGAATATATTGACAAAACTGCTGTACCTAACCAAAAATATTACTACACCGTAAAAGCTTTCGGTGAAAATGTAACCAGCTCATACGAAAAAGAAGGTGCATTTATTGAGGTACTTTCAATGCCCAAGGTTAAGTCTGTGAGAAATCTTTCGTATGGTGTTGAAATTACGGTTAACAGAGCGGTAGGAAACAACTATTATCACAACAGAATTTACAAAAAGGCCAAGGGTAGCAATACCTGGGAGTATGTAGGTTGTCTTAGCTGGGGTGCCGTTTATACGGATAAAAAAGTAAAAAGCGGAGAAACTTATACATATACAGTCCGCAGTGTTTCGGACTACTATGAAAATCAACGTAGTGCCTATGATACAAAAGGTAAAACCATAACCTACCTTGAGACACCTGTAATCAGTTCAGCCACAAGCACAAAAACAGGTGTGAAGCTCGAGTGGAACAAGATTTCTGCAGCCGAGGGCTATAAGATTTATCGAAAAACCGGGGACAGCGGTTGGGGTGAAGCAATAGCCACCATAAAAGGAAACTCGGTAGTTACTTACGTAGATAAAACTGCCCAAAAAGGCGTGACCTATACTTACACTATCCGTGCATATAAAGGTACAACCAAGAGTGGTTATGAATACTTAGGTAAAACGGTTACGGATGAATATTAAAAATCGGGAACTGCTCCGAAAGGGGCGGTTCTTTGTTTTAGGTGAAGCATGATTCACTCGGTTATTGTTCACCTTCAATAATATGTTTCTACATTTGTGGTTATTTTGCACAAATGAGAAAAGTTTTTTTGAAAAAGGTTTAGTATTCCATCCGAATTATTGCAAAATGCATAAAAGGTTCAGTATTTTTCGTTGACTTAAAATAATTTAGTGATATAATATAGTAGGTGCTGATATATAAATGCACATCACTTAATTAACAATAATCTTATTGAATGTGGGAGAAATATTATGTACGTTAAAGATGTAACAGTTCAGAATCAGGTTGGTCTTCATGCACGTCCTGCAACTTTCTTTATCCAGAAAGCAAACGAATTCAAATCTTCAATCTGGCTTGAGAAAGAAGAAAGACGCGTTAACGCAAAGAGCCTTCTCGGTGTACTTTCTCTTGGTATAATGGGTGGCACAGATATCCGCATCATCGCAGGCGGTGTTGACGAGGAACAGGCAGTTAATGCTCTCGTTGCTCTCGTTGAAAACGGCTTTGCTGAATAATTTAATTAAGTAAAACGGTAGGGGAGCACCTTACCGTTTTTATTTTTGTATAATTATTTATAATTTGGTTATATTTACATTTAAAATGCACACATTATTCATACAAAATGAAAATTGTGAGATTGTACAAAGTTTTTTGAAAAAGTTTGTAAAATCTGTTGACAAAAAGTGTTTTAAATGTTAAATTATTATCTGGTGCGTATGGGAGAAGTATGCCCTTTTCCCGTATTTTACCTATTTAAATATCGGAGGTGAAAATACTTGCCAACATTTAATCAGCTCGTTCGCAGCGGAAGAGAAACTCTCGAAAAGAAGTCCAAGGCTCCTGCTTTGGGTAAAGGTCTCAACTCTAAGAAGAATGTTATGACTAATAACAACTCTCCTCAGAAACGTGGTGTTTGTACAGTTGTTAAGACTGATACACCTAAGAAACCTAACTCAGCGCTCAGAAAACTCGCCAGAGTTCGTCTCACAAACGGAATTGAAGTTTCAGCTTACATTCCCGGCGTGGGTCACAATCTTCAGGAGCATAGCGTAGTGCTTATCCGTGGTGGTCGTGTTAAGGACCTTCCCGGTGTGCGTTACCACATCATCAGAGGTACCCTTGATGCTCAAGGTGTTGCCAACAGGATGCAGAGCCGTTCAAAATACGGTGCAAAGCGTCCCAAAGCAGGTAAGAAATAATCTTAAACTGCTAATTAATTGAAGGACAAATCTTCTTGCAGGCTGAATTATTTATTCAACCAATGGTAAGTATTTTTATGACTATATAGGGGTTGTAAAGTGCCATTGGCGCCACGGGAAGCAAAGTCACTCGAGTACCTATGATATCATTAATATGAAGGAGGGAAGCGAAGTGCCAAGAAGAGGCCAGATTGCAAAACGTGATGTTTTGCCCGATCCGCTTTACAACTCAAAGCTTGTTACAAGGCTTATTAACAACGTTATGTTGGATGGTAAGAAGGGTGTCGCACAGAGAATTGTTTACGACGCATTCGATATCATCAAAGAACAGACAGGCAAAGAACCTCTCGAGGTTTTTGAAGCCGCAATGGAGAACGTTATGCCCGTTCTCGAGGTAAAGGCTCGCCGTATCGGTGGTGCTACTTACCAGGTTCCGATCGATGTTCGTTCCGAAAGACGTGAAACACTCGGTCTCCGTTGGATTGCAACTTACTCTCGTGCTCGTTCCGAGAGAACTGCTAAAGAAAGACTCGCTAACGAGATTCTTGATGCAACCAATTCAATGGGTGCTGCCTTCAAGAAAAAAGAAGACATGCACAAAAACGCAGAGGCAAACAAAGCTTTTGCACATTTCAGATGGTAATTGTTTAAATTCTAACTACATTCGGAGGATATTATGCCAAGACAGGTATCTTTACAGCAGACCAGAAACATCGGTATCATGGCTCATATTGACGCTGGTAAAACCACAACAACTGAGCGTATCCTTTTCTACACCGGTGTTAACCACAAATTAGGTGAAACTCACGACGGTGCTGCTACTATGGACTGGATGGCACAGGAACAGGAGAGAGGTATCACAATTACCTCTGCTGCTACAACTTGTTTCTGGAACGGCAACAGAATTAACATCATCGACACTCCCGGTCACGTTGACTTCACTGTTGAAGTTGAACGTTCACTTCGTGTTCTTGACGGTTCTGTTACAGTTCTTTGTGCTAAAGGTGGCGTTGAGCCCCAGTCCGAAACTGTTTGGAGACAGGCTGACAAATACAGAGTTCCCAGAATGATCTACGTTAACAAGATGGATATCTTGGGCGCAGACTTCTACAACGTTCTTAACATGGTTAAGGACCGTCTTAAATGTAACGCTGTACCGATTCAGCTCCCCATCGGTTCCGAATCAACCTTCAAAGGAATTATCGACCTTGTTGAAATGAACGCAGTCGTTTACTATGACGATATGGGTAAGGACGTCAGAGTTGAAGAAATTCCCGAAGATATGAAGGAACTTGCAGAAAAGTATCGTGCTGAACTCATCGAACACGTTGCCGAGCAGGATGACGAACTTATGATGAAGTATTTCGACGGTGAAGAACTCACAATCGACGAAATCAAAACTTGCATCAGAAAAGCAACTATTGCTAACGATATGGTTCCCATCGTATGCGGTACATCTTATAAGAATAAAGGTGTTCAGAAGCTTCTTGACGCGGTTGTAGACTATATGCCTGCTCCCACAGACGTTGAAGCTATTAAGGGTGTAAACCCCGACACAGAAGAAGAGGAAGTTCGCGAATCTTCAGATAATGCTCCCTTTGCAGCTCTTGCATTCAAGATTGCGACAGACCCCTTCGTAGGTAAACTTTGCTATTTCAGAGTTTACTCAGGTAAAATTGAAACAGGTTCAACTGTTTATAACTCCGTTAAGGACGACAACGAGCGTATCGGTCGTATCCTTCAGATGCACGCTAATGACCGTAAGGACATTGATTGCTGCTATGCAGGTGACATCGCTGCCGCTGTTGGTATCAAGAGAACAACAACAGGTGATACTCTTTGCGATAAGAACCACCCCGTTATTCTCGAATCTATGGAGTTCCCCGAGCCCGTTATTCGTGTTGCTATTGAACCCAAGACCAAAGCAGGTCAGGAAAAAATGGGTATCGCTCTTGCAAAGCTTGCAGAAGAAGACCCCACATTCAAATGCTACACAGATGAAGAAACAGGCCAGACAATCATCGCCGGTATGGGTGAGCTTCACCTTGAAATCATCGTTGACAGACTTCTTCGTGAATTCAGAGTTGAAGCTAACGTAGGTAAACCCCAGGTTGCTTACAGAGAAACTATTACTGCAGAAGCTTCTGCTGATACTAAGTTTGCTCGTCAGTCCGGTGGTCACGGTCAGTACGGTCACGTTAAGATTCGTATCGAGCCCAACGAAGGCAAAGGCTACGAATTCGTTAACGCTATCGTCGGCGGTGCTATTCCCAAGGAATTCATTGGTCCTGCTGAAGCAGGTATCAAGGGCTCAATGCAGTCCGGTGTTCTTGCAGGTTACACCGTTGTTGACGTTAAAGTTACTCTTTATGATGGTTCATACCACGAAGTTGACTCTTCAGAAATGGCCTTCAAGACTGCAGGTTCAATGGCATTCAAAGAGGCTATGAAGAAGGCTGCTCCCGTTCTTATGGAGCCCATTATGAAAGTTACAGTTGTTGTTCCCACTGATTACATCGGTGATGTTCTCGGCGACCTTACTTCTCGTCGTGGTCTTCCCCAGGGTCAGGAGGACAGAAACGGTGCAGCAGAAATCGTTGCACACGTACCCCTTTCAGAAATGTTCGGTTACGCAACAGACCTTCGTTCCAAAACACAGGGCCGTGGTCAGTACGTAATGGAACCCAGCCACTATCAGGCAGTTCCCAGAAACATTGCTGAGAAAATTATGGATGAAAGAGCTAAATAATTAAACCTCAGGGTTGTTATTTAAGATTTTTCAAAAAACTATTGAATTATTGCGATATATTTGATAAGATTATATCGTGCAATTATGCTATAAAATTTAAGGAGGAAATTCCAAATGGCTAAACAGAAATTCGAAAGAACTAAGCCCCATGTTAACATTGGTACTATCGGCCACGTTGACCATGGTAAAACTACTCTTACAGCTGCTATCACAAAGACTCTTTCTCTCAGAGGTTATGCACAGTTCGAAGACTACGCAAACATCGATAAGGCTCCCGAAGAAAGAGAACGTGGTATCACAATCAACACAGCTCACGTTGAGTACGAAACAGACAATCGTCACTATGCTCACGTTGACTGCCCCGGCCACGCCGACTACATCAAAAACATGATCACTGGTGCTGCTCAGATGGACGGTGCTATCCTCGTTATCGCTGCTACTGATGGTCCCATGGCTCAGACTAAAGAACACCTTCTTCTTGCTCGTCAGGTTGGCGTTCCCTACATCGTTGTATTCCTTAACAAATGCGACCTCGTAGACGACCCCGAACTCCTTGAGCTCGTTGAAATGGAAGTTCGTGAAACTCTTGATTCTTACGAATTCCCCGGCGATGATACACCCATCATCAAAGGTTCTGCATTCCAGGCTCTTGATTCTGATTCAAATGATATCAATGATCCCGTTTATGCTCCCATCGTAGAACTTATGGAAGCTGTTGACAGCTACATCCCCACTCCCGACCGTATGGCAGACCTTCCCTTCCTTATGCCCGTTGAAGACGTATTCACAATCACTGGTCGTGGTACTGTTGCAACCGGTAGAGTTGAAAGAGGTCAGCTCAGAGTTGGTGACACTCTTGAAATCGTTGGTCTTAAAGAAGAAAGCACTTCAACTGTTTGTACAGGTGTTGAAATGTTCCACAAGCTCCTCGACTATGCAGAAGCTGGTGACAACATCGGTGCTCTCCTTCGTGGTGTTGACAGAAAAGGTATTGAACGTGGTCAGGTTCTTTGCAAACCCGGTTCAATCAAACCCCACACAAAATTCAAAGGTCAGGTTTACGTTCTTTCTAAAGATGAAGGCGGCCGTCATACACCTTTCTTCAACAACTACAGACCTCAGTTCTTCTTCAGAACAACTGACGTTACAGGTACTATCTTCCTTCCCGAAGGCACAGAAATGTGTATGCCCGGTGACAACGTTGAAATGACAGTTGAACTCATCACACCCATCGCTATCGAAAAGGGTCTTCGTTTTGCTATCCGTGAAGGTGGTAGAACAGTTGGTTCAGGTGCTGTTACAGAAATCATCGAATAATTAAACCTTTCTCAGAGAGTGGCTTTTGCCACTCTCTTTTTTTGTATAGTAAAACCACGCGTTAGACGCGTGGTTCAGTTAAATTATATAGCTGAAACAATCCTAAAAAGAAAACTCCTTCGTGATATAATGGAGTTGCGGTCTGCCAACTGCAACAAAAAA
>SVOQ01000013.1 GCA_015066345.1 Oscillospiraceae bacterium
AAGGTTTATGATTTAAAAAATCCTAAGAAAAAGGCAGATGATGCAAAAGCACACAAGGACGTAGTTTTTGGTGTTGTGAAAAATGAAACAAAAGATGTTTTGGAAACATTTATGAAGAAAAATAGTTTTGCAATCAAAAACATTACACCGGATGAAAATTTATGGTTTTTGTTCCCTAATAGTTATAAGAAAGCAAAGAAATATGTTGATTTGGATTAAGGAGGCCTATATGCAAAAGAACATATTAAAAATAGTGCTACCCATTATATTTGTAGTTTTTACGATTTTTAGTTTAATCGCAGTAGTCTTTGTTTCTCAATATACAAGGTTTTGGAACAATGATTTAAACATTTCTAAAGATAATATAGAAGAAATAGTCGAAGTGTTAAATCAATTAGATTACACTATGCCTGAAGGATACTCTGAATCTGAAGGAGAATCCATTTATCCGACAAAGGAACCGATAGGAGAATACTATACTTCTACAGATACATACGAAATAAGAGTTTCAAAATTCAGCGGTAAAGAGATGGATAAAGAGACATTTTACTCGTGTTCGCCATGTTATTTTGAAAATCATTCTGATGTTTTGAATGGAAGGTATTACAAAATGATTGAAACGGGAGAATACGGCAATTATCACTGGATTTCAACTCCGTTAGAGGCATATGTTGACGAAGATGATGTTGTACCTCTTTATGGATTGTATTATGGTGAGTTTTGTATTCAAAATGGTGAAGAAGCATATATTTGTCAATATTCTGTTTGTGCGTCAACATCAGTTTTTTGGGGGTTGAAACCACCTGAGTTGTCTGCTATAGAACTTTTACAAAACACTTAGTAACCAAACCTCAAAGGGTGATTTGTTTGCATTTCGCCCTTTGGGGCAACCCGATGAATTGTCTTGGTGAAACCCTTACGTGGGAAGGCAGAACCTTGACATCTTATGAAGATGAAACAAACATAATCGAGTACGAAAACACAATCAGGGGACGGTTCTATGATTGAGCCGTAAACCCTGATAAATCAAGGTTTTGTCGTCTTAAAATTTAAAATCCGGGGTGTTTTTTCGTTGGAAAAGACACAATCAGGGGACGGTTCTATGATTGAGCCGTAAACCCTGATAAATCAAGGTTTTGTCGTCTTAAACTTTAAAATCCGGGGCGTTTTTTCGTTGGAAAACAACCCAATCACAGAACCGTAGTTTCTTGTGAAATCATTTTTTATCGTTTTTAAAATTTAAAAAGCAGGTTCGGGAACAAGGAATAACCCCTTGTTCCCGAATTTGTTTTCTTTAGGTCGTATTTTCGTTTTTACGGGTATTGGTAAGTTTGTGGTTAAATTCACATATACTGCAGAAAATATTACGGGTGAAATGATTTATGAAATTTAATAAAAAACTATGGAAACCTTTGGCGCGATATGGTAATATATTGTTTATTGACAACAATAACAGAAATATCGGATGTGGTAAAATGAAATACAGCTTCACAAATGAAATTCATTCTGAAGGCGTTGAGCTTTGCAATATAACTGCCGAGGGTTTTAAATCAGCTTGTGTTACTATAAGCTTTGTACTTCCTCTGGATAATAAGGCGGCTTATTATGCTCTTGTTCCGGGTGTTTTAACCCGTTCATCTCAGAAATATCCCGATGTTACGGCTATTGAAAGGAAACTCGCTCTCCTCTACGGTGCGGAGCTTGTAGCGGATATATCAAAAGTGGGCGAGAATCAGGTTTTGAAATTGGGCGTATCCTGCATTGATGACCGTTTTGCTTTCGACGGTGAGAGTATTACTGCCGGATGCAGTGAGTTGTTATTTGAACTCGTTTTCAATCCGCTTACGGAGAATGGAGTTTTCACATCAAAGGATGTGGAAAGTGAAAAACGACTTTTGTGCGAAAGACTTGATGCGGAAACGGGCGACAAGAGGGTTTACGCTAAAAACCGTTGCGAAGAAATTATGTTCAGTGATGAGGCTTACGGTATTAACCGTCTTGGTTCCAAGGATGTTATTGAGGGTATTACGCCCGAGGGCCTTTTTGAAGCATACAAAGAAATTCTCAGAAGTGCAAAAATCTGTGTGTGCGTAAGCGGTAAGACTGATTATACTGCAGTGAAAAATATGCTCAGTAAATATATGGGTTCAGTTGACAGGGATTTAGTGTTAAGTGAAACCGTTTTTGTTGAAAAGGCGGAGGATGTAACATACGAAAAAGAGAGTGAGCCCGTAAAACAGGGTAAACTCGTTATGGGATTCCGTCTCGGTATGACGGATGCGGACGATAATTATGCCGCACGTCGTATTATGGTTGACCTTTTTGGCGGTAGTCCCCATTCAAAGCTCTTTACGGTTGTACGTGAAAAAATGAGCCTTTGCTACTATTGTTCCGCAAGAATGATAAGACAAAAGGGTATTATGTTCGTTCAGAGCGGTATCGAAACTTATAATGAAGAAAAGGCAAAAGATGCTATACTTCAACAACTTGAGGATATTAAAAACGGCAAGTTTACCGATGATGAAGTTGAGTCATCCGTGAAAGCCCTTGAGGATAGCTTTAAAAGTGTTTCCGACAGTCCCGAGGCTCTTGATTCCTGGTTTATGTCCCAATGTGTGTCGGGTGATTACCGATATCCCGAGGAGTTTATTGAAGAATTCAAGAATGTTACTCGCGAAGAAATAATCAAAGCCGCAAGTGATGTTACACTTGATACAATATTTATGCTTGAAGGTAACGGAGAGGGTGGTGAAACCCATGAGTGAAAATGTAATTAAATATATTGAAAACAGTATCCTTGAAGAGGGATATTACTCAATAAAACATAAATCAGGATTACAGATTTATGTTTATCCCAAAGAGGATTATGCATCCGCTTATGCGGTTTTCGGCACTAAGTACGGCTCTATTGATACCCGTTTCAAAAGAAGCGACCGTGAGAATTTTACTGAGATTCCCGCGGGTACGGCTCACTTTTTGGAGCATAAGCTTTTTGAGAGCGAAGAACTTGACGCTTTTCAGCGTTATGCTAAAACAGGTGCATCCGCCAACGCATATACAAGCTTTGACAGAACCTGTTACCTCTTTACTTGTACGGGTAATTTTAAGGCGAATTTTGAAATATTGCTGGATTTCGTAAGACACCCTTATTTTACCGAGGAAACCGTTCGGAAAGAGCAGGGTATTATAGGTCAGGAAATTGATATGTACAAGGATTCACCCGAGTGGGAGTGTCTTTTTAATCTTCTTGATGCTATGTATATTAATCACCCCGTTAAGATTGACATTGCGGGTACAAAACAGTCTATTTCAGAGATAACTGCCGAAATGCTGTTCTCCTGTTACGATACGTTTTATAATCTTTCAAATATGGCTCTTGCGGTTGCGGGTAAAACTACCGTTGAGGAAGTGTTGGAGGTTGCCGACAGACTTCTTACACCTGACGAGGATGTAACAGTTGAAAGAACCTTTATTCCTGAGCCTTCACACATTGTCAAAGATTATGTTGAAGAAAATTTACCAGTTGTAACTCCTGTTTTCGCCTTCGGTTTTAAAGAAAGTCACGCTTCTCCCGAAAGAACATTGCAGGAAGAAGTTGCCATGTCCGTTATTCTCGATATATTAGCGGGTCAGATGTCAACTTTGTACAGAGAATTACTTGATGACGGTCTTGTTAACAATACTTTCTCTACGGAGTATTTCCACGGCTACAATTATGCCGCACCCCTTTTCTCGGGTGAGTCGGTAAATCCCCGTGAAGTTTCCGAGAGAATTAAAAAGGCTATAAGAGAATTGAAGAAAAATCTTATTACCGAAGAACAGTTTGAAACCGTGCGTAAAAAACAGTACGGTAAAACCGTCAGAGCATTTTCGGATGTGGATACGGTAGCTAACGCCCTTGTAGTTTCTCATTTCGTTGATGAAGAACTTTTTTCGGAATTTGAAGTTATAAAAAATCTGAAATTGGATTTTGTAAATGATTTACTTGTTAAATCCTTTAATGAAGAAACCGCGGCACTTTCGGTGGTTTGCGGTAAATAAGGGGTGTTTGGTTTGAAGTTTTTTGCTGATGTTGCCGAAGTTTCCTTCGGCGGCATTAATAAAATTTTTGATGTATCATCCGTGTTTTGCGAGTTCTATATAGGCTCAAAATTCGTTCAGATTAAATGGTACGGTGTTATTATAGCGTTAGGCTTTACTCTCGCTGCACTTTTTGGCGGTCGTATAGCGTATACCTGGCGTATTAATCTGTCCAAAATGGTGGATGTACTCATTTACGGTTCACTGGGCGGTATAATAGGTGCCAGAGCATATTATGTTATTTTCGAGTGGGATTATTACAGTGAGCATTTAGGCGAGATTTTTGCAATATGGCATGGCGGACTTGCTATTTACGGCGGTATTATAGGCGGTATTATTGCAGGGTTTATAACCTGTAAAGTGCTGAAACTTAATTTCCTTAATCTTCTTGACCTTGTTGGTATGAGCCTTCTCATAGGTCAGGGTATAGGCAGATGGGGGAACTACGCCAACCAGGAGGCTTTCGGTACATTTACCGGTGGCAATTACGGTATGATGAGTGACAAGATTGTAAAATATATCACCCGTAATCCCGATAAATTCGGTCTTGAGGGTGTTACGGACATAGCGGCACATATTGAAGAAAACAATCTCTTTGTACATCCTACCTTTTTCTATGAATTTGCATCGTGTATGGTGGGTTTCCTTGTTCTGTATATTATTTTAAAGAAGTTCAGGAAATTCAGCGGACAGTTGTTTTTATGCTACGGCATATGGTACGGCACGGAAAGAACAATTGTTGAGGGTCTTCGTACGGATAGTCTTTATATAGGAAACACCGATCTGAGAGTTTCTCAGGTGCTTTCGTTGATTATTGCGGTAGTTTGCCTTATTTTACTTATAGTAAATCTCATAAGAGTAAAAAAGAATCCGAAACCCATTGAGGGGGTTGATTTCTTCCCCGAGGGCTCGGCTAAAATGCTCAAAGAAAAAAGAGCCGAAAAAGAGGCTTTGAAGAAACAGAATAAAGAAGGTGCGGACAATGGCTGAAATTATAAGCGGTAAAGTAGTTTCTGCGGCAAAACGCGAGGAAATAAAAGAACGCGTAGCAAAACTCAATGAACAGGGGAAGCAGGTTGGTCTTGCGGTAATTATTGTGGGAAATAACAGTGCTTCAAGAGTATACGTTAATAATAAAAAGAAGGCTTGTGCAGAAGTGGGTATAAACTCATTTGAATACGCACTTCCCGAAGAAACAACTCAGGCTGAACTCCTCGATTTAATAGCCCGACTTAATAATGATGAAAAAGTAAACGGTATTTTGTGTCAGTTACCCTTACCGTCACATATTGATGAACAAGCGGTTATTAATGCAATTGACCCTTCAAAGGATGTGGACGCTTTCCACCCCTTTAACGTAGGACATATTATGATTGGCGACTATACATTTTTGCCCTGTACTCCCGCGGGAATTATGGAAATGCTTAAATTCTATAATATAGATGTAAGGGGTAAAAAATGCGTTGTTATCGGAAGAAGTAATATTGTCGGTAAACCCATGGCTATGCTTCTTCTTAAAGAAAACGGCACAGTTGAAATATGCCACTCAAGAACCAAAAATCTTAAAGAAGAAACCCTGAGTGCGGATATTCTTGTTGCGGCAGTGGGTAAAGCATATTTTGTAACTGCCGATATGGTTAAAGATGGTGCGGTTGTAATCGATGTCGGTATGAACAGAAACGAAGAAGGTAAGCTTTGCGGTGATGTTTGCTACGAAGAGGTTGAGAAGAAGGCGTCTTTCATAACTCCCGTACCCGGCGGTGTAGGACCCATGACTATAACAATGCTCCTTGAAAACACCGTAAGAGCAGTTGAAATATAAAAATTTTATACTACGGATGGCATAATAACCATAAAAACGGATTAATTTTTGTTAGGTTTTAACGATTGAAAACACCCTTGTTGACGAGCAGATTGCTTGACAACTCAGGGTGTTTATATTATAATAATTCTATCTGTAAAGTGGATTTACACTTATCTTTTTTACGGTAAAAAGTACATTTTTGAAGGGATGCGTGTTTTATGACAGCATGTAAAAAGCCCCTCTGCGCTATACTTGCGTTTGTTCTTGTATTCGTATTTATAGCTGCAGCACCTATTTCGGTTTTTGCCGAAGAAGGCGAAGAACTCACTTTCTCACAAAGTGAAATCGACACAAACAGAAAGTTTGATGAGGACTCAGGTCTTTATTATCTCCGGACCGCCAATGACCCCTCTTCGTTACAGATTGTTGGTTACGATGAGAAAAATCCGGCTAAAGAGGTTAAAGTTCCTGCCACTATCGACAGTCTTACTGTTGTTGCTATTGGCACGAACGCATTTAAAGATAATAAAGTTGTAGAAAAAATCACCCTTGCCAATGATGTTGTTAAATTAGGCGAAGGTGCTTTTATGGGTTGTACCTCTCTTAAAGAAATCAAGAAAGATAAATCTCTTTCTTCAATCGGTGCATCTGCATTCGAAGGTTGTACATCTTTAGAATCTTACAAAATTGCCGATGCTGTAACAGATATTCCTGCAAGATGCTTTGCGGGTTGTACATCTCTTGCAGAAATCGACGTTCACAAGAATATCAAGAATGTTGCTAAAGATGCTTTTGTTGATACCGCTTGGGAAAATGCTAAAGAAGACGGCGTTCTCAGCTTCGGTAGAGTTTTATACTCGTACAAAGGTAACCTTAAGAATATTGAAATCCCCAAGGGCGTTTCCATTATCGAAGACTACGCTTTCCTCGGTAACACAGACCTTGTGTCAATTACTTTCGGTCCCGACGTTGAAGAAATCGGTCTTTACGCTTTCCAGAACTGCGTAAACCTCAAAAAGGTTGAAATTGACGATGCTATGGGTATCGTAAACGCAGGTGCGTTCAAAGGTTGTAAATCTCTTAAATCAATTGATTTCTCAGAGGCAACACTTGCAACTATCGGTTACGAAAGCTTTGCGGATTGTACATCACTTGAAGAAGTAGGTACATCAGAAACTCTTTCTGAAATCGGCGACTATGCTTTCGCTAACACAAAGATTAAAACAATTAAACTTTATAAAAACGTTAACTCAATTACCGCAGACGCATTCTCAGGGGTTAAAACTCTCGAAAGTATCGAAGTTGTTGACAATAACAAAGAATTCTCTGCAGCAGACGGCGTTCTTTATAACAAAAAGGGTACTTCAATTATCATTTTTCCTGCAGCTAAAAAAGGTGATTTTGAAATTCCTCAGGGCGTAAGCTCCATTGCTGACAGAGCATTTATGAACTCTGCTATTTCAAAGGTTACACTCAGTAAAGATGCTTCTCTTGACTGGATTGGTGTTTCTGCATTTGAGAATTCAGCAATTACTTCATTTGAAGTTCCTGCTAATGTAACTAAAATCAATAACAACACATTTAAAAACGCAACCAAACTTTCAAAAATTGTATTTAACGAAGGTCTTACATATATCTGTGCATCTGCATTTGAAGGTTGCTCCGCTCTTACAAGTGTTCAGTTACCCGCAACATTACAGACAATTGCAACAGGTGCATTTAAGAACGCCGGTCTTAAGAGTGTAAAAACAGGCGACGGTGTAGCTCAGATTGCTTCCGAAGCTTTCGCAGGTAACAAGAACCTTGCTGACGTTACTCTCGGCAACAATGTTGCTAAAATCGGTAAAGACGCATTCAAGGATTGCGTAGCACTTAAGAAGATTGCTGTTCCCGCATCAGTGGTTAATTTCAGTGCCGCATCTTTCTCAGGTTGCACATCTCTTGCAACTATTACAGTTGATGCAGAAAACAAAGCATATAAAACCGTTGGTTCCGCAGTTTACTCTGCAGACGGTACTGTACTTGTAATTGCAGGTACTGCTAAAAATACAACTATTACCGTTGCCGATGGTACAAAGGTTATTACTGCTAACGCATTTGACCTTGCTCCCAAAGCTATTGCAATTGCTTTCCCCGCAACACTCGTAAATGTTGAGGCAAATGCTCTCGATGTTACTGAATGGTATAAAAATGCTCTCGGTGTTGTATACGCAGGTAGCGTTCTTTACAAAGTAAAGGGCGAAATCGCTGATGTTGTAGTAGCCGAAGGCATTAAAACTGTTGCAGACGGTGCAGTTAAAAACCCCGCAGTTAAAAACGTTACTCTTCCCTCAACACTTGTTGAAATCGGTAAAAACGCATTTGAGGGCACAGGTATTACATCAGTTGTAATTCCCGATAGCGTTGTTTCTATCGCTTCAGGTGCATTTAAGAATAATGCCGCTCTTAAGTCGGTTAAATTATCTGCAAATCTCGAAAAGATGGGTGCGGGTTCATTCTCAGGTTGTACTGCTCTTGCAGAAATCGAGATTCCCGCAAAACTCAAAGTTCTTTCTTCTGATACATTCGCAGGTTGTACTGCTCTTGCAAAGGTAAGCCTCGGTGCAGTTGAAGAAATTGAACAGTACGTATTTGAGGGTTGTACCGCTCTTAAAACAATTACACTTCCCGCAAGTGTTGCAGTTTGCGAAGTTTTAGCATTCGAAGGTTGTACCGCTCTTGAAAAAATCCTTGTTGATAAAGCTAATAAAGTTTACTCTTCAACTAAGGACGGCGTAGTACTTTCAGCTAACGAAGAAGGTAAATTTGATACAATCGCTATTTACCCCGCAGGTAAAAAAGGTGCTTACGCAGTTCCTGCAGAAATCACCAAAATTGCTGATAAGGCATTCTATAACTGTGATGCTCTTACCGCTATCACTTTCGCTGAGGGCTTTGACAGTATCGGCAACGAAGCATTCTTTGATTGCGACTCAATCAAGAGTATCGAAATGCCCGACAGTGCAAGAAATATCGGCGATAATGCTTTCGCATCCTGCGATAATCTCCGTTACTTCAAGGTTATAAACAACCTTACTGTTTACGCGGATAACGCTTTCGATGGTTGCTACTACTTCAACTACGATGCAGTTGATATCAGGGTTGAAGATAACTACGGCGTAATTATCGGTGTTATCGTTGGTGTATTCGCAATAATCGGTATTGTATGGTACCTCGTTTATAACAAAAAGCAGAAGAAAATTCAGCAGGAAATTATCGAGAAAAATGCTATTGCAGAAGAACTTGCTGCAATGAAACTCAAAGAACAGGAAGAAGCAAAAAAAGCTGAAGAAGAAACTGTATAATAACATATAAACCTTATGTTTACTGAGCCTTGTCCAAGATTCGGGCAGGGCTCGTTTTTTGTCATTTTATGTCGAAGATGAGTGGAAGATTACTTGACTTTGATACTGTTAAATGGTATCTTAAAATAGTGGATGAAATTAAAGTGAGCTTAGGCTTGCTATGTTACTTGGGGGACTATATATGGCAGTTTTAAAGTGTAATATATGCGGTGGTGAGTTGGATTTATCTACTGATATGTCCATAGGCGTTTGTCAGTATTGCGATTCAACAATTACAATTCCCAAAAACCTTGACCATAAAGGTAATTTGTATAATCGTGCCGTATTTTTAAGACAGAATAATGAATTTGACAAAGCAGCACTTATTTATGAAGATATTTTAAAGGAAGATAATACGGATGCAGAGGCTCATTGGGGACTCGTTTTAAGTAAATATGGTATAGAATACGTTGCCGACCCTGTAACGGGGGAACATCTTCCTACCTGTCACAGAACACAGGCGGAGTCTATTTTATCCGACCCTGATTACCTTGCGGCTATTGATTATTACGATGCTCAATCCGTTTCTGTTATTGAGGAACAAGCAAAACAGATTAATAAAATACAGAGTAAAATTCTTGAAATATCACGTAAAGAGCCTCCGTATGACATTTTCATCTGTTACAAAGAAAGCAACGAGGTTGGTGGCAGAACAGAGGACAGTATTATTGCTCAGGACCTTTATTATGAACTTGTAAAACGCGGGTACAAAGTGTTCTTTGCCCGTAAAACTCTCGAAAGTAAACTCGGTTCAGAGTATGAACCTATAATTTACGCTGCGCTCAACAGTGCAAGGGTTATGATTGTTCTCGGTACAAATCCCGCTCATTTCAATGCGGTGTGGGTTCGTAACGAATGGAGCCGTTTTATAAAAATGGCAAGGGACAGTAAAGTGGAAAAGACTATAATTCCCGCTTTTAAGGGTATTTCACCGTACGAATTACCTAACGAACTCTCTAATTTCCAGTCCCAGGATATGTCAAAAATCGGCTTTATGCAGGACCTTACGGATGGTATTGAAAGATGCTTGAGGAATAAGACCGATAATAGTGAGGGAAAGCCGGTTAACGGTGGCGGAGTTGATATACATCAGCGACTTATTAAAAACGGTGAAACCCACCTGCGTTTACAGAATTTTGATACTGCAGAAAGTGTTTATTCCACACTTGTTAATGACTATCCCGATGACTATCGTGGTTGGTGGGGTCTTATTAAGTGTAAAACCAAAGGATTTACTGAGACACAGTGCGATGTGGATAAAATCAACGTATGGTACAGATACGTTTGTCAGTTAGCAACCCCCGAGGAAATTGCCGAAACCGAAAAAGAGTATATAGCGTATCTTAAGAAAGTTTCTGAAACTGAAGTAAGTGTTGAAACGGATAATGTTATAAAAATTGTTGCAAAGCACAGGGAAACTATTGCAGATAATCAGAATGCCATAAGCACCCTGAGTAATTCCTTGAAGGTTTTTGAGCAACAGTATAAAACACAGGAGAAAATCGATAACGATAATCTCGTGCGAGCAGATAAGGGGTTAAGGACCAACAAATCCAAATTGTTACGGAAAATGATTTTTGTAAGTGCTTTTGTAGTAATGTTCCTGTTATCAATTTTGCTGTTTATCATCGCTTTAATGATTGGTGACGATGATAGTCCGGTTTTGATAACATCGATAATTATAGGTCTGCTTTCTTTTATTAACCTTTTCATTGCTCCCAAGGGAAGCTTTACGAGTTTTAAAAACCAGATTAACCATTACGAAAAATATCTTGATGAATGCCATTCCTGTCAGGGGAATAACAAAAAAACTTATGAGAATGGCTTGCAGGATTATAATAAAAGAATTGAAAATGCCAACAATAATATAAATCTTGCCAGAATGAAAATTGCCGCGTGTAACAATTATCTTAATATAGGCAATGAGAAAATTGCCGATTTTTGCTTTGCGTTAAAGTGTGCGGCTTTCGGTAAACAAGCTTCGTTTGATGAAAATACCAAGACGCTTCGTGATTTGGCATACGGGTACAAAGAGCTTGTGGTAAGTACACCTGAAGTTGGGGATAATATTGATGAGGTTGAACCCGAAAAGGAAATTGCGCAAGCGGAAGATGAAAAACGGGTTGAACAAGCAACACCTGAGCAACAGTACGAATTCCAATGTCCGTATTGTGATACGAAAATAGTTATCGGAACGAAGGAATACAATCAGGGCTTTGCGTTCTGCGGTACTTGCGGAGCAAAAATTGAGTTTCAAAAATAATTGAATAAAACAAAAGGCTCGTGAGTGAAAAACTCACGAGCCGTTGCTTTTGTTTAATTAAAGTTTTGAGGTTTTATAAAATCAAACACCTGAATATGCGGAGAAACCGCCGTCTACGGGGATTATAACACCTGTTACGAATTTGGAGTATGTCTCATCACTGAGGAAGAGAAGAGCACCTGTAAGGTCTTCGGGAACACCGAAACGACCAAGGGGAGTGTGACCGATGATTTTCTCGCTACGGGGTGTAAATGAACCGTCCTCGTTATAAAGAAGGGCTTTGTTCTGGTTGGTTGAAAAGAAACCGGGAGCGATTGCGTTTACTCTGAGACCAACTTCTGAAAAATGAACTGCCATAAACTGAGTGAAGTTTGAAATTGCCGCCTTGGCTGCTGAGTAAGCGGGGATTTTGGTAAGGGGCTTGTACGAGTTCATTGATGAGATGTTGATAATAGTTGCGTTTTCTTTATCAACCATATCTTTTGCGAAAACCTGAGTTGTAAGAAGTGTACCGAGGAAGTTAAGGTTAAATACAAATTCGATACCCTTGGGGTCAAGGTCAAAGAATGTTTTAATATCCTCAGTTGCTTCAAGGTCACCTGCCTGATATTTTTCTTTTGTAGTGTTACCGCTGGGGTGGTTACCACCTGCGCCGTTAATGAGAATATCGCAAGTACCGATTTTTTCGTTGATTTCTACTCTTGCGGCTTCAAGGCTCTCTTTTTCAAGAACGTTACAAGCAACACCTATTGCTTCAAAGCCTTCTGCGATAATTTCATCCGCTACCTTCTGAGCAGCGTCAAGTCTTAAATCAAGTACTGCAACTTTAACACCCTGTCTTGCAAGGTCCTTTGCGAAACCACCGCAAAGAACTCCGCCGCCACCTGTAACTACGGCAACTCTGCCTTTGAGATTTTCGTGTTTAAACATATTAAAAACTCCTTTTTTATTATGGGTTTATTTACTTCTGATTGTTACGCTGTCGAGATTTGCTTTTTTAAGGCAATCATCAAGGGCATCTGCCGCCGCATCAAAAGCGGCTCTGTTTGTGGGATATGTGTAGTCGTCCTTTAATTGGTCTGCTGTGCCGCCTTCGCCCTCCAACTCTTTAAGTCCGTCAAATACCTTAAGGTGGGGTTCAAGAGTAAGGAAGTGGTCGCCGTCTTTGTCCTTTGCAAATCTTGTGAGAAGCTCAACTATATTACCGTCTCCGAGACCTGCGGGACGAACCTTACCGCCATCATATAAACAGTCTTTAACGTGGAAATAGTCAATATAATCCTTTAAAAGCTCGTAAGCGGGTAAAATCTGTTCACCACACTGAATGAAGTTTGAGGGGTCGAAAATACCCTTGATTTTACCGTCAAATGTTTTATAAATTTCAAGGCAACGCTGGGCAATATCACCGTAAATGTCCTTTTCATTTTCGTGGCAACACCAAACACCGTTTTCGAGGGAGTAGGTGCACATTTTATCAAGTCTTTCAAAAACCTCGTCGTGGTATTCTTCGAGGCTCTGACCTTTGGTAAAGAAGAAACTGAACATTCTTATACGCTCGGTGCCGAGAATATTTGCTACTTCAACACAGTTTTTAAAATCCTCAAAATGGGGTGCGAAATCGTCTGTAATTTCTATTTTACCGTAGTGTGAACCAATAGCGGAAACGCCTATACCGTTGTCATCAAGAATCTTTTTTAATTCCTTTGCCTGTTCTACGGTGTAAAGTGATATGTTACCGTGGTCAAGACCGCGGGGCTCAATATGGGTCATACCGTGGGCTTTAAGAGCGTCAATCTGCTCCATAATGCCGTTGCCACCTTCGTCAGCAAAGGCGGAGAGGTGAAATGAGATAGCCATAAATATATTCTCCTTTTAATTCAAAAATATTTCTTTATTGTTTTTTATATATCCGGCACAAAGTCTTAAAAGCTCGTCGGAATTATATTTTTCTTTGAATAGTTCGTCGGCTTTTTCAATTGCGGGATAGTCCACCGAAGTTTCGCTATCGGGGTCGTACATATTTACCAATGGTGCTACTATACTTGAATACTTGTCGGCACCCACTGCTTTTAATGCATTGGGGAGCATTGGTACAAGGGGAGCACCGTTGTTTTTAAAAAATGATGATAAAGAGTTTTTGGCATCCTCGTCAAAATATTCGAGGGTGTAAATATATTTCTTTTCATCGGGTAAGTTTTCAAAAGCCTCGTTCATATTTGTGGCATTTTCGAGGAATACCTGTATATTCATTGCCACACCGTGTAAAAGCTCGGTGTCGGCGGTTTCCTTTAATTTTTCTTCGGTTAACACAGAGAAATTCTGCCTTAAATCGTAATCCCGTTTCCAGATTGCACCTTCGCGTTTTAATCTTTCGCGTCTTTCCCGCGAGGATTTAAGTGCCTTAGTCCAGGCGAAAACAGCTAAAACTATTGCAACTGCAAGTATAAGCCATAAATACCATTGAACACCGAAAAGCATGAGTATCACTCCTGTAAACTTTTGTAGATATCGCTCTTTTTAAGTCCTGTTTTCTTTGCAATTTCTTTGGCGGCTTCGTTTTTGGAAAGTCCGTTTTTCAAAAGCTCCTGAGCCATCAACTTTGCATCGTCAAGGGTAATTTCAACTTCCTCTGTTTCGGGCTTACCCTCAACTATGAGTACATATTCGCCCTTGGGGCTTACTTCTTTGTGTTTATCACGAGCTTCAAAAAGGGTGGTGCGTTCAACATTCTCGTAAATTTTAGTAAGCTCTTTTACCAAAGCTATTTTACGGTCACCGAAATACTCCGCCATATCCTGAAGAGTTGAGGGGAGTTTATGGGGTGCTTCGTAAAAAATCATTGTGCGTTTTTCGTCAACAAGCTCAAGAAGGTGCTTACGTCTGTTTTGCTTTGTCATTGTAAGGAAGCCTTCAAAGGTAAATCTGCCCGAGGGCATACCCGAAATTGCGAGAGCCGTAACAAAGGCACAAGGACCGGGCACTGCACACACTTTAATATTATTTTCGTGACAACGAAGGGTTAAATCTTCGCCGGGGTCGGAAATAATCGGCATACCTGCATCGGAAACAAGCGCACAGCTTTCACCCTTTAAAAGCCTTTCGATAATAACACCGCCACGCTCCATACGGTTATGCTCGTAGTAGCTTACCATGGGCTTTTTTATACCGAAATGGTTAAGGAGCTTAATGGTTACGCGGGTGTCCTCGGCGGCTATGAAATCACAGTTTGACAGCACTTCAACGGCACGGGGCGAAAAGTCACCTAAATTGCCGATGGGAGTACCGACAACGTAAAGTATACCTGCCATTATAAAACATTTCCTTCCTTGTCAAAGAGGGGTAAACGCTCAAGATAAATTATATCGTCGCGGTCTGCCGCGTCACCCTCTGCAAGAATTGTCATATTAGCAACAATTTCGCCTTCGGCTTTGTTTACAAGGGTCTGCACCGCTTTAAGGGATTCGCCGAGAGAAATAACATCGTCAACAATGAGGACCTTTTTACCCTTCATCTGCTCCGCTTCGGCGGTATCAAGGTAAAGGTGTTGCTCACCCTCGGTTGTGATTGAGTTTACAATAACGTCAAAAACACCCGTCATATAAAGTTTCGGTTTCTTTCTTGCAACAAAGTATTTTTTACCGCTCTGACGTGACATTTCGTGAGCAAGGGGAATACCCTTAGCTTCGGCGGTGATTATGTAATCAAATTCAGGCGCTTTTTTAAGAAGTTCGTCGGCACAGGCAACTGTAAGCTCTGCGTCACCGAAAATTACAAAAGCCGCAATTTTTAAATCATCATTTAAGCGACAAAGAGGGAGTTTCCTGTCGAGTCCTGCAATTTTCATTGAATGATACATAAAAAAATCTCCTTTTTGCAGTAAAAAACTGCACAATCTTATACATTATAATTATATAAAATCAGTGAAAAAAGTCAAGCAAAGACCACTTACATATTGAAAAATATAATGTAATTATTGTATAATCAGTACATTGATTATTAAGGGTGATGAAAATGCATATACCTCTTTGTGAAACTAATGAAATGGAAATATTGAGCTTTGAGGATGCTCTCAGGAGTGAGGCGGACGGCTCTTTTGAATACAACCGCGAAAAATGGCTTTATGTTCCCAATGCCTATACGGAGTATCGTTATATTTTGGGTACAAGGGGAGTTAACCCCCTTGTTTGTATCGGTATAAACCCCTCTACGGCGAAACCCGATGACCTTGATAATACGCTTAAATCCGTTGAAAGAACCGCTAAATTTAACGGTTATGACAGTTTTATTATGTTCAACGTCTACGCCCAAAGGGCAACTAACCCCAAGGATATGGACGGGTCATTTAACGAGTATTTGCACCGCGAAAATATGAACGCATTCCGTTACATAATGTCATCCTACGAAAAAGGCAGAAAACCCGCAATATGGGCGGCTTGGGGTACAATTATTGAGAAAAGACCGTATCTTATTCCCTGTGTAAAGGATATGATTGAAATCGGTAATGAATACGACGCACAGTGGTTTTCAGTGGGTAAAAAATCCGTAAAAGGTCACCCCCACCACCCATTGTATCTTAAAAACAACAGCCCCACGGAGGAGTTTGATGTTGTGGGGTATGTTAAAAAACTAAGTTTGCCTGACGGCAAGTGATGTTACTTCGTAGTGAAGTTGCAGAGCAGTGCTTAGGACCCTCCACCGTCTGACGACGGTCCCCCTCCCTCCTGAAGCAGGGAGGCGAGGCTTCGCAAGTGATTTTGAGGCAAACTTAACATCACTTTTATAGACAGATAAAAACTTCACTGTGCTTTAGCACAACATCACTTTTTGTGTAACAAAAAACTTCACTAAATAATAGTTGTGGGCAGTTCTCTTACGGTTATTCATCAGTCAGATAGAAAAACGTAGTTTGATTTTATTTGTTTTTATCTTGAAACGCTTGTTTAATGCGTAATTCGTAATGCGTAATGCGTAATTAAAATTGACATTTATCAACCAATTATGATATAATAACCAAATATTTTTATTGTAAAGGAATGAAAGTTTTGCCTATTACAGATTATCTTGTTAATAACGCAAAAAATTACAAGGATGAGGTTGCCCTTGTTGAGATTAACCCCGAAGTTCAGGAGCAGAGCCGTAAGACCTGGCGAGAGTATGAGCTTATGCAACCCGACCCGTTAAACGCAGGTAGAAGTCAGATTACCTGGGGTGAGTTTGACAAACGTGCTAATCGTTTTGCAAACCTTCTTCTTTCAAGAGGAATCAAAAAAGGTGACAGAGTTGCCATTCTTCTTATGAATAGCATTGAGTGGCTTCCCGTATATTTCGGTATTCTTAAGACGGGTGCTCTTGCAGTACCTCTTAACTACCGCTACACTGCGGATGAAATTAAATATTGTCTTAAACTTTCCGACAGTGATGTGTTGGTTTTCGGTCCCGAGTTTACAGGACGTGTTGAGGAAATCTGCCACAGAATTCCCGACGTTAAATATACTTTCTATGTGGGTGAGGATTGTCCTACATTCGCAGAAAGCTACGACAGACTCGTTACATATTGTTCATCCCGTGACCCCGGAATTGTACTTACTGACGATGACGAGGCGGCAGTTTACTTCTCATCGGGTACTACGGGCTTCCCCAAGGCTATTTTACACGCTCACAGAAGCCTTGTTCACGCGGCTAAAACCGAACAAGCCCACCATTCACAGGGTAGGGATGACGTATTCCTTTGTATACCGCCCCTTTATCACACGGGTGCAAAAATGCATTGGTTCGGCTCTCTCGTTGCGGGTAGTAAGGCGGTAATTCTTAAGGGTACAAAGCCTAAGTGGATTATTGAATCCGTAAGCCGTGAGCATTGTACAATCGTGTGGCTTCTTGTTCCGTGGGCTCAGGATATTCTTGACGCCATTGACCGCGGAGAAATTGATATAAATGAATACGAGCTTTCACAGTGGCGATTGATGCATATCGGTGCTCAACCCGTTCCCCCAAGTCTTATTAAAAGATGGCTCGGTGTTTTCCCCCATCATCAGTATGACACAAACTACGGTCTCAGTGAGTCCATCGGCCCCGGTTGTGTGCATCTTGGTGTTGAGAATGTTCACAAGGTTGGTGCAATCGGTAAAGCAGGTTACGGCTGGGAAGTTAAAATTGTTGACGAAAACAGGAATACCGTTCCTCGCGGTGAGGTTGGCGAACTTGCAGTTAAAGGTCCCGGCGTAATGCTCTGTTACTATAAAGACGAAAAGGCAACTGAAGATGTTTTAGGTGACGGTTGGCTCTTTACGGGTGATATGGCTCAGGAGGATGAGGACGGTTTCATTTTCCTTGTTGACCGTAAAAAGGACGTTATTATTTCAGGCGGTGAAAACCTTTATCCCGTTCAGATTGAGGACTTCCTTCGTAAACACGATGATATAAAGGACGTTGCGGTTATCGGTCTTCCCGATGCACGTCTTGGTGAAATTGCCGCGGCAATTATTGAGGCTAAAGAGGGTGTAACCCTTACAGAGGATGACATCAACGACTTCTGCTACGATTTACCCCGTTATAAGCGTCCGAGAAAGATTATTTTTGCGGATGTTCCCCGTAACCCTACGGGTAAAATCGAGAAACCCAAGCTCCGTCAGATTTACTGTGGCGAAAGCCTTGTTGCTTCACAGAATGAGATAAAAAAATAACATTTTACGAGGTACATATAAATGAAAAAACTTTTATTAGGTAACGAAGCCGTTGCCCGTGGTCTTTACGAAGCGGGTTGCCGTGTGGCTTCAAGTTATCCCGGTACACCCAGTACTGAGGTTACCGAATGTATTGCGAAATATGATGAAATTACAAGCGAATGGGCACCTAACGAAAAGGTTGCCTGTGAGGTTGCCTTTGGTGCTGCAGTTGCAGGTGCACGTTCATTCTGTGCAATGAAGCACGTTGGTCTTAATGTTGCGGCAGACCCTCTTTTCACTTCATCCTATACGGGTGTTAACGCAGGTATGGTAATAGTTGTTGCGGACGACCCGGGTATGCATTCATCACAGAATGAGCAGGATAGCCGTCATTACGCCAAGGCATCAAAAATTATGATGCTTGAGCCTTCGGATTCTGACGAATGTCTTAAATTCTCAAAATTAGCCTTCGAACTTTCCGAGCGTTTTGATACTCCGGTTCTTTTAAGACTTACAACCCGCGTTTCTCACTCAAGAAGCCTTGCGGAAGTAGGCGAGAGAGTTGATAACGGTCTTAAGGCATACGAAAAGAACCCTCAAAAATACGTTATGGTTCCCGCAAATGCCAAGGTTAAGCACGTAGTTGTTGAAAAACGTATTCTCGACCAAATCGAGTACTGCGAAACTGAGGCGGTTGAAAAGGGTCTTAACACAGTTGAATATAACAGTAAAAAAATCGGTGTTATTACATCGGGTATTTGCTACGAATACGCAAAAGAGGCTTTGGGCGAAAACGCAAGTTACCTTAAATTAGGTTGCGTATATCCGCTTCCCGAAAAGCTCATTAAGGATTTCTGCAACGAATGTGAAACTGTTTATGTTCTCGAGGAATTGGATGATTATATCGAAACTCATTGCCGTAAAATCGGTGTTGAGGTTAAGGGTAAATCCGAATTCACTCTCTTAGGCGAATATTCACAGGGTCTTATTAAAAAAGTAATTTTAGGTGAAGAAAGTGCATCCCTCAAAGCGGATGTTCAGATTCCTCCGAGACCTCCCGTTCTTTGTGCGGGTTGCCCTCACAGAGGTCTTTTCTACACTCTTAAGAGATTAAATGTTACTGTCAGCGGTGATATCGGTTGTTATACCCTCGGTGTTGCTAAACCCTTGGGTATGATGGATACGGTTCTTTGTATGGGTGGTAGCGTTTCAGGTCTTCACGGCAGAAATATTGCAGACCCCGAAAGAGCAAATAAGAGTGTTGCGGTTATCGGTGACTCAACGTTTATTCACTCAGGCGTTACGGGACTTATTGATATCGCTTACAACAACAGTAATTCTGTTACAATTATTCTTGATAACAGTATTACAGGTATGACGGGTCATCAGCAGAACCCCACAACGGGTTATAATATCAAGGGTGAACCTGCGGCGGCAGTCAGCCTTGAAAAGCTCTGTGAAGCAGTGGGTATCAACAATGTATTTGTAGTTGACCCCTATGACCTTAAGGATTGCTACGATAATATCAGTAAAACTCTTTCGCTTAATGCTCCTGCGGTTGTTATTTCAAGAAGACCTTGTGCACTTCTTAAAACGGTTAAACATAATCCTCCTCTCAAGGTTAATAAGGATAAATGTAAATCCTGTAAAATGTGTATGAAAATCGGTTGTCCCGCTATCAGTATGAAGGATGGCAAGGCAGAGATTGACTTTACACAGTGCCTCGGTTGCAATGTTTGTTCACAGCTTTGCAAATTCGATGCAATTGAATAAGAAAGGAGAGTAAAATAATGAATAAATCAATTATGATTGTTGGTGTCGGCGGTCAGGGAACACTTCTGGCAAGTCGCATTTTAGGTAGCGCTCTTCTTTCAAAGGGCTATGATGTAAAGGTTTCCGAAGTACACGGTATGAGTCAACGTGGCGGTTCCGTTGTAACTTACGTAAAATACGGTGAAAAGGTGTATTCACCCGTTGTTGGTGAGGGCGAAGCGGATTTGATTCTCGCTTTTGAACAGCTTGAAGCCGCAAGGTGGCTTTCCTGCCTTAAACCCGACGGTAAGGTTATTGTAAATACTCAGAAAATTGACCCTATGTCAGTTGTTATCGGTGATTGTCAGTATCCCGAGGGTGTGCTTGATGCAGTAAGAAATGCAGGGGCGACGGTTGTTGAGCTCGATGCACTTCCCCTTGCAGTTGAAGCGGGTTCACCAAAGGCTACAAACGTTGTACTTATCGGTGCAATGGCTAAAAATACGGACATTGACAAGGAAATATGGATTGAAGCGGTTAAATCCTGCGTTCCCGAAAAGTTCCTTGAAATGAACCTTAAAGCCTTTGAAGCAGGATATTCAAAATAAAATCAGAAAAGCACTCCTTTCGTTCATTTCGAAAAGAGTGCTTTTTATGTACAAATTGTTAATAATATACAATTGTATTGAAAGTGTTGAAAAAATGTGTTAATTTTATGTTAATAAATATGAGAACAGAGGTGTTGTTATGAAAAAATTCTCAAAGATAATTGCTGTTGTATTGGTTTTTTCCATGTTGTGGATGTTACCGGTAGGTGTTAGTGCCGTATCATTAGAAAATGGCATAGAACAGATGAAAACAGAGTTTCTTTATGGTGAAGGCCCCGTAGAAGATGGATATTCGATTGATTATCGCTATTTTTCACCTGTTAAAGAAAATGATACAACAAAATATCCTCTTGTTGTATGGCTTCACGGTATGGGCGACGGAGCTTCTGACGGCGTGCAGGTTCAGAACAGCGGTATCGCCTATTGGGCGAGTGACGAGTTCCAGGCTCGTTTTGAACCCGCAGGTGGTGCATTTATTTTAGCTGCACGTTCAAGAGAGGAAGACGGATTCTATTGGGACGATGAAATGATAGCGCCACTCAGAGCCGCTATTGATGATTTTATTGCTCAACACGGTGAAAATATTGACCTTACGCGAATTTATGTTGGCGGTTACTCAATGGGTGGTAAGATGACATTGAAAATGGCTATATCCTATCCTGAAATGTTTGCCGCAGCTTTTCCTATTTGTCCCGCATGGGCTCCTGATGAGGGCTTGATTTCCCATCTTTCCATTATGCCGATTTGGTTGACATCAAGTACGCAGGATCCTCTTGTGAACTACTATTTATCAGTTTCTCCTACATGGGATAAAATTGTTGCTTCCTCAAACGTGGCTTCCGAATGCAGATTTTCAACTATTACAAAGGTTTGTTATCCTGATGGTTCACCCACAAGCAGTGCTCATCACACTTGGTTTGCAGTAAATTATGATATGTTTTCCATTGAAAATGGCGACTATCCCAATATGACAACCGTTGACGGGCTTGGCAATGATGTTACGCTTACTTATCCCGACGGAATGATTACGTGGCTTTGCGAACATACATCCGAATATGACGGAACTGTTATGGAAGGAACAGGAAACATCGGACCGGATGATGAAACAGATAATATGTTTGCTTTTTCAGATATTTTTGAATTATTAAGCTTGTTGTTTGATGCATTGCTTAAAATATTGGGAATAAAATAATATTGATAAAGGTTCCGACGTTTATTATCGTTCGGAACCTTTTTTCATATAATATATTGGTGAAGATTATGATAAAAATGTATTTCAAGCCTCGGTTTAAAAGACCGCCGCCCGTAAGAGCCAAAAGATTATTTTCTAAGAGGAAAGCCAATATAATTATTTTCAGGGTTGTTTCCGTTTTACTTGTAATAGCCATAATTACCGTTATATGCGATATAAAAATGCGACCCATAATTGAAACCGTAGGCAGTACGGCACTAAAAAACTCTCTTTCAAATGTCCTCGACAGAACGGTTAATGAAATAGTTGATGATATAGGTGTGCGATACGGGGATATGGTGAATATGGAGAAAAACCCCGACGGCTCCATTGCCGCCATAACTCTCAACAGTTCATACATAAACGGCTATAAAGCGGATTTGTCCGACAGATGCTCCGACAGACTTGCAGAATTTGACAAAACAAGTGTACCCATACCTATGAGTTCAATTATAGGTCTTGCCTTTTTTGATAACCCGATTTTCAATATTGACGTTACGGCTACCATTTACGGGTTTGCCATTACGGATGTAATATCAAAATTTGAAAGTGCGGGTATAAACCAGACCCGACATACGATTTACCTTGATGTAAATGCATCCGCCCACGCGTATATGGGTTTAGTACATCTTAATGAAAGCGTTGATGAAACAATCATTCTTGTGGAAACCATAATTGTGGGTGAAGTGCCGCAGTCGTATTATGTGAGAAACGATTAAAAATCCCGTTACAGTTTTGCTGTAACGGGTTATTTATCAGCCGATAAATTTATCCATAAGTGTATGACCGATTTCTACGTAGTTGCCCGTAGCCTTGGCGGTTTCTTCCGTAAAGGTGGCAACACCGTTATTTGTAGCCTTTGACTTTTGGTAAATCATATAGGGTACTGCGTCACCTGCGTGGGTCATTGTAACAATGGGTGTGGGGTGATCGGGGAGTACCATAATTTTATAATCATAATATTTATCGAGGGCTTCAACAACCTTTGAAAGCACCTTTTCATCAATGATTTCAATGGATTTAACCTTGTTTTCAGGTTCGTTTCTGTGACCGCATTCGTCGGGTGCTTCAATGTGGATATAAACGAAATCCTTTGTTTCAAGTTCTTTGATGGCACATTCCGCTTTACCCTCAAAGTTTGTGTCAATATAGCCCGTTGCACCTTCAACCTCGGGGGCGTTCATTCCCGCACATTTTGCTATACCTTTAAGAAGGTCAACTGCGGAAATAATTGAGCCGTCAACACCGTATTTTTCTTTGAAATCGGGGAGTGAGGGTTTTGTACCTTCGCCCCAGAGCCATATTGAGTTTGCGGGGCGTTTACCCTCGGCGATTCTGCGTTTATTAACGGGGTGCTCCATAAGGAAGTCGTAACTTTCCTTCATCATAGCAATAAGCTCTTTTGCGTTTTCGCTACTTGAAAGGTGTTCGCCGATAACCTTGCCCGAAATATCGTGGGGAGGTGTAAGTTTACCTAAATCGAGTGTGCCGTCGTGCCATACAAGGCAGTGACGGTAGGCAACACCACTGTAAAATTTAAAAATGTCGTTTCCGAAATGTTCCTCAACGCTTTTTATAATCTCGGCGGCATCGGCGGTTGAAATATCACCGGCACTGTAATCCACCATAGTTTTATCTTCGTAATTTTCCTCGTCGGAAAGGGTTACAAGGTTACAACGGAAAATAATATCGGAGTCCAGCATATTAACACCGATACTTACCGCCTCAAGAGGGGAACGACCCGTGTAACATTCCTTGGGGTTGTAGCCTAAAACGCTCATATTAGCAATATCGCTACCGGGCTTAAGACCCTCGGCAACGGTTTTAACAAGACCAACCTCGCCCATACTTGCTAATTTATCAAGACAGGGCTTTTTGGCAAGTTCCATAGGTGTTTTACCACCTAATGCGGGTACGGGGTAGTCCGCCATACCATCGTATAAAACAACAATATATTTCATAGGATAACCTCTTTTCTCAGTGAATAGAACTATTTTACAACTAAATAATGCTCATTGTCAATAAAATGACTAAAAAACCTTGAAAAATAAAGGGTTTTGGAGTAATATTAAAAGCATAAATACAATACAAGGGAGTTTGATTTATTATGAAATTACCTATTGCTATACAGCTTTATTCCGTTCGTGACGATATGGAAAAAGACTTTGAAGGCACATTAAAAAAAGTTAAAGAATTAGGCTACGAGGGTGTTGAATTCGCAGGACTTTTCGGCAAAAGCGGTCTTGAAGTGAAGGCTCTTTGTGACGAAATAGGTCTCGTTCCCGTTTCGGCTCACGTGCCCTATTACGATATGCTGGAAAATCCCGAAGAAGTACTTAAGGATTACAGGGATATGGGTTGTAAATACGTAGTTGTTCCTTACCTTACTGAGGAGTGCCGTCCCGGTACTGACGGTTGGGATGCAACAGTTGAGGGTATCGGTAAAATCGGCAAGGTTGCTAAAGAAATGGGCATGCTCCTTCTTTACCACAACCACGATTTTGAATTCCTTAAAATCGACGGTAAATACGCTCTCGATATTCTTTACGATACAGTTCCCGCAGACATACTCGAAACCGAAATTGATACTTGCTGGGTAAATGTCGGTGGCGAAGAACCTGCCGCTTATGTTGAAAAATACACGGGCAGAGCCCCCATTGTTCACCTTAAGGACTTCAGCGGTTCAAAGGGTAACGGTCCTCTTTATAAGCTCATAGGTATTGAGGAGGAAGAAACCGAAAATAAATCAACATTTGAATTCCGCCCCGTTGGTAGCGGTGTTCAGAATTTCCCAAAGATTATCGAAGCCTCCGAAAAAGCAGGTGCAAATTGGGTGGTTGTAGAGCAGGATGACCCCTCAATGGGTAAAACACCTATCGAATGTGCAGAAATGAGCATCGGATATCTTAAAACTTTATAATTCAAAAAAAACTCTCGCTTGATGCGGGAGTTTTTTTAATGCGGAATTCGTAATGCGTAATTAAAGGGGCACTGCGTGCCGAATTATAGATATAGTAGTTGTAACGCGAAGCCTCGCCGTCCTGCCGCTTGCGGGAGGAAGGGGGACCGCCGTCAGGTGGTGGAAGGTCCTTATGAGTTAGTTTTATCTGCTAAGTATGGGGACCCTCCACCGTCCGTTTGGCTATATAATAAAATATACTTGCTGTCACGTTTATAACTTAATTGTATTTTCTTTCTTTTAAAATGACGGTCCCCCTCCCTCCTGAAGCAGGGAGGCGAGCTTCGCAATTTTGAAAATTTTTTCCGCTGAATACCAAATTGGGTTGAAATATAAATTTTTTCGTGATATTATTTAAGCAGAACAAATGTTCTGGAAGGAGTTATAATGAAGGAAAGAAAAAGTTTTATATTTTATTATGATTGGTGGGATATTTTTGAACCAATGACCCAGACACAAAAGGGCGATTTATTGACGGGGATATACGATTACGTAAGAAAAGGTACAGAACCTAATTACAGTGAATTGGGAATGCAGATAGCTTTTAATGTTATCAGAAATACTTTGAACCGTGATAGTGAGAAGTATGAAAAAATATGTAAACAACGCTCGGAAGGTATAAAAAAACGTTGGTCTGTTAATAGAGAAGAATACTTAAGTATACATAAGAATACTTCTGTTACTGATAATGATAGTGATAATGTTAATGTTAATGATAATAAAAATGATAATGTAAATGACAATGGCACTGATAATGATATAAATGTATCTTCTTCGTTTTCTTCGAAAACGGTGTGTGAGTACAGTGATGATTTTCTCGATTTCTGGAAGGAATATCCTAAAAAAGTCGGTAAGGGTGACGCATTTAAAAAGTGGAAAAAAGCGAAACTTACCAATACTGATAAAACAGATATTATGAATGCACTTAATTGGCAGAAAAAGAGTGACCGATGGCGTAATGATTACGGTAGGTTTATTCCAAACCCGTCAACGTATATTTCCCAAAGACGGTGGGAGGACGAGCCCTGTGAGAATCTGAAGCCTGATTACAGTGACCCGTCAAGGTATAATGACGGGGATACTCTGCCTGATTTTATATTGAGAGGTGATTATTAATGGTTAATCAAAGATTTTGTACCGTATGCGGTAAAGAAAAGGAACAAAAACAAACGGGTTTTGGCAGTATCTGTATTTACATAGAGTGTGAATGTGAAAAGAAACTCAGGGAAGAGAAAGAGAAGAAAGACTCGGATTACGCCCTTAAAACCGCCGTAGAGCTGAGAAATCAAAATAGTCATCTTACTTCATTAGGAAGTAAAGCATCCTTTAAAACGGCGGTTACGGACAAATACAACGAGGTTGCCGTGAGGGGCGGAAAGTATCTTTTGAATCAACTACTGAATGATAAAAACCATGATAAAAAGAACGGACTTGTGCTTCAGGGGAACAGGGGCAGCGGTAAAACGTATATAAGTTGTGCGGTAATTAATGATTTTAACTCTCAATTACCCTTAAGTGATGAACAAAAGAAACAGATTATAAAAGAGCGTAATAACGGTTTTTCCTTTAAAGATTACACGCCCGTAAAATCACCTTGTAAATTTATTACGGAAACGGATTTATTTGCACTTTATTATGATGATTTTAATTATAGGAAAACAAACAGTCCCGTTGAAGAATTCAAACGTGCAAAAAAATTGCTCGTTATTGACGATGCGGGTACCTTGACTTATGAAAAAGACCGTGTTCAGGCTATGTATCTTAATATTATTGATTATAGATATTCTGAGGGTTTATCCACCATACTTACAACTAATCTTAAAAAACAAGAATTGGATGAATACCTTGGTGACAGGGTATTTGACCGCCTTAATTCCTGTTGCTACTTTTTAGATTTAATTTCACCCGAAAGCAGGAGGAATGTTAATTCGTAATTCGGAATGCGTAATTCGTAATTAAAGGGGCACTTTCGTGCCAATTATAATGCCGACCGCAGGTCCCAATAATTACGCATTAAGCATTAAGCATTACGAATTAAAAAAGCTCCGCATCGCGGAGCTTTTAAGATTATCTGTTAAGAATAAGTTTTGTAAGTTCAACGGGTTCAACGATTGTATCGCCTTTGTAAACTCTCATATTACCTGAAGCGATTTCATCGATGAGGATAACCTCGTCGTTGTTGTAGCCGAATTCGAATTTAATATCCCAGAGGTCAAGACCGATTGTCTTAAGGTCATCAGCGATAATCTTTGTGATTTTAAGTGTCTGCTCTTTCATGCTTTCGAACATTGCGGGGCTCATAACACCGAGTGCTGCAAGACCTTCGCCTGTAACAAGGGGATCGCCCTTAGCGTCGTTTTTGAATGTGCATTCAACGTAGCCGCCCTCAAGAACAGTACCGTCTTCGATATATTCGCCATATCTTCTGATAAAGCTACCTGTTGCAACAAGTCTGCAGATAACCTCGAGACCGTGACCGAAAACCTTACCGGGAAGAACTTCCATAGTAGCGTTTTCAACATCAGCGCTTACATAGTGGGTTTTGATGCCTGCTTCTTTAAGCATATCAAAGTAGTAGATGGATGTTTTAAGGTTTTCTTTACCGATACCTTCGATTGTAAGACCAACGCTGTTTTCACCGGGGTCAAACACACCGTCTTTACCGGTACAATCGTCTTTGAATTTAAGCATTACGTTACCGTTTTCAAGCTCGTAAACGTCTTTTGTTTTGCCTTCGTAGAGTTTTTTCATTTTAAACGCTCCTTTTACCGCTTTGCAGTGGCATCAAAAATTTAACATATTAAATTTTAAAACTGTTTAAGTAGAATGTCAAGGGGGTGAAAAGTATTTTTTTAATATATAAAAATGTTCTAAAAATATGTTATAAATGGGTGTTAAATCAAAGTGATTTTTGGTGAAAAATACATTATAATCAGAAGTTTTTATAACTGAATTCTGTCCACGCACTGTCGTTTGAAAGAGCACCGCCGTTTTTGAAGGTTGCTTTGGCGGAGTTGTCATTTTTAAGCCAGATATCGAACCATTCTATTGCGTACTTGGTGTATGTATCGGGGTCAGTACAACAGCTTGTGTGAGTGCCGTTTACGAGGGAAACATAAACCGCGGGACCTTTGGCAACATCGTAAGCGGGCTTCACCCATTTATTTGCACTTACTATCATATCCATAGTACCCGCCATAAATAAAGCGGGGGTGGTAAGGGGTTCTGCCTCCTCGGTATAGTTACTTCCCGCTAAAGAAAGTACGCAGTCAAATCGGGCATCTTTTACTGAGGCATTTACTGCACTTCTGCCACCCTGTGAGTGACCTACAGCCGCGGCTTTTTCGGTATTTATTTTACCGCAGAGTATACTTGACGAATTAGTGTTTTCGGAGATTATAAAATCCAGCGAAGAAATCTGTGCCGAGCCGTCAGCCGCCATAGTTTCATTATTTGCAACAACTATATAACCGTTTTCAGCGAACTTTATAAGAAGTTTCTCGTATATTTTATAATCAAAGCCCGTGCCGTTCGCAAAAATGAGAACGGGGTAGGTATAAGAATCGTTGAGAATAGCCTGTGAATAAAAAACAGTCTGGGTTTTACCCGCATATTCGGCGGTGTATGTAGTAACGCCCGTATCCGTAATAATCGGTGCCTCGGTTGTAGTGGGGGCAGGGGGCATTGTAGGTGCCACGGTAGATGGCTCTTGCTGTGTTACGGGGTTTGTGGGTGTAACATCGGAGGGAGTTGCGACTGACCACGCCTGAGTGTCCGAAGGAATAGTACCGTTATCTGTACTACCGTCGGAGGGTAAATTATTATACACATCATTATTAAAATTCGAGGTATCCGAAGCGGTAGGTTCGTCTTTTTTGAATTTTGAAAAATCGATTTTTATACAACCTGAAAATGAAAAAACCATAATGATAACTATAATTAACGCTACATAAGGTTTAATATGTTTCATATTTTTACAACTCCTCGGTTGATTGTTATTCAGATAATACCATAAAAAACCTGATTTAGCAATATATATGCTTTTAATCGTGTTTTTTCGATTGTTATTGACATAAATGTGGCGAAATGTTAAGATTATGTTAAACTATACTTAATTGAAAGAGGAATTGATATGAGTAACGAGTTAAAAAGAACCTATATTCCCTTTAACGAATGGCCCGAGAAATCAAAACAGACCGAATATACCGAAGAAACACCGTTACTTTCACCCGATGGCAAGTTACTTGCAAAAGGGTGGGCGAGACGCAATTATTTTACCTATAACCGTGATTATGTGAAAACAGGTTTAACAAGCCGTAAGGAATGGGATTTTTATACCACTCACGTGGGCGACGAAATGCAGGTGCTTGTAAGCTTTGCCAATATTAACCTTGGCGGTTACGTGGGTGCAAAGCTCGTAGACCTTAAAACGGGTGAGGTTATTTGCGACTCCATTCAGTTTTTCCTCGGTGCAAATAAGCACGTACCGCCTGTAAAGGGAGACATCCCCAATCGTTATAAGGACAAAATCGGTAAAACTGAGTTCGATTTTGATACCAAGGAAACTGAAAGAACATTATGGTACAAGGGTTCTTATAAGGGCAAAAACGTTGAAGTAAACGTTACTATGGATATCCCCGAGGGACTTGAAAATATAACAACCGTTTTCCCCTTTGAGGGCGATGATACCAAGTATTTTATGACCACAAAGCAGATGTGTATGCCCGCTCAGGGTAAGTTCGTTTACGGTGACTATGTTTACGAATTTTCAAAGGAAAATGCTTTTTGTACTATGGACTGGGGCAGGGTAAATACCCCTCACGAAATGGTATGGTACTGGGGTAGCGGTAATCAGTATATAACTGACGAAAACGGCGATAAACACCTTTTAGGTTTTGAAATTACCTGGGCAATAGGTGACGAAAGCAACGGTACCGAAACCTGCATTTTTTATGACGGTAAAGTACATAAATTCGGTGCGGTGGACGTTGAAAAATTCCCCAAGGGCAGATTCCTTGAAGAATGGAAATTCGTTTCCGAGGACGGCAGGTTTAATATGACTATGAAACCCACCCTCGATAACCACAGTGATATTGACCTGAAAATCGGCAGAATGAATTGTCATCAGGTTTTCGGTGTGTGGAACGGCGACGTAACCTTGGATGACGGAAAGAAAATTGAGATTAAAGATATGTTTACTTTCTGCGAATACGTGGAAAACAGATGGTGAGATAACTAAGTTTGCCCTACGGCAAGTGATGTTACTTCGTGGTGAAGTTGCAGAGCAGTGAAGGTTGCTTCGCAAGTGATGTTACTTCGTAGTGATGTTACTTCGTAGTGATGTTTGCTTCGCAAGTGATGTTGCAAGCAGTGATGTTGCAGAGCAGTGATGTTGCAGAGCAGTGAAGTTTGCTTCGCAAGTACGTGGAAAACAAATGGTAAAATAAAAATCAACAGACGGGTTTTCGTCTGTTGATTTTTTATATGTTCAAAATTTCTTCAATTGTGGGCATTGAGCTTTCGGCACCCATACGGCTTACGGCTATTGACCCCGCTTTGTTACCCATATCACAACTCTTTACTATATCACCGCTTCTCAGGTATTCGAGAGCCATAGCCGCGGTAAAACAATCACCTGCGGCGGTTGTGTCTACAACATTTGTTTTATAGGGCGGTATGATTTTAAGATTTTCACCGTCCCAGAGGGAGCAACCTCTTTCGCCTAATTTAAGAACTATAAACTGAGCTTTACTGCGTTCTTTTAAAATCTTTGACGCCTTTAAAATATTATCATCGTTATCGGGATAAATACCCGTAAGAGCCTTGGTTTCGCTTTCGTTGGGTGATATTATATGAGCACCCTGCATTTTTTCTAAATCAAAGGCTTTGGCTGGTCCGCAGTCAATAACCGTTACGATATTGTTTTTTACCGCTTCGTTTACGCAGTTTATAACTACATCCTCATTGGTTTCGAACTGAACGAGAAGTAAATCGGGTTTATAATCAATAAGGCTTTTTACGGCATTCTGACTGTCAATTTCCTTGTTTGCACCCTCGTATACCACAATACGGTTTTTGCCTTCGCCGTCGAGAATTATAACCGCAAGACCCGTCTGTGAGCCATCCGTATCAACACCCGAAATGTCAATTTTTTTATTCTTCAGGTTTTCTAAAAGAGCCTTGCCGTTTTCGTCGTCGGCAACCTTACCAATCATTCTTACTTTTGCACCAAGGGTGGCGAGGGCGGTTGCCTGATTTGCACCTTTACCGCCGTTTGCGTAGCCGTAGTCTGTGCCGACTACATTTTCACCCAGTTGAGGTACTTTTTCCATAGTGAGTATAAGGTCCATATTTATACTGCCAACAACGGCGGCACGAATATCAGAGAACATAAATAATCACCCCAAAAATTCCTTGAAATCCTTTGCGGCATTTTCAAGGGATTTATCTTTTAAAAACAGTGAGCTTGTGCCTAAAACGAAAATGTCCGCACCTGAATCGTACATTTTCTTGCCGTTTTCAAGGCTTATATTACCGTCAACCTGAATTAAGGTGTCGGCGTAACCCCATTGGGTTAAGAGCTTACGGGCTTCAATTACTTTTTTGTCGGCACCTTTGAAGATTTTTTGTCCCGCAAAGCCGGGGCTTACGGTCATAACAAGGAGCATATCAATATACTCCGTAAGGTTTTTTACACTTTCCACGGGTGTACCAGGGTTAATTGCAAGACCCGCTTTGCAACCCTTGGTTTTAATAAACTCGAGGGTTCTGTGAATGTGAATATCCGACTCGTAGTGAACTGACGCAATATCATTTTCCGTAAGATTCATTCGCTCAATGAATTTTTGGGGGTCGTAAACCATCATATGTATATCCAGGGGAATGTCAGTTACTTTTTTTATGGAGTTTATAAGGTCAAAACCCAATGTGATATTGGGTACAAAACTACCGTCCATAATGTCAATATGCAGGTAGTCGATATTTGCTTTTTCAAGTTCTTTAATGGCTTTCTCAAGGTTGAGAAGGTCGGCACACATTAAAGATGCGGATAACAGTTTTTTCATAGTATAAAAGCCTTTCCGAAAGGGTTTTTCTAAGTGATTTTAACATAATTGATATATTGTGTCAATTATGGCAAAAAAAGTGAAAATCAACCCTTTGTGCAGTGGGAAAAAACCGTAAAGTTTGACAATGTTTTCACATATCGTTATTTTGTGTAAGTTTATTGGTAATACTTTGTGCAAGTTAGTTTATTGACACTATATTGTTATTATTATATAATATACGGTGGATTTTAGGGTGGAGGAATTTGACCCGAAAATCACTATTAAGAAGAAGTTCTCTATCACAAGAAAGGTAGGTTTTAATAAAATGGCTTTTTCTCTTAAAGGTATAAAAGTACCCCACAGAAAAAATACAGCCGGTTCCGAGGTAAAGAGAATGGTTATTGACAATACCATTACTCTGCCCATGATTATGCACATCGGTGCACCTGCAGTTCCTGTCGTAAAGGCGGGGGACCACGTTGACGTAGGTACATTGGTTGCTAAAGCGGGGGACGGTCTTTCCTCACCTATATACTCGGGTGTATCGGGTAGTGTTGTAGGCATTTCGGATGTTGTTATTTCCAACGGCAGAAAGGTTCCTGCAATAAAAATTGATTCCGATGGTGAAATGACCGTTGATGCGAATATCGTTCCCCCTGTTATTAATGACAGGCAGTCCCTTGTAGGTGCAATTAAGGATAGCGGTGTCGTTGGTCTCGGCGGTGCGGGATTCCCCACTTACGTTAAGTTCAATACGGATAAAGAGATTGATTACCTTATTGTAAACTGTGCCGAGTGTGAACCCTATATCACAAGCGACACTTACACAATGCTCGAAAGAGCCGATGAAATTGCTTACGCTATTGATATTTTACTTAAACACGTCAATATAAAAAATGTAATCATCGGTATCGAGAAAAATAAAGGCAAAGCAATTGATAAAATGAAAGAAATTGCTTCCAAAAACAGTAAAATCTCCGTTAAGGTTCTTCCCTCGGTTTATCCCACGGGCGGTGAAAAGGTTTTAGTTTACCGTACTACGGGCAGGGTAATTAAAGAGGGTAAACTTCCTGCGGACGTTGGTTGTATTGTTTGTAACTGTACCACTCTTGCCACTCTCGGTAAGTATTTTAAAACAGGTATGCCCCTGGTTGAAAAATGCGTTACGGTTGACGGCAGTGCAATTGAGAATCCTCAGAATGTAATAGTGCCAATCGGTATTGCCATTAAGGATGTTTTTGAGTTTACGGGCGGATTTAAGAGCGAACCCGCTAAAGTCCTTTACGGCGGACCTATGATGGGTATATCGGTTCCCTCTCTGGACGAGCCGGTGCTCAAACAGACCAACGCACTTCTTGCATTTAACGAAAAGGACGCAAAACAGGGCGAGGAAACCGCTTGTATTCAGTGCGGTACCTGTATAAAAAATTGTCCCTTCGGAATAAATGTTACCGAAATTGCAAGAGCAGTCAGCAAGGGTGAATATGACCGTCTTGAAAAATTAGGTGTGGGTATATGTATGGAATGCGGTTGTTGTGCTTACAACTGCCCCGCGAACCGTCCCCTTGTTCAGATGCATAAATTAGCAAAAATTTCACTTCGCGAGTGGAAAGAAAAGGAGGCTAAAGCATAATGGAAAATAAACTTCATATTTCCGTGTCACCCCATTTACACCGTAAAAGAACAACCACGGGCATTATGCTTGAAGTTATAATAGCCCTTTTACCCACAACTATTGCGGGTGTGGTAATTTTCGGTTTACGTGCTTTAGCGGTTATAGGCGTGTGCGTAGCCTCCGCAGTTATCAGTGAACTTCTTTTCAACCTCATATTAAAGAGAAAACAGACAATAAAAGATTTAAGTTGCGTTGTAACAGGCTTACTTCTGGCTTTGAATCTTCCTGCTAATGCACCGTTATGGCAATGTGCAGTGGGTTCTGTATTTGCAATAATCGTCGTTAAATGTATCTTCGGCGGTATCGGTAAAAATATTGTTAACCCCGCTATTACGGCACGTGTGTTTATGCTTGTTGCCTTCGGCTCACTTGCTAAAACCGCATTCCCGGTAGGTATGGATGCTACCGCGGGTGCAACACCCCTCGTCAGCGAAACTACCCCCGATATTATGGACCTTTTACTTGGTAAAACGGGTGGTTGTATAGGCGAAACCTGTGCAATAGCATTGCTTGTGGGCGGTGTATATCTTCTTATCCGTAAGGTTATTTCCTGGCATATTCCCGTTGCGTTTATCGGAACTGTGTTCATTTTCAGTTTCTTTGTAAAAGATTTCAGTGTGTCCGAGGCTCTCGTTCAGGTTCTTTCGGGTGGTCTTTTAATCGGTGCAATCTTTATGGCAACCGACTATACCACATCACCCTCAACTGCACTCGGTAAAGTTGTATTCGGTGTTGGTGCAGGTCTCATTACGGCTTTGATTCGTTTCTGGGGTATTTATCCCGAGGGTGTATCATTCGGTATTCTCCTTATGAACATTCTCAACCCCTATATCTGTTCTCTTACTGCACGTAAGTTGTTTGGAGGAGGAAAGAAATGAAAAGTTATATAAAAAGCGTTGTGGCGTTAACTGCAATATGTGCGGTTGTTGCCATACTTCTCGCTGTAACTAATTTTGTAACAGCTCCCATAATTGAAAAAAATGCGGCTGCGGCTGCAAACGAAGCATTAATGATAGTTTTACCCGAGGGTGAAGATTTCACTCAGGTGGATTTAACTAAATACGAGCTTCCCGCAACTGTAACCGAAGTTTATACGGAAGCCGGTGGCGGATGCGTAGTAAAGCTTGTTACCGCAGGTTACGGTCCTGATATGGTTCTTATGTGCGGTATTAACGCAAATGGCGAAATTGCCGGTGCAACCTGTCTTTCAAGTAATGAAACACTCGGTGTTGAAAAAACATACGGCGATAATGTAAAGGGCTACACAGTTGATAATATTGACAGTGACCTTGATACGGCATCAGGTGCAACAATGACCACGGGTGCTTATAAAAATGCACTTAAGGATGCCCTTAACACGGCTATAATTGTCGGTGGCGGTTCCGCTGATATAAGAACAGAGGAAGAAAAACTTGCGGATAATCTCAAAACTGCATTACCCTCAGCCGAAGGTAAGTTTACAAAATGGTTTGTAACAGAGGAAGTTACAGATGTTTCCGAAGTTTACGTTGCCGATAACGGCAAAGGCTATGTGCTTATTTCAGGCGAAAGCTTTATTGCAGTTGACTCTGACGGTAATGTTTTAACCGACGTTTCCGATGATGTTAAATCAGTTATGAGTGCAAATGTTGAAGCAATTAAATCAAGCGAACTCACTGAGATTGACATTACAGGTTACGAGAATATGCCCGATGCTGTTGATAAGGCGTATAAGACCGCAAGCGGTAATTATTTATTTGAACTTCACGCCGCAGGTTACGGTATCAACGGTGACAAATACACCGCTTCGGGTGAATATATCAATATTAAAGTTTCTGTAACTGCAGATGGTAAGATTCTTGCTTGTGAAACAGTTTCACAGAAAGAAACTGACAAAATCGGTTCTGTTTGCGGTGATGCATCATTCTATTCACAGTTTAACGGTAAGGATGAAACAAACTACGGTGATATTGATGCCATAAGCGGTGCAACTATCACAACTAACGGCTATAAGACAGGTATTTCAAGAGTCTTTGAAGCCGTAAAAATTCTGGAAGGGGTGGCGTGAATATGAAAAAAGACGGTAATTTATCAGTTCTTGTTAAGGGCGTACTCCGTGAAAACCCCGTTTTCGTTCTTATTTTAGGTACTTGCCCCACACTCGCCACAACTACCGGTGTAATCGGTGCTCTCGCTATGGGTCTTGCTACAATGGCGGTTCTTATCTGTTCAAACGTAGTAATATCATTACTTCGTAAATTTATTCCCGATGTTGTGCGTATTCCTTGCTATATCGTTGTTATTGCAGGTTTCGTTACAATTGTTCAGATGTTTATGCACGCATTCCTACCCGAGTTATACGAGCTTTTAGGTGTTTACCTTGCACTTATTACGGTTAACTGTATAATCCTCGGCAGAGCGGAAATGTTCGCAAGTAAAAATAAGGTTTTGAATTCTGCACTTGACGGTGTGGGTATGGGTATCGGCTTTACAATTGCCCTTCTTGCAATGGCAACCATCCGTGAGGTTATCGGTGCGGGTACTTTCGCGGGAATCGAAATTCCCTTTATGATTGACCATACTGTGGGTATTTTCGTAAAAGCTCCCGGTGGATTGATGGTTTACGGTTTCCTTATTGCGGTTGTAAACATTATTACAAAAGGCAAGGTTATCAAGAAAAAAGAATTCTCTTGTGCCGGTTGTCCTTCTGCAGGTGTTTGCAACGGCGGTTGTGCAAATAAAAAGGAGGGTGAATAATGGATTTCAAAGGCTTAATTATTATTCTTATGGGCTCCGTGCTCGTTAATAACTATGTTCTTAGCAGATTCTTAGGTATTTGCCCCTTCCTGGGTGTTTCCAAAAAGCTTAATCAGGCTGTCGGTATGGGTATTTCTGTTACATTCGTTATGCTTATGGCTACGGCGGTAACCTGGCCCATTCAGAAATTTATTCTTGAAAATTTCGGCCTCGGATATACTCAGACCATTGTTTTCATTCTCGTTATTGCTTCGTTGGTTCAGTTTGTTGAAATTGTTCTTAAAAAGTTCATTCCCTCACTTCACAAGAGTCTTGGTGTGTATCTTCCCCTTATTACCACCAACTGTGCGGTGCTCGGCGTTACAATCAACAATATAACCGACGGTTATAACTTCGTTGAATCAATGGTAAGCTCTTTGGGTTGCGGTCTTGGTTTTATGTTGGCAATGGTTATTTTCTCAGGCGTTCGTTCACGCATTGACGAAAGTAGTATTCCCAACTGTTTCAGAGGACTTCCCGTAACTCTTATAGCGGCTTCGTTCGTTTCGTTGGCATTCTTCGGCTTTGCCGGAATTATAGAAAACTTATTCGCTTAGAGTGGGTAAAGCGTATCCGAACCAGCCTTAAATGGCGGTGTTTCGGTACTTTTGCCCGATTTGCCTTTGAAAGGCGATAGCCTGTCTGCAGTCAAATACGACCAAAATTCCTCGAAACTTCGTTCATTTAAGGTCGAAGAATTTTGTGATTAAGTATTTTTCGCTCAGATGAGGCAAAAACGCAGTAAATCCTGACGGATTTACGAGTTTTTTAACGAAATATGAGTGGAAAAGACTATCCCAAAATCTGGTTTGGATACGCTTTACCCACTCTCAGGAGGATTTTTTAATGGTAACAGCTATTTTAACAGCCCTCCTTGTTGTGGCGATTGTAGGTATCATAGCGGGTGTTGTACTCGTTGTGGCATCGCATTTCTTCAAGGTTGAGGTTGATGAAACCTTTACTAAGGTAAGGGAGTGCCTTCCCGGTGCTAACTGTGGTGCTTGTGGTTTTGCAGGTTGCGACAGTTATGCCGAGGCAGTAGCAAACGGTAAAGCAGAGGCTAACCTCTGTGTTCCCGGTGGTGCAAGTACTGTATCACAGCTCTCCGAGATTCTCGGTGTTGAGCTTTCTGCAACAGAGGAGAAGGTTGCCTTTGTTATGTGTAACGGCGACTGCAACGCGGTTGATTATATGGATGTTGTTTATGAGGGTGTTGAGGGTTGTAAAGCCTCAAAACTCATTTACGGCGGTCCCTCCGCTTGTAAATTCGGTTGTATCGGTTGCGGAGACTGTGCGGAAGTTTGCCCCGTAAACGCAATTTGCGTTCACGACAATCTCGCTCATATTAATCCCGACCTTTGTATTGCCTGCGGTCTTTGTGCAAAGACCTGTCCCAACAAGGTTATTGACCTTATTCCTAAAAAATCAAAGGTTGTTGTTATGTGTAACAACCCCGAAAAGGGTGCAGTTGCAAGAAAACATTGCAAGAATGTTTGCTTTGGTTGTAAAAAGTGCGAGAGGGTATGTCCCACTCAGGCAATTAAAGTTGAGAATAATATTGCAAGAATTGATTATAATAAATGTTCCGGTTGCAGGGAGTGTTTCGACTCCTGCGTTACCAACTGTATAAAAGCAGTTGATTTTTATGAAGGAACGATTGGTTAATTTATGAAAAAAAGCGAAAAAACTACTTTTTCAAAAAAAAAGAAAATTCGCAACGACATTATTCTTGCCGCCGTTATTTTAGTAATAGCGGTGGCAGGACTTTTGTTTATTAAGTTTACAAAAGTTCAGGGGAATAGTGTTGTTGTTAAAATCGACGGAGCAGAAACCGTGTCATACTCTCTGACGGAGGATGTACGGTATGAAATACGAACGGGCGAGAATAACGAAAATATAAATGTCCTCGTAATAAAAGACGGTAAAGCGTACGTAAGTGAGGCGGACTGTCCCGACGGTATATGTAAGGATTACAGACCCATATCATACGTGGGCGAAACCATAGTGTGTTTGCCACACAAGGTGGTTATTGAAATTACGGGGAATACTACGGATATCAGTCTTGATGCGGTAGTATAAAAGGAGGCGATGGATTTGAACAATAAGGCTAAAAAGGTTGCGTTACTGGGTGTTCTTACTTCGGTAGCCCTTGTGCTTTCATATTTAGAATCCATCATTCCGCCAATCTGGGCGGCAGTGCCCGGTATAAAAATGGGACTTCCCAATATAGTTATAATCTTTCTTCTGTACCGTTTCGGGGTGAAAGAGGCGGCGATAGTCTCATTTATAAGAATTTTCATTGTTGCTTTATTTTTTGGTAATGTAATGACCCTTGCTTACAGTGTTGCGGGTGCGTTACTGAGTATTGTACTTATGGCAATATGTAAAAAGATAAATGCTTTTTCCGTTGTAGGTACAAGTATAGTGGGCGGTGTTTCACATAACGCGGGTCAGATAATAGTAGCTATGTTCCTTTTTGACACCGTGCAGATAGGTTATTATATGATAATCCTCGCAATTACGGGTACAATAGCGGGTGTATTTGTAGGTCTTGCAGGGGCTTTATTGTTAAAAAGACTAAATAAAACCCACAAGAAAAAATAAAAATAGATATATAGCATATAATTCTATTATAGCATTGACAAATTGTTATTTTTTTGACATAATCATATACGGCAAAAGCCCCAATATTTTAAAAGGAGCAAAAACTATGAAAAAAGTAATCAGTATTGCCCTCGTTATTGTGTTAGCTCTTTCAGTTATCGCAATGGTTGGATGTGGCAAGAACGAACCTTTGAAGCTCGGTGTAGGTATTGTTTCAAGCCTTGGCGAAGCAAAAGGTGCAGACGGCGAAACTAACGGTTCAGGTGAATTTGTAACTACCGCAGTTGCAGTTCTTCTTGACAAGGATAACAAAATTGTTGCTATTGACCTTGATTCCGCACAGATTAAAGCAGGTTGGACTTCCGAAGGTAAAGTTGTAGCAACAGAGGACTTCAGAACAAAATACGAATTAGGTACCGATTACGGTATGTCCGCATACGGTACAAAGCACGACGGTAGCGACGGTAAGGTTCTTGAGTGGTACGAACAGGCTGACGCATTTATGGCAACAGCAACAGGTAAAACTCTTGACGAAGTTAAAGCTATGATGGGCGAAGATACCTATGCTAAGGGTGACCTTGCAGCAGCAGGTTGCACTATCAGTGTCGGTGAATTTGTAGGTGCTCTCGAAAAGGCAGTTGCAAATGCAGTTGAATCCGAAGCTACGGCTGAAAATAAACTTAACCTCGCTATTGTTTCTTCAGCATCCAATAAAGATGCAACTGAAGACGCAGAGGGTTCAGTTGAAATCAGTTCAACTATCGTTGCAGCAGTTGTTGACGCAGATGCTAAGGTTGTTGTTTCTAAAACAGACAGCGTTTCAGGTAAAATGACCTTTGATGCAAAGGGTGCTTCAACTACTGATACAACAGTTGAAATCAAGACTAAACTTGAACTCGGCACTGACTACGGTATGGCTGCTTACGGCAAAAAACACGATGGTAGCGAAGGTGCAGTAAAAGAGTGGAATGAACAGGCAGCAGCATTTGATGCTACTCTTGTCGGTAAATCCGCTTCTGATTTCGCTTCTCTCGCAGGTGCAGACACTTACGCAGTAGGTGACCTTGCAGCAGCAGGTTGCACAATCAGTGTTGGTGATATGATTGCCGCCGCAGAAAAGGCAGCAACAGTTGCTTGATTGCAAATTAAATGAAATAGTAAGGGATGTTGTCAAAACAACATCCCTTTATTTTAAAGTGTGGTGAACGGTATGAAAAAGACGGTTTCAATAGTAACGGTGGTAGTTCTGGCGGTTTTGCAAGTGTTGTCCTTTGCCTCTTGCAAAGCTACCGGAAAAGAAAAGCATACCGCTAATTATTTCGATTATTTTGATACGGTTACTACCATAACGGCTTATACTGAAACTGAGGAAGAGTTTAACACTCTTTGTGATGAAATAACCACTCTTTTAAATGAATATCACAGGCTTTATACCATTTACAACCGCTACGAGGATTTCACAAACCTTGTAACGGTAAATGATGTTACAGACGGTAAACATAATGTTGTAAAAGTTGACCGAAGAATTATTGATTTACTCATTTTTGCAAAGGAAATGTATAATAAAACCAACGGCAAAGTGAATATTGCCATGGGTAGCGTTCTTTCAATATGGCATACTTACAGAAACGAGGGGTTGGATGACCCCGAAAATGCCCAATTACCGCCTATGGAAAAATTACGCGAAGCCGAAAAACACACGGATATAAATAACCTGATAATAGACGAAGAAAACAGTACGGTCTATATTTCCGACCCTTTAATGACCCTTGATGTGGGTGCAATTGCCAAAGGCTACGCAGTCGAAAGAATATGCCTTTATCTTGAGGAAAAGGGCGTAAGCAATGTTCTTATCAATGTGGGCGGTAACATCCGTACAATCGGCTTTTCAGCGGACGAAAACACCCCTTGGAAAGCGGGTATTGAAAACCCCGATACAGAAAATGAGGAAAAGCCATTTATCGAGTACATTGAATTATCGGGCGAAAGTATTGTTACGAGCGGTTCGTATCAGAGGTTTTACGTTGTAAAGGGTGAAAATTATCATCATATTATTGACCCTGAAACATTGATGCCCGGTACTAAATATAAATCCGTTTCCGTTGTTACAAATGACTCGGGGTTAGGGGATGCCTTTTCAACGGCACTTTTCCTTATGACCTACGAGGATGGGAAAAAACTCGTTGAAGAAACAGAAAATGTCGAGGCTATGTGGGTTTTACCCGATGGTGAGCAGGTTTATTCCTCAGGGTTTAAGGATTATACTTTTGAATACGAAGTCAAGTGATAAAAAATCACCCTCTTACGTTTGTAAGAGGGTGTAAATTTTATTCTGCACTGAACATCAGAATTATTGCCTTTTGTCCTTCGGGAAGGGGAAGATTTAAGCCGTCATTCATAAGCTCTTCACCTGTAAGGGTATGAATTGTGTCGGGTTTGTCAACGTCATAAATCTTATATGTCTTTGAGGGAATAAGACCGTTAAGTTTAACTGTGTATTCGGTGTCTTTAACATTGGCACGTTTGTAAATCAAAGCCGTACCCGAAAGGGCATCCTCAGTTATAAACTCCATTGCGTGCATTTTATCATTGTCAAAACTACCGAAATCAAGGGGATAATAGTTACCGCCCATTAATTCACGTTGTTCATTATGGTAACTGAAGTCGGGGTGCTGATGGGAGTAAAAGTCCATTAACATCAATGGCATTATAGCGGACCTTGCGGAGTATTCGTTTTCCATCCAGAGTGCAACACCCGTAATGGGTAACCAGAATGATATACCGTAGGTATGGGACTGAGTTGCGTCAAAAAGGTCGGGGTGATATGAACAGTTGTAGTCACTTCTCCAGAAAGCGATACTGCGGTATGTCATTTCAAGGTCAAGTCGCTTACCGCCCGAAGCACAGTTGTCAATAATAAGTCCGTCAATGTTTTCGGTAAGGTAGTCGAGATAATTATAAAGGTTAGTTACATAGTGGTTTTCGCAGATACCCGTTCTGCCGTCGTAGTATTCATTGTCGGCTTTTTCCCAGTATTTAAGGGGCGGGAAGTTAAAGTCCTGACGGTAAACCGTAACGCCGTTTTCTTTCATAGAGTTAAGAAGATATTCGCAATAATAATTAAACGCATCTTCGTTAGCGAGATTCCACATAATGTTGTCTTCGCCGTCAACTTCAATAAGCCATTGGTCATTTTGGGAGCCGACAGTGTGGAAATGTGTACCGGGCCATACTCTTTCGGGTTCGTACCAAAGGGTGTGTTTAAGACCTTTCTCAGCGGCGTAATCCGAAAGTTCGGAAATACCGTTGTCGTATCTTGCGGTATCAACCGTCCAGTTACCGACACCGTCGTGCCAACCCTCGTTATAAGAGTACCAACCTGCATCCATCCAGAAAGCATAGGTGTTTTCGTAAACGGATTTATCAATTTCGTTATCGAGAATATTGATGATTTCATCCGTAGTTCTTGTGGACATAGGACCTGCAACTTCCATTACGGTGTAATAGTTGTTTGTTACGTTTTCGGGGTAAACGCAGTCCATAATCCAGTTTCTGAAGATGTTAAAGCCTTTGAGGGCGTTGTCATTTTCATAGAAAGAAATTGAAATAAGGGGTGAACGTACACTTTCACCGGGAAGAAGATACGCGTTGAAATTCTCCTGCTTTGCGTTGATTTTAGTTGTACCGCCACTCTCGGAAAGTCCCGCTGCCCATTGACCCGTCCAACCGATACCTAAAATCATACCGTAGTCTTCGCCATGGATATTGAAATAGGGGAGGAAAGCCTCGGTGGGTTTACCGTCGGTAGCACTGAATTTCTTCTCTGAAATACCAAGGCTCTTTTTAATAAGTGAAAAGTCACTTGCGGCGGTGTTACTACCCATTGAGTAGTAAAGGTCGGCTTTACCTGTTTCAAAGGATGAGTCAATAGCGTAAAAATCACTTATAACGCCCGAGTTTTCTTTACCGGTGTTTTCAATGAAAACCTTCCATTGACAGGTTGCGTTGTCTTCAAAAGTTGTAGTTTCAACGGTTAATTTAAGACCGTTATTTTTGTTGGTTAAAATTATATTTTCGGTTTTACCGCCTTGGTAAAGAGCACCGAAATCGGGTGCTTCACTCATACCCAAATCCCATTCCGCAGGGTCGAATTCTTCACCGTCTACTTTGAAAGTAAAGGGGTAATCAGCATCTTTACCAAAGAAATTATCGTTAACCCATTTTGTGCAAAGGTCTTTTTCACTTTTTATTATAGCCATTTCTTCGGCACTGATGGTGTCGAATTTAATATTTTTCTTGTAACTGAGGGCTTTTATGTTTTCAATATTCAAAAAGTAAACACCTCCGCAGGAAACAACAAAATATACAACAGCTAAAATAATATTTAAAATTGCCTGTTTGTTTCTCGCTTTAATTATAAATGAAACTAACAGGAGTACTGCCGATAAAGCGAAGGTAATGGTGTATGTATAAATAACCACGGTTTCGTTCAGGTAGCCGTCAGTATTAATAGCGGCGTTAATACCCCATAAGGATGCGTGGAATATACCGTTTCCTATTAAGAATGATATGAGTATAGGAATCCAGTTAGCCTTCTTAAAAGCCGTTTTTACAAATAATACAAGGAACCAACCAAGACCTAAGCCCGAAAGGACGTTACAAAGGTGAACGTCAAATCCGCTTTCAGTTCCGCTGAACATATACCAGAGGGAATACGCCGAGTATATGAGTAACCCTAATAATATAGTGGAAAGGCTGATGTCCAGAATTTTATTGTTTCTTAGTTTTTTCATTTTACCATCTCCTGCTTGAAGATTATATAATAAAAATATTGTTATTTGAACTGTACATAACTTTTTGTGACTTTGTCACAGAAAATATAAATATCTTTGCATATAATAAAATCACAAAGAAAAGAAAGGATGTATGATTTATGTCAGTACTAAAAATAAATAAAAATAATTTCAATGAAGTAAAAAACAGTGAAAAAACAGTTCTCCTTGATTTCTATGCCGATTGGTGCGGACCCTGCAGTATGGTTTCACCTATAATAGATGAAATTGCCGAAGAAAATCCTCAGTACCTTGTAGGTAAAGTCAATGTTGACGAGCAGGAGGAGTTAGCACAGGAGTTCGGAGTTTTCAGTATTCCTACGTTGGTTGTCATCAAAAACGGTGAGGTTGTAAATCAGGTGTCGGGTGCAAGACCCAAAGCCCAGATTCTCAAGCTCTTAGAGGGTTAAGTCCCTTAAACGGGGTTTATCGGTAATCTTAACGCCTTTTCGCGAAACCTCTACTAAACCCTCATTAGAAAAATATTTAAGCATTCTTGAAACTACCTCACGGGCGGAGCCCATATATCGGGCAATCTGCTCGTGGGTAAGCTCTATTATATCGGAGCTTGTGCGTGTGGATTCATCAATCAGGAAAATAGCAAGACGTCTGTCAACGCTCATAAATAAAATCTGTTGCATAACCCACATTACGTCAGAAAAACGGCTTACGGCTAATTCTAAAGCGAAAATCTTAATATCCGAGTTGCGCTCCGAAACCGATGCAAAAGCGGGGCCACTTATAACAACACATTCAGTTGTTTCTTCGGCGTCGATGAAAACATCAAAGGTGAGGCTTTGAAGAACGCAGGAGGCTGAAAGCATACACATATCGCCACTGTGTAAACGGTAAAGAGTAATATCTTTACCGTCTTCTGACATTATATATACCCTCAGACAACCGGAATTTACAAAGAAAAAACCTGAACATTCGGAGCTGTCGTGGGCATTGGTACCTTTAGTGAAGGTTACCGAGGTAGAGTTTTTACAGATAAATTCTTGCTCCGCTTTATCTAAATTATCCCAAAAGGGAAAGTTTTTATTAAAAATTGCTTCAAAATCACAATTCATCGCTTAAACTTCCTTTTTTTTTACTTGTAGTTTACTATATTAAGTACTAAAATGTCAATTAACATATTGTGATAAGGTCACAGAAAAAGAGTATGGTTTGAGCTATAATATAAATAAAAAGAGGAGTGCTTTATATGAAACATATATACGATTTAGTTATAATCGGTGGCGGTCCCGCAGGGTATACTGCCGCGTTGTATGCGTCGAGAGCGGGACTTGACTCGGTTTTAATAGAGAAATTATCTGCCGGCGGTCAGATGGCTCTCACGGGTGAAATTGATAATTACCCGGGCTTTGAGGAGGGCGTAGACGGTCTTACCCTCGGGTTTAAAATGCAACAGGGAGCCGAAAGATTCGGTGCCGTAACCGAATACGCCGAGGTTCTTTCGGTGGATTTTGGCGAAGAAATTAAAAGAATTGAAACCACATCGGGTACATTTTTGGGGAAAACGGTTATTGTTTCAACGGGTGCTAATCCCCGTGAGTTAGGGCTTTCAAATGAAGCACAGCTTATGGGTAGAGGGGTTCACTATTGTGCCCATTGCGACGGAAGATTTTATAAAAATAAAACCGTTGTGGTTGTAGGCGGGGGCAACTCCGCCGCGGCGGATGCACTGTATCTTTCGCGACTTGCCGAAAAGGTGATTCTTGTTCACCGCCGTGATAAATTAAGAGCCACTAAAATATACCACGAACCGCTTATGAAAGCGGAAAATATAGAGTTTATGTGGAATAGTTCGGTAAGGGAAATATTGGCGGAAAACAGGGTAAAGGGCGTAGTGATTAAAAACAAAGAAACGGGCGAGGAAACTAAAATACCCTGCGACGGTGTTTTCGTAAGTATCGGAAGAAAACCCGCGACTCAGTTTTTAAACGGTGCCTTGGACCTTGACGAGGGCGGTTATATAGTTGCCGACGAGTCAACAAAAACCAATGTTGAGGGCGTTTACGCGGTAGGTGACGTGCGTACCAAAGCACTTCGTCAGATAGTAACCGCTGTTGCGGACGGAGCCGTGGCGGTTCATTATGCCGAAGAATACCTTGCATAACAAAATAAAACCACTTTATTGGGTTAATTCTCAATAAAGTGGTTCTTGTTTTATTTGTGGAAATTAAAAATCGGTGTTCATTACTGCGAAAGTCATTCTTTCCTGAATACTTGCTCCGCCGTGGTTTGTGTCTATTCCGCCGTGGTCGGATGTAACTATAATAAGCCAGTCTTCAGTTTCGTAAGTCTCTCTCGCTTCGATAGCTTTAATTGCTTCGTAGCCGTATGTGTCCGCCTGTTTGAAAGCCTCTTTGTACTTAGGGTTATTGAAAGTGAAACCTAAGTCGTGACCTGTTGAGTCGGTGGGCTCGTAAATTACGAATATGAAGTCGGAGCAATCGGCTTTATTTATTTCGTTAATAGTAGCTTCGTGAGAGGCTTCGTCGTTTTTACACTTGTTAAAGTTTACATTAAGATTATTTTTTTCGCAGTAATCTTTTTCTTCAAGATATGTAGCGTTATTTCTTGAGAAGTGACCTGCCCATTTGGTAATAAATGCGGCACTGTCAATAACTTTTTCTTCCGCGAGAGTTGTCATAAGTGTTTTTGTATCAATACTTTTGGTGATGTCGTTACCGGTTATACCGTGAACATCCGCCCATACACCTGTGAGAATTGAACACCAACCGGGAGCGGTTGAGGTGTCCTGAGTATTCTCGGCGGGGTAATTAACACCACCGCAGTATAAAAGATTATTGGATGCACCCTTTTCGAGAAGGTAGTTTATTGCACCGTTATCTTCCTTTTCTGCCAGGATATCCGCACGGCAACCGTCGTAACCTATGACGATGGCTTTCTTTTCGGTTTTACCCTCGGGTAATTCGGAATTGAAATGCTCATTTATAACATTATAAAGTTCGGTCTGGGGAATGGCGGTTTCAACGGTGTTTTCGTAACCTATCGAGGCAATATTCTGCATATAGAATTCCTCGGTGTCATTTTTATCCTTAGCGTATTTTGTGAAATATAAGGCAATTGGGGTTGCGATAATTCCCGCAACAACCAGAACGGAAACTACGATAAGTATAATTTTTTTCTTGTTTTTCATATAACCAACTCCTTTTGACTATCTAATCTTAATATAAATTTAAGATAAAAGCAAGAGAATTGTAGTAAATATTTACAAAGGGTGGTTGCCGATTATAATGCGTAATTCGTAATGCTTAATGCGTAATTCGTAATGCGTAATTCGTAATTAAAGGGGCACTTCGTGCCGATTGTAAATGCAAAATGCAAAATGCAGAATGCAAAATTATCGGGGCTTACGCCGAATTATAGATAAAGTAGTTGTAATGCGAAGCTTATCATCCCATTTTGCGTAGCAAAAAGGGAGGGGGACCGCGTAGCGGTGGTGGGTAGTTCTCTTTCTGTTTTTCTTCAGTTCGATAGAAGCGATAGCCTCGCCCTCCTGCTTCAGGAGGAGGGGGGACCATCGCTCGCGATGGTGGGAGGTCCTATTCGCGTTTCGCTCTGCGAAACATATGGCACCGAAGGTATATCGCGTACGAAGTACATATCGCATACGAAGTATATATCGCCCCCGAAGGGTATAATGGGTAGTTCTCTTGCGGTTAGTTATTGGTTGAAACATTTGTCTATAAAACAGTTGATAAAAAATAAAATATGTGTTAAATTATTTATGCTACACAAATTTTATACTTCAAGAAACGCAGTTGTATTTTTACTTTTGGTAAAAACGCAGCTCTATTCAACTGTATTTTTTTGGAGTATTTTTGAATTTGTGTAGCAACAATCGGAGTTTGCGTTTTTCATGCGTAGCTTCGGTTACGCATTTTTTTATTTTAGGGTGATTTTATGACAGAAAAAGAATTATATTGGAAAATGTACAGTAAATTGTTTAACACCATTACAGATGTTTTGCCACGAATTGATAATAAAGAAATTGCCGAAACATTAAAACAGGCACAGATTGATACGGAAGAAATGTATGTAAGTGAAGTGTAGTTGTAAAAGCGATAAAAAAACAGATATAATAACGTCCCTATTCCACCCCGCATACCATCAGGTACGCGGGATTTTTTATAAAAAATCAAAAAATAAATGTAGTATTTCGCAACCTTTGTCATATATAAGTAGGTAGTGTTTTATAATATTATATTTTGTTGAAAATTGGATTTATATGTATTATAATATACTGTGTATTTTTATATCAACAAAACATCTGTATTGGAGAAACGTTATGTTCTACAAAATGATAGAAAACAAGTGTAAACAATGGTATAACTCAAATGATTGCACTGTTAAAAATTTAATTGAATATATAGAAAAAACGGGGCAGATGCGTGATGCACAGATTGATGCTATTAAAACTTATCTGTTCTTAAAAATAGGTTGCGAATGCAAACCTTTGGATGTTTTGTTCAAAAATGGTGCATTCAATTCCATTGACCTCAATGAAATAGAGTTATCTAAAACTGCTCGTGATTTTTTAGAAACTAACAAGGCTGCTACCGCTTTGCTTGAATTTGCATGTCTTAAAAATGATGATGGTGATCAGGTTTCAGATAAAATTGAAAAAGCCATTAAAAGCAATCCCGAAAGTATAGATTATGACAAGTTTTTTAAAGATGCCTTTTATGGCGTCTCATATACTGACTACCTTTTCAGTTTACCTATGGGTGCAGGTAAAACGTACTTAATGGCAGCTTTCATATATCTTGATTTATATTTCGCTATCAATGAACCGACAAATTCTGCATTTGCGCATAATTTCATTATTTTTGCACCGTCAGGTCTTAAATCTTCTGTTGTTCCGAGCTTAAGAACAATTCAGAATTTTAATCCTGCTTGGATTATTCCTGAACCTGCCGCAACAGAAATTAAGAGATTAATCTCTTTCGAGGTGCTTGACCAAAGTAAAACAGCAAATAAATCCAATAAAACTAAGAATCCGAATGTTCAAAAAATTGCCAATCATCAACCACTTTCTGAATTGTTCGGCTTAGTTGCCGTTACAAACGCTGAAAAGGTCATCCTTGATAGAATTCAAGAATCTAACGGACAGTTGAGTTTCTTTGAAGAAAGCGACGATGACAAAGACAGACAAGCTAATGAGCTTCGCAATCTTATTGGCAAACTTCCGTCTCTTTCAATTTTTATTGATGAAGTGCATCATGCAGTAAGTGACGAAATCAAACTTCGAGCTGTGGTAAATAAATGGACAGAAAACGGAACTGTTAATTCGGTTGTTGGTTTTTCCGGTACACCTTATCTTGAAAAGGCAGAAAAGATAAATGTTGTTGATAAACTTACTGTTGCAACAGCTGAAATTACAAATATAGTTTACTATTATCCACTGATTGATGGCGTAGGTAACTTTTTGAAACGTCCTGTTGTAAAAATTTCTGATAGTGCAGATAGTGTACATATTATTGAAAATGGTGTCAGAGAATTCCTTGATAATTACAAAGATACCGTTTATGAAGACGGACTTGTTGCAAAGCTCGGTATTTACTGCGGTAAAATTGAAAAACTCGAAGAAGTAGTTTATCCCCTTGTTTCGAGAATAGTGGCTGAATATGGTCTTAGCACTGATACCATCCTTAAATTCCATAAGGGTAACAAGCAATATCCTATGCCTGCTGATAGTCAGATGCAGTTCGATATTCTTGATAAATCTATTTCAAAAATCAGAATAGTTCTTCTTGTTCAGATTGGTAAAGAGGGTTGGGACTGCCGTAGTCTTACAGGCATAATTCTTTCACAAGAGGGCGACTGTCCTAAAAATATGGTTTTGCAGACTTCCTGCCGTTGCTTACGTCAGGTTGTTAAAGGTATGCCCGAAACAGCATTGATTTATCTTAATGAATTTAATGCAGAAAAACTTAATACTCAGCTTCAACAACAACACCATATTTCCCTTAAAGAGTTTGAGAGCGGTAACGATAAGAGAATAACATTAAAGCGTTATAACCGTACGGATTATCTTAAACTGCCAAAAGTTGATTTTTATCAGTTGAAAATAAATTATGAAACACTTACTGTTGAAGAAGCAAAACCTGAAACAGACATCCCTTTATCAACTGTTTCTGCATATATCGGTGGCGATATTATTAAAACCACAGACCTCTCTATGAGTCAAGAAAACACAACTATTGCTGTTGATAATACCGAACGTGGCACAAAACCTGCAACCTTTAATTCTTGGCTTTACGGCATTATTAAAGGCGGTTTTGGATCAATAACTATGAGTGAACTCATATCTTACGAAGAACTTTTAAGGGCAGTGTATGAGACGATTACATATGAAAAAGACGGTTCTCGTTATTATAGTTCAAAATATAATAAAAATGTTGTTGAATCTAATATACGTAAAGCTTTCTGCAATAAAGAAGATTTTAATACAAGCGAAGAACGCATTCCCGAAGAAGCGAATCTTCTTAACATTACTAATTTTAAGTCTGAAATTTTAACAGACAAACCACAGGATTATTATCCCGAACAGAAAACAGTTGAAAATATTATCTTAGATGATAAAGGCAAACTCAGGGTTGATGCAAAAACACAACAGCTTATTGACCTTGCACTTGAAACAGGAAACGATGCCATTGCTGCTACTTTGAAAGCACAGACAACTTCTCATATAAATAAAGACAGGTCGTTTCACTATTTACCTTACCGTACCGACAGTAATTTTGAACAGACTTTCCTGCGAGAAGTATTGTCTTTTGATGAAATTGAAAATCTCGGTCTTGAAGTTTATTATAACGGTGACCGTGGAATGACAGAATTTAAAATAAAGTGTTATAAACGAAGCGGCAACAGATGGATTTATGTAGGTTTATATACTCCTGACTTTCTGATAATTAAACGCAAGGATGGTCAAATTTACAAAATCATAATTGTTGAAACTAAAGGTCAGATTTATGCTAATGACCCGACTTTCAAAGATAAAAGAGCTTTTATGGAAACTGAGTTTTCAAAGCAGAACAACAATGCATTTGGCTATGAGCGTTTTGATTATCTGTATCTTGAAGATGCATTGCAGGAAAGAGATAGAATTCTGTTAACACAGAAAAAGATAAGCGAGTTTTTTGAGGAGAAATAGTAATGCCAACTTATTTACCTGAAATCGAAGAGATTTATTTTGCTAAAACTAAGGAATATTTCCAAGAAGTAATGAGTTCATATTCTATAGGAAATTATCGCTCCGCTACAGTAATGCTGTATTCAGTAGCTATATGCGATCTTTTGTTTAAACTTCAAGAACTGAAAGATATGTATAACGATACTGTTGCGAACGAGATTCTTAAAGAAGTCGATAAATCTCGCAATGAACATGATAACAAAGCGAAATCCAAATGGGAAAAGGAACTTGTGGATAATATCTACAAGAAAACCGAACTTTTGGATTTGGAGGCATATACTAATCTCAACCATTTATATGATCATAGAAATTTTTCTGCACACCCTGCGTTGAATGAAAATTATGAGTTGGTTGCCCCCTCAAAAGAAACAACTATTGCAAATATAAAAAACATCTTGAAAGATATCCTTGTTAAACCTCCGATTTTTATCAAAAACATTGTGAACACCCTAACGGAGGATCTAAAGAGCAAAAATAATCTATATGAAAACGAAGATCGTAAGCTTGCGACGTACTTAAATAACAAGTATTTTTCTAAAATGTCTAATTCTATGAAATTGGTGACATTAAAAGCGTTTTGGAAGTTTTGTTTTTGCTTGCCGGAAGATGTCGATTGCCAAAACAATTTAGCAATCAATAGAAAAGCTCTTGAAATATTAATTTTTGGGTTTCAGCAAGAAGCCCTTGCTTACATAAAAGAAAATAATCATCTGTTTTCATTAGCAAATGATGAAAGTTGCCAAATGAATCTTGTTATTCTATTATCCAAGTTTCCGGTTTTATATAACGAACTTGATTCTGACACTCAGTTACAAGTGGATGCAATAATAGATAAAGATACACGAGCAAAGTCTATTGCTTGGTTTAAATACAAAACTGTTAATTCACATTTATCATATTTAAAATCAATTTCCTATATAAGGTTAGAAGCAAATGCAATAAAGAGGATGATTTCTTATTATTCGGACATCGGTGAAATGACACCACTAATTGATTTTTTTATATGGTATTATGGCGAAAGTCGAAGTTATGATTCAGCTGATTCTCGCTTCGAACTTGCTATAGAGCCTTTTTTAGATCGAATGTCTGCCAAACAGTTTGAGCAAATAATTGAAAACACCAATAATAACAGGCAGATTTGGGATAGAGGTTTAGCCTATACAGCTAACAACAAAATGATGAGGCACGCCAAAAGTGTTTTAGATGACGGTTTTGATTATGCTAAATATAATCATTTCCGTTTTGATGATAAAATTCTTCATCCTGTTGAGGTAACAGAAAAGACCTCAGAGATTGACGATGATTCAGATTTGCCATTTTAATGCAATGGAGGTAAGCAATAATGCCGATTAAATATGTACCGTTTATACCTGAGCCGGTTGAAGGACAGGCTGTACTTGGTAATTTTAACAGAATACTTAAATACAAAGGTGCTGATGAAACTTCAATGGTGCTTCAGCGTGGTATGTCTTTGTATGAAATGGAAAAGCTTGAAACTGTTGGTGAAAATGCTGACGGAAATATGTTGATCCGTGGTGAATGTGTTTCTGCCTGTGCGTATCTCAAAGAGCAAGGCATACAGGTTGACCTTGTTTACATTGATCCTCCGTTTGCGAGCGGCGCCGATTATGCAAAGAAGGTGTATATTCGTCGCAATCCCAAGGTGGCAGAAGCTATCGCCCAAGCTGAACAGGAGCTTGATGTTGACGAACTCAAAGCCTTTGAAGAAAAGATGTACGGTGATGTTTGGGACAAAGAAAAATATCTCAACTGGATGTATGAAAACCTTATGGCAATTAAGTCTGTTATGAGTGAAACAGCATCCATTTATGTTCATTTAGATTGGCATATAGGTCATTATATCAAAGTGTTAATGGATGAAATCTTTGGTGAGGATAGATTTCTAAACGAGATAATTTGGTTATATAAAACGGGCGGTGCAACAAAAGATTCTTGGGCCAAAAAACATGATACTCTTTTGCTATACACTAAGTCTGACGAACATATTTTTAATCCAATACAAGAGAAATCTTATATGATGCATAAATATGGTTTTAAGAAAAGTGATTTTAAAATAGATCCTGAAAATGGCTTGCAGTATTCGATGGTATATTGTAGAGATGTTTGGGATTTGCCTTCGGTAGGTTCTGCAACTGACGAAAGAGTTGATTATGCTACGCAAAAACCTGAAGTGCTTTTGGAACGTATAGTTAAGGCTTCATCACATGAAGGTATGGTTGTTGCGGATTTATTTGGGGGTAGTGGTGTAACCTCTGCCGTTTCGAACAAGCTTAATCGTAAATTTATTCATTGTGACATAGGTTTGAATTCTATTCAGACCACCCGTGACCGTTTGAAAGCTGACGGTGCAGAATTTGATGTGCTTGAAATTAAAGACGGTGTTCAGCTTTATCGTAACCCTGTTCAGACTATGGATAAAATCAAATCTTTGATTCCCGGTCTTAAAAACGAAGATTCGCTTGACTCATTCTGGGAAGGTGCTATTTCTGATAGCAAGCTCGGAACGGTTCCTGTATATGTACCTAATCTTATGGATAGCGCTTCGAAATTGCTTGATAAGGTTACGATGAATCGCATTATTCATCAGGCAATCCCTGAACTTGACAGCAACATCAAAAAGGTTATTGTTTATTACATAGACATTACTGATGAAGCTGAAATTATGCAGTTTATCAAAGACGATGATAGTACAACCGTTGAAATCGAACTCCGTGATCTAAAAACCGTTCTTGACGATGTTGTTATCGGTGATTATGCAGAATTCCATATTGATGAAATCACGGAAGATTTATTCGGTAGCTATTCTGTTGTTATTGATAAATTCATCAGCGACCGTGTAATTTCAAAGATCGACGAGTTCAATCAGAAGGCGCTCCTTAATTCATCTGAAAAGAAACCGTATAACCCTATTGAAATCAGTGAAGAAGGTCTTGAACTTATCGAGTTTATAAGCCTTGACTGCACAGCCACTGAAGGCGAATGGCATTCTGATAGCGAAATCAAAATTGATAAAAACAGTTTTGTTATCGTTAACGGCGAAAAGACCAAAAACTTCTGGGATGGAACTGTCCGCAGTGATAAAAAACCACTCCGCATAAAAATCCGTAACATATGTGGAGACGAAACGATTTGGTCCGCATAATATGTCCACCCCGCATACCGTAAGGTACGCGGGGTTTTTAATATATCAATTATCCCTTGATTTAATCCCTCAAAAACCGTATAATTAGCCTTGGTTGGTGATAATATGAACACATATTTTAATGAAATAACTTCTAAGCCCGTGAATGTAGACGGTGAGGGGACGGTTTATAAGATTCCTGCCGGGGCTATGTGCGGTAACGGTGACCTTGGGGTTGTTTTTGACAATGATGAAAAGGACCTTATTATTCATATTTCCAAATGCGATTTCTGGAAATTTGCTACGGGTACCAATGCCGATGGCGGTATTAAAACCGTAGGGGAATTGCGAATCGGGAATATTGATTTAAGCGAATATAATATTAAAGAGTATTTCGACAAAGGTCTTCTTGAATGTAAATTCGGTAATACTCAAATTGAATTCTTTGTTGCTCCCGAGAATATTATTTGTTTTGAAATCAAAGTACCCGAAACTGCTGAAAGCCCCGTTATTAATATAAAGCTTCCCGATACCTGTAATTCGGTGAATTCCGATTATCAGGAGGGGGAAGTGAGGGTATATTCCCGTGAATTCAGCGGTGATGGTGTTGATATGGACTCCGCGGTGGTTGTTTGTTTCAAAGAACTTGATTCCAACATTTCCGACGGGTTTAAAACCGCACGTTACTGTATTTCGGTTGTTACGAATTTTGATGACACTCAGTATAAAAATAAAGGCATTGATATGGCTATTAATTGCGACTACGATGCCCTTAAAATAAAAACACAGGAAAAATGGGAAGCCTTCTTTTCTTTATCTAAGGTGAATATTAAGGACAAGGAAATTGAGCGTTTTTATAATTCGAGCCTTTATCACCTTGCGGGGTGTATGGGTAATACCGAATTTCCCCCCGGATTATTCGGTAACTTCATAACCGATGATTTCTTCCCCTGGGCGGGGGATTATCATATGAATTATAACTATGAGGCTCCCTATTACTGTATTTTCTCCGCTAATCATCCCGAGCTTTTTGACGGCTATATGGCACCCATAAATGATATGAAGGACGAAGCCAAGCGTATGGCGGGTCTTTTCGGTTGCAAGGGTTACGCATTCCCCGTAAGCTTTGGTCCCAAAGCCCTTGACGTTTACAGTATGGCGGAATGTAAGGAGCACGGTGTACTCTTCCTCGGTCAGAAGAGCCACGCCGCCTACGCCTGTGTAATTCCCATAATGCACTGGTACTCCACCTACGATAAGGAATACGCCCTTGAGAATTACTATGATTTCGTTCTGAATACCGCCGCATTCTGGGAGGATTACCTCGTTAAGGAAAGGGGCAGATACGTTATTAAGGGTGATGCCGCCCACGAAATTCCCTACTACCGCGGTAAAAAGTTCAGATATATCACCCATTTCGGTCAGGTAAACACCATAAACGCTATAAACTCATTGGGTCTCGTTAAGAACCTTTTTAAAGCGGTTTACGATATGTCAAAGGAACTTGGACTGAATACCGAAAAATACCCTCTCTGGGAGGATATTATTGAGAATCTGAGCGATTTCCCCACATTTATAAAAAAGGGTAAAAAATGCTTCAGGTATGCTAAATTCGGTATTCGTTGGAGGGACGAAAATACCGTTGGTCTCCAGCATATTTATCCCGCATCCCGGATTGGTCTTTCCTCAGGTGAAAAGTTACTTAGAATTGCCAAAAATACATATTTCATCAATGACAGACGTCTTGACGATAACGGCTCAAACTCCTACCTTCCCGCAGGGGCAAGAATCGGTGTTGACCCCCAATTCCTGCTTGAGGGTATTCATCAGAATATAAAGGGATTTGCATTTCCTAATATGCTTTTCCGTCATCACGGCGGTGGTATAGAGCATCTTACAACCATTCCCGCCACCATTAACGAAATGCTTATGCAGAGCCACGAGGGAGTTATACGGCTTTTCCCCTGTTGGGATAAATCCGACGCATCCTTCGAAAATCTTCGTGCAGACGGTGCGTTCCTCGTTTCTGCCGAACTTGAAAATGAAGAAATAATTTCACTTAAAATCAAGAGCCTTAAGGGCAGAAAATGTACCGTTCAATGTCCCCGTATTAAATCCGTAATCAGAAAATCGGATAACAGTGAAATTCCCTATAACAAAACGGGCGACACGCTTTCTTTTGAAACACAGAAAGATACGGAGTACATTCTCATATAAAATTACACCCACTTATCGAAAAATCGGTAAGTGGGTGCATTGTTTTCAGATTAATCCGGTTGTTGACCGTCGTGGGGTAGCCATTTACAGTCGGTGATTTCCATATTTGTAAACGTTGCTTTAAATGAAGAATCCTCGGGACTACAAGCATAAATGCCGAACTGAATCTCTCCCGCACCGTTCCACATATGGCACACGCGCATCTGTTTGAATGTAAGTCCGTCCTCGGAGCATTCGATACAGTAATCGTCCTCTCTCCGACTGAATCTGTACCACATTGATTTTATATTAGCGTCGATTTCGGTTGTTGCCCAGTCCGAATAACCGTTGTTGGTTACAACTGAGCCAAGATGTTGGAATTTTTCGTTCTCGTACTCAATAGAACCTTTTAGCCAATTGTCCGAATCAAGATACATAACAATACCGCACTGGTCAAATCTGTGTTTGCTCTCGAACTCGGTTTTAACAACGAAAGAGAAGAATTTTTCGTCCGTTTTCATTTGTAAAACGGGTGCATTATCATTACGGAAATGATAATAAGTTCTTTGCCACAAATCCGTATGGGGATTTGTGATTACCTCTATTTTTTCATCGGTTATATTGTAATGTGCAGGTTCTCTCGTCCATTTAAAATTATTTATATCAAACTTCATTTTAACACCGCCAAACTGTATTTTTCAGAATCTTTTCCAGAAATCTTTACCCCAAGGGTGCGATTGTTCTTCCCATTCATCACGGTGGTTGAGGATTTTTTCTCGCATTTCATCCACCTTGTTTTTATATTTTTCATCCGTCGCAAGGTTGTTGGTTTCCCAAGGGTCATTTTTAATATCATAAAGGAAGGTCCATTTGTCTTCTTCGCTATCCCCGTTACGATATTCAATTAACTTGTAGTTTTCGTCTTTTACCCCACGTACGAAATTATCAAATATTAAGTATAATTCGTCGCGGAATTTATCCCCGTGTTCACCGTCAAGAAGCTCCGCAAAACTTTTACCGTCAACGGAGGAGGGGATATCTATACCTGTTTTTTCGCAAAGTGTGGGGAAAATATCGTAAAGATAAACGTAGGCGTCGTTTCTTTTGTTCTTTGCGATTCCCGGACCCGCCATTATAAGGGGAATACGAACGCCGTGTTCGTAAATATCCTCTTTGCCGAGCCAACCGTGTTGACCCACCGCAAGACCGTTATCACCTGTAAAGACTATAATTGTATTATCCTCTTCGCCCGATTGGAGAAGTGCCTCAAGAAGTCGACCTATTTCATAATCAAGGTGGGTTATCATTGCAAAATACTCGGCAATGTGGCGTTTGATTTCTTTTTCCTCTCGCGGATATGCGGCGAGATGCTCGTCACGATGGACCATAAGAGGGTAGTTTGTATCAATAATTTCCTGAAAATTAGGTGGTAGAGTTATTTTTTCGGGGTCATACATCCGGCGGAAACTGTCGGGCATTGTACGAGGGTCGTGGGGTGCTAAATAAGCGAGATAAATAAAGAAAGGTTTATCTTTGTTTGCGTTTTCTTTAAGCAGTTCAATTGCCGAATCCGTGAGCAACGTGCTTGAGTGTTTGCCCGGGTCAAATTCGTCGCAATGTTGTTCCTGAGGGTGGTTATCGCTATAAAAATCCACTACAAAATTTATTACATTATCGTATTTACCCGTAGGGTCAAATCGGCACGTGGGTACATTCCAATGGTCCCACATTCCGCCGAAGAAAATCTTTGCCCCCTGTGTAAAGCTACGGGCGTAAGCGGGGCAACCGTTATGCCATTTGCCGAGACCTATTGTTTCGTAGCCGTTGTTTTTAAAGGTTTCCGCAAGGGTTTTATGTTGCTCGGGAATATTACCGCCTAAATCCTCAAGGTGAAAGGGATTTCTTCCCGATAAAATCATAGCACGGCTTGGCATACACACCGCACCACAGGTACCACCGGCAATATGCGCACGGACAAAGGATGTGCCTCGTTCAGTAAGTTTATCAAGATTCGGAGTGATAATTTCACTGTTGCCGAGGGCGTGAATAGTATCAAAACGCTGGTCGTCGGCTACTATAAATAAAATATTCGGCTTTTTACTCATAAAAGCACCACCTGTATCTAAGGATAATTTTAATCAGATGAAATTATTATACTATTCACACAATAAAAAAACAATCCCGTAAAAGTTTTGAGGTGACTTTTGAATTTAACGGTGTTTATGCTTTGAAATTCGGTTGAATTCTTCTTTTGCCTGTGTTACAATGACAAAAACATCAAAAAAGAGGGATATTATGAAAACCGGAATCAAAAACTTAGTGTGCATAGTTATGGCTTTGTGCTTGTGTTCTGTCATTTTAGGCGAGGTCGGCTTGACTTCTCTTGCGGTAAATGAAAAAGTCGGTGATGTAGTCCTTTATGTTTCTCCCGATGCCACGGATACCGGCGAGGGTACATTGGCATCTCCCGTAAGCCTTTTGGGTGCTAAAGAGATGCTCAAAGGCTTAAAAAACGAAAAGACGAGTGCAACCGTTTATCTTCTCGGCGGAACATATTATTTTGACGATGTTTTATGCTTTAATTCTGAAGATATGTCCAATGTTACGTATAAGGCTTACGATGAAAAAGAAGTTTTTTTCTCCGGTGCTTATGAAATCAATGGTTTTAAAGAAAGTGAAGCTAACGGGGTTAAGGTTTTTACTAAGAAGCTTGATACTTCTTCGGATAACTGGTATTTTAAATCCCTTTTCAGCGATAACGGTGAACTTAATATAACCCGTTTCCCCGAAGAAGGCTATTTTACGGTTAAAGCAACCGCGCCCGAGGATGACCTTTGGACTGAAGAAAACAGACCTTGGGAATTCACTTACGGTCAACGCTCTTTCTACGCAAATACAGAGGATATTCCCTCGGAATTTCATAACGAGGAAGATGTTAATATTCGTATTCTCCATTATTGGCACGATGAGCTTATGAATATTACGTCTTTTGATTCAAAAAGCGGAAAAATAGGTTTATCAAGACCCTCTTCTATGGAAATAAGAGATATTGACCGATATTATTTTGAAAATGTTTTTGAGGCACTCAATGAACCGGGTGAATGGTATCTCGATAAAGTTTCGGGTGTTCTTTACTATGTTCCCAAAGAGGGCGAAAAAGCCGATACACTCACCCTTTATGGCTCAAATATTGACCGTCTTATTGATATAAGCGGTGTTGACGGTATTTCCTTTGAGGGTGTTCATTTTACCCGTACTGATTGGGTAGAGCCAAAAGCGGACGGTTTTTATGCAGGAACCTGGTGGGAAGAAAATAATATGGACTTTCCCCAAGCAGCAATATTTGTTGACGGTGTCGTTGCCGTTGAGTACGCAGAGAATATTCACTTTAAAAACTGTGAGTTTACCGATTTAGGCGGTACAGCCGTAAAAATGAAATTCGGAGTTAAGAATTCTTCGGTTGAAAACTGCTATTTTGAAAATATTGCGGCAACAGCTATTTATGTAGGTGGCGAAAACTGTCTTCCCGAGCAGGAAAACTATACTCAGAATATAACAATTAAAAACAACGAAATCTATAAATACGGCAGAAAATTCTTCTGCGCTATCGGTATTCATATAACCTTCTGCGATACTGCCGAAGTAGTGAATAATGAAATCCACGACGGTTACTATACGGGTATTTCTGTCGGTTGGATTTGGGGCTATGCTTACCACGTAACCAAAAATGTAAATATCAGTCGAAACCTCATTTATAATATCGGTCAGGGTTGGCTTTCCGATATGGGCGGTATTTATATGCTCGGTAAACAACCCGGTACTGTTTTAAAGGAAAATGTTATACATAATGTTGCTGCCGACCCCGGTGAAGGCGGTTACGGCGGATGGGGTATTTACCTTGACGAAGGCTCATCATATATGGAGGTTGAGAAAAACCTTGTGTATGCCTGCGGTAACCAGAGTTTTAATGTGCATTACGGTGAGGGTAATATCATCCGAAATAATATAGCCGCTCTCAGTGGTGAGGGTCTTATGAGTCCCGGTGTAGATAAGGGCGAAACCCACGCAACGGCAATATATTATAACAATATTTTCCTTACATATAATAAAGCCCCGATTTATATCGAAATGTTAAATTCTTCCCATTTTTATGATAACGGTAACCTTATGTGGAGCGTAACCGAGGGGGATGAGTTGTACTTTACTTCGGGTGAAAAATCATACTCATTAAAAATAGCACAGAGTAAGGGTCTTATTCACTATCCGACAGTTGCCGACCCCGGTTTCAAGGATCCGCTTAATTTTGACTTTACATTAGCAGAGGATAGCCCTGCATTTGCTTTGAATTTTGAAGCATGGGATTATTCGGTGGCAGGTACAGTTAAAGATTCTGTTATCGGTATTAACAGAGAGGGCGGTAAAACACCCTATAACGCAGAATCAGAGCTTCAGCCTGATAAAGAATTTGAACACAATGTATTTGAAAACTACCTTTCTTATATACTTTTTGCACTTCCTGTATTATTGGCTTTGGTTTGGCTTGTTGTAGGTGTAATTAAGGGTAAAAAGACGGTTGCGTTACCGATATTTGCAGTGGTTCTTTCAATTCCGTTATTTGTTGCAGTTTACTATTTGTATCTCGAATGGATAGAAATTCTCTATTTCATTTCTGTTTTTGCATTAGCGGCTCTGGCATCCGTTCTTCCCACTTGCGTTGCAATTGAAAAGGGTAAAACCAAGAAGGGTGTAATTTTAGCATTTGTTATTAATTTCATTCTTTCAGCGGGTATTTTCCTTGGTCTTGCGGGTATACTTAATATGCTTTTGCGTTCGGGAAGCCCTGAAGTAATATCTATTACTTGCGGAGCAATGTTTGTTTATATGCTTGTTGAAACTATCCGTCTTTTAAAAGCCTATAAAAGGAAATAATATAAGAAAAAAGCGACAGGGTTCACTCCTTGTCGCTTTTACTTATATTTATTGAGTTTTTAGTCCAGAATTCTACCGTCGGTGGATATTACAACTATTCGCCAAGGTATAAATTTACCACTTGCTTGTAAGGCTTTTTTAACCGCGTTCTCAATACCCGAACAACAGGGTACTTCCATTCTCGCAACGGTTACACTTTTAATGTTATTATTTGCTATTATAGCGGTTAATTTGTCAGCATAATCAACCGCGTCAAGCTTCGGGCAACCTATAAGGGTGATGTGATTTCTGATAAATTCGTTATGGAAATTACCGTAAGCGTAAGCGGTACAATCCGCCGCAATCAACAGGTTTGCTCCGTCAAAATAGGGTGCGTTTACGGGAACGAGTTTTATCTGAACGGGCCATTGGGATAATTGAGTCTGTGCGGGAGCGGTTGGTGTAGCTGAAGTACCGGGTGTCGGTTTAATGGATTTCATTTGCGTTCCGGGACAACCGCAGGGTAATGTGCCCTGTTTCTTGGCTTTTGCTTCAAGAACCGCCGATTCATTGTAAGCGGGTGCTTCCCTTTCTTCAAAGGAAATGGCGTCTACGGGACACGCAGGTAAACAGTCACCAAGTCCGTCGCAATAGTCCTCGCGAACGAGTTTCGCTTTACCGTTTATCATTTCGATAGCACCTTCGTGACAAGCGGATGCACAAGCACCGCAACCGTTACATTTGTTTTCATCTATTTTAATAATTTTTCTAATCATAAGTTAACTCCTCTCTTGATTTTACAATAGGATTATAATACACTAATTAAAACAAGTCGGTTGTTTTTACAACAGAAAAGAGATGCTTTATGAGAAAATATATCCATATTCTTAAAAATACACAGATGTTTAGTGGCGTAGGAGATGATGAAATATCGTCAATGCTCTCCTGCCTTGGTGCAAGGCTTTCTGAATTTAAAAAAGGCGATTATGTGCTTCGTCAGGGTGAACATATCGGCAATATTATGGTACTCGTCAGTGGTAATCTTCATATACAAAATGACGATTATTGGGGTAACAGAAGTATACTTGGTCATATTGGTGTGGGCGATATGTTCGGCGAAGCTTACGTAGCACCCGAAAGCGGTCCTATATTAAATGATGTAGTAGCCATAGAGGATAGCACCGTAATATTTTTTGATGTAAAAAGAATAATTACAACCTGTCCCTCTGCCTGTGGTTTTCACGCACTTGTAGTGCAGAATTTGTTTTTCGCTATTTCCGAAAAGAACAGAAAACTTGTTCAAAAGCTGGGGCATATGTCCAAACGGTCTACGAGGGAAAAACTTATATCATATTTGTCACAGGAGTCAAAACGACATAACAGTTCAAGTTTTGCCATTCCCTTTAACCGTCAGCAATTAGCGGATTTTTTATCCGTTGACAGAAGTGCAATGTCAAATGAACTGTGTAAAATGCGTGACGAGGGTCTTTTAGAGTTTCAGAAAAATCAATTTAAACTGTTATAATTTATTTTTCGAGAGACCATTTTTGTTGCATTATTAGTGCGGGGACGTAGTCATTATCCCTTGTGTAGAAGGCGGTGATTAAATCACCGTTATCAAGTTCAATTGTTGAGGGGTAGCCTAAATCATCGGTGTCGTTTCCGTAGTATAAAACGGTTTCGTCGCTCCAGGTTTCACCGCCATCGGTACTGAATATTGCCCGGATTCCGTAAGGTCTGGCTCTATGTGAAAATGTTGAAATCAATACTCCCGATGAATGCATAAATAAATGTCCGGGAGCCCCACTGTCGTCTCTTACAATTTGCTTGGGTTTACTCCAGGTTACGCCGTTATCAAGAGAAACGGTCTGGTAAAGAGTGAACAGTGTTTCGTCCTCATTTTCTGCACGAAGGTGGCATATTATTTTTCCGTTTTTTAGTTGAATTGCGTGGGGCTCGTAGAAATAAATATCTTTAAATTCATCGTATTTATATATACCCAACTCACCCCGTAAGGTCATTTCACCCGTATCGGTGTTAATGGTGTGGGCTTCAATATGGTTATGTATGCCGAGGCGTCTTCCGACCCATAAAACCGTACCGTCATTAAGCACGGTAGGTCCGTGGGGTGATGAAACGGGGGATTTATATATCTTACCGAAGGTTTCGCCGTAGTCTTTACTTATTCTGAAACTGATTCCGAGAGCCTCCGCCTCATCCTCGGGGGAAACGGAATTTATATAATCAAAGCATTCCTTGGTCTGGGGCATATTTTCTCTTTGGAATTCCAGTGTATTATTAAATGTAGTGGCAATAAGACCGCTTTCGCCGAAAACGGTGAGACCAACATCCCGGTCATCGAGCACCGTATCAAAAACGGGTACGGGTTTTGAATAAGTTTCGCCATTATCGTCACTGAACGCTAAAACGCCCTTGCCGAAAGGACATATATGCTCCACTCGGTAGCCTGAAGCCCCGACGCATATTTTACCGTTCTGAAGTTTTGCAACAGTTGGCCACGCAAAGTACGCGTGGTGACTTTCGGTATTAGTCATAACAACTTTCGGTGAACCGATTAATTTAATATTCAAAAGAATACCACCTTTTTTACGATATAAAATTATTTTATATAATTATATTGTTTGTGTCAATATTGCGAAACTGTTGCTTTTTGTTGTTATGGTGATATAATTTAACTGATGAATTTTTAGTTTATAAACAGGTGAAAAATATGGAAAATAATGACACTTTGCAAATTATATTTATAAGACACGCGCAAACGGATTATGATGATATAGGCGACAGAGACCCAAGTGACGGTGAACTTACTGCAGAAGGTGAGCAACAGTGCCTTGCTTTAGGTGAAAAACTCAAAGGTCTGAGTATTGATGCATATATTACAAGTTCTCTTTTGCGTAGTTTTAAAACCGCCGTTGGTGTTTGTAAGACTAAGTCCGACGAGCCTTTACTTGAAATTTGTCCCGAGCTTGTAGAGTGCGGATGCACACCCGGTTATTACGGTTGCAGTGAAGAGTATCTTAAAAAATATTATAAAAACACAAAAATGTGTGAAAAACTTTTCGGTACTGAAAGCTATGAATTCGGATGCGAGGCTTTTGAGGACAATATTGCTCGTGCCGAAAAGGTGATTTCATATATTAAAAACAGGTTTTCGTACGGTAATAGGGTAGCGGTTTTCAGTCATCACGGATTTCTCGAATATCTTATTCCTACGGCTTTAGGGGTAAAACCTCACATTTTCAGGTTCTCTCTTGATAACACATCAATGTCAGTTGTGGATTTCTGCCGTGACGGCAATGTGGTGCTTCGCAGTGTCAATGAACAAAATGATGGTATTATGATTAAGTGATTTATAATTAAATGTATTTTTAGATAACAGTAAATCTGCTCGGAGGATGTATGTTTTTTTTATTGGTAGTTATATACATTGCGTTTATAGGTCTTGGGGTTCCTGATTCTCTTATTGGTTCTGCCTGGCCTGCTATACACAGTGAAATGAATATTCCCGTTGAGGCGGTAAGTATTATTACTTTTATTATTTCAGGTTGCACGGTTTTATCAAGTATGTTCAGCACGGGAATTCTCAATAAATTCGGAACGGCTAAAGTTACCGCTTTTAGTACGGCTATGACTGCGGCGGCTATGTTCGGCTTTTCTGTGGCACCGTCCTTTTGGGTTATGATACCCTTGGCGGTTGTTCTCGGTCTTGGAGCAGGTGCTATTGATTCAGGACTTAACAATTACGTTGCTCTTAATTTTAAAGCAAGTCATATGAATTTTTTGCATTGCTTTTACGGCGTAGGCGTATCTTTCAGTCCGTACGTTATGTCATTGGCATTAAGTAATACAGGGTGGCGTAGTGGCTATCGCTATGCTTTCTATGTTCAGTTAGGTATAACTGTTTTATTGCTTGTGTCACTTCCGCTTTGGAAAAAAAGTTCTTCATCCCAACAAGCCGACGAGGAAAAGGGCGTAAACCTTACTCTTTCAGAGATGATTAAAAAGAGCGAAGTGCGTAAGGTATGGATTATTATGCTTACAACCAATGCAATAGAATATGCCTGTGGTGTGTGGGGAAGTACATATCTTGTAAATCAAAAAGGGTTTGATGTGGAGCACGGTGCACTTGCTTTGACGGTGTATTATGTAGGTATGTCCGTGGGGCGTTTCGTTTCGGGTTTGCTTTCAAATAAGGTAAGTACCTGGAAACGTATTGGCTTAGGTGCTTTTATTCTTGCTCCTGCCATTGTAATTATGCTTCTTCCTCTTTCCGGTGCATTTACTGTGGTCGGTTTATTCCTTGTGGGCTTGGGGAACGGGTCTATTTACCCCAATATGATACACCTGACACCTCACAATTTCGGCAAAGAGGTTTCACAATCCGTTATGGGTTCACAAATTGCTTTTGCTTATATCGGCGTTATGTTAGCACCACCCATGGTTAGTCTTATAAGCGGAGTATTTGGTATAAAGGTGTATCCCATACTCCTTGCGGTACTTTACGCAATAATGGTTATTTCTATTAAATTATTTGTTAATCAGTTAAAGAAGCAGAATAGATATAACGCCAATGTCTGAAGTTTCAAAGGATTGTTTTAATATGCAAAACAACGATATATTTGATATAAATAAATTCATTTCTCCCGACCTTTCATATGCTCCGGTGTATGTTTGGGTGTGGAATGATATATGTACTCACGAAATTATAGATAATCAACTTGCCGAGATGCAGAATCTCGGCATAAGGTCTTTTTATATTCTTCCTGAGCCAAAGGAATTCCGCCCTGACAGTATGCCGACTAACCTTGAGCCTGATTATCTTTCGGAGGAATTTTTCGGGTTATGTGCTTATACCTTGGAAAAGGGAAAATCTCTCGGTATGAACTGTTGGATTTATGATGAAGGCGGTTGGCCCTCGGGTGGTGCCTGCGGAAAAGTTCTCAAAGACCGTCCTGAATATGCCCGACAGACGCTTGGATGTTGTGAACGCTTTTTCTCAGAAGGGGAAGTATATAAAAAATCCAATTCTGACGTACTGGCAACGTTTATAAATGATGAAGAAATTATTGAAGAGGGATACGAATTTCTCGAAGACTCGGTTGTAACTGAATATGTTGCAGAAAAAGAATTAAACGGTAATTATCCCGATTTACTCAATAAAGATGCCACAGAATATTTTATAAAAATCACTCACGAAAAGTATGCATCTTCAATGGGTGACGGCTTTAGTGAATTTGTAAAAGCAGTGTTTACGGACGAACCTAAAGCACCTGCAGGAGCTTTCAATAAAGAACTTTCAGAAAAATATGAAACCCTATACGGTGAATCAATATTGCCATATCTTCCGCTTATTGCAGAAAGGGTAGCACCAACAGAAGAAAATGCTTATATACTTCGCCGTTGGTACGATTTATGTAGCCGTATGTTCTGTGAAAATTTTCTTCTTCCTTGCAAAGAATGGGCAAATGAACACGGTATTGCGTTTACAGGGCATATGGATAAAGACCACGACCCCCTTGGTTGTATGGATGGTGGCGGGAACTTTAATCTGATGCGTGCCCTCAGGTGCTTTGACATTCCCGGTATTGATATTATCCGGCGTCAGCTTTATCCTGAAAACAGAGTAGCAAAAAAGGATGATATGAATGCTTACAACGGCTTTTTCCCGAGATATGCTTCATCCGCCGCAGCACACAATGGTACTAAATTTGCGTTGAGTGAAGTATTCGGTGTTGCGGGAGCGGCACTTACTTACGATATAATGCGATATACCGTGGGCTATCAGGCGGTACGTGGTATAAACGTGTTTAACCCCTTTAATTTCCCTCTCGGACGCAAAGGCCAGCTTCTTGCACAGGAATTACCTGTTTTTACACAAAATCAGCCGTATTGTGAAAATTTTGGTCAATTTAATCGTTATGTAGAGCGTTTGTCGTATATTTCATCACTCGGTAAACGGGTTTATGAAACGGGTTTTTATTATCCTGTCAGCGATTTTCAGGGCGGAGTGAAAGGGGACACAGTCTCAAAAGAATTTGATGCCCTTGGCAGAGCTCTTGAAGATATGATGGTGGATTTTGATATTGTTGACGATGATGTTATTCAGTCTGCAAGTGATTTGGATAAAGGCTTTCTTCACATCGGCAAGGCAAAATACAGAAATATAATTATTCCTGAAGGTGCATATATTCCACCGGTCACTCAAAAAGTTCTTAATCATTTTGTTGAGTGTGGCGGAAGAGTTTTAAATAATCTTCAAGACATCACTCCCGTTATTAAGGCACGGGGTGACGGCTTACGTGCAATGCACAGGAAAACGGAAAATTCTGAGATTTTCTGTTTGTTCCGCGAATCGGGTGAAGACGGAGAATATAGAATCCATTTGCCTTCATCAAAGGGATATCTGCTTGATTTAGAGAACAGCAAATTGCAACGCCTTGAAGCAGATAGTAATATTTTGCACCTTTCTCTTGCCATTGGTGAAACTGCAGTTATTTTGCTTACAGATGAAACTTTTGAGGCAGAATCAAAGAAAGAATTTAACGATAAAATTGAAATTACAAATGACTTCCTGTTCCGCAAAGAACTTGAATTCGCTTGTGATGAAAATGGCTTCACAAAAACAAAGCATACCGATAATGCAACACCGATTCAACTTGGTGACTGGTCATATTTGATTGGCGATGCTTACTCAGGTAGCGGAGTTTATGAAGTAACATTTACACTCCCGACTGAGAAAGTCGGAAAGGAAGGCAGAATTGACCTTGGTGAAGTTCATTTTACCGCTTCAGTTTATCTCAACGATAAATTTATAGGAACAGCCTTGATGCCACCATATAGATTAACAATCCCCGCAGGTATGCTTGATAAAGAGAATACATTGAAAATAGTTGTAACTAATACTTCTGCCAACCGGTATGTCAATACAGACTATTTTGCTAAGTGGAAAAAAGAAGAGTTATCTGAGTATTTTGAAGCGGAGCTGGAGTATGCTAAGGACCTTGTGTCAGGCGGGTTATACGGTCCTGTTGTGCTTTATACAGAGTGAAAAGATAAGGTGAATTATGGCAATTACAATAAATATTTATTATACGGGTGAAAAGGACAAAGAATTTATAAAATAATCGGTGGAAAAAAGGATGGTCCAATATGGAATACAGACAACTTCCTCACGGAAATGAAAAATTCAGCGTACTCGGACTTGGTATGGGTGGTATAGGAAAAACACCCCCGGATGAAATTGAAGCCATTATACGTAAGGCAATAGAAAACGGTATTAATTTCTTTGATTTGTGTACGGCGGGTGCATCGTACGCCCCTATGGGCAGAGCAATTCGCGACTGTCGTGACAAGGTGTTTTTACAGATGCATTTTGGTGCGGTTTATGATGAGGACGGCGAATATGGTTGGTGCCGTGATTTTGAAACTATAAAAAAGACATTTTTGTGGGAACTTGAAACTCTCGGTACTGATTATACCGATTTTGGCTTTTTACACTGTGTTGACGAGGATGAGGATTTTGACGAACTGTGTAAAATCGGACTTTTCGACTACCTTAAAGAATTAAAAGAAAAGGGTATTGTTCGTCACATCGGCTTTTCTTCACATACACCAAGTGTTGCAAATCGTATTATTGATACGGGTGTAATGGATATGATGATGTTTTCCGTGAATCCCGCCTACGATTTCGAAAAGGGCGACGAATACGGTATAGGTAGCGTTAAAGAACGCTTCGATTTATTCAAAAGATGCGAGTGTGAAGGTATTGGTATCAGTGTTATGAAGCCGTTTTTCGCAGGTCAACTGCTCTCGGGAGAACAGTCGCCCTTTGGCGAAGCGCTTACCCATACCCAGTGTTTACAGTATGCCATTGACCGTCAGGGTGTATTAACTGTTGTGCCGGGCGTACAGACTATGGAGCATCTTGATACAGTACTGAAATTCCTTACGGCAAGTGATGAAGAAAAGGATTATTCCGTTATAGGTACATTTACGGCGGATACAATTACGGGTACTTGCGTTTATTGTAACCATTGTCAACCTTGCCCCGCAGGGATAGATATAGGTCTTGTGAATAAATATTATGACCTTGCTCAGGCGGGTGATAGTATTGCCGCAAACCATTATACGAAATTATCCGTAAAAGCGGATGCCTGTCTTAAATGCGGACATTGTGAAAGCCGTTGTCCTTTCAGTGTAAAACAAGAGAGCAGAATGACGGAAATTAAACAGTATTTCCAAAAATGATAATATAAAATTCTCTGACAGAATTAATTTGACAAACTTGAATTTGTAGGGATGAATGAGATGATTATTTTAATTACCGGAGCATCACATACAGGCAAAACGGCTCTTGCCCAAAAGCTGCTGGAAAAATTTAAATATCCGTATATTTCAATAGACCATCTAAAAATGGGATTAATCCGTAGCGGAAATACTGAACTCACTCCGATTAGCGAGGATAAAGACTTAACAGCATACTTATGGTCCATCATCCGTGAGATGATAAAAACCGCTATCGAAAACAAGCAGAACTTAATTGTCGAAGGTTGCTATATTCCATTCGATTGGCAGAAGGATTTTGAAAACGAATATTTCAAAGATATCAAATATTACTGTCTGATAATGAATGAGGAATATATCAGGAATCACTTTGCTGACATAAAGAAATATGCAAATGTCATTGAAAATCGTTTGGATGATGAATGGTGCACAATGGAGAGTGTGTTGGCAGATAATGCAGAAATGTTAG
>SVOQ01000040.1 GCA_015066345.1 Oscillospiraceae bacterium
CGTACTTTTTTGTTGCAGTTGGCAGACCGCAACTCCATTATATCACGAAGGAGTTTTCTTTTTAGGATTGTTTCAGCTATATAATTTAACTGAACCACGCGTCTAACGCGTGGTTTTACTATACAATAAAAACAGGACAGATTACTCTGCCCTGTTTTTATCATTTTAATCAAATTATTTGTTTCCTTGCGCTTACCTAACTTTCGCACCTTATAAACTCCGCATCTTTAACCACAAACTCGGATTTTTCCTTATCATATTTCAACACAGTTTTGGCACTACCCACATAATCCGAATGGCCGTCCAGGGATGTGTATTGATAACCTATTATTTCATATACTCCGTCTTCATCCATATCTACGGATTCAAATCTGTAAAAGCTATCAACAAGCAGTTCTGTACCAAAGAATGTGCAACCTTCTTCACCATGCCAAGTTTTTCTTACATCACGATAATTGAAAACTTCTTCATAACCAGTGTATTTATTTTGTATTTTCAGATTATAGTCCTCTAAAACAGTACAGGAAAAGCCTGTGTCAAAGAGTTGTCCATCATCGGTACGAGAGGAAAATGTTGGTTCGAGTTTTCCGTCAACATATTTAAAAACACGGGAAATATACTGCCCAAAGCCACCGAACATATCGGCATTTTCCTGAACTAAAATTTCCTTGTATCCGTCACCATCGAAATCCTGAGCCTCGATATTTCCACCAATTCGGGACACAGATTCACCCAATGCCAAATCGTGAAGAATTATTTTATCATCTATAACAAGCATAAGATAGTGGTCAGATGTACTCATATTACCACCATATCTATCATCCGCTATAAGATAAACCTCAGCAAGCAAATCCTCGCCAACCAATACCCTTGTAACTATCTTATCTTTTATAAAAACATCTTCAAGACCAGCTTCATTCAAATCGAAACGAAGAATGTCATCAGAAAAAGATATTTCATTTTTAATTAATTTCTGATGTTCTGTGTATTCCGCTTTCTTTTGTGCGCAACCCGAAAAAGAAAACAACAACGCCAAGAAACATAATACAGCAATTAATCTTTTCATTAAGCACCATCTCCTATATAGTATTTTTTATTTCCTCAAACATCAGCGAATATGCTTCCGTTTGTCTACCGCGACAGATAACGACATCACGTTATCACAAATTCACAAGCTTGTCAACATTATTAAATAAAGTCATTTTTAACTCAAAATAACCAAACACCTCAAAGACTCCGAAAAGTCTTTGAGGTGTTTTAGTTATCTTATTGACTCAAGGCGTAAGCCTTCATCCGTTTCGATAATTGTTACGGTCAAGGTTGTAACATCTTCATCCGTAAGGGAGACACCTGACAAAAGCGTGTCGAAATCAACAGTGCTTATGTCTACAATCCCTGCGGGATAAATACCAACATAATTACCGGCATAATAATCATAAAGCATCGCATCCGTTTCGCCCATATCAATAAATGCATCAATGAGTTTTACTTTTAATTCAAAACCGCCGTCGACAGCTTTACTTGAAGTAATTTTGGTAATATACGTATCATTACCGAATCCCTGAGGACCAACACCATAGAAAAGATATCCGCTTTCACTGATGTATACTTCGAATTCACTCTTTCCTACGAAATCCTCTGCGGTAAATCTACCGGGCTCCCAAATTGAATCTAAATATGCATTAATATCATCAACATCAAAAACAAAATACGAGTAACCGCTCTCGGCACCATTTGCACCGAGAAGCTCTATTTCATCAACAGACAATGTATCAAACACATAAACACCATCTATGGTAATATCATTATAATTCTGACTATCTCGTACATACGCATTAACACAATCTATGCCCATAAGTTCAAGACGCATATTATAAATATTGGTTTCGTTTGATGAAGCTACATAATAAAACTCAATGCCGTTATGGTTTTTAAGTAAATCAAGATAGAATTTTTCTGCATCGTCGGTCGAATATTTACTTGCAGGTTCGGTTTCTTGAGCAGTTGCAGAAATTGTTACTTCCTCTGAATAGTATTCCGTATTCACATCGGCAACGGGCTCTTTTTTGGTGTTATTACCCAGAACGACACCGACAATTACAATTACAGCTATAACAACCACTAAAAAGAGTACTCCAACAATCGCTATTATAGGTATTATTACCTTGGCTGCACCACCTTTTTTCTTAGTTTGAGGTGCAGGATTATTTACGCTCTCTGCCTCTGTCGGATTTGTTGCATTCTGATTCACCTGAGTTTCTAACTTCGTACCGCAAGAACCACAAAAGGTTGAACCGTCATTTAATTTTGCTCCACATTCAGGACAAAACATACTAATCGTTCCTATCAAGTAATATTTTTTTTAATAATTTGACACAGTAAGCATACCCTGTGCATACCATATACCCATTTTTAACATAGAGTCACCGCAATAGTGTGCACCGTCATACTCGCCGTTTTCATTATTGTTTGCCAATTTGGATATGCAGGTTGATGTATCTATCCAAATCGAGTTATTGAGCTTCGTGGTTGATGACGTCGTGTTCTGATAAAGACCCGCAGTAGTCTTATTGATTACGTTTTTGCTTGTATCAGCGGGAACATACCAAAGATTTGCGTTATTGGATTTATGTGTGTTAGCCGTATCGGAATATACCCAGAAGTTATGGCTTTGGGTAGCACCCGTGATACCATTATAGTAGGTTTCACTGTTATAAGCGGCGATACCGCCGTCAACGAAACCAATACTATTGTCCGCATCCCTTGACTCGAACTCTGTACGCACTTTATTTACAAGAATATTCTGTAAATCACCGTACTGGTCCGCCCACTCTTTAACGCAGGAGTCGCTTTCGCCCTGATGCCACAAGAATGAACGTATGTTGATATTGTTTGCACCGTGTATATTAGCTATTTCATCGAGGGCTGAATCAACATAACTAATCATACCGTCAGCAAGATATGAGCCTACACCATTTTTAACATTCTCGGAGTTCACTGCATTATGGTATGTACCCGTAGTATCATATATCCAGTTACCACCAAGGTAAGTACCTGCGGCGGTATATTTGATAATATACCAATTCTCGTCCTTGGTTGCCTCGTTAGTTGCAAGGTGGTATGCAAGACCGACCTCGGGACCAAACCACATATCCGCCTGACCGCCTATACCAAGCCGGAAGGTTTCAAACTCGCTATTTGAATAATGAGTTCGCCAGTTGTTTATACCGTCATCACTGTTGATGTTGTTATATTTAATTTTAATATTGGAAAAATCCGTATTTCCTACTGTTGCACGTACCTCGTTTGTTAAAGGACTTGCACCGTAAGCATTGGACTGACCGCAAAGAATAATTACATTTGCAGTTTTACTCTTCATATCAATTGTTTCATTCATATTTGTAAAAACGGGGTTAATAACGTAACCCTTTTCAGTAAGGATATCCTTATCTTTAATATCAATAACTCCGTCAAAATTCAAATCACAAGCATATTTTTGCTTTGTGTTTAATTTATCAAGGTTTATGATGCCTTTTTTGATTGCAGCTATATCCTCCTGCGTATAGGGTTCGCCATCACCGTCAAAGTCACCCTTTAAGTAAATATTCACTTTTGAATTATTACCGCTTACCATTGTTTCCATAAGTGAGCAGTCAATAACGTCGAGTGCACCGTCACCGTCAATATCGGAAATATGCATATCCTTGAATTCAAGCTTATCCCCTGCAAGGGCTCTGTTTACAAGATGCTGATAGTCCAGATAATCTAAATCTTCATCTTCGTCAATATCGCCGATATCAACCAATGAATATACACTCGCTTCACTGACGGAAGCAACTTTATATTGACCCGTTGTATCAAAAGTCGGAGCAGAACCGTAAATATTTGTTCGTTGTCCCCAGAGCTGTTGTGTGTTTGAAGCCTGTAAAAGATATGCAATCTCACCGCTTGCGAACTGTTCAACAGTTTTACCCGTAGTTGAATTGGCAGTATCCGCGGTCACTGAACCGCTTGTAGAATTACCTATGCCGTTCTGGGCTTCATTAGCACCGTCGGTTGCAACATTTATAAGGTAATAACAATTTGAAATAGTAGAGGATGTTGTTTTTGTACCTGCAATACCGCCAACGTAGTTAGTAGCATTTACAAGACCCGCATTATAACAGTTGTTAATAGTTTTTGCGTTATAGCCTGTTATACCGCCAACGTATGATGTGCCTGTAATTACGTTGTATAAAGAATAACAGTTTTCAATCTTACCGTTATTATAACCGCTTATTGTACCAACGTACTGATTACCCGAAAAGGCTGAATAGTCAACGCCCACTCTTTCAATTACGGCGGATGCATCTGCATAACCGAAAAGACCGCCGTATGAAAGGCTCGAATCATTCATATAAAGTCCGTTAATCGTATAGCCTTGACCGTCAAAATGACCGTTATATTTATAAGTTGAATTACCTATGGGTGTCCATTTTCTAAAGGAGGATGTATCGTTAGCTAAAGTGCCATAACTTGTAATAACGCCGTTATTATCGGTAATATCACAAACAAGAACTGCATTAGCAGTTGTGTCACCACCGTTTACATTATCCCTGAACCAGTGAAGCTCACCTGCATTTGAGATTTCGTAAACGTTATCTTTTACACCATCGCCGTTTACGTCGTATTTATCGGTTGTAATCTCGGGAGCTACCGCTTTACCGCACATATCGCAGAAACCATTTGTGCCGGTTGCATTACAAATACACGAACTTTCTTGTGCAACAGTTTTAAAACTATTACGAATAGTACTTACATTACCCGTTTTTATGTAATAACAATATGAAATTGGTTTATAACTCTGGAAATGAAGAATGTCAACAATACCCATATATGAAGTGGGGTCTTCAGTTGCGGGAGTAAGGGTTGAACAATGGGTAGCACCGTCACCGCTATAATAAACACCCGTATGGAAAAGTTCCTGACCGGGACAATAAATACCCACGCCATAACCACTTGAACCATTACCTACAAACGCAGCCCAGTTTTCATTACATATGAAATCCTGATCTGTTGCAGTACCCCAGAATCCGAGGTCATCTCTGGTTACTTTTTGGTTACTGTCTGACCATGCCTCACCGCCTGAATAATAAACAAAATCATTCAAAGGCTCAACGCAATAAAACGCGGGAAGTTCCTGCGTAGTGGTTACAGAAGGATAACCCGAGAAATCCACGAATCGGCAGGTTGCCCTCATCATACCGTCCTCGAAAGTATACCAGGCCTCCATATAAGAGGGTGTAATATCCACCGCTTCTTTTGCCCAGTCAAGAGGACGACATTTAATGTAGAGTTCATTTTCACTTACCTTTACATCAACAATTTTACTTGCTTCGTTATAAAGGTTACCGCCCTGAACAGGGTTATAGTTCCATACCGCTTCACCATACATGCCCGGCTCATAAGGATATGAGCCTGTACCGTAGTAGGACTGCTGAACAAGTCGACCTGTATCGTGAGCATTGATTAAGTTAACGTTACCCTGTGTTGTGTATCTGTTAGTAAAACCCGATGTAGGATAATCAGAAGAAAAACCAACCTCAGTATTTCCTGTAGCTGAACCAAACAAAGGCTTTTTTCGTGCCGCTACGACGCTATTGCTCAAATCTTCCATATATGTGAGGGCTCCGCCCCAATCAAGGTCGATGCCGATTTTATAATCACTGCTTGAAAGGTAAACCATACCCGACGAGTCACCGGGATTTGTTGCCTTGGTTAAATCAATGGATGTGAATTTGAAATCCATATACTCTTTATCAAGAGATTCAAAAGCTATACTTGTAATTACGGTTTGGGTTGTACCACTGATAAATCCGTCAATAAAGCCTGAGAATTCGCCATCGGTAGCAGGTTCTAAGAAAAACTCTTCAATAACCCCGTTAAAGCTCATTTCCGCTTTAACATAAGCATCGGATGTGTATTTTACAGTGTATCTGTTAAAAGCCGAACCGCTATAATTAAGGGTATAAACATTATTGGCAACGGTAACCGTTTTTTGAGTACCGTTTATAGTAACCGTCTTATTTTCCGATGTCTTTACATTAACGTCAAATGTAGCGGTGCTGTTACCGTATGTAACTGTAATAGTCTGTGTTCCTGCAGAAGTAAAGCTTTGAGGAGAACAAGCAAAGCCTTCATCAATGTTTTCGCTTGTTCCGTCCGGGTATGTAACACCGATAACAAGACCCCTTGTATTAAGCTTTTCGCCAATACAATAATCTTGCTTTTCGGGAAGTGAAACAACACTTAAGTCACCGTCAACAATTGGGTCCCATTTAGAATAAAGGCTAAAACTCGCGGCTGAAACGGTTGTAGAAGATGTAATTCTCTCCCCTGTACCATTTGGGCCTGTGAACCATCCCGCAAATACAAGACCGCTTCTCTCGGGTACGGGAAGCGCACCGTAGGTAGCTCCTGCGGTATAAGTAAAGGTTTTACGGTAAGTATTATCTTTGGCGTAATCATAAACCGCTTTTGAACGGATTTTAATATCAGAAACCGTTACATCGGACTGAGGACTATTATTATCAAATCTTACCTGTATATATCCCGTATTTTCAGGGGTTGTAAAGCTCCATTCGTTAAGTCCGTACTGATAAGCATTTTTAGCTTCATTAGAAAAATAATTTCCTTCGGTATCAAAATAGAACACGAATGTTTCAAAGTTCGTTGTAGTTCCGTTAGCTACGTAAGAAAACACATATTCTGTATTTGCTTCAACAGGCATTGAATAGAAAGCCCCTACAGAGGTCATTGAAAAGGATGTGAAAACCTCTGTATTAGTGGTTTTGTTCGTAAGCACAAAGCTACCGTTTTCAATATCAGTTGTTAAAGTACTTGTCGTTGTATTATCACCGGTATGGACTTTCAAATTAGAGTGATTCGCCCATTGCTCAAATATAAACAAGTTATCAAAAGTAAGTTCATATACTCCCGTAGCAGCAAGTGCCATTGGTGATAATAAACTTACCGCAAGTAACACTGTGCAAACACAAATTGTCAATGCACGTTTTAAAACCCTTTTCATTTTAAATAGACCTCCGCCATTTTAATTTCCAATACAAAGTAATAATATCATATTTTTTATAATTCCTCAATGTATGTTTGGTACAAAAAACATAATATATATTTGTTGAATTCTCTTATCCGTAATATAAACCAAAAATCAAGCCACCGACTTTTGTCGATGGCTTTAACTATATTTATTTATGTCCGAATTGCTGTTTCATTCGTTTTTCTTTTGAAAGGATTTTCTTTCTTAAGCGAATGCTTTCGGGTGTGATTTCCACAAGCTCGTCGTCACCGATAAACTCCATTGACTGCTCAAGGGAAAGTGTTGTGGGCGGAACAAGGCGTAATGCATCGTCACTGCCTGAGGCACGTGTGTTTGTCATCTGTTTCTTTTTACATACGTTACAAACAACATCCTCATTCTTAGCACATTCTCCAACTATCATACCCTCATAAACAGGAACGCCGGGACCAACGAAAAGTCTGCCTCTGTCCTGAGTATTGAAAAGACCGTAACCTGTTGTTTCGCCTGTTTCGTGTACAACAATTGAACCGCGTTCACGCATCTGAATATCGCCTTTATAAGGCTCATAACCTGCAAAAAGGTTGTTCATAATACCGTTACCGTTGGTATCAGTCATAAACTCAGAACGGTAACCGATAAGACCACGAGCGGGAATTTTAAACTCAATATGTGTTGAGCCGCCGTCACGCACGTCCATATTTTCAAGTTCACCTTTACGAGAACCGATTTTTTCCATAACGGGACCAACATAGCTTTCCGGCACTTCAACAATAAGAAGTTCCATAGGCTCTAAAAGTTCACCGTTGGGACCTTTTTTGTAAATAACCTGAGGTCTTGAAACCTGGAACTCATAACCCTGACGACGCATTGTTTCAATAAGAATTGAAAGATGAAGTTCACCTCTACCGCTAACCTTAAAGGAGTCGGTAGTTTCGGTTTCTTCAACACGCATACTTACGTTTGTTTCAACCTCTTTAAAGAGCCTTGCACGGATATTACGTGAAGTAACGAATTTACCCTCTTTACCTGCAAAGGGGCTATCGTTAACCATAAAGTTCATTGAAATCGTAGGCTCGTCTATTTTAACAAAGGGAAGCGGGTCGGGATGCTCTTTATCGCAAACCGTTTCACCGATATTAAGGTCAGTAATACCCGAAACAGCAACAAGGTCACCCATTTTTGCTTCTTGACATTCAACTCTTGCAAGACCTTCAAAATTATAAAGTTTTACAACCTTTACATTTTCGGTTGTTCCGTCCTGCTTACAAAGAACCGCCTGTTGACCTTCCTTAACACTACCGCGTTCAACCCTACCGACACCGATTCTACCGAGATAATCGTCATAATCAAGGCTTGAGAAAAGGAGCTGTAAGGGTCCGTCCATTTCACCTGTGGGCGGGTCGATATTTTCGATAATAGAATCGAAAATGGGTCTCATATCCCCTTCACGCACTGTATGGTCAAGGGATGCGTAACCGTCACGGGCAGATGCGAAAACAACAGGAAATTCTATCTGTTCATCGTTAGCACCAAGCTCAATAAACAAATCAAGAACTTCGTCAATAACCTCAAGGGGTCTTGCACCGGGTCGGTCAATTTTATTAATAACAACAATTGCTTTTTTACCTAAAGCAAGAGCTTTTTTAAGAACGAATCTGGTCTGGGGCATACAACCTTCGAATGCGTCAACAAGTAAAAGTACGCCGTCAACCATCATCATAATACGCTCAACCTCGCCACCGAAGTCCGCGTGACCGGGAGTGTCAACGATATTGATTTTTACACCGTTATAATGAACGCCCGTATTTTTTGAAAGTATTGTAATACCACGTTCTTTTTCAAGGTCGTTTGAGTCCATAACTCTATCGTCAACCTGTTCATTTGAGCGGAAAATACCACTCTGATGAAGTAACTGGTCAACAAGTGTTGTTTTACCGTGGTCAACGTGGGCAATAATAGCAACGTTTCTTATATCTTCTCTTCTATCCAAAATTTTCACCTACTATTAAAGAACGCTTACAGAAGGTTTACGCCTTTTTCTGCACAGTTTTTTTTCATTTCTTCGGGCCATAAGGAAGCCTGAACTTCACCTATATGAATTTTACCCAATAAAAGCATACACACTCTTGACTGACCGATACCGCCACCGATTGTGAGGGGTAAAGTTCCGTTAAGTATCTGCTTATGATAATCGAAATTCTTTCTTTCCTCTTTGCCTGATTCTTTTAACTGATATGCAAGGGAGTTTTCATCGACTCTTATACCCATTGATGAAATCTCAAAAGCATCTTCAAGAACTTCATTGTAGATTATAATATCACCGTTAAGTTGCCAGTCATCATAGTCGGGCGCTCTGCCATCGTGGGGCTTACCGCTTTTGAGCTTATCACCGATTTTCATAACAAAAACCGTACCGTGTTCTTTAGCAATAGCCCTTTCGCGTTCTTTACCCGTCATATCAGGGTACATATCTTCAAGCTCGCTTGTTGTTACGAAAAATACATTTCTTTCGATTTTGGTATCAACCGAAGGGAATCTCTCTTTAACAACATCAAGTGTATCGCAAAGGGCGTTGATAATTTTAGATACGCAATCTTTGAGGAATTCCTCATTTCTCTGACTGCGGTCAATTACGCTCTCCCAATCCCACTGGTCAACATATATTGAGTGAAGGTTATCCATATCTTCATCACGGCGGATAGCATTCATATCCGTGTAAAGACCCTCGCCGACTTCAAAGCCGTATTTTTTAAGTGCCATTCTTTTCCACTTAGCGAGAGAATGAACAATTACAGCCTCACCATCTTCGGGCATAGCCTTTACGTCAAATGATACCGCTCTCTCAAAACCGTTAAGGTCATCGTTAAGTCCGCTTGACTTTGTAACAAAAAGGGGTGCAGAAATTCTTTCAAGATTAAGTGCAGCACAAAGATTATTCTGGAAAGTATCCCTGATAACTTTAATTGCTCTTTGTGTATCCCTCGTGGAAAGAGTTGTTTTATAATCATCTCTTAAAAACAACATACGACAACCTCCTGAAAATTAATCATAAACAATTTAATATTATAACACTCTATATGCGGATAATCAAGATTTTTTGACCGCTTTTTAATAGAAATTATACAAATAAGAACACTTTTCTTTATTCATTTTAACAAATACATTATTGAAATCATTGAAAAAACAACTACTCTTTGCTACAATAACTTCGGTGATAATATGAAATTCAAAAATGTTTTACTTGCCAGTGATTTTGACGGGACTTTGAAAAATGACGATGGTGTAATAACTGATGATGTAAAAAGTGCTATTTCGGATTTTATGGCAGAGGGTGGTTTATTCACCGTTTGTACCGGCAGAATCTATCAGGGTTTTCATTTATACAGTCCCGAGTATATAAATGCTCCCGTACTTTTAGGAAACGGCGCAATGGCTTATGATTATAAAAATGAAAAGATAATATTCAATGATGCTTTAGGTGAAGAGTGCTACTCTTCTGTAAACGAAGTTTTAAAGACATTTCCCGACATATCAATTGAGTTTTATAATTTTGATACTGTTTGTGCTATTAATCTTAATGATTTTTCCGAGCAACATTTTACGAGTCAGGGAATTGATTTTAAAATAATCGAAAAATGCGAGGATGCTCCCCTCCCTTGGACAAAGGTAATGATAGCCGCCCACGGCCATTCAAAAGAAGTTCAGTATATATTGGAAAAGCATACTGAAATAAACTTTTTAAGAACAACGGGCGACTACGTAGAAATACTGAAAAAAGGTGTGGATAAGGGTACGGGTCTTCTGAAACTTGCAAAGGCACTGGGTTGCGAACCCAAAGATACATACGCCGCAGGTGATGGCTACAATGATGTTGAAATGCTCGTTGCCTCTGCAGGTGGTTTCGTACCCGAAAACGGCTCACAAGAAGCCTTAGGAGTTGCAAAATATATTACTCGCTCAAATAATGATGGTTGTATTGCCCACGCAATAGAAATACTAAATAATATTTATTAAAACAAAAACCGTTCTGCCGATTAAGACAGAACGGTTAATTCTTTAATTAGTGAACATCCTTAACTGTGATACCCTTTGTATCGTAGTAGCTTCTTGATGTGCCGTTGAATGCTCTGATTGTGTAGGTGTATGTAACACCCTTCTTTGTGGATTTGTCAAGATATCCGTTTGAACGTGCGCTATTAACTCTGGCGATTTTAACCCAACCTGAGTTACCGGTCTTACGATAAATATCGTAACCCTTTGCACCGTCAACGTGGTTAATTGTAACTGTAATACCCTCTTTTGAAGAAACTGCCTTTGTAAGTTTGGGAGCATCAAGACGAGTAAGTGAAGCGCCTACTTTATCATAGGAGCTGTAGTTCTTACCGTCACCTGCTTTAACTGTGTAAGAATAGGTATCTGCAGCTGCAACATTTTTATCTATATAAGATGTAGTTTTGGTGTTACCGATATATGTCCATGCATCGTCACCGGCAAGTTTACGATAAACTCTGTAAACAGTAGCACCTTTAACTGCGGTCCATGTAACTTTAACACTGTTTGCTGCATTAGCCGCTACTATATTTGTAGGAGCAGTAAAGAATTTAACAGCTGCACTTGCTTTATAAGCACTTAAACCTGCAGCGTTACGTGCTCTGACTGTGTACTGATAGGATTTACCACTAACAACCTTTTTGTCAGTGAACTTTGTTGTAGTAACTGCACCAAGGTTAACCCAACTACCGCCGACAACACGTCTGTAAACAGTGTAGCTTGTAGCACCGTCAACTGCATTCCATGTAACTACAATATTTGTAGGCTTAACTGCAACAGATTTAACTGTGGGAGTTGCGGGTTTGAGCTGAGGAATGATTTCGTCGCCGATGTTCTTGTGACAAACTTTACATTCTTTATGTCTTTTACCGGATGCATAAACAGTTGCTCTGTAATCGAGAACCCACTTAAACTCTTTGTGAGCACAATAGGGTTTAACAAAAACAACTAACTCGCCATCAGCAAGGTTAGGTTTAGTAACGCTACCATCTGAACCTTGTACTGCAACTGTATAAACGTAAGTTTTGTTCTCAACAGCTGAAACGTCAACGTATTCAGTATCGGTGGTGGTTGCGATACAAATCAAATCGCCGTCACCTTCTGCACGATAAACGAGGTAATTGATTGCATCATCACTTGCATCCCAAGTAAGTGCCACACCATCGTAAGTACATTCTAAATTTTTAAGCTCAGGAGCTTCTACTGCAAATGCTGCAACAGTGAAAACTGATAACATCATAAGCACTGATAAAAATAAGCTTAAGGTCTTTTTCATAATACTACTCCTTTTATGTACATATTATTCTACTTATATATTATAACACTTTTTCAGTTTTTAGGAAGTAGCAAATTAACTAAAATACAACCAATTTTTTTGTGATAAAAATGCAATAATGTGTTAAAACTTCCTAAAAGGAAAAACAGAACAATCAATCTGCTCTTAACTTCATTTCTTTACCCTCTCTGAGTAACCGTTTTAACCTATCCGCATCGTCATTTTTTATAGCATCACTGTACTTCTGCAACTCGGAAATAATATAATCAAGTTCGAAAATAAGATTCTCTTTATTTTCGATAAATAACTCCGTCCACATATCTTCATTAAGGTATGCAACACGTGTCAAGTCCTTATAACTACCTGCGGAAATACCCTTTCTTTCAAGAGCAGAAGGGCTTTTCACGTAAGCGTTTGAAACTATATGAGCAAGTTGTGAAGTAAAAGCAATAAGTTTATCGTGTTTCTGAGGGGTCATCACCGAAACTCTACCAAAGCCTAATTTCATTATAACTTCACGAGCATTAGCGAGTGTCAAAATATCTTCGTTTTCCTTAGGAGTCAACACAAACGGAGCATTATAGAACATTGTGTCCTTTGAGTTTTCAAAACCGGAGTATTGAGTACCCGCCATAGGGTGACCGCCAACAAAAGAGAAATTATTATTCTCGGCAATTTCAAAGCATTTGTCACAAACAGAACGCTTAACACCCGCACAGTCGATAACAACCGCCCCCTCTTTGAAAAATGACGCGTTATTTTCAACGTATACGATTACGGCTTCAGGATATAAAGGAATAAAAACATAATCACAGGATTGTAAACGTTTTTGTGTAAGCTCACCGTCAATGCTGTTTTCGGAAATAGCGTTTTTAATTACTTCTTTATTTAAATCATAACCGTAAACCTTGAAATTAGTGTTCTTTTTTGCAGATTTTACAAGTGAACCACCAATAAGACCAAGACCAACTACACCGATTTTCATAAAAACATCTCCAATAGTAAAATAAAAAATCCTTGCAGTGAAAAGACTGCAAGGAAATATCTCATGATATAAAAAAAGCAGCACAAATCACTATTACTTATTCAGAAAAAAGTAATAGTAGTAATAATATGTAGCTGCGAAATTAGTTTTCATATCATTAACCTCAAATGAATTTTTCTATAATATAACACCCGAAAACCGAAAAGTCAATAAAAAAATAAAAAAGTCGAGTAAAAACTCGACTTTTACAAGGCATATACCCTGAAAACTGAACAAAGTGAAAGCGAAAGAAACAAACGAAATGGTCAAGCCCTCGACCTATTAGTACTGCTTAGCTGAACATGTCACCATGCTTACACACGCAGCCTATCAA
>SVOQ01000014.1 GCA_015066345.1 Oscillospiraceae bacterium
GCTCGTGAGCGGCTGCTTGAGATTGTAATGCGGTGCTAAACTTTCAGTGCCCCTTCGAGGGGCTAAGCCAGCATTCGCCCCTTATAGGGGCAGAGCAAACCACCAGTTTACTGGTGGTTATGATTTGCTTTTTTTAGCAATGCAATATGTAATACAATCAACCTCCGCAACACCGCAAATCATAAGAGTTTTGGCACATTCGCTAAGGGTTGACCCCGTAGTTTTAATATCATCACATAAAAGAATACGTGAGCCCTGTATTTTTTCAAAATATTTGGGATTTACCTGTATTGAGCCTAAAAGATTACCTGAGCGCATACTTTCGTTAAGGGTGTGTTGGGGTTGGGTTACTGCGGTTTTAATCAATAAGTTTTCAAAGGGGATATCAAGTTTTTCCGAAAGGTTTCGGACTAAAAGTTCAGCCTGATTATATCCCCGTTCTTTCTGCTCCTTTTTGTGGGACGGTACAAATGTACAAAAATCAAAGTCCATTTCCCCGTAATGCTTTTTAAAGGTTTCAGCCATATCCTCGGCTAAGGTAGGTACAATATATGTATCTTTATTGTATTTAAGGCGTTTAATAGCCTTTTTGGCGGCACCCGAATAATAGTACGGGGCACATACACGCATATATTGTTGTGCTTTTTTATTACAAACGCAGTCCGCAACCGAATAACCGCATTTAAAACACACGTCACCCTCAATCCGATGAATTTCATTTTCGCATTGGGGACAGATGTTTTTTCTTACATCAACAACAGTTTTACAGTAACGGCAACGGCTTGTGTAGAGAATTGTATATATAAGTTTTTTGAGTTTTTTCATAATTTAAAAACCATTTTTCAAAAAATGAGCAAGGGCAGAGTAACGTTTTGCTTTGCGGTCATTCTGAGTCATTGTGTCAAGCATCTGTGCACTACCTACTGTTACGAGCATATCCTTTGCTCGGGTTACGGCGGTGTATAAAAGATTACGGTAAGCGAGGTTTGGTACAATGTTTATTGCGGGAATTACAACCGCCTTAAATTCGCTACCCTGACTTTTATGGACGGTTATGGCGTAAGCAAGTTCTAATTCCGAAAGATATTCACCGGGAATTACCGCAACTCTACCGTCAAAATCCACCGTTGCAAGTGCGGTTTTAGTATCAATGGCGGTCAATATACCTATATCACCGTTGAAAATACCGTTACCTTTTTCGGTGGGGCTTTCCCATTCGATATTATAGTTATTCTTGACCTGCATAACCTTGTCCCCAACGCGGAAAAGTCGACCGGCAATAATCATTTCATTTTTTTCGGGACTTTTGGGGTTCAGAACGTTTTGTAAAAGAGTGTTAAGGTTTGCTGTACCCGTTTCGCCCTTTTTGGAGGGGCAAATAACCTGTATATCTGAAAAAGAGTCCCATTCATAAGCCTTGGGTAAACGCTCACTGCAAAGTTCCGTTACCGTGTGAGCCGTAAGAGAGGCTGAGGGCCTTTCAAGATGGAAAAAGTCCTTACCGTCGTTGGTTAAGTCGGGGGTTTCACCACTGACAATTCTGTGGGCGTTGGTTATTATTTTGCTTTCCATAGCCTGACGGAAAATCTGTGAAAGACAAACAACGGGTAAAACATCGGATAAAATCAAATCCTGTAAAACATTACCCGCACCCACAGGGGGTAACTGGTCACTGTCACCTACGAGAATAAGGCGACAGCCTAAGGGTAATGCCTCAAGTAAACTTGCAAAAAGATGTATGTCAATCATAGAAAGTTCGTCAAGAATAAGAGCATTACATTCTAAGGGATTATTAATGTTTCGTCTGAAAACGGGTCTGTCATCCTCGTCCCATTCCACTTCTAAAAGTCGGTGGATGGTTTTTGCGTCCATACCCGTAACCTCGCTCATACGCTTTGCGGCTCTGCCCGTAGGGGCGGCAAGGGCAACATCAAGATGTTGACGTTCAAAAATATTTATAATGCCTTTGATAGTTGTAGTTTTACCTGTACCCGGACCGCCCGTTAAAACCAAAAGTCCTTTTTTTGCGGCGGTGGCAATGGCAATACGTTGTTGGGTTTCGTAGGTAATACCGTTTTTAGATTCTATATCATCAATCCAATCCGCAAGTTGTGGTGCACCGGGAGGCGGGAAATTAGCAATAATAGACATTCTTTCGGCAATTTTTCTCTCGGCAAGATAAGCCGAGGGCAGGAAAAGAAAATCCTTACCGTCAATGGTGTGAGATTTTAAATGTGCTGTGGATATGAGTTTATCAATGGTTATGTCAATTTCATCCTGAGAAACTTCAAGTAAATCGGATGAAGGCTTCAACAGTTTTTCGCGGGGGATACAGGTATGACCGCGGTTTGAAGAATTATAACGCATTACGTGGAGTATACCCTCGCGGATTCTGAAATCCGGGAGGGGCTTTTTTTCCAATTTTGATTCAATGCTTTCGGCACGTTCAAAACTAATTCCAAGACCCATTGAGCAAAGGCAATAGGGATTTTCCTCTATTTGCTTAACGGCTTGTATACCTAATCTTTTGAATATTCTTATACATTCCGATGGTGAGAAACCGTATTTTTCAAGCCCCATCATAACTGAACGCATAGCATATTGACGTTTGAATTCTTCGCCGATGGTTTTTGCTTGTTCTTCGGATATTCCTTTAATTGCGGAAAGTCTTTCGGGTTCGTTTTCAAGAATATGGAGTGTATCAGTACCGAAATGCTCAATAATGGACATTGCCTTTTTAGGACCGATACCCCTGATAACACCCGAGGCAAGATATTTATATATCTGCTCGGTGGTTTCGGGCATACAACGAGAAAAGGCAGTCACTTTAAATTGCCTGCCGAAAGAGGGATGAGTTGTATATGTGCCCGTAAGAGTTACACTTTCACCTGCACTGACACCGGGCATAACACCCACCGCGGTAAGATAATCGTTATCAACGGAAATATCAAGCACCGTAAAGCCGTTGGCATCATTCCGGAATGTAACTTCTTCAACCACACCTGTTATCTGGGTTTCTTCGTAATTCATAGTAAAACTCCGCGTATATTCATTGGAATTGATAAAGTAATTGTATCACAATATCAAAATAATTGCGATATTTTTGGTAGATATTTTTTGAGTTTAAAATTGAAATGTATATTGGTGTATGATAATATGTAAATAACACTATATTTCCGGAGGGATTTATATGAAATACACTCTTAATAAAGTAAACCATTACGATTTTAAAACAGTAGAAATCGGAAGACTTGCTCCGAGAGCATACGCAATTCCCCATTCAAAAAGGGAAGATGCAGTAAACTCAGACTATAAAACCGAGCGTTATAACAGCGATATTGTTACGGTTCTTTCAGGGGAATGGGAGTTTAAATATTATAAGAAAAAATCAAAACTTCCTGCAATCCTTGATACAAGCAAGGTTAAATTTGATACTATAAATGTTCCTTGTACCTGGCAGAGAACAGGTTACGAAGAACCTGCGTATATTAACTGTCCTTATAGCTTTGACCCCAGAGCATTGGGTCTTCCTAAGGGTGAGGGTGTAAAACCGCCCGAGCTTCCCGAGGAATTTTCCTGCGGTATTTACCGTAAGGTTATAAATATTAATGACCTTAACAAAAACTACATTCTTACATTCCTTGGTGTTACACCCTGTGTTGATTTATATGTAAACGGTGCTTTTGTAGGTTATGGCGAAGCGGCTCACAATTCCTACGAATTTGATATTACAAAATACCTTAACGAGGGCGATAACGAAATAATCGTTGTAGTTTTCAAATGGTGTACAGGCTCATATCTTGAGGCTCAGGATATGTTCAGAGAAAACGGTATTTTCCGTGATGTGCTCCTTTACACTTATGATAAAGTCTATATCAACGATTTTCAGGCAATTGCCGAGAAAAAAGGCAAGAAATATAACCTTAACATAGAAACCGAACTTAAAGGTGTGCTCAACAACACAACAATCAAAGCATCTCTTTATGACGGAAAAACTCTTTTAGCCGAAGAAACAGTTTCCGGTGAACAGAAAAATGCATTCTCTCTTAAAGGATTAAACGTTCAGGAATGGAATGCTGAAATTCCTAAGCTTTACGAGCTTTTCATAAGCCTTTATAACGAAAATGGCGAGGTTATGACTATCCGTCAGTACGTGGGCTTTAAGAATATTGAAATCAAAGATGCAGTTTTCTATTTTAACGGTAAAAAGATTAAGCTTAAAGGCGTGAACCACCACGATACACATCAGACCAAGGGTTACGCAATGGGCTTTGAGGACCTTATAAAGGACGTTGAGCTTATGAAGGAGTTTAACGTCAACTGTGTGCGTACATCCCACTATCCTCCCGACCCGTTCTTCCTTGAGCTTTGTGACCATTATGGACTTTATTGTGTTGACGAAGCGGATATCGAAACCCATGGTATATGGGATTTGGGTTGCGAAGGTGGCGAAATCAGTCATAAATTAAAATGGGCACCCCGTTATATGGACCGAGTAAGAAGAATGTATTTCCGTGACCGTACACATCCTTCAATTATTATGTGGAGCCTTGGTAACGAGTCCTGGGGCTACAAATGTCACGATAAATGCTATGAAATGCTCAAGGAATTAACGGATATCCCCGTTCATTATGAGGGTGTTTGCAGAACAAGACGTTATCATTATGACGTATTCTCCGAAATGTACACCCATCAGGATGATATGATTAAAATCCGCGACAGAAAACGTGGCAAACAGTATCAGGAGGTTCCTTTCTACCTTTGCGAATATTGTCACGCAATGGGTGTCGGCCCCGGTGCACTTGAAGAATATATGCAGATTTTCTACTCCGACGATATCTTTATGGGCGGTTGCATCTGGGAATGGGCTGACCACTCAGTTCTTCACGACGGAACTGATAAGTATAAATACCAGTACACCTACGGTGGTGACCACGGTGAAAAACTTCACGACGGTTGCTTCTGCGTTGACGGTCTTTTCTATCCCGACCGCACACCTCACACAGGTGCATATAATATGAAAGTGGCTTACCGTCCCATAAGAGCAACAAAACTTTCGGGTAACAAACTTACACTTCTTAATACCAACAGATTCCTTTCAAGCGACGGTATTGAGGTTTATTGGGAATATCAGGAAAACGGCGAAACCGTAAACTGCGGTTCATTCGCAACAAATATCGCACCTGAGAAGGAATGTACATATAAACTTGATTTACCCAAGGTTAATTACGATAAGAATACATATCTTAACCTTATTTATCTCAAAGGTGATTTTGAAGTTGCAACTGAGCAACTTACACTTTCCGAGGCATCATTTATTCAACCCACTCTTGAAATGGGTAAGGTTTCAATAACTTCCGATTCCGAGGTTATTACAGTTAAATACCCGGAGGGTGCAATTGAATTTTCTGAGGAAACGGGCGAAATGCTTTCGTATAAGGCTAACGGAGTAAGCGTACTCAATAAAGAGCCTGTTTCTCATAAAGGCTTCCTTCTTAATATTTCAAGAGCATATGTGGATAATGACAGACATATTATCGATGAATGGAATTCACATAATCTCAACAATCCCCGAATTGTGCTTGAAGACCTTAGTGCTGAGGTTAAGTCCGGCGTTGCATCCGTAAGCGAGTATTTCACAATTTACGGCAAAGAGGATGCTTTATTTAACGCAAACGTGCTTTACATAATCGGTGCAAACGGTGTTGTGGATATTGAGGTTGCTATGGCTCCCGCAGAGGATAGCACGGAGAAATTCTTTGATATTCCTCGTTTGGGACTTACCTTTGAAGCGGATAAGAAGTTCTCGGAAATTGAATATTTCGGCAGGGGTGAAAAGGAGAATTATAACGACTTCAATATGCACGCTCCCGTGGGACTTTACTACGCTAAGGTTAAGGATGAACACGAACCCTATATCCGTCCTCAGGATAACTCAAACCATTCGGACGTTTCATACCTTAAATTAAAGAGTGAAAAGGGCGAGGAAATTCTTATTTATTCCGATAGAAAGTTCAATTTCAACGTTCATAACTATACTCAGGAAACTCTCGATAAGGCAAATCACAGAGAAGATATAATTGACGAGAAAACAACCTTTGTCACTATTGACGGTTATACAAAGGGTACGGGTACGGGTAGTTGCGGTCCTGCAACCCTTCCTCAGTACTCAATTGATGCTTCCAAGGAGCTTACGTTTAACTTTGTAATAGCACCTTCTAAGAATAAGTGAGGCCTTTTATGAAAATAAGTAAGGATATTGTAGATTACAACCATAAACTTTTTAAAGAAATCGTATCACTTCGCCGTCAGGTTTTCTGTGACGAGCTCGGTGAAAAATCATCATATATTAAGGATGCCCGTGATTCAGCGGGCATCCATATAGGCTTTTTTATCGGTGATATAATCGTAGGCTGTGGCAGTATTTGTGAAAATGCGGACGGTGAATTTGAAATTTACTGTGTTGCAGTTAAGGAGCACTACAGAAATTTTGGTTTGGGTTCAGAAATAGTTGAACTTCTTAAAGCAAACGCGAAGGAGCAGGGTGCAAAGGCTTTTATTGCAGAATTGCCCCTTGACGTGTTGGCATTTTTTGAGAAAAATGCACTGCCCAAAAGCGGTGTTCCCTTTACCAAAAACGGCAAAAAATATATTAAATGCACCGAGAACCTTGTTTTCGACGGAGCAAAATGGGTTCAGTTTGGCGGCGAGCATCAGGCGGTTATAGTCCGTGAGGATTTTGAGGTTACAAAAAAAGACGGAGCCGTGCTTTACGTCAGCGGTCTTGGCTTTTGTGATATTTATATTAACGGCAAAAGCATAAGCGACAGGGTTCACGCTCCCGCATGGACTAACTATAAAAAGTTTGACACCGCAAGTATGGAATACCCCATATTTGATATTATGATTACGCGAATTCTGTATGAAAAAATCGACGTGTCAAAATTCCTTAAAAAGGGTAAAAACACAATCGTTTTCCATATCGGTGGCGGTTGGTTCTGTCAACGTGAATGTCCCAATGAGGGTGTTAAACCCTACGGAGATTTACTTCTTTGCTATAAACTTTTGCAGGGTGAAAATATACTCGCTTCAAGTAACGAGAATACAAAGTATAAAAAATCCTTCGTGAAAAGAGCGAACCTTTATTACGGCGAGGACCAGGATGCACGTCTTGGCGGATACGATTTTTCGGATATATCCGAGGATATCAATACCTGGGCTTCGGCAGAGGTGGTTGACGCCCCCTTATCTGTATTACAGGAGCAGACCTGCCTTCCCGATAAGATTGTAAGAAAATTGAAGCCTAAGTGTATTTTCCGCAAGGGCGACTATGCAATTTATGACGTGGGTGAGAATATTTCAGGTTACCCCGTGGTGGAGTTTATTGAGGATGCATATATCGGCGAAAGCTGTGTTCTGCGATTTGCAGAGGAGCTTGACGAGGATGGGGGACTTGCATTCCACTCTGCAGGCGGTGAATTCCGTATGCAGAAGGACACCTACATTCACGATGATAAATGCAAGGAGTATTATCCCCGTTTTACGTGGCATGGCGCAAGGTATTTTGATGTGCTCGGCAGAGTTAATGTTAAAGAATACAGAGTTGTTCATACGGATATTAAGCCTAAAGTTGAGTTTAAATCCTCTAACGCAACTCTTCAGTGGATTTTTGATTCATACGTAAGAACACAGAATAGTAATGTTCACGGTTGTGTGCCTTCGGACTGCCCCCACAGAGAGCGTCTGGGTTACACGGGTGACGGTCAGCTTACTGCGGATGTGGTTATGACCGTATTTGACGCGGAAAAAATGTACCGTAAATGGATGAATGACATTGCCGACTGTCAGGATATTTACACAGGTCACGTCCAACATACTGCACCGTTTTACGGTGGCGGTGGCGGTCCCGGTGGTTGGGGCGGTGCTATGGTAATAGTACCCTATACCTTCTACAAGCATTACGGTGATATAGATATACTCAAAAAATACTATCCCAATATGCTGATGTATTTTGATTATCTTGATGCACACAGTGTAAACTCCCTTGTAATGACTGAGGAGGCAGGGGGCTGGTGTTTGGGTGACTGGTGCTCACCTGAGGACAGAAACCTTATTCCCATACCCTTTGTGAACACCTATTTCTATCTCAAAACCCTTACAATGGCTATTGAAGCGGCAGAGATAATCGGTGAAAACCCGTCGCAATTAAAATCACGTTACCAAAGAATTAAAAAAGCTTTCCTTGATAAATACTACGATAAGAAAAACGGTACTTTCTGTAATTCGGTTGAGGCAAGTGATGCTTACGGTTATGACCTTGGCTTAGGTAACGAAAAAACCTTAAAAGCAATTGTGGATAAGTATGAGGCATTGGGTGAGTTTGATTGCGGTATTTTCGGTACGGATATACTTATACGCACCCTTTGTGAAAACGGGCATAAGGATTTAGCGTATAAACTCCTTACATCCGAAAAAGAAAACACTTTCTACAATATGAAAAAACACGGTGCAACCACCCTTTGGGAAAACTGGAATGGTGCATATTCCCATTCCCACCCTATGTTCGGTGCAGTTGTGAAATATTTGGTTGAATATTTCAACGAGGTATAAAAAATATCCCATCAGCAGTGATGTTGATGGGATTAGTTTTATCTTATTACACCACTTTCAATAGCGGCTTTTTTTACGGCATCCGCAACCTCAAAGGCAACGCTTCTGTCAAGGGCGGAGGGGATGATGTTTTCTTCATTGAGTTCGTTTTCGGGAATGTGGTTTGCGAGAGCGTAAGCCGCCGCAAGTTTCATTTCTTCCGTAATATCCGTAGCACCGCAATCAAGCGCACCGCGGAAAATACCGGGGAAAACAAGAACATTGTTAATCTGATTGGGAAAGTCCGAGCGACCCGTGCCCACAACCTTTGCACCGGCTTTTTTAGCAAGGTCGGGCATAATTTCGGGCGTGGGGTTTGCCATTGCGAAAACAATTGCATCGGTGTTCATTGATTTAATCATTTCCTCCGAAACAATACCGGGTGCGGAAACACCAACGAAAACATCGGCATTTTTAATTGCTACGTCAAGACCACCCGTGAGCTTTTCGGGGTTGGTTATTTTCGCAAGATTCTGTCTTTCTTCGCCTAAAAGAGTATCGTTTTCGTCAATTATACCTCTTTTGTCCACAAGCACCATATTCTTTGCACCTGCGGCAATAAGCATTTTTGAAATTGCCGTACCTGCGGCACCAAGACCGTTAACAACTATTTTGACATCCTCTATTTTTTTACCCACAACACGAAGAGAGTTGATTATACCTGCAAGTACTACAACTGCTGTACCGTGTTGGTCGTCGTGGAATATGGGAATGTTACAACACTCTTTGAGTTTTTTCTCGATTTCAAAGCAACGGGGTGCGGCAATATCCTCAAGGTTAATACCGCCGAAACTACCCGAAAGAAGATAAATTGTCCTTACAATTTCATCAACATCTTTGGTTTTTAAGCAAAGGGGGAAAGCGTCAACGTCCGCAAACTTTTTGAATAAGGCACATTTGCCCTCCATAACGGGCATTCCAGCCTCAGGGCCTATATCACCAAGACCTAAAACGGCAGTGCCGTCAGTAACAACCGCAACAAGGTTGTTTCTTCTCGTAAGCTCAAAGGATTTGTTAACATCCTCGTTTATAACCATACAAGCTTCCGCAACACCGGGGGTGTAAGCTAAGGACATATCCTCGCGAGTGTCGACGGGGCAACGGGCAATAACCTCGATTTTGCCGTTCCATTCGTAATGCTTTTTTAATGATTCTTCTCGTATGTTCATATTATTCCTGATTTGCCTGCATTTTAAGGTATGCGTTTATGAAACCGTCAATATCCCCGTCCATAACTGCGTTGATGTTACCGTTTTCAAAACTTGTTCTGTGGTCTTTTGCGAGGGTGTAGGGCATAAATACGTAGGAACGAATCTGGCTACCCCAGGCAATTTCTTTCTGAACGCCCTTGATATCACTGATTTTGTCAAGGTGCTCACGCTCTTTGATTTCAATAAGCTTTGATTTAAGCATACGCATAGCAACTTCGCGGTTCTGATGTTGGCTTCTTTCAACCTGACAAGAGCATACGATACCTGTGGGGATATGGGTAAGACGAACTGCGGATGAGGTTTTATTAACCTTCTGACCGCCTGCGCCCGATGAACGGTAAACGTCCATTTTAATATCCTCGGGAGCGATTTCAACTTCAATACTGTCATCGATTTCGGGCATAACCTCAAGGGATGCGAATGAAGTGTGTCTTCTTCCTGACGCGTCAAAGGGAGAAACGCGAACAAGTCTGTGAATACCGCTTTCGCTCTTCATATAACCGTAAGCATTTTCGCCTTCGATAAGAATAACCGCAGATTTAAGACCGGCTTCGTCACCGTCAAGGTAGTCGAGAGTAGAAACCTTGAAACCGTGACGTTCACCCCAACGGTTGTACATACGGAAAAGCATCTGAGCCCAGTCCTGAGCCTCTGTTCCGCCTGCACCTGCGTGGAAAGTAAGAATAGCATTGTTTTTATCATATTCGCCTGTAAGAAGGGTTGAGAGTGTCATAGCATCAAGGGATGTAATGAAACTGTCAACACTACCGCGACATTCATCAAAAAGGCTTTCGTCCTCTTCCTCGTTAGCGAGGTCAATAAGTGTGAGGGTATCTTCAAAAGATGCCTTTAAATCCTCGTAAGCCTTGATTTTATTTTTAAGTGATGCCATATGCTGAGTAAGTTTCTGTGAACGTTGGATATCATCCCAGAAACCGTCCTTTGCACTTTCGGCTTCTAACTCTGCAACTTCGTCGATCATTTTTGAAAGACCGAGAGCCTCCGCAAGGTCGGTAAGTTTGTCCTCGTATGATGCGAGTTCGAGTCTTAATTCTTCAAATTGAAGCATATATATTTTCCTTTCAATGTAGAGTGTTTTGGTTTAAATTAGTTTATTAACACATAATAACACCTTAATACATATTTTTACAAATAATCATTATACCCTAATATTTGTTTGATGTAAAGATTAAACTTTAGTTTTTATGATAAATATAAGTAAATAAAGTACTTGCAATATTTGGTTTTTAGTGTTATTATAGTTTCTGTATGAAAAAGCTTTGACGGAGACAGTAGCTCTTTGGGGATTTTAAGCGAGTCGGGGACGGTGTAAGCCCGATATGAACCGTAGATGATCGAAAATCACTCCCGAGCCGAAGGTTGAATTAACAGTAAGCCTCTCCGGTTGACCGCCGTTAACGGGTCCGCGTATGACGGTACGCTTGTATTATAGGTGGTTAACAAAGCGAGTCTTTGTCCTGTATACAGGGCAAGGGCTTTTTAATTTTGAAAATTTTTTGGAGGTAAAGAAATGTACGATCCTATTTCCCCCAACGTGAATTTCGTCGAGCAGGAAAAGAAAATTGAAAAATTCTGGCGTGACGAAAAAATATTCGAAAAAAGTATCGAGGAAAGAAAAGACGGTACTCCCTACGTTTTCTATGACGGTCCCCCCACAGCTAACGGTAAACCCCATATCGGTCACGTTTTAACACGTGTTATTAAAGATATGATTCCCCGTTACCGTACTATGAAGGGCTGTATGGTACCCAGAAAAGCAGGTTGGGATACTCACGGTCTTCCCGTTGAGCTTGAAGTTGAAAAGCTCCTTGGGCTTGACGGTAAAGAACAGATTGAAGAATACGGTCTTGAACCCTTTATTGACCATTGTAAAGAAAGTGTCTGGAAGTACAAAGGTATGTGGGAGGATTTCTCATTTACCGTTGGTTTCTGGGCAGATATGGAAAAACCCTACGTAACATATCACAACGACTTTATTGAGTCCGAGTGGTGGGCATTAAAGAAGATTTACGAAAAAAATCTTCTTTACAAAGGCTTCAAAATTGTTCCTTATTGCCCCCGTTGCGGGACTCCTCTTTCATCACACGAAGTTGCTCAGGGTTATAAACTTGTAAAAGAACGTTCTGCAGTAGTACGTTTCAAGGTAACGGGCGAAGATGCCTTCTTCCTCGCTTGGACTACAACTCCCTGGACGCTTCCCTCAAACGTTGCTCTTTGCGTAAACCCCGACGATATTTATTGCAAGGTTAAAGCCGCTGACGGTATGACATACTATATGGCAGAGGCTCTCCTTGATAAGGTTCTCGGCAAACTTGCGACAGAGGATGCTCCTGCATACGAAGTTCTTGAAAGTTTCAAGGGTATTGACCTTGAATATAAAGAATACGAGCCCCTTTTCGATTATGTTAAACCCATCTGTGATAAGCAGAATAAAAAAGGCTTCTTCATCACTGCGGATAACTACGTTACAATGACTGACGGTACAGGTATCGTTCACATTGCTCCCGCATTCGGTGAGGATGACGCAAAAGTCGGCAGAAGATACGATCTTCCCTTTGTTCAGCTCGTTGACGGTAAAGGTGAAATGGCAGAGCCCACTCCTTACGCAGGTACATTCGTTAAAGATGCGGATAAGTTCGTTCTTATTGACCTTGAAAAAGCAGGTCTTCTCTTTGATGCCCCCAAATTCGAACACGAATATCCCCATTGTTGGAGATGTAATACACCCCTTATTTACTACGCAAGAGAATCCTGGTTTATTAAAATGACTGATGTTAGGGATGACCTTATCAGAAATAACAACACAATCAACTGGATTCCCGAAAGCATCGGTAAGGGTCGTTTCGGTGACTGGCTCCAGAATGTTCAGGACTGGGGTATTTCTCGTAACCGTTATTGGGGTACCCCCCTTAATATCTGGGAATGTGAATGTGGCCATCGTCACTCAATCGGTTCAATTGAAGAGCTTAAATCAATGAGCGACAATTGCCCCGATGAAATCGAACTTCACCGTCCCTATATTGATAAAGTTACTCTTAAATGTCCCGAATGCGGTAAAGAAATGCACCGTGTTCCCGAAGTTATTGACTGTTGGTTTGACTCAGGTGCAATGCCCTTTGCTCAGCACCATTATCCCTTTGAAAACAAGGAATTATTTGAGTCACAGTTCCCCGCAGACTTCATTTCCGAGGCAGTTGACCAGACCCGTGGTTGGTTCTATTCACTCCTTGCTATTTCTACACTTATTTTCAACAAAGCACCCTATAAGAATGTTATCGTTCTCGGTCACGTTCAGGATGAAAACGGTCAGAAGATGAGTAAATCCAAGGGCAACGCAGTTGACCCCTTTGATGCACTTCAGAGTTACGGTGCGGATGCTATCCGTTGGTATTTCTATACTAACTCCGCTCCCTGGCTTCCCAACCGTTTCCACGGTAAAGCCGTTGTTGAAGGCCAGCGTAAATTTATGGGTACACTCTGGAATACTTACGCATTCTATGTACTCTATGCAAATATTGACAAATTTGACCCCACTAAATATAATCTTGACGATTGTAAGCTTACCGTAATGGATAAATGGCTTCTTTCTAAGCTCAATTCTATGGTTAAGACGGTAGACAACAACCTTGCTAATTATCGTATTCCCGAGGCAGCGAAGGCTCTTCAGGAATTTACCGACGAAATGAGTAACTGGTACGTTCGTCGCGGTAGAGAAAGATATTGGGTACAGGGCGAAACCGATGATAAAACTGCGGCTTATATGACCCTTTATACTGCCCTTGTTACAACTGCAAAAGCGGCAGCACCCATGATTCCCTTTATGGCAGAATCAATTTACAGAAATCTTGTTTGCAATGTTGATAAATCTGCTCCCGAAAGCGTACATCTTTGTATGTTCCCCGAGGTCGAGGAAAACCGTATCGACGTTGAACTGGAAAAGAATATGGATGAGGTTGTTGATATTGTTGTTCTCGGCAGAGCCGCAAGAAACGGTTCGAATATGAAGAACCGTCAGCCTCTCAGCACAATGTACGTTCAGAGCGAAAAGAAGGTTGAAGGTTACTTTATTGATATTATCCGTGACGAACTTAACGTTAAGAATGTTGATTTTGTTGAGGATGCATCAAGTTTCGTTTCATATATCTTCAAACCCCAACTTCGTACACTTGGTCCGAAATACGGTAAACAGTTAGGTGAAATCAGGAACGCACTTGCAGAGCTGGATTCATCTGCTAAAGCAACTCTCGATGCAGAGGGTAAGATTGTTCTTAACCTCGCAAGCGGTGATGTTGAACTTGCACCCGAAGATATTCTTCTTGAAACAAAGCAGAAAGAGGGCGTGTTCACCGTTTCCGACAGGGGCGTTACAGTTGCTCTTGATACAGAACTTACACCCGAACTTATTGAAGAAGGTTTCGTAAAAGAAATTATCAGTAAGATTCAGACAATGCGTAAGGATTCTGATTTCAATGTTATGGACAGAATTAACGTTACATTAACAGGCAACGAAAAACTCTATGACATTGCTAAGAAAAATGAAGCAGCTATTTCAACAGTTGTTCTTTCAGATTCTATTGCCATCGGCGATGAAGGTGCAAACGCAAAGAAATGGGATATCAACGGCGAAAGCGTAGTTATCTCAGTGGAAAGAGTATAATATAACTAAAAGGCAATGGCGAAAAGCCATTGCCTTTTTCTTTGATTTATTTAAAAAGCTTTTTCTTTAGTTTGTTTAGTGCAAATACAATTGCCGGAATGAGAATTAATTGAAGAATTATACCGGGGACTGGTCTTAAAAATGCTTTTGTTATGAATATTGAAAGGGTAAAACCATCTTCACCAAGACCTAATATAAAGGCTTGAACTATGGCGTAAACCACTCGACCGCCGAGCATTGCACTTATAAGTGAAACGTATATTGCAATAAGATTTTTCTTTTTGAAACACAGGTAAATAAGACCGCAGATAATGGCGTAAGCGGGTAATTCAATTGCCATTGAAAATGCCGAGGGGTATAATTCGGGCATACCAAAAAGGAATGAGCGTAAAAGGGGAAGTATTAAACCGCAAATTGCACCATATTGCCATCCGCAGATAAGACTGCATAAAAACACGGGTATATGCATGGGTAATAACCGCTCACCGATTTGGGGTATTTGTGCCGTTAAGAAGGGGAGAACAAGCCCTACGCTTAAAAATACCGCTGTGAGGACTATTTTTTGTGTTTTTTCTTTTTTCATTATATCACCAATAATAAAAATATCAGTTTTTGTTTTATTTTTCAATAGCAAAAGTAATTTTTTCGGCAAGTGTAACAAATAGAGGGAGTTCTGTTTGTAGTACTTGCCGTTTTTTTATTTTATGTTTGTTTTTGGTATGAAAAAAAGATATAATTAAATTGGACTTTAATATTGTGTCAAAAAATATTCCAGGGAGAGTCCGCAATGGAAAAAGATAATTTAAAGAATTTTACATATACCACCCACACGGGATGTAAGGGCACAAAAGAAAATTCCCTTGAATCCATCGATGTGGGTGTTCAGTACGGTGCACAGATAGTGGAAATTGATGTTCAATATTATAATGGTGTTCCTGTACTTTCCCATAACGAGCCAAAGGGCGACGAGGTTACTCTCGAAGAAGGCTTTTTGAAAATTAAAGAGTATGATGATTTAAAAGTAAATGTTGATATAAAGAGTGTTGAGAATATTGGGGCAGTTAAAGAAATTGCCGAAAAAACAAATGTTATGGACAGAATATTCTTTACCGGTATTACTGATGAGTTCGTTTCTGCGGTAAAAGAGAAATGCCCCGATATTGAGTATTATCTCAATGTCAGTGTTCTTCCTCCGCGAAAACAAACTGACGAATATTTAAATTCTCTTGTAGAAAAGGTTAAAAATAGCGGAGCAGTGGGTATAAACTTCAATAAAAAGAGTGCTACAAAAAAACTCGTAAAAGTTTTCCGTAATAACGGATTATTGGTTTCTATATGGACGGTAAACGGTTATTTTAAAATACGAAAAATTTTATCCTACGGACCGGATAATATAACAACAAGAAGACCCGATAAAATGAAAAAGGCACTTAAATAAGGAGAGTCACATTATGCTTGAAATGAGAAACAGAAAGTTTTATATGGACGGTGAGGAATTTCACATCTATTCTGGTGCAATGCACTATTTCAGAATACCTCAGGAATATTGGGAGGACAGACTCTTAAAACTTCGTGCGGCGGGGCTTAATACTGTTGAAACCTATGTCCCTTGGAATTTCCATGAGCCTAAAAAGGGTCAGTTTAATTTTGAGGGTATGCTCGATATAGTAAAATTCGTTGAAACCGCCCAGAATCTCGGATTATATGTTATTGTACGTCCCGGTCCCTATATTTGTGCGGAGTGGGATTTTGGCGGTCTTCCCGCATGGCTCTTAAAAGATAAAAATATACGACTTCGTTGCTGGGATAAAACCTACATAAAAGCAGTTGAAGATTTCTTTAAAGTGCTTATTCCCAAGCTTGTGCCATATCTTGAAACCAACGGCGGTAAAATTATTGCAATGCAGGTTGAAAACGAGTACGGCTCATTCGGTAGGGATAAAAAATATCTTTACTGGCTTCGTGACCTTATGTGTGAGCTGGGTGTGGACGTTCAGCTTTTTACCTCGGACGGAGAGGATAAATACTTCTTCTCAGGTGGCGGTATTGCCGAGGATTGGATGGTTGCAAACTTCGGTGGCTATCACGAGAATCGTTTCAATGATTTGAAACTTTTACAGCCCGATAAACCCCTTATGTGCGGTGAGCATTGGTGCGGTTGGTTTGACCGTTGGGGTACAAAACACCATACCGACGACGCTGAAGAAAGTCTTGGAAGAAGCCTTGACGGATTCTTTAAAGAGGATGCAAACTTTAATTTATATATGTTCCATGGTGGTACAAACTTCGGCTTTTCGTCCGGTGCTAACTACTATGATTGCTATTGCCCCACAACCACGAGCTATGATTACGGTGCTCCCTTAAGCGAGTGCGGTGCATATACCGAGAAATATTTTGTGTTGAGAAATCGTATGCAAAAACAGTTGGGCAAGGAGCTTCCCGAACTTCCTGAGGACACAAAAACTCAGAAAATCGGAAAAATCAATTTTACCGAATTTGCAGATTTAAAGAAGGTTTATAAGAAATTTGCAGTTCATAAAAAGAGCAATTCTCCTCAGTATATGGAGTATTATGGTCAGAACAGCGGACTTATTCTCTACAGCACAACATTGAAGGGCTATTACGATAAAACGGAGCTTAACGCCTTCGGTGTTCATGATATTGCTTACGTGTACATTAATGGCGAGTTAAAGCACGTTTATGACCGCACAAAGCTCAAAGGCAAGGCACTTTATGAAGAAAGCTTTTCAGTGCCCGTTGAACCCTTTAATGGTGAAATCAAGGTTGATATTCTTGTTCAGGCTTTGGGCAGAGTCAACTACGCCCGCAGAATTTATGACAGAAAGGGTCTTGATGAAATTTACCTTGGCGGTCAGGCAATTGTGGATTGGGACATTTACTGTATGGAGCTTGATACAGCCCCGGAAATTCCCTACAAAAAGAGCCACAAAGACTATCCTTGCTTTATGAAGGCAATGTTCAAGTCTGATAAAAACTATGATACATTCGTTGATATGCGCGGTTTTGGTAATGCTGTTGTTTACATTAACGGCTTTAACCTCGGCAGATTTATTAAGGGTGGACCTCAGTATACATTGTACCTTCCCGGTGTGTTCCTTAAAGATGAAAATGAAATTGTAGTTCTTGAACTTGATGGAACCAACAAAAAAAGCATAACCCTTATCGATAAACCAATACTTAAATAAAATGTAGGTGTTATTGTGGAAATAATTAATAAAGCTAAAGACATAATTCAAGAAGTCAGACTGTATTGGAACAGACCGAGACCCGGTGAATATGTACCCTATAAAGAGGTAATTATGCTGTCTGTGGGTTGGATGGCACTTTGTATGTCCATTCAATGGACCATCGGTTTTGGTGTCGGTAACGAGTTTACAGGTATGACACTGAAAATGAATAACAATGAGCTTCTTGTAATGAGCTATGTGTGTCAGGTAATAGGTTACATTATGACACCTATTAATGCGTGGATAGTTGATAATCTTCGCAGCAAGGACGGTAAATATAGGGTGTATATTAAATTGGCAATTCCTGCAATGATATTCACTCTTATTTCCTTGTGGTTACCTTATGAGCAGGTGCGTGATGCAAAGCAACCCTACACTCAATATGTTATGATAGCGATGCTTTTCATAATCGGTCAGCTTCAGGGAAATATTCAAAGCTGGGTGTCAACGGGTGTTACAAACCTTGTTCATGTTATGACACCCAATACCCAGGAACGCACCAAAATTATGGCTATTACAAGCATAATTTATTCATTAGGCTTCTCCATAAACAATGTTTATTACCCGATGATGGTTGATATCCTTTGTGAAAACGGTGATAAATATAATATGACCTATTACCGCGGAGCATATACACCGGTGGCGTTTCTTATGGTATTTGTAATGCTCGCCTATTTCGGAACAAAGGAAAGACTCGTTCTTCCCAAGAGCCGAATTACAAAAATGAGCTTTGCAAGCTCAATGCGTGCGGTTGCAGGTAATAAAATTTTCTGGATAAAATGTGCCGATGGTTGGAATAACTTCCTTGAAGGTGCAAAAGGCGATATATGGAATTGGATGGTTTACCGTGCACATATTATGAAACCCACTACATACGGTTTCCTTAATACTATTTCTTATAATGCTAACTTCTGGGGAATGTTATTTTCACCGGCAATTATTAAAAAGTTCGGTAAAAAGAAAATCAAGATTTTCAAGAATGTTATGCAGATTTTCCTCGTGGCATCATATTTCTTATTCTACAAGAGTCCTCTTGCGGGTGTAGGATTGTTTATTGTATATACACTTGACAGGTTTGTTGATACTTATAATGTTATTGACAGTGCAATTGAGTCAGATATGCGTGACAATCAACAGTATCTTATAGGCGAACGTATAGACGGTGCTTTCGGATTCGTTTCTTCTTATGCCGGTGGAGCAATCAATGCCGTGACAAGTTTGTTTATTCCGTGGATATATAAGAAAAAAGGCTTCGACGGTAACGACTATTCGGTGCTTGATGTGTATGTGAACTATGACGAAAATCTACCGTTGTCGAAGCAAAAGAAAAACCCCGATTGTGTATTATATCCCCTTATGGATACATTACTTGTTGTATCCATAATCGGTGCGGCAGTAGACGTTCTTCCCTGGTTCTTGTACGATATTTCCGAAACAGGTCAGAAATCAATGATACGTGTTATAAGAATACGTACTCTTATTGAGGATGCCCGTAGCTTGGAACAGGATGATTCTGCGTATATTGAGGGTTGCGAAGCAATTTTTAAGGCTCAGAAGTATTTTGATGCGGAAAGTGACACTACTTCAAAATCCATCCTGAAGGAAGCAAGAGCCTTACCTTCCGGTACAAAGGAAGAGAAAAAAATCAGATCTCAGGCAATCAATAACGCAAAAAAACGTCTTGAAGAAGCCGCTGAGCATAACGAGGAAATCGAAATTGCAACTTTTGTAATGCACGAATTAAAACGATTCGAAAACGACTTCGGTAAAAAACAAGTTGAGCTTTGCAAACTTATTGTTTCAGGTGGACCCGATAATTTCTTTAAATGCGCCAAGGAAGCTCAGACTTTGGCAAACGCTTTACCCGTAACAGGGGATAAAGAGGAAAAAACCTGGCGTAAGCAGGAAATAAGAAATGCCAGAGCTCTCGTTAAAAGCGAAAGACTTGCTAAAAAATATTATCCCAACGGAATTGTTCCTTTTGATAATAGTGAGTATGAGGCGGCTTACAATATGCCCGACGATACAAAGGAACAGGCTAAGCTTCGCCGTAAGGCAATGCGCGAAGCAAGTAAAAAACGTGACATTTACAGCAATGTTGCGGCACCTTACCTTTCTGCATTAAGGACATTGGCTCTTTACGAGGGCTATAATAACCTTGATTTGTATACGGCGGATTATGATGATGTTGTAAATGCTCGAAATGAACGTTTTGAACAGGAACGCATCAAACAAGAAAAACTCAAAGCAGAACGTGAGTTCGACCGTAAGAGCAAACAAGCGAGTCGCAAACTCAGGAAATAACAAAAATAACACGGAACCGAAAATTTTCGGTTCCGTGTTGCTATATTTATTTATCTATCCAATTCTTCTATGAGTTGCAGTATCTCGGGTGCAATGGCTTTTCGTTTTTTTGCGGTGATTTTCTTGTAAACGGGGAAAGCCAGTGAAAGTATCAGAATACCCGCAATGCCTATAAATATGCCCGGTACGAAGTATGTAGTCCATACCATAACGCATACCATACCTACCCCTAAAACAAGTGTACCTATTATACCCATAATCAGTGCTACAACCGTTCCCGGTTTTTCGGCTTGTTTATCAAGTTTTCTGAGAAGTGTCATTTTATCCGTGTGTTCTGATGTGGGGATATATTTTTCTCTTAGTTTTTTTAATTCTTTTTTTTGTGACGAAGAGTATGTATATTGGAATTCATTATTATTCATTGGTTTTCCTCCGATAAGAAAGAAATGTTTTTGATTTGTCGGTTTGATTTAAAAACCATTATAATGGCAATGCAAACTATTGCAACACATACGGCGATGCCGGTAAAAGCGTTAAGGAATAATCGCGTTTCTTCGGGCGTTTCACCGCCAAAAGAGGTAAGCATTGCGGTTTGTAAAGAAAACATTGACATAAGAGCAATTGATAAATCAAGTGCTTTTGCAGATAAAAGGATGGGATTAAGGTTTTTACTTTTAACAAGTTTGATTATTGCTATTATAAACCGATAAAAAGTGTATGCCGCCATGGCATAAATAATAAAACCGGGATATGAAAAGCCTTTGTTTTGCCATATAACCCTTACAACCATAACGGAAATTGTTGCATTTAAAAGGAATAACAATATTCCGCAAAGACGGTAACTTTTCCATTGATGAATGCGTAATTCTTTGTTGCTTCCGAGGGCTTTGGAATCCTTCATAACAAGTACAAAACGGATTATGATTAAAACAAAGTAATAAACCGCCACCTGCACAAACCATCCTGATTGAAACCAGAGACCCGTTACCAATTTGAAAACGGCAAACAGAAGATTTATTATCATCCCTATTTTTATGGAAAGGCGGGTTTTGAATTCGTGGTCCTTTGATATTTTTGTGTAGTGTTTGTGTGATTTAATATATTTTCCTGCACTTTTTATTGTAGTGACTGTCCTTGCGGTGAATATACATAAGCCATAAAATGAAAAAGCATATATTAAGGGAGCGAAGAATGTTTCGGTGGCATTGTATACAAAAACAAGAACAAGGGCAACAATTGATAAGAGTATTATTGCCGTTGCAAGAACGGGATGAGGAAAAAGAATACTAAAAAAATATTTTTTTATTTTATCTTTTTTCATGACATAGGTATTTTGACAGTAAAAGTACTTCCTTCATTTAAAATACTGTTTACGGATATTTCACCGTTGGTAATATCAATTATTCTTTTTACGAGTGTAAGACCTAGTCCGTTGCCTTGTGTAGCGTGAGAAGTATCACCTTGATAGAATTTTTCAAAAATTCGGCTTCCTGTTTCGGCTGTCATACCGCAACCGGTGTCGGTTACAGTTACGATAGCGGTATTTTTATCTGCTTTGAGTGAAACAAAAACACTTCCGCCGTTATCGGTGAATTTAAAGGCGTTAGATAATATATTGTTCCACACAAGGGCGAGAAGTTCGCTGTCCGCGTTTATAAAAACATCTTCTTCAAGTTCTGTTGAAATTTCTATGCTTTTATCTTCCCAGGTTTTTTCGAAGCCTAACAGACATTCGCAAAGCTGCTCGCTGACGTTGTAGGGTTTTGCTTTTGGGAAAATCTGTTGATTTTCAAGTTTGTTGAGTTTTAATATGTTGGTAATAAGCTCTGCAAGATGTCCTGAACTTTGAGCAATATTTTTAGAGTATTCAATTCGCTTTTCTTCAGATAAATCAGGGTCCTGCAGAAGTGTTGCGTAATTACCTATAACTGCAAGGGGAGTTTTCATTTCGTGGGAAACATTGGAAATAAAGTCATTTCGCAGTGTTTCTACACCCGAAAGCTCCTGAGTCATAGTGTTTATGGTTTCCATAATTTCCGCAAAGTTCGGTGCGGTAGCGGTAGCTTTCAGTCGTACCTCAAAATCACCTGATGTGATTTTGTTCAAAGCGGAAGTTATTTGTTTTATGGGCCTTTCTATGGTGATTTTTCGTCTGATAATATCAAAAAGCGTAAAAAAGGCTGCAACAAATAACATGTTGAAAAATGTTACGGTGGCGGCAGCACCGATTTGCTCGTGAGTCATCTGAGTATCTAAAGTCAGTTTACTGAAAAACAGAAGAAACGAGCAGGATAAAATAAAAGCAAACAACGCAAAAAATATGATGTAAGAGATAATCACAACACGCATATTCTTTGGAATCAAAGTTTTTTTCATTTTATCACCGCCTTATAGCCTAAGCCGTGAACAGTGACAATCTCAAAATCATCACAATCCGCAAGTTTACTACGTAATTTAGTAATGTAAACGTCGACGGTTCTTGTGCTTGATTCTGAATCGGCATCCCAGAATTCATCCATAAGACGCGAACGGGTAAAGGTTTTTTTGGGATATGATAACAATTTATAGAGCAAGTCGAACTCACGCATAGTAAGGGGTAATTCCTCGTCATTAAGGTATGCGGTGTGTTCGTCCATATCCATTCTGAATGAACCGATGTTAAGAACTCGGCTTGAGGCGATTTTGGAACGTCTTAGTAAAGCACCTATTCTCAAGAGCAATTCTTCAAGGTCAACGGGTTTTACCATATAATCATCTATACCTAAGTTGAAGCCCTTTTGTTTTGATGCGAAGTCGTCACGCGCACTCATAAAGATGATGGGAATATCACTGTTTATGGCACGAACGGTTTTGGCGAAGGTAAAGCCATCGGTTTCGGGCATCATAATATCGGAAATAATTATATCGAAAAAGTTTTCGTATAATGCATCATAAGCCGAGTCCGCATTACGACAACCAACGGTAATAAACCCGTTATTTTCTAAGAAAATACAAATGGATTTGTTGAGTTTTATATCATCTTCTACAACCAGAACTTTAAACAAAACCTGTCACTCCAATGCTATTTTATGTAATAATTATATCATAAAATATTAAAGTTTTGTTTATGAATGTATTAAAAATGAAGATTTACTTTTTAATATGTCTTTTGCTCTTATTCCTTTGTAATTTTATTACTGAGTTCAATGATTTTTGATGCATATTTCTTGCGGCGTGATGTAAGTATACATTTGTAAACAGGGTAATTGATTATTGCAAAAAATAATCCGATAATGCCGATAATTATACCGGGGATAAGGGGGTTAGTTATACCTAAAAATACGTTGACATCAGTCATTATAAGGCTCATTCCGCAACCTAAAATAATTGCAGCAAAGGAGCCGAAAACGTAAGCAAAAATATTGGCGTTTTTTTTAACCTTTTTGTCAAACTTTTTGATTTCATCAAGTGCTGTATCAGTTTTTTCGGTGTACTGTGTACGGATTTTTTCTACAATAAATTCGCGGTCTTTTGTGTTCATATTTTTTACCTCTTTCTTGAATTTTGCATCTGTATTCTAAATAACGGTTATTTCCCGGATTTTTAAAAAATGTTTTTGGAATGTTAATTTTAAAAAATATCCCCTTGATTTTTTATCACAAAAATCAAGGGGATAATCTGTTCTTTTTTATTACGGTTCGTACGGGAAAATGGGCATTAACTCTAATTTGAATTGATTTATTCTGTGAAGACGGTCAATTCTTGCTTTTATTTCCTCGTCTTCGCAGATACCTTCGCGGATATATCTGTCGAGTGTTTCGTAGGTGAAGCCTAAATTGTCCTCGTCAGTTTTACCGCAAAGACCGTCAATGGGAACTTTATCAACAAACATTGGGGGAAGACCAAGCACTCTGCCGATTTCTTTAACTTCCTGTACGGTGAGTTTCGAAAGTGGCGAAAAGTCGCCCACACTGTCGCCGTAGCGGGTTGAGTAGCCAACCCAGTCCTCGGATAAGTTGCAGGTGTTAGCGACTCTGCCGTTGACACTCTGGCTTACTGCGTAAACCGTGGACATACGAATACGCGGAGGAAGATTAGTAATAGCCTGTGTGTTAACAGGCACACCGCTTTTCTCCAGTTCTTTCATAAGTCCGTTATATGCGTCATTTATATTTACCGTGTAATATTTAATATCTAAAAATTCACAAAGAGCGATACTTACATCTATATCGAACTGTTCGCCTTTGGGCATAAGAACGCCCACAACATTTTCTTTGCCGAGAGCTTCAACTAAAAGAGCAGCAACTACGGAACTGTCTTTTCCGCCGGAAATACCAACCACGCCTTTGCAACCTTTACCGTTTATCTCGAACCAGTCTTTTATCCATTGAACTATATCGTTTTTAACTTTAAGTGCATTAAAACTCAATTAACTCACTCCTTCTTGAAATATTTTAGCCTGTTTAATACAAATTTTCAATATTTTTAGCATAAATATCTTGCAATAAAGTAAGCAAAAAACTATAATTATACTGATTAATATTATTTTCCTGTGGGTGAAAAAGATGACAGTAAGTTCGGCTATAAAGTCGTTGGTAAAATATGCTCAGAAAAACGGTCTTATTGAAGTTTTGGATGAAACCTGGGCAATTAACGGAATAATGGGTGTATTAAATCTCGACAGCATCGAAACGGATGCCGAGGTTCAAGAGGATGTAGAAATTCAGGATATGCTCAGCGTTCTTCTTGACTATGCTTGCGAAAAGGGAATTTGCAACGACTCCGTAGTTTATCGTGATTTGTTGGATACCAAAATTATGGGTGTACTTACACCCCGTCCGTCCGATGTAATAAATAAATTCAATTCCTTATATAAACAAAGTCCCGAAAAAGCCACAGAATACTACTATGATTTGTCGAAAAAAACCGATTATATAAGAGAATACCGAATCAAGAATGATATTAAATGGGTAACATCCACCGAATACGGTGATATTGATATTACAATAAACCTTTCCAAACCCGAAAAGGACCCCAAAGCCATTGCGGCGGCACTTCTTATGAAACAAAGCTCATATCCTCAGTGTATGTTGTGTCCTGAAAATGAGGGTTACGCAGGTAGGGTAAATCATCCTGCAAGGCAGAATCATAGAATTATACCCATCGATTTGAATGGGGAGGACTGGTGTTTTCAGTATTCACCCTACGTGTATTATAATGAGCACAGTATTGTGTTTAATTCAAAGCACGTACCTATGAAAATAACTGAGGACGGTTTCAAAAGGTTGTTTGCTTTTATAAAAAAATTCCCCCATTACTTTGTGGGTTCTAATGCGGATTTACCCATTGTTGGCGGTTCGGTTCTTACTCACGACCACTTCCAGGGCGGTAATTATACTTTTGCTATGACTAAAGCACCCGTGGAAACAAAGGTTGAGTTTAAAGATTACCCCGAGATTGAAGCGGGTATTGTTAAATGGCCTATGTCGGTACTCCGTTTAAGGGGTGACGATACAGATGAAATTTGTGCTCTCGCAGGTAAAATCCTTGCAAAATGGCGTGAATATACCGACGAAGATGCGTTCGTTTTCGCATATACGGATGGTGTGCCACATAACACAATAACTCCCATTGCAAGATTTAAGGACGATAAATTCGAACTTGACCTTGTTTTGAGAAATAATATTACCACCGAGCAGTACCCTGACGGTGTTTACCATCCCCACCCCGAGCATCACCATATCAAAAAGGAAAATATCGGTCTTATTGAGGTTATGGGTCTTGCGGTGCTTCCCGCCCGTCTTAAAGGGGAAATGGAACTTATTGAAGACGCCATAATCAATGGTGACGACATTTCAGAAAACGAAAAAATTGCCAAACATAAAGATTGGGTTGAGGAAATAGTTAAAAATAATACCATAACACCCGAAAATTGTGCGAAAGTTATCCGTGATGAAATCGGTAAAGTTTTTGCGGATATTCTTAAACAATGCGGTGTGTTTGACCGTACCGATGAAGGTAAAAAGCAGTTCTTGAAATTTATAGATAGAGTAAACGAAGATTAATTTTTAAGGAGATTATTATGTTTGAAAAATTAAAATCACAAATTTTAATCGGTAAAGCACTTGTTAATCAGAATGATTTTGACGGCAGAGCATTTTCTTTTGACTTCAAACAGGATAAAAACAGTATCAAAGGTGTTCTTAAGGCAAAATGCGATATTGTGATGAAGTCCTTTGAAATGGAATGCGAAAAGGATTTTGACGATGACGATTTGTTCTTTGCCAATGGTTATCAGGCTTGGACTACAACCCGTGAGTTTTCAAAAAATGATACCTTCAAGGGTCTCATTAAAGCCGCAGGTATTAATAAATCCTTAAAACATTTTGCAGGTCTTTCGGGTGACTATCATTTTGAGAAATACGGCGAAGAAGGTAAATTCCACGCATATACATATTGCTATTTCCGTGAAAAAGGCGAAAAAGAAATTAAACTTTACGGCTCAAGAAGTGAACGTAACGGTTTCACAATTTTTGCCGTTGATATGAAGAATGATAAATTCGTTCTCAAAAAAGATGTTGACGGACTTAAACTTACTGCAGGTCAGGAATACGAAATCTTCGATATCGCTATTATAAAGGGCGATATGGACGAAGTAATGGATAAATATTTCTTCGACTTTGTTGGTTGTAAGAAACCCGCTATCGACCACCTTTCGGGTTACACCTCCTGGTACAACTATTTCCAGGATATCAGCGAGGATATTATTCTTCGTGACCTTAACGGTCTTGACAGGGCAAGTGACGAAGTAAATATTTTCCAGGTGGATGACGGTTATCAGCAGGCAGTAGGTGACTGGTTACTTATTGATGAAAAGAAATTCCCCAACGGAATGAAATATATTGCGGATGAAATTCACAAAAAGGGCTATAAAGCGGGTATCTGGCTTGCACCCTTCAGTGCTCAGGTTTCATCAAAAATTGCAAATGAACATCCCGATTGGCTTCTTACCCACAACCGCAATGGTAAAAAGATGCTTGGTTGTCAGGGTTGGGGCGGTGCGTACACCCTCGATATTTACAACCCCGAAGTAAGAGCATATATTAAAAATGTATTTGATACGGTCCTTAATGACTGGGGCTTCGATATGGTTAAACTCGACTTCCTTTACAGTCAGTGTATTGAACCCAGAAACGGCAAAACCCGTGGCGAAATTATGTGTGACGGTGTAGATTTCCTTCGCGAAGTTTGCGGCGATAAATGGATTTTAGGTTGCGGTGTGCCCTTAGGTGCTTGTATGGGTATATTCGATGCTTGTCGTATCAGTTGCGATGCAAGTAAAAACTGGAAATTCACCCTTAAAGGTAATCTTAGCGTAAATACACTCGTAAGTTCTATCAGAATTAACTGTGAAAACCCCTCATCACAGAATGCGATTATAAATACAATCTTCCGTAATCACCTTGACGGCAGGGCATTCTGTAACGACCCCGACGTTTTCTTCCTTCGTGATATTAATATCAACTACACAATGGAACAAAAACTCCTTCACGGTAAAATCAACTCCGTTTGCGGTAACGTGCTTTTCGTTTCCGATAACGCAGGTGACTTTGACGAGGAAAGAATCGGTTATCTTAAAGAATTCTTTAAAGATAAAGATTATAAAGTTACCTTTGCCGAATATGTAGGTAAAGAAGATATCCGTCTTGACTTCACAGAAAACGGCGAGGAAAAGAGCCTTATATTTAACCTTATAACAGGCGAAAGTAATATAAGAGAAGTTCTTTAAGTTAAAATAATAACACCGCGGATTCAAACGAATCCGCGGTGATTTTTATACCTTGACAACTCCTACACCTTCAAGGATTGAGAAAATCAGAATTCCCACAATGAAAACGGGAGCGATATATTTAATCATAACGGTAAAGAGCCTTTTTCGTTTAAATTTACCGCTAAGCTCGAATTCCTTGATAATTGCCTCCGGCTTAATTGCATATCCTACAAGTATGCAGGTGAAAAGGGCAACGATCGGCATAATTACGCTGTTGCTTATAAAATCAAAGAAGGTAAGAATATCCATATCCATTATACGGATACTTTTAAACACTCCGTAGCCGAGGCAGGAGGGTAGTCCGAGGATAATACAAATAACAACAACTATAATACAAGCGCTCTTACGCTGCCATTTGAATTTATCCATAAAAACGGATACTACGGTTTCCATTCCTGAAATGGAGGAGGTAAGGGCTGCGAAGGATACCAACAGGAAGAATATTGCACCTATGATTGTACCGCCCGCCATGCTTTCGAAAACCTTGGGCAGAGTAACAAACATAAGCCCCGGACCTTTTCCGAGTGCGGATTTATCACCGCCCGAAAAGGCGAATACCGACGGTATTATCATAAGTCCCGAAAAAAAAGCGATACCTGTATCAAAAAGCTCGATTTGTTTCACGGAAGACTCAATATTGACATCCTTTTTCATATATGAGCCGAAGGTAATCATAATACCCATTGCAAGTGACATTGAATAAAAAAGTTGTCCCGTTGCAGCAAGTAAGGTTGTCCAAGAAAATTTACTGAAATCGGGGCGGATATAATAAATGAGTCCATCAATTGCACCGGGCATAAATAAAGAATAAATTGCTATGAAAATTGTCAGAATCACAAGAGTGGGCATCATAAATCTGCTGACCTTTTCCACACCCTTTTCGACCCCCGAAAGAACGATGAGCGTGGTTAAGGCAATATATAATAAGAACCATCCTACGGGCTCAATGGGTTTAGCAATATAATTGTTGAAATAGTCAGATGTGAGAGCGAGCGAGGAGCTTCCCGCAGCAAAAAGAGATAAATATTTTAATATCCAACCGCCTATTACCGAGTAGTACGGCAGAATTATAACGGGCACAATTGAGGCAAGGCTTCCTAAAAAGGCGAACCTTTTGTCGAGCTTTTTGTATGCACCTATAGCACTTGTTCCCGTTTTCCTGCCTATGGCGATTTCGGCGCACATAAGACTGAAGCCGAAGGTGAACGCAAGAATAACATATATGAGTAAAAATATACCGCCGCCGTATTGCGCCACAAGGTAAGGAAAACGCCAAAGGTTACCCAGACCTACCGCAGAGCCCGCTGTAGCAAGAACAAAACCTATTTTGCCCGAAAAAGTGCTTCTTTGTTGTGACATAATAAACCTCTGTCAGAATAGAATATTATATTTTGTGTAAAAAACAGGATGCTATACTCGTTATTGAGTACAGCATCCTGTAAATTTTTATCAAAGCTTTCAAGCGGGGGTTTTATATCGTTTTTTGCTGTGGAAATTAATGATATTTTGGTAAATAATCCCCGTGGGCAACAATAAGGTCGTCAACCATTTTCTTGATAGTGTCAATGTCGAGTTCACTACCTGTGTGGGGGTCAAGCATAGCCGCCTGATAGATATGTTCGAGCTTTTTGGTTTTTGCGGCTTCAATTGTAAGAAGCTGAACATTGATATTTGTCATATTCATTGCTGCACACTGAACGGGCAAAGCACCAACATAGCAGGGATGAACTCCATTACCGTTAATAAGGCAGGGTACTTCAACACAAGCCTCTGCAGGAAGGTTTGTAATAAGGTGGTTTGAGTTAAGCACGTTACCGCCAATCTGATAGGGTGTGCCTGTAACGACGGACTCCATAATGTGTGAAGCGTATTCGTTTGAACGGTTGTGCTCCTTGACGCCCTTTTCAAGCATTTCGGCATAATCCTTTTTCCATCTGTCAATCTGGTTTACGCAACGTCTGGGATATTCGTCAAGGGGAATGTTGTATTTTTCAATAAGCTCGGGGTATTTGCTCTTGATGTAGAACATATTGTACTCTGCGTTGTGTTCACTGGATTCTGTGCAGTAATAACCGAAATTTTTAATGTACTCAAGACGAACCTTGTTTTTGAAGTCGGGATCGGCAAGTTTTTCATCAATTTTAGATTTGATTTCGGGGTAAAGGTCAACGCCGTTTTTATCCTTGATTTCAAGAAGCCATGCCATGTGGTTAATACCTGCAATAAGCTCCTTTCTGCCCTCTAATTTATTCTGCATACCAAGCTGTTCAAAAAGGTCTGAAGAGCAGGTCTGCACACTGTGGCAAAGACCGAGTGTCTTAACACCCGTGTATCTCTGCATATAGCCCGAAAGCATAGCCATGGGGTTAGTGTAGTTGAGGAAAAGAGCATCGGGACAAACTTCCTCCATATCACGGGCGAAATCTTCAAGTACGGGTATTGTACGTAATGCACGCATAATACCGCCGATACCGAGAGTGTCGGCTATGGTCTGGCGAAGACCGTATTTTTTGGGCACTTCAAAATCTATAATTGTGCAGGGGTCATAAAGACCAACCTGAATGGCATCAACAACGAAGTTTGCACCACGAAGTGCATCTTTGCGGTTCTCAACGCCCAGGTAACATTCAACCTTACCGTAACCGCCCTTTGACTGTCTGATAGCTTCAATAATTGTACGGCTTTCTTCAAGGCGTTGACCGTCAATATCATAAAGAGCGAAAACACTGTCACGTAAAGCCTCGGTGCACATACAGTCACCTATAACGTTACGGGCAAAAACGGTGCTACCTGCACCCATAAATGTAATTTTCATAAAAAATCATCCTTCCCTTTAATATTTGGGGTTGATTTTATGATAAATTATTTCATACTCAATTGCAATAAGGACAATAAAAAACACGGCACAAAAAAAGAGCCGTGTTTTTGGTTATTTTAACTTACGAAAAGTTAAATGATTTTGTTGTTATAGTTTGTTTGATGTGTTAGAATGATTTTACCAAATATCATTGGAGGTGGCTTTGTGAAAGGTAAAAAGAAACTTTTTATAATAATACCGGCTATTGTTACAAGTCTGGTTATTGCCATAACTTCCGTAGGTGCAGTAGCTTTTGTTAAAGAACGCCAAAGACAGGTTGACGAGTGGAGTGAAACCGTATGGTTTGCTTTTTCTAACGTTATGGAGTTCGGCGAGGGCAGTATTAATATGACCTATAAAGAAATTGAAGAATACGAGCCCCAAAAGGATATTTACAACAGTAAGGTTTATTACGATACACTTACTTCTGAAGAAAAAGTTCTTTATAACGCCCTTGAATATGCTTTTGATAATAATTATGTTTATGTGTTTGTTGATAATGCAGTGTTATCAGATACGGATAAAACAATGGAAAATATAATTGATTTTATGTCCCTTGATTCACCGTTTCTTCAACAGAATGTTGATTGGGAATGGTACGAGCATGAGATGGTTTATTCAAAATTAATATTGTTTAAAAATGAGCAAAGAACCGTAAAAGGCGAGTTGGTTCGTGTTGATAATTTTTCGGCAGAAAGAACTGCTAAAGTTCAAAAGGCAGTTGATACGGCAAGTAAATGGGAATTGAATTTTCCTGAAAATGCAACCGACACCCAAAAAGCGCGTGCAATATTCAGATACATAGACGAAAATATTGATTATAACTCCGAAAAGGTTGACAGAAAGTTTGATTATCTTTGCACCGCGGTGGATGGTGAAACAAATTGTGATGGCTTCGCAAATATTTATTCACTTCTTTGCAATATTAACGGGCTAAAGTGCTTTGAAAAATACTCATTACCGCCCGAGGAAGACGAAAGCGAGGGTCACACATGGAATACGGTTTTGCTTTCGGATAAATGGTATAATGTGGATTGTACCCCTACTAAAGAAAATGTAACCGATGCATTGATAATGGAACGTTTGCGTTTCGGATACTCCGACGAAATGCAACTTGATACACCTGAATATGAAGGGATTTTCCCCGAAAGTATCAATAATATTACACCGGTTAACGGGCATTTTAAGTCTTGTTCAGACGAAAATGTGCTTTCAAAGATATGCGATGCTTACAGGAAGTCCGAAAATGATTATATTATTGTTGCATTCGATATTTATGATGAAGAAGAGTGCGATTTATTTCAAAAAGTAGCGAACAGATTGTATATGGATATAGATATAGTGAATTTGTACGGCGACAGGCTTACTCTTTGTTATATTCAAGGCTGATTCGTTTGTAAAAAAACTATTGAATATTTATACAATATATGGTATTATTATCCTAATTTATTTAATTTAGGTGGTTATTATGGGTAGTAAAGACATAATTATGTTAGTTACAATCGCCGTTTACCTTGTTGCGATGGTAGTTATCGGTGCGTTGTTCTCTAAAAAGAATAAGTCCACGGCAGATTTTTATCTCGGTGGCAGAAAATTAGGACCTTTTGTTACGGCTATGAGTGCCGAGGCTTCAGATATGAGCAGTTGGCTTCTTATGGGTCTTCCCGGTGTTGCTCTTATTGCCGGTCTTGCTGAGGCTTCCTGGACCGCAATCGGTCTTGCCGTTGGTACATACATTAACTGGCTTATTGTAGCAAAAAGAATTCGTATATACTCGGGTAAAATAAACGCGGTTACGATTCCGGAATTTTTCTCAAAACGTTTTGGTGATGATAAGGGTATTTTGAAATTTATCGCCGCTCTTGTTATTATTGTTTTCTTTGTTCCTTATACTGCATCAGGTTTTTCGGCTTGTGGTAAGTTGTTTGAAAGTCTTTTCGGTATCAATTATGTTACCGCAATGGTTGTCAGCGGTATTGTTATTGTTGTTTACACTGCACTCGGCGGATTCCTTGCTGCGTCCACAACGGATTTTATTCAGTCAATCGTTATGACTATTGCACTTGTGGTCGTACTCGTTTTTGGTATCAGTTATGCAGGTGGTTGGGAGCAAGTTTGTCAGAACGCAGAGGCACTTCCCGGTTATCTTAAATTTACAAGTACTCACGCAGCTTCAAGTATCAGTGAAGCACTTGCCGGTACTGCGGGAACAAAACCTTATAGTACACTTACAATTGCTTCGACTCTCGCTTGGGGTCTTGGCTACTTTGGTATGCCCCATATCCTTTTAAGATTTATGGCAATCGAAAAAGTAAGCAAAATCAAACTTGCAAGACGTGTTGCTTCAATATGGGTTGTCATCTCAATGGCGGTTGCAATAGTTATCGGTGTTGTTGGTTACGGTGCAGTTAAAAGCGGTGCGGTTTCCGGTATTCAGGATAGCGAAAGAATCATAATTGAACTTGCAAAGGTTATCAGTGGCGAAGGTTGGGTTCTTGCAATTGTAGCGGGTCTTATTCTTGCGGGTATTCTTGCGGCTACGATGTCAACAGCTGATTCTCAGCTCCTTGCTGCTTCTTCAAGTATTTCTGAAGACGTACTCAACACCTTCAAGGTTAAAGCATCAGGTAAAAAGAAAATGATAATTGCCAGAATCTCAGTTATTATCATCGCAATTATTGCAATGTTTATTGCTAAAAATCCCAATAGCAGTGTTTTTGAAATCGTTTCTTTTGCATGGGCAGGTTTCGGTGCAACATTCGGTCCCATTGTTCTTTTTGCGATTTTCTGGAAACGAACAAACAAATGGGGTGCTCTTGCGGGTATGATAAGCGGTGCAGTTATGGTATTCCTTTGGAAGTTTGTTATTAACCCCTTCGGTGCAGAACTTGCACTTAAAGAGGGTGCAAGTGAGTTTATGGTTCGTTTAGGAAATTCACTTACCATTTACGAACTTCTTCCTGCATTTATTATTTCGGTTGCGTTTGTCCTCGGAATTTCGCTTATTACAGGCAAACCTTCAAAAGAGATTACGGATACTTTTGAAGAGGTTAAAGCAACAAAAGTTGAAGGCTAAAAACTTACGGTATGTTCAAGTTATTTGAACATACCGTTTTTTGTTGACAGAGTTTAGTGTAAATGTTATGCTTTTAGTATCAATTAATAAAAGGTGATACCCATGCTGAAGCTTAAGGAAAATGACATTGTTCTTTTTCAGGGTGACTCCATTACTGACGGTAACAGGGGTCGACATTCCGACCTTAACCACGTACACGGTCACGGATATCAATATATATTAGCGTCCGAAATGTATGAGGATAACCTTAATAAAAATATTGAGGTTTTTAACCGCGGTAATTCGGGAGACAGAATAGCCGACCTTTATGGCAGATGGGTTGAGGATTGTCTTAATTTAAATCCATCAATTCTCAGTATACTTATTGGCGTAAATGATATTATTTTTAATTGGGAGCATAAATCAGGCTCAGACCCTGAAAGATATGAAAAAATTTACAGATATCTTCTGAACGAGATTAAAGATAAAAATCCCGATACTCTTATAGTGATTATGGAGCCTTTTTTCGGCGATAAGAAAGAAGCGGAGCTTGACTTGTTCTTTAAAGAACGTATCGGAGGTTATCAACTGGTGGCTAAGAAAATTGCCGAGGAATACGGGGCAGTTTTCGTGCCGTTACAGGGTTTAATTGACTCTTACAGAGAAAAAACTGACATTTATAATATTCTTTGGGACGGGGTACACCCTACAACCTGCGGTCACCGGCTTATTGCAAGACGTTGGAAAGAATGTGTTGAACCCATACTTAATGATAGGTGAGAATTATGAGAAATATTGATTGTAAAAATATTAAAATAAATGATGGCTTCTGGAAAATAAAACAGGATATGGTAAACAATATTACCCTTAAATCCGTTTACGAAAGATTCAAAGAAACCCACCGTTTTGATGCTCTCGACTGTACTTGGAAAGAGGGCGACCCTGATTTGCCCCATGTTTTCTGGGATTCGGATATTGCCAAATGGATTGAAAGCGTAGGTTATAATGCTTTTGCTTACGACAATGATGAGCTTATAAAAATTGTTGATGAGTCCGTTGAGAAAATAATAAAAAACCGCGATGAAAACGGTTATTTCAATAGTCATTTCCTTGTTACGGGTGAACGCTTCACCGTCAGAAATGAACATGAATTATATTGTGCGGGTCATCTTATGGAGGCGGCGGTTGCGTACTATAAAGCAACGGGTAAAAGGGCACTTCTTGACGTAATGTGTAAATACGCAGACTATATTGAGAAGATTTTTATAAAAGAACAGTCCGCCGAATTTATGACACCCGGTCACCCCGAAATTGAACTTGCCCTCGTTAAACTTTACGAGGTAACGGGTGAAAAACGTTACCTTGAAATGTCAAAATTCTTCATTGATAACCACGGTGCAAATGACAAAGATAAGGAATTATACCCCGGTTGTCACTTGCTCTATAATCAGGACGAAAAGCCTATAAGAGAACGTGATACCGTAGACGGTCACTGCGTAAGAGCCTTGTATCTTTTAGCGGGTGCAGCGGATATAGCCTATTTATATAATGATAAGGAACTTTTTGAAGCCACAGAACGTTGCTTTGAAAACGTTGTAAACAAAAGAATGTATATTACGGGTGCTACGGGCAGTACCTGTCACGGTGAGTCATTTACTATTGACTACGATTTACCTAACAGGGATGCTTACGCGGAAACCTGTGCGGCAATTTCTCTTGCATTCTTTGCAAACCGTATGATAAGACTTAATGCGGATTCAAAATACGCGGATGCAGTAGAAAAAGTAATGTACAACGGTGCATTGTCGGGTATTTCCGTGGACGGCAAAGGCTTTTTCTATGAAAATCCCTTGGAAATAGATGTGGATTTCAACAATGTTCATCCTTGTACCGATGGTGGCAGACGTTACCCCATAACTCAGCGTAAAGAAGTGTTTGATTGCTCCTGCTGTCCTCCCAATGTAACACGTTTCATTGCGGGGATAGGTGAATATATGTATTTGTACAACGTGGATACATTATTTATAAATCAGTACATAGCATCCGAAACACAGACCGATAATCTTAAAATTACGCAGGAAACCCAATATCCCTCAAGAGGTGAAGTGAAAATCACCCTTGAAAATAACATAAAAAAATATATCGCCTTGAGAATACCAGGTTGGTGTAATGACTTTTCTGTAAATAAGGAATACACACTTAAAAAAGGGTATGCGTATGTTGAAGTTGAAAAAGATGATGAAATTATAATCAACTTCAATATGCCCGTAAGATTTGTTTCGGCAAATAAAAAAGTGCATACAAATTCGGGTAGAGTGGCAATTATGCGCGGTCCCGTTGTTTACTGCCTTGAGGGAGTTGATAACGGCAAGGATTTAACCGCTTTAAGAGTGGATATAAAGGGAAAAACACAGGTTGCAGAAGGTGAGTTTATTGTTCCCGATATAATAGCCGAAGGCTTTAAAGAAACGGAAAACGATAATCTTTATTTTGATGCAACCGATGAATATATTGAAACCTCGCTTAAATTTATACCCTACTACGCCTACGCAAACCGTGGCGAAACGGATATGCTCGTATGGGTTTTGAAAAAATAAAATTATTGAACAAACCCTCTGCAAATTTTTTGATTTGCAGAGGGTTTGTTATGTTATTTAATTATGACTGTTTCTGTTTTATAGTCCACTTTTACTGTGTAATATAAACCGAGGTTTTTCAATGCTCCTTGTAGGGTATAATTATCTACAATAAAATCATCCCCATAGGTTCTATACATAGGTATGTCGGTAACTCCTGCAGTACCCGGTGCGTAAAGGGGCGTCAGAATATTTACTGTACTGTTTTCCTCTTTGAGGGTGCATTTTTCTGCGTCCAATATATAGTTTTTTTCGTTCAGAGTGATTATTGCTTCGGTTTCACTTTGCCACACAGTGGTTGCACCAAATTCTTCGAGAATTGCTGTAAGTGGGAGTTCTGCATAATTTTTTATTTCAAAAAATTTAACGTAATTGTCGGGAGCAATATCTTTGCCGTTTACAAGCAAAACCTGGTGGTAATGGACCTGAGTTTCAATGGGCGGTACGGAGTATTGAACATAGATTTCTTTTTCGCCTGTTTCGGAGTTTAGGATTTCGGCAACCTCTGAGGGGATTTTTGAATCCTCAACGGATGCAGTTTCGTGAGCATAGTTTAGGATTTCGGCAACCTCTGAGGGGATTTTTGAATCCTCAACGGATGCAGTTTCGTGAGCATAGTTTTGGGTTAACGACACTTTTGTAGTGTTATCGGTAAAACTTTTTAATCCGATACCTGCACTTATGCTTAAAACCAGAACAAGACCACATATTGCCGCGGTGGATATTGTAAGTCGGGGTAAACTTTTTGTTTTTTTCGGTTGGGCAGAATTTAATTTTGTCGAAAGTCTGGTTTCTAAAAACTCATCCGGTTTAACGTTTTCCAATGATTTCTTTATGTCGTGTTTATTCATTTTCATAATCCTCCAATTCTATTTTTAATAATTCTCTGCTACGTTTAAGACGCATTTTAACTGCTGATTTACTAATTTTCAGTATCTGCGAAATTTCGTTTACAGAGTAATCATTGTAATAATAAAGCACAATTACGGATTTATATTTAGGAGAAAGAGAAAGAACTTTTTTGAGAATATCTATATGTAAATCATTATTGGTGTCTTTAATATGTATTTGTAAATCATCGATATTTACATTTTTCCGTGAGGCGGATTTTAAAAGATTAACAGCCTTATTCTGAGTTGTTCGTATAAGCCACGCTTTTTGATGCTCATCATCTTTGAATTTCGGAGAATTGTTTAGAAAGGCGAAGAATACATCCTGAAGAACATCTTCAGTATCCTGTGGGTTTCCGAGATAAACAAAGGCTATTCTATACAGCATTTCACCGTATGTGTTATATATAGTTTTGAAGTCTGTATTTTTATCCATAACGAACTCCTTTCACCTATAAAACAATCAAGCGGTATAAAAGGTCACAAAAAAATGGGGGATTAAAAAATCCCCCATTGAGTTTTTATTAAAGTATACTGAATTTGATTACAACTGCTGCAAAAACAATTGATACCATTGAAAGCAGTTTAATGAGAATGTTAATTGAGGGACCTGCTGTGTCCTTGAAGGGGTCACCTACAGTATCACCAACAACCGCGGCTTTGTGACAGGATGAGCCTTTTCCGCCGTGAGTACCGCTTTCAATATATTTTTTAGCGTTATCCCACGCACCGCCTGAGTTTGACATAAACACCGCCATAAGGAATCCTGTGGCAGTTGCACCTGCGAGCATACCGACAACGCCCGTACAACCGAGAACAAGACCAACTGCAATGGGTACTGCAATTGCCACAATAGTGGGCAATACCATTTCTTTAAGACTTGCTTTTGTGCAAAGGTCTACGCATCTTGCGTAATCGGGGTCGGTTTTACCTTCCATAAGACCTGCAATTTCCCTGAACTGGCGACGAACTTCTTTTACAACGCTTTGTGCAGCCTTGCCCACTGAATCCATAGTAAGGGCGGCAAACACAAAGGGAAGACAAGCACCAATGAACATACCCATTAAAACAGTAGGATTCATAAGGCTTAAATCAGAGATTTTTTCCGCACCGCCGGGGATGGAGTTGGCTTTGTCGATGTATGATGCCATAAGTGCCAAGGCGGTAAGTGCTGCAGAGCCGATGGCGAAACCTTTACCTGTGGCGGCGGTTGTGTTACCTAAAGAGTCAAGAGCGTCCGTTCTCTGGCGAACCTCTTTGGGAAGACCGGACATTTCTGCAATACCACCAGCGTTATCGGCTACGGGTCCGTAAGCATCGGTTGCAAGGGTGATACCCAAAGTTGAGAGCATACCTACTGCCGCAAGAGCGATACCGTAAAGACCTTGTGAGCCACCACCTGAAACGAAGTATGATACAAGCACACAAACTGCAACGATAACAATGGGTAATGCAGTTGAAATCATACCAAGGGAAAGACCGCTGATGATTATGGTTGCGGAACCTGTTTCAGAAGAATCAGAAAGTTTTTTAGTGGGTTTGTATGTGTCGGAGGTGAAATATTCTGTAGCCTGACCGATTAAAACACCCGCTAAAAGACCCGCGAGAATGGGGAAGTATAAAGTCCAGTTTTCTTTTCCTAAAATGAAGTAAACCAAGGGGAAAGAAATAATCGCAATAACAATAGCTGAGAAATTTGTACCTTTGCTCAAGGCTCTGAGCAAGTCTTTCTGTGATGCACCCTCTTTGGTGCGAACAAGGAATGTACCGATAATTGAGCAAATAACACCCATTGCCGCAAGGATAAGGGGTAAAGACATAGCCTTCATATCACCATTAAAAGCGGCAACACCTAAAGCGGAGGCGGATAAAATTGAACCTACGTAAGATTCATAAAGGTCCGCACCCATACCTGCAACGTCGCCTACATTGTCGCCTACGTTATCCGCAATAACTGCGGGGTTTCTGGGGTCATCCTCGGGGATACCTGCTTCAACCTTACCAACAAGGTCCGCGCCTACGTCGGCGGCTTTTGTGAATATACCGCCACCTACACGGGCAAAAAGAGCCATACAGGAAGCACCCATACCAAAGGTGAGCATTGCACTCGTGATTTCAGTCGCTTCTAACTTGAAAACGAATTTCAAAAGGAAGAACCATATTGAAATATCAAGAAGACCTAAACCAACAACAGTAAAGCCCATTACCGAACCTGCGGAGAAAGCTACTCTTAAGCCACGGTTAAGACCCTCGCGACAGGCGTTTGCGGTACGTGCATTTGATGCAGTTGCTATTTTCATACCGATAAATCCCGAAAGAGCCGAGAAGAATCCGCCCGTAACAAAAGCAAAGGGTACGTATGGCGTAAGGAGTTTTAATATTGCCATTACACAAAGTATAACAAAAAGCACCGCGAAGAAAATGCCGACGATTTTATACTGACGTTTTAAAAATGCATTGGCACCTCTGCGAATGGCTTTCGCCTGTTTTTGCATTTTGTCGGTTCCTTCTGAGAATTTAAGCACTTTTTTAGCGGTGAAAACAGCAAATAAAAGTGCGGCAACTGAACCGATAAATGTAAAGAGAATTAAATAATTTCCCATATAAACACTTCTTTCAAAAGAATATATAATATATTTTTTAGGTAAAGTATTATATTCCAGTTTTGTTGTTATGTCAAGTTTTTCGATAAAGTAAGTTATGATATTACATTTTTCGACACAGCATTTCTTATTATTGACTATAATAATTATTTATGGTAACTTTAAATAAGCAATTATTAATGAATAGGTGATTATTATGAAAAAATCATTGAAAATTGCACTTTGTGTAATTTGCGTTATCGTAATTGGTGTGGTGGGGATTTTCTCACCGTATTTATTAAGTTTTGTAGCAAAGGATGGTAGTCCGAAAATGGTTGTTTTTAACGGTAAAACAAATTCAATTAAAGCACCTTTTTCTGAATATGGTACTCCCATTGAGTTTGAAGATAAAAATTGCGGATGGTTTAATTATTATGCCATTGAATATTATTCTGATTGTTATGTAAAGGTTAAGTTTAATTATTCAGCAGGTGTTAAAAAAATTACGGAAGAGTTTTTCCTTGAGCCCGTTACGGATAAAAGCACTTTTTATTCCTTTGTAGATGGTGCAATGGATAATAAACGCGGTAATAAACTCGAGTCAATAAGTGTACAAAGTCTTACTGAGGGTAAGAGCACCGTTTCAATTTTTAATTTTTATGTTTATAACAGGGAAGTTCCCGACAGAGAGGTTTTTGTTGAGGCAGATAATCTTAAAATCGGTGTTGATTTACTCTGGGGCGGTGCATTGAGTTATGTTGAGGATTTAAATTCCAATGTTCAAGCGGTGTCCGTTGACGGTCAGATTAAGGTGGATTCAAATGCAGAGAAGCGTTATAACGCAAAGTCTGTAAATGATAATGTGAACCTTATAAACCGCAACGATACAGGAAGACTTGTTCAGCAGTCATATTACGGTACAATAGACTATGATAATGGTATCTATATGGATACTGAGTGGCATTATAATCCTGTTCAGGGTGGCAATCAATTTAACGATGCAAGTAAAATTGTTGATTTGAAAATCACTGAAAATAGCATATATATTAAATGCAGACCCCTTGACTGGGCAAAGGAAAAGGAATTTATAGCCCCCTCATATATGGAGGCTACATATTCTATTGAAAACGGTGCGGTTCATGGCAAATGCCGTTTCGTGGATTTTTCGGGTTATCCTGAAAATCTACGCGAACAGGAAATTCCTGCTTTTTATTGTATAGAACCATTTAATAATTTCGTTTATTATAAAGGCGATAAGCCTTGGACAGGAGACGCCCTCACAAGTGAACCCGACCTTATTTTCTGGCCCGATGCGGGATATCCTAATTTCCATTCAAAGGAAAATTGGGCGGCATTTACGGGTGAGTTTGAGGATAGCTTCGGTATAGGAATTTACGTGCCTGACCAGACAAGGTTTTTGGCAGGTGTATTTAACCGTGAGCAGACAACAAATGAGGACCCCTCAAGGGATGGCTGTACATCCTATATTGCAGTAATAAAGGAAATGAATTTTAAAAGTTACGAGCCCTTTGAATATGACTTTTATCTTGCCACAGGTAATACCGAAGAGATAAGAGGAACATTTAAGGAAATTAGCAGATAAAGCGAAGCCTATCATCCCTGTTTTGTCGTAGACAAAATAGGGAGGGGGACCACGCGTAAGCGTGGTGGTGGGTAGTTCTCTTTCTGTTTTTCTTCAGCTGGAAATAACAAATCGGGTCAGGTAACTGACCCGATTTGTTATTTTACTTTCTTTCCTTTATTACCTTTGCGGGGCATCCTACTGCAACCGAATAGGGAGGAATGGGTTTAACAACTACGCTACCTGCGCCGATTACGGAGCCGTCACCGATATTGCCCGAGTACATAACTGCGGCTCTCATACCGATATAAACGTCGTTACCGATAGTAACCTTTTCACAATGACCGCCCTGACTGTAAATAATCTGATTGGGGTCGTCAAAAATATGTGAATAGGGAGTGAGTGTAATGTTCTGTGCAAGAAGACAATCATCACCGATTTCAAGACCCTTGTGACCGAAAAGGGTTGTGCCCGTACCGATGTAAACGCCCTTGCCGACAGTGATGTAGCCTTCGGTTACTCTTTCGGTGTCAAGGTAAACTCTCTGCTGAAGTCTTACGCCGTCAGAAAGGGTGATTCCCTTTTCACCACGAGCCATAAGTGTAACATCATCACCAATGGATACGTTGTTGCCAACTGAGATGAACTGAGGATTTGTAATATGCACACCTCTGCCGATGGTTACGTTTTCGCCCATGGATCTGAATTTTGTTCTGTAATATTCAACTCTGAGCTTTGCGGCGTATTCAGAATCATCATTCATAAAAACAGTTTTATAAAAACTTTCTCTGCTTTCGTCGTCCATATTATTGAACGCATTTGTAAAAAATTTATCCATAATAAAATCTCCTTTTTAATCCCATTCGGTACCTGTAACGGTATCAAGGTTAATGTTTTTTGTATCGTGGGTTTTCTTAATAAGCATACCCAGACCCGCTACAAAACCGGGTACGAGTAATATCATAGCCACTGTGCCGATATATTCACTACCCAGGAGTATTCCCGATAAGAAACCTGCTCCCATAGAAATGCCGTAGCCTAAAGCTACAATTATAAATTCGGCGGACATAGCGGATGAACGTAAATTTGTGGGGGCGGATTCGCCAACCATCATAATAATAACATCGTTAACTGAATAGAAGCTACCTACACTTGCACCGCAGAAGAAACCAACAAGAAGGGGGTTCCAGTTATATCTTGAACCAACCCAGAAAAGGATGAAAGATGCAAGACAGTTTGTGGCGGTAGTAATAGCGGCGGCTTTTCTACCGATTCCGTCGGATATAAAGCCCATAATAACCTGTGAAACGGCACAACCAACAGGGAAGAGGAAAAGTGCCGTACTTACAGGACCCGTGCTTACGGCATTCATTGCACTTTCGGAGAAATTACCGAAAAGGCTTTCTGCATATCCGTAAGACATAATTACCTGGTAGTCTATGGAGAAAATGAAGCCTAAGTTTAAAAATGTTGCGGTAATAAAGAGCCAACGGAGTTGTTTGTGTTTAAGTGCAAATTTCAACGCGGTGAAAAGGCCACCCTGAGCATTTTCTGCGTCCTTTTTGCGTTTTTCTTCGGCACGTTCTTCGTCGGTCATTCGTAATTGCCTGAGTTTTGACTGAACGAAAACCTCGGGCTCACGGGCTAAAAGCAACGCGATGAAACTGACAACAAGACCAATAAGGGCGGGAATAAAGTAAACCGCGCGCCACTCGGAAGCCTGAGTCATAAGCCAACGCCTTAAAAGGGGAACGAGCATAACACTCATATTAGCGACAAATTTTATTGATGAATAAATACGAGCCCTGTGTTTAGGTGGCGAAGTTTCCATTATGTAAACAACGTGCATATCGTGGGGTACAAAGAATTGTATCATACAAGCACCCAACAGGTACATTATCAGGTTATTTGACAGGAATATTGAAATCAAGGCAATACTCATACCAAAGGTATTTATAACCAAGAATGTTTTTCTGCCGAAACGGTCCGCAAGGGGTCTGTAAAAAAGACCTAATACCTGAAAAGGTATTGCAAGGGATGATGCAAGATTAAGCATACCAACCGAACTCTGACCAAATGAAGCCATAAGGTCATTGGCGATTTCGGTCTTCATAAGGGTGTTGATTTGGGATGCGATTTCGTCGGTTGCATAAATCAACGTAATAATAAAAATTATGTAAATCAGATAAAAATTTTTGCCCTTGTAGTTAAGTTTCTTTTCCCAACGGGCAATTTGTTTTTGTCTTTTTTGCAAACTTTTAGGGTTTGCCACTGTTGTACTCATAATGTCACCTGCTTTGGTGTGTATTATATCATTTATTTCCCTATCGGTCAACAATTATGAATTGTTAAATATCTGTAACACTTAAGGTGGCTTAGTTGACCTCTTGGAATAAATAATGTATAATTTGAATAGTATTTATATATTTTTTCGGAAAGGAGAGTAAAGTATGACACAGATTGACAGTTATATTGCTCAAAAAGAAGAGTTGTGCCGTAAAAATGATTCTATTTTACCTGAATTATACGGAGAATACGGAGTGAAAAGGGGCTTGCGTGACCAGAATGGAAACGGTGTACTTGCAGGTCTTACAAATATTTCTAAAATTACATCCTTTGAAAAAGTAAACGGAGAGAAAACCCCCTGTGAAGGTAAACTCTGGTATCGCGGTTACCGCGTTGAAGAGTTACTTAACAGCTTAGGTGAAAATGAATTAGGTTATGAAAAAATTGCATATCTTCTTTTAATGGGTGAACTCCCTGACGAAACCGAAAGTGAAACATTCAAAAAACTCATTGGTGAAAGTAGAAAATTACCCACTAACTTTACCCGCGACGTTATAATGAAAGCACCCGGTAAAGATGTTATGAACTCAATGACCCGTAGTATTCTTACCCTCGCTTCTTATGACCAGGGTCCAATTGAAACAAGTGTAAGCAATTCTTTGCGTCAGTGTATAAGACTTATAAGTATATTCCCTCTTTTAGCAGTTTACGGTTATCACGCCTATAACTACTATGAAAATATGGATAGTATGTTCATCCATAGACCCGATCCCGAATTATCCACGGCGGAAAATCTTCTTATGATGCTTCGTCCCGATAAAAAATTTACCGCAACCGAGGCAAAGGTTCTTGATACGGCTCTTATTCTTCATATGGAACACGGCGGTGGTAATAATTCCACATTTACTACAAGGGTTGTAACTTCTGCAGGGTCGGATACTTATTCAACAATTGCGGCGGCTATGTCATCCCTTAAAGGTCCTAAGCACGGTGGTGCAAACATCAAAGTTATCGAAATGATGGATGATATTCGTGCCCACGTGGAAAATACTGCCGACAGAGAGGCTTTAAGTCACTATTTATCAAAAATTATAAACAAAGAAACTTTCGACCGTAAGGGTCTTGTTTACGGAATGGGTCACGCGGTGTATTCACTCTCTGACCCTCGTGAGAGAGTTTTCAAACAGTATGTTGAGCAACTCGCCAAAGAAAAGGGCAGGGAAAATGAACTTCAACTTTACAAGGATGTTGAAGAACTCGCCCCCGAGCTTATTGCAAAATACAGGCGTATTTATAAAGGTGTAAGCCCCAACGTGGATTTTTACAGCGGTTTTGTTTACGATATGTTGGGTATACCCAGGGAATTATATACACCTATGTTTGCGGTTGCTCGTATTGTAGGTTGGAGTGCACACCGTGTTGAAGAATTAGTTTGTACTGATAAAATTATACGTCCCGCATATTTGAGCGTGATGGAAGAAAAATAAAAGTTCGACACATATCGTGGCTTGTGTGCGATATGTGTCGATTTTTGTAATAATGGGTTGTTAAAATAACCGATGTCTGTTATAATATACTTCTATGTTACAACATTTTTAAAGACGGGGTTGAAATAAAAATTGGTTAAAAAACTAAAAGAAGCATCCTTGACTACAAAATATCATATTATTAATTTTGTGTTGCGTGGATGTCTTTTTATCGGGGCTGTTGCGGTATACGTGACTAAACGAATTGAATATGGCTCATTTTCATTTATCAACGGTGAAAATATGCCTTGGTACATACTTCCTGTGTGGCTTTTCTTTATGGTGGAGGTTGTGCTGAGATTTATACCTACAAAATTAGACCCACCGGGCTGTAAAAAGCATTTCAAATCACAGTTTGTACCCACCGGTGCAACCGAACCTAAGCACGCTTCCTGGAAGGGAGCGGGTATAGTAGGCGCTATCTGGGTAGCAGCCCACGCAATTCTCGGAATATTATATCACTTTGATGTTGTTGACAAAGGCATCCTTGTACTGTTTATGCTTTTTTATAGTGTGTGCGATATGATATGTGTGTTGTTTGTGTGCCCTTTACAAAAGCTTTTTATGAAAAACAGATGTTGTGCAGACTGTCGCATATATAACTGGGATTTTGCAATGATGTTCACACCACTTATTTTTATTCCGCATTTTTATACCTGGAGCCTTGCAGCGGTTTCTCTTGTGCTTCTTGTGAAATGGGAATATACAGCATTTAAGCATCCCGAAAGATTCTCTGTTAATACCAACAGTTGTCTTTCCTGTAAAAACTGTCCCGAAAAATGTTGCCGACATAAGAAAAGCTTAAAGAAAAAACAAAAGAAGGTAAATGTATGAATATTTTAGTGGTAAACGGTAGTCCTAAAGGGCAATACAGCGTCACTTTACAAACTATGAATTACCTTATGAAGTTATACGGTGAGCATAATTTTGAGGTTCTCCACGCGGGTCAGCGTATAAAGGTACTTGAGCGTGATTTTACTCCTGCTAAACAGGCTCTTGAGAAAGCGGATTTGATTATTTTCTCATACCCCGTATATACTTTTATTGCTCCCTATCAGTTACACAGATTTATCGAGATTATCAAAGAAAATGGTATTGACCTTAAGGGTAAAGCAGCAACACAGTTTTCTACATCAAAGCATTTTTATGATGTTACCGCCCACAGATATGTTGAGGATAACTGTTGCGATTTAGGTTTGAATTATGTGCGTGGTTTATCGGCGGATATGGATGACCTTCTCACGGAAAAAGGACAGAAAGAGGCAAGGGACTTTTTCGAGTATGTTTTGTTTTGTATGAAAAATGGGATATACGAGAAGTGCAGAGTTAATCCAACTGAGCCTAAACACGTAAAGGTAACCGTACCACATTGTAATATCACCGAAAAAGAGGGTGATATTGTTGTTCTTACAAACTGCGAAAGCAAGGATACTCAACTTCAGAGTATGATAAATCGTTTTTGTTCCGTAAGTAAAAGAAAAACAAGAATTATTAATATAGCCGAGTATGAATTTAAAGGCGGTTGCCTTGGTTGTTTGAATTGTGCTTCTTCCGGCAAGTGCGTTTACAAGGATGGCTTTGATGAGTTCCTCAGGGGTACAATACAGACCGCTCAGGCGATAGTTATTGCTTTTTCAATAAAGGACCACTCTATGGGTGCAAACTTCAAGCTATACGACGACCGTCAGTTCTGCAACGGTCACCGTGCAGTTACAATGGGTATGCCCATGGGTTACCTCGTAAGCGGTAATTATAGCGAGGAATTTAATCTTCAGATGATTATTGAGGGCAGGGCAGAGGTTGGCAACAACTTCCTTGCAGGTGTTGCAACGGACGAAGTTTCTCCCGATACTGAGATTGATAAACTTGCCGACAGACTTGAGTACGCTTTAGAAAACGGATACGTTCCGCCACAGAATTTCTATGGTGTGGGCGGTATGAAAATTTTCCGTGACCTTATCTGGCTTATGCAGGGTATGATGAAAGCGGACCACAAATTCTATAAAGCCCACGGTCAGTATGATTTCCCGCAGAAAAAGAGGGGAACAATGATTATGATGAAGTTCTTGGGTTCTCTTGTTTCAAACCCTAAAATCAAAGCCAAAATGGGTAACGCAATGACCGAAGGTATGCTTATGCCTTATAAAAAGTTACTTGATAAAGTAGATTCCCAAAAGAAATAAAAAAATAACCCTTGGTTGATGTTTCTTTACACATACAACCAAGGGTTATTGTTCTATTTTAGTATCTAACATCTTTTGGTTACCTCTCTTTCGTATTATTGGTGTACTTTTCTGATCATTGAAATCGCCCCGTAATCTTGATTTTAAATTTAATCTATATAAACTCCCGTAAGTGAGAAACACTTTTGATTCGGAACATATTCAATTTTCGGTAAAGTACGGTTTATAAGGCTTTTTAGATTTTGCCTTTAGGTATTTACCTGTTCATCGGTATCACCCTTTCTTTGATTAAATAGTACCATTTTGAACACTCCTTTTCAATTCGCATATTATATAAAGTTAAAAGGCTTCATTTATTTAAAACACAGAAATTAATGTCGTAATTGTTAAGAGTGAAATAATGCCATTGACAAGTATATATATTATTTGTTATACTGAATATGTTGGGTCGGCGGGATGCCGACTTTTTTCTTTTAAGGGTGATAATTATGAAGAACAAAAAAATCAGAAATATTATAAAGGTTTTAGTTTGTATTATTGTTGCTTCAGGTGTTTTAGTTGGTGCAATGGGTATTTACCTTGGGGATTATTACAAGGCACAAATTGATTCACAAACGGTTTTTGCTCCTGAAAAAAGTATAACCGTTACGACACTCGAAAACGGTAATATTCTTTTTATGCCCCAAAAACCCGTAGCGGGATTTGTGTTTTATCCGGGCGGTAAGGTGGAGTATACTGCTTATACACCACTTATGCAGGCTTGTGCTTCAAAGGGAATAGCCTGTATTTTGGTTGAGATGCCCTTTAACCTTGCGGTGTTTGATATGGATGCGGCAAAGGATATACCACAAATGTATCCTGAAATTACGGAATGGTATATAGGTGGTCACTCTCTCGGTGGCTCTATGGCGGCATCATTTATTGATAAAAACCCGCAAGAATATAGCGGTTTGGTGCTTTTAGGTTCTTATTCCACCGCCGATTTATCACAAAGCGGGATTGATGTTTTATCTGTTTACGGTAGCGAAGATGGTGTTATGAACAGGGAAAAATACAAAGAGTATTTATCAAATCTGCCCGATGATTTTACTGAAGCAGTAATTGATGGTGGTTGCCACGCGTATTTTGGTATGTACGGCGAACAGGACGGGGACGGAATAGCCCGTATTACAAATCAGGAACAAATATCAGAAACAGCACAGTTGATTTGTAACCAAATTAAGGCAAAATAAAAAACGCCCTCAGGCGTAGCACGGAAACCTAAAAATACGTCTAAAATTGAAATAACCCTTGACCGAGTGTTTCTTTACACACTTCCTTCGGCCAAGGGTTATTTCTGTTCACTCTTGATATCTAACATCTTTTTGTCTACCTCTCTTTCTTAGTTTGTAATAACTTTCTGTTTTTGAAATCTACCTGTCGTTAACACGAATTTTAAATTTCCCATAAGCGGGACTTACTTTTGCTTTTCAAATAATTTTCTTTTCAGAAGTTATTACTTGTAGGTTTAATTTGAAAATCCGATTTAATTTTTATTTGGATTTTTTAATTAAACCTGAAAGCGTTTACCGGTACATTGGTCTCACCTTTCCTCGTTTTTAAGATTTAGGTTTTTACCTGTTCATCGGTACCACCCTTTCTTTGATTAAAGAATATCATAAAAAACAAGTTTTTTCAATACGTAATGTTGTATAAAGTTGCTCAAAAATAGTTGTGTAAAACACAGAAATTAGTGAAATGACACAATGAATTGTTTGTTTTGTATTGACTTTTAAAAATGGATTTGCTATACTGATTTATGTTGGGCGGTTTATACCCGCTATTTTTTATTTTTAGGAGGTTTATTATGGCAATTATTAAAATGATAATTACATTTCTAATGTCATTAAGCCAGGTTTTTGCACCCATTGGTGCAGTTGTAGAAAGTGGCGAAGCTGCATATTTTACCGACTGGACTCTTGAGGAAGTTTTTGATGAAGATGATTATATTGAACTCGAGAAAACTCCCGGTGAAGATTTCGTAGTTCTTAACCTTGCGGATATTCAGCTCAGCGATGAAAATGTTTTTGCGGATGAAGGTACTTATTCTCTTGAGCTTATTACAAAACTTGTTGAGGCTCATGACCCCGACCTTATTACCTTAAGCGGTGACAATGCTTGGGGTCCCGTATCATATATGGAAGTTGTATCATGGATAGATTCATTTGGTATTCCGTGGGCACCCGTAATGGGCAACCACGATGGCGAAGGTTGTATCAGTGAATTCTGGGCAGCGTATCAATTATATGAGGCAGAAAACTGCCTTTTTGAGTTTGGCCCTAAGGATATGGGATACGGCAACTACATTATCAACGTTACCGAAAACGATAAAATTGTTCACACATTCTTTATGATGGATACTCACGATTCTGCCGAATATACTCTTGAAGATGGCACATATATTGACGGTTATGACCATCTTTGGGAAAATCAGTTGTTATGGTATGAATGGGCGGTTAACGGTATTGAGGACCTTGCAGGCCGTAAGGTTGAAAGCACTGTTATTATGCATATTCCCGTTCAGGAGTATATTGATGCTTGGGAAATGGTAAGTATTACAAATGAAGACGGTACATCCAAAATTAATCCTGCTTTTGCATCAATTGCAACAGGTCAGAAGGGTGAGGATTGTTGTCCCGGTGCGGTAAACAATGGTTTCTTCTCTCTTGTTAAAGAGCTTGGAAGCACAAAAACAATTCTTGTTGGGCACGACCATAGAAACGACTTTGTTGTGGATTATCAAGGGATTAAACTTGCGTACGGTGTAAAAACAGGTTTCGGTAGTTATTGGAGTCCCGACAGAATCGGCGGCACAACAATCAAAATTAATTCTAAGGGTAACGCAAAACTTACACAACACTATTATGACTTAGAATTGTGTGGTTGGGATATTACGGACGATTAATCTAAAATCAAAGACTGTTATCGGTTCAGTGCCGATAACAGTCTTTTTAAAATTTACGTTCGTTCATGTAGTGACAATGGTTTTAATAGGTGATATAATGAAAAAAAGTAAACATAGCTTGTAAAAAGGTGAAAGTATGATGAATTTTAATGTAACAGGCGGTAACAAAGGCACGGATATTAAAATCAAGAAAATTCAGAAAGATGGTTTAATCTTTTTAAATGTTGTTGTAACTTTTGATACGGAACAGATTCCCGAACCCTTTTCGGTAGAATGGAAATTCAGTGCCAAGGACTGTGCGTTTACATGGAACCCAAGTATGATGGATATACACGGACTTTACTTTGATTGGGGAAAGAAAACGATTAATTCCCGTCTTGCTTCGTGGATGCCATTGCAACAGTTAATTTCGAGGGATGGCAGAAATAAATTATCCATTGCCGTTTCGGATGTGGATACTCCAATAGAAATCGGTACGGGTATTTGTGAGGAGGACGCAACTTTTTCTTGTGAAATCCGTTTTTTCACAGTTCCTACATCCCCCTGTACCGAGTATTCTGCAATAATCCGCCTTGATACAAGGGAGATACCCTATTATGACAGTATTTATGATGTTACTGCTTGGTGGGAAACCGACTGCGGGTACGAATCCGCTTTTGTTCCCGAGGGAGCAAAAGAGCCTGTGGACTCTTTGTGGTACAGTTTTCATCAACAATTAGATAAAGAGGAAATAATAAACGAATGCCAACTTTCCTCGGAGTTGGGTATGAAAACCGTAATTATTGATGACGGTTGGCAGACGGACGATAACAACCGCGGTTACGCATATTGCGGTGATTGGGAAGTTGCACCTAAGAAAATGGGGGATATGAAAACTCTCGTTGACGGTATACATAAAACAGGTATGAAAGTAATGCTTTGGTATTCCGTTCCGTTTGTGGGCGTACACTCTAAAAGGTACGAAGAATTCAAAGATATGCTTCTTGATAAATCGGGGGATGAAAAAACCTTCTTTGCCCTTGACCCAAGGTACAAAAAAGTTCGCGATTACCTTACGGACGTTTACGCGAGAGCCGTTAGGGAATGGGGCCTTGACGGTCTTAAACTGGATTTTATTGATTCTTTTTATCTTAAAGGTAAATCCCTCGAATATGACCCGAAAAGAGATTACCAAAGCCTTGAGGATGCAATTCACGCACTTATGAGTGAAGTAAAGTGTAAATTAACCGCCATTAATCCCGAAATTCTTGTTGAATTCCGTCAGTCCTATGTGGGACCCTCCATAAGAAAATACGGCAATATGCTCCGAGTGGGTGACTGCCCCTGTGACATATTGAAAAACAGATTCAATATTGTGAATTTACGATATACGTCGGGTAAAACCGCTGTGCATTCGGATATGATTATGTGGAATACTGAGGATACCGTGGAAAATGCCGCGTTGCAGTTTGCGAGTGTTCTTTACAGTGTGCCTCAGATTTCAATGTTAATCAAAAAACTTCCGCCCGACCATTACGCAATGTTGAAATTTTACATTTCGTTCTGGAAAGAGTACAAAACTACACTTCTTGATGGTAAAGTTACGGCGACAAACCCCGAAAGTGAGTACAGTCTTGTTTGTTCAAGACTTTCCGATAAAGAGGTTTACACCGCTTATAATGACACAGTTGTTCCTGTAACCACAAAAGAAAGTATTGCAGTAAATGTAAGTGCAAAAAAATCCCTTATAATAAAAAATGCAGTTGGTAAAAACTACAAGGTAGTAAATTGTATGGGCCATGAAGTTTCTAAAGGGGTAATAAACAGTTGTTTAGAAGAAATTAAAGTTCCCACCGCAGGAATAATCTTTGTTAATTAAAAGATTAACCGAATGTGCAAGGCACATTCGGTTATTTTCATATTTTATTAATGTTTTTATACAATTCTTTAAATGCTTTTTTATCGTTAAGTATCTGATTGATTTTTTCTCTGAAATTATCATATTGCTCGTCTTTAACGTAATGTTTTGCGTAGCCCTTTGAACCGTATTTCTCTTTAGTGTGCGTATACGCTCTTTCGATAATTTCTTCTTCAGTTATATTTTTAAAATGTTTCAGAGTATAAGCGTGGGTGCGTCTTAAGAAATCCTCAACATCCGTTGAGCGGTCTGCGGAAGAAATAATTTTACCGTAATCACTTCGTGGTGTTTTTTTTGCGGATGCTCTGTGGTCCTCAATTGCTTCTTTAATAATAACTCGCTCATCTTCGGTGAAAAAATTTTTCATATTCTCGTTTTTATAAAAATTTTCTGCGGATAAAATCTCGTGTTGAGCCTTGTTTATATGGTGTGCAATATCGTGAAAACAGGCTATTGTGTATAAAATATCGGGGTCAATATTTTCAAATTGGATTTCAAAAACAAAACATCTTTCTAAAACGTAGTTTATATGTTCTGTTCCGTGTCCTCTATCATTTAAAGAATACACAGGTAAAATATTTTCTTCAATATAAGTTTTCAATTCACTTTTTACTCGGTGCATAATTTAAGCCTTCCGTTTTTTGAAAATATTTTATCATATATTTAACCGGTTTTCAAATCTTTCGTTGTCATATGTAAATTACGGTGTTATAATATTAAAGTTATCTGATTTATTCAGGGGGAATGAAAATGAAATTTATATCATGGAATGTTAACGGCTTCAGAGCCTGTCTTAATAAAGGTTTCGGAGACTTTTTTAAAGATGCGGATGCGGACTTTTTCTGCATTCAGGAAACTAAAATGCAACCCGGACAAGCAGATTTTGATACTCCCGGGTATTTTCAGTATTGGTACAGTGCCGAAAAGAAAGGCTATTCGGGTACTGCTATTTTTACAAAACACGAGCCTTTGAGTGTCAGTTACGGCCTCGGCATTGATGAACACGACCATGAGGGCAGGGCAATAACTCTCGAGTATAATGACTTCTATCTTTTGTGCGTTTATACCCCCAACGCTCAAAGGGAATTGGCAAGGCTCGATTACCGTATGAAATGGGAAGATGCCTTAAGGGAATATATGAAAAATCTTGACGCCAAGAAACCTGTGATTTATTGCGGAGACCTTAATGTCGCCCACGAGGAAATTGACCTTAAGAATCCTAAAACAAATCACTTCAGTGCAGGCTTCTCGGACGAAGAGAGGGGCAAGTTTACCGAACTTTTAAACTCAGGCTTTGCCGATACTTTCAGAAGTTTATATCCCGAAAAGGTTAAGTATTCCTGGTGGAGTTATATGTTCAACTCCCGCGAGAAAAATGTGGGGTGGCGTATAGATTATTTTGTGGTATCCGACCGCATTTTAGAAAAGGTTAAGGATAGCTTTATCCTTAATGAAATTATGGGTAGCGACCATTGCCCCGTTGGTATTGAAATCGACCTTTAATTTATACCATACATTTTTGTGATAGGGTCCCGGAATAAGGGTATTTCCGGTGGTGAAAAGGTGTTTGCGGTAAACAAAAGTGAAATACCGGCAAGCAAAACTAAAGCGGTTTTAGTGCTTATGTGGAAGCCTTTTTCACTTTGCAAAAGCGTATATTCAGTGAAATATGCTATGGCGGCACAGATGAAAAATATGGTTATGTTGAACCAGTCTGCATTTACCCCGAAAACGCCTGTGTAGGTATAGTAAAATACGGGAATCAGCACGAGACTCAGCAATAAACCGCACAGCTTTGCGAACCAGTAGTTATGATAGTCAGAGCCTATGAATTTATATTGTATTATTGAAAATATTGCCATAGGATAAAACATAAGCTTCATATGCTCCCAGGTGGATTCATTAACCCCCGAGATGAGAGCGGCAAGTACGTTTGAGTTGGTCCAATCGTACAAAAAATGCAGTAACGTACCCAAAATGCAAGTAAAAACAAATCCGGCTATCTGCCATACAAATAAATTCTTTTTCATAAAATCACCCGTGAAATAAGTATATTCGTAAAAGAGGAAAATATGAAAGAAAAACTATCTATGATATTATCCATGGTAGTCTTCGGTACCATAGGAATATTTGTTGAGTATATTAATATGCCTTCGGGTTTTATTGCGGCAGCCCGAGGAATAATAGGAGCATCGGTAATTCTTGCCGTGATGCTGATAACAGGCCATAAAACCAATTTTAAAAAGCTTTCAAAAAAGCTTACTGTTTTATTGGCGTCGGGCGTTGCCATAGGGTTTAACTGGATTTTACTTTTTGAAGCATATCGTCACACGGGAATACCTGCGGCAACGGTGTGCTACTATATGGCACCGTTATTGGTGGTTGGTGTTTCACCCTTTATATTTAAGGATAAATTAACGCTGCGACAGATTATTTGCATTTTAATAGCACTTATGGGCGTTGTGTCAGTTTCGGGTATTTTTCAGACAAATGCATCAAAAATCATCGGTATTTTGTCGGGCTTAGGTGCGGCTGTGCTATATGCATCGGTTATGATAATGAATAAATTTATGGGCGAAACCGATGATTATGAAAGAACCTTTATTCAGTTAGCCGTAGCGGGTCTTGTTGTTTTGCCCTACGGTATATTAACCATGGGTGATATTGAATTTAACACAAAATCAACCGTTCTTCTTGTAATAGTGGGTGTTGTGCATACGGGTATAGCGTATCTTGTTTATTTTGGTGCAATAAAGAAGCTTAAGAGCCGAACTGTGGCTATTTTAAGCTACATAGATCCGGCGTCCGCTATTGTTTTGTCGTCAATTGTATTTATGCAGATGCCCAAGGTATATGAAATTATAGGCGTGGTGCTCATAATGGGTGCCGCAATATTAAGCGAAACCGAAAAAAGACGGGGCATAATAAAAGAGAATTAAAAAACAGGAGAGAAAAATGAAAATAACAGGTGCAATTTTTGATTTTGACGGAACACTTTTTGACTCAATGCACGTCTGGAAGGGTATACGATATAAATTCTTTGAAATTCTGGGTCTTGAACTGACACCTGAGGAAGAAGAATTGTTTAAAGGTCTTTTCCTTAGAGAGTCATTGAATCTTGCTATTGAAAGGTTTAACCTCAATAAAAGTTACGAAGAACTTTTAGAAATGCTTTTTGATTATATAAAGAGCAGATATCTTGCGGAAACCGAGCCTAAGAATGATATTATTGATTTTCTTGAAAAATTAAAATCCAAGGGCGTAAAAATGGGTATTGCTACCGCAACGGGGGAGAGCGCTTTGTTGGCGGTGCTTGAAAAATACGGTATGACCGATTATTTTTCTGCAGTATATTCAACCTACACCGTAGGTGCATCCAAAACCGAGCCAAAGGTTTATGACGTAGTGTTAGATGCTATCGGTACTGATAAAGAAACTACATGGGTTTTCGAGGATGCCCTGTATGCCGCCAAAACCGCAAAGGCAAACGGCTATAACGTAGTAGGTATCTACGATAAAAGTGAACCTAAACAGGAGGAATTGAAATCTCTTGTGGATATTTATATTCACAATTATGCTGAGCTTGAAGTTCTTTAATTGTTGACAGTGTAATGCAATAATGGTATTATTTTTATAGTAATACAACAGGGGGATTGTATATGGCAGTATTAAAATGCAAAATGTGCGGCGGTACATTAAATATTAATGTAGGGGATACTGTTGCAGTGTGCGAGTATTGCGAAACAAAACAGACATTGCCTAAATTAGATGACGAAAAACGAGTTCAGTTATATGACAGAGCCAACTATTTCCGTCGTGAAAATGAGTTCGATAAGGCTATGGGTGTTTACGAAATGATACTCAGTGATGCCGGTGATGACTGCGAAAGTTATTGGGGTATTGTGCTTTGCCGTTACGGTATTGAGTATGTAGTTGACCCCGCCTCGGGTAAAAGAATACCTACTGTTAACCGTGCTCAGTATACTTCCATTTTTGAAGATGAAAATTACAAAAAGGCAATTCAGTATGCCGATTCCTTACAGAGGGAAGTTTATGAGGCGGAAGCGAAGGAAATAGACAGAATCCAAAAGGGGATTCTTGCTATTTCAAATAAAGAAGATCCCTTTGATGTTTTTATTTGCTATAAAGAAACTGATGCTCTCGGCAACAGAACTCAAGACAGCGTTTATGCTCAGGATATTTACTATGCCCTTACCAAGGAAGGTTTTAAGGTGTTCTTTGCAAGAATAACTTTAGAAAACAAGTTAGGTTCTGCGTATGAGCCGTACATATTTGCTGCATTAAACTCCGCCAAGGTAATGCTCGTAGTAGGTACAAGCCGTGAAAATTTAAATGCGGTATGGGTTAAAAACGAGTGGAGTCGCTATCTTTCCCTCATAAAAAATGGCGGAGATAAGACGATAATTCCTGTTTATAAGGATATGTCTCCTTATGATATGCCCGAAGAATTTCAGTATCTTCAATCCCAGGATATGTCAAAAATCGGATTTTTACAGGATTTGATTCACGGTGTAAATAAATTAGTGGGTAAACCTGCACCTCAGGTGCAACAGATATCCGTAGCAGATGGTTCTGCGAATAAAGAAACTCTGCTTAAAAGAATCAAAATGTTCTTGGAAGATAACGATTTTAATAATGCCAAGACCTATTGCGAAAGAGTTCTCGATAATGACCCCGAAAATGCAACGGCATATTTATATAGCCTTATGGTAGAACTCCGCGTAAAAAATGTTGAGGATTTGCAGAATGTTCCGCAACCTTTTGAGGATAAAAATTCATATCAGAAAGCAATGCGTTTCGGTGATGACAATATGAAGAAAATGTTGTCATCTTACAACGAAGGTATTAAAGCACGTAATGAACTTGCCAGAGTCGAAGCTGCTTATGCGAAAGCTCAGGAAAAGATGAAAAAAGGTGGTACCGAGACTATTTACAAGGATGCTGCTAAGCTTTTTGAATCAATAAGTCATCACAGAGATTCGGCAGAACTTGCAAAAAACTGTTACGAATATGCGGAGTATGCGAGAAAAGATGCACTTCTCAAATACGCTAAATCAGCTATGGAACGTTCTAATTATGATTCGGCATTGACCTTCCTTAAGCAGATTCCGGGTTGGCGAGAAGCAGACCAATTGACAAAGGATTGCCATAAAGGCATACAGGAGAAAAAAGAGAAAGAAGAAAAACGTCGCCGGGAAATTGAGCGTCGCGTTGGCGAGGTTACCAAAAAAGCTCCCAAAATAGTAAATATACTTTTGGCGGCAGGTATTGGTAGTGCGGTTATAAGTGTAATAATTGCGATTCTTTCAATAGTTTTGTACATAATAAACTATATGTAATAGAACAAATAAACAAGTTGCAGTCAGTGAAATATCTGACTGTAATTTTTTTTGAGTTGACAATGATATTTTTTAAACAAATACTGTTGCAATATTTTCGCAACCGTGCTAAAATAAATAACGTAAATTTTAGCAATGTTGCAAAAAGGTGGGTTTTATGGCTACACAAAAGGCTACAAGGACGAAATTTGAGATTATTCAGACTGCTACCCGAATGATATGGGAAGTTGGTTATTCAAATGCATCAATAAAAACGATTGCGAAAGAACTTGGTATGAGTACGGGGAATCTTACGTATTATTATCCTACAAAAGAGCATCTGTTAAGTGTTCTTGTGGATGTACTTTGTAAATTCCAAAGAAAGCTTATAGAGCATGAATCGCAGGAGGGGATAAGCTCGGTAATGGGGGTTTGCCTTGAACTTATGTCAATGGCATCGGCTTGTGAAAGTAATCCCATTGCAAAGGATTTCTTTATATCCTCATATAAAAGCCCTTTGACATTAAAAATAATTCGTGAAAACGATACAGAACGCTCAAAAGAGGTTTATAAAGAATATTGCAAACGCTGGACGGACGAACAATTCGCAGAAGCGGAAGTTTTAGTTTCGGGTTTAGAGTATGCCACATTAATGGCACTTGATGAGGAAATTCCTCTTGAAACAAGAATTTCCGAAGCCCTTGATAAAATACTTATCATCTACGGTGTGCCTGAAAATATACGTAAAAGGAAAATCGAAAAAGCATTAAGTTATGATTACAAAAATATCGGAGAACGCATTTTTAAAGAGTTCAAAGAATTTGTAGATGTAACAAACGAAGAAAATTTTGAGCAAATGCTCCTTAATATAAAAAAATAATATAAATCAGGGAGGAAAATTTATGAAGAAAACAAATAAAGTTATAGGTTTAGTAGTTGTATTGTCAATGCTTTTGACAATATTGTCCGTATCTGTCTGTGCAACTCAACCGCAGACAGTGGTTCTTTACACAAACGATGTTCATTGTGCAATAGATGATTACCCTGTCCTTGCCGCATACAGAGCAGAGCTTATGGCACAGGGTAAGAATGTCATAACAGTCGATGCCGGAGATGCCATTCAGGGTGAGGTTATCGGTTCAACAACCGAAGGTGAAGCTGTGGTAGATATTATGAATGCTGTGGGCTATGACTATGCCGTACCGGGTAACCACGAGTTTGACTATGGTATGGAACAATTCCTTGAGCTTGCTCAGAATAAGGCGGGATATGATTATATCAGCTCCAATTTCTACAATCTTACCTCAAATGAACCTGTTCTTAAGCCCTATGCTTTGGAAGACTTCGGAGCTTATCAGATTGCTTTCGTGGGCATTTCAACTCCTGATACAGTCACTTCAACAACTCCCGAATATTTCAAGGATGAAAACGGTAATTTTATTTACGGATTTCCGGTTTTTCCCGGTGGATTGACAAATGAAGACCTTTATAACAATATTCAGGAAAGTGTTGACAAAGCGATTAATGACGGTGCGGATTATGTTGTTGCAATAGGTCATGCGGGAATTATCGGTTCTAATGAGGGATGGAAATCAATCGATATTATTGCAAATACCGACGGTATAGATTATTTCATTGATGCTCATTCCCATGAAACAACGGAAAAAGCAGTCTATAAAAACAAAGATAACGAAGATGTTTTCCTTACATCAACGGGTGCAAAGTTTGCAAATTTCGGTGTATTGACAATAAGCGGAAACGGTGCTGATTTTGAACTTGTTAACCCTGACAATGTTGATGTTAAAGAACTGTCTGTTGATGCAAAATTTGCATATAATTCGGTTAAAGATAAGGTTGACGGCTACAACGAAAGTATAGAATATCTTTTTGAGAAGATAGGCACATCCGAAGCGAATCTCGTTATCTATGATACCGATTCGACCAGAGCCGTCAGGAAGAGAGAAACCAATGCAGGCGACTTTGTTGCCGATGCTTACCGTGCGGTAACGGGTGCTGATGTTGCAATAGCCAACGGCGGCGGTATTCGTGCGGAAATTGAGGCGGGTAATGTCACAAGAAAGATGCTTATGGATGTTAATGCATTCAATAATGATATGTGCGTTCTTGAGGTTGACGGACAGCAGATTGTTGACATACTTGAGCACGGAGCACGCAAGTGTCCCGAAGAGCTCGGTAGCTTTTTTCAGGTTTCGGGTATGACTTTCGAAATACACACATACAGAAAAAGTCCCGTTATTACTAATCAGCTTGGTGATTTTATCGGAGTGGATGAAACAATGGAGCGCCGTGTACAGAATGTGTTTATTGGCGGTGAGCCCATTGATTTAAACAAAATGTACACTTTGGCAGGTAGTGCTTATGTGCTTCTTCAGGGTGGGGATGGACTTACAATGCTTGCTGATGCAACAGTTATTGAGCAAGAAGGTCTGCCCTGTGATTCAGAAATGCTTGTTAAGTATTTTACTGAAAATCTCGATGGTAAAATCACTGCGGAAAAATACGGTGATCCCGACGGTGACGGCAGAATAACTATTATTGATTCCCACGACCATTCCTTTACGGATAGTGATGAATGTTCCTGTGGTGCTAAAAAAGCCGATTATAGCGGATATAATGAAGCATACGAACGTTTCCAGGGAATAATGGATAATAACGATTTAAATGATGCCGCCATTGAGTACGCAAGAGATAAACACAGAGAGATGTTAAATGAGCATCTTGGCGGAATGTGGCTTAAAAACAATTATTCCGAAAATGAGCAATATATTCTTGACGGACTTGAAGAGGATATGAATGAGATGTGCGATGCTCTTGAGGAAGGAATTGCAAACGGCGAATTTATAAAACCCGATTATACGGATATTGAAGAAAAAATTGCCGAGTTTGAAAGAAACCATCCCGAAGAAGAGTACGAAAAACTTATTGCCCAAATGAAAGCGGAGCTTGAAGAAATTAAAGCCTCAAATCCCGAATCTGCCGCAGAAATTGCAGATGATATTGCAGCAATTGAAGAAAAAATCGAAGATGCCGAAAATGGCAATTCGTTTAACGATTATTTCGGAATTATTGACTTTATTATAAAAATAATAAGTTTGCTTTTTGACCTTGTCTTTTGATTGATTACGGAGTTTGTTGAATGGATATAAAATAAGGTTTAATTTATTGAACGCTTCTTCACATACAACTAAAGGGGGATACAATGAACGGTATTACTATAATGATAATCTCTCTTGCCGTTTTGCTTCTTGCGTATATCTTATACGGTAGGTGGATTGCAAAAAAATGGGGTGTAGACCCTAAAAGGAAGACTCCCGCTTACGAGCAACGTGACGGAGTTGATTACGAGCCTGCACCAAAGATTGTGGTTTTTGGACACCAGTTTGCTTCAATCGCCGGAGCGGGACCTATAAACGGACCGATTCAGGCGGCAATGTTCGGTTGGGTACCCGTACTTCTTTGGGTACTTATCGGCGGTGTGTTTTTCGGTGCGGTTCAGGATTTTTCGGCTATGTATTCATCGGTAAGAAATAAGGGTAGAAGCATTGGATACATAATTGAAAAGTATATCGGCAAAACCGGCAAAAAAATGTTTCTTCTTTTCTGTTGGCTTTTCTGTATACTTGTTGTTGCGGCTTTTGCCGATATCGTTGCAGGGACTTTTATGGGATTTACCGTAACCGAAGGCGTAAAGAGTGCTAATATAACGGCAAATGGTGCTGTGGCGACCACGTCAATAATGTTTATCGTGTTTGCGGTTGTTTTAGGACTTGTTCTCAAATATGCTAAATTACCTACTGCCGTTAATACACTCATTGCTATTGTGATGATTGTTGCATCAATTATTATAGGACTTAAACTTCCTGTTTTTTTGTCCCTTGACGTCTGGCATATTTTTGTTTTTATTTATATTTTTGTGGCTTCGGTTGTCCCTGTGTGGATTCTTTTGCAACCGAGGGACTATCTTAACAGTTATCTTCTTGTGGCTATGATAGTTGCGGCAATTGTAGGCGTTTTTGTTGCAAATCCAAAGATTAATTTGCCTGCGTTTATCGGCTTCGAGGTGGACGGAAACTACCTTTTCCCAATCCTTTTTGTTACAATTGCTTGCGGAGCGGTTTCGGGATTTCATTCCCTTGTTTCTTCAGGCACCGCATCAAAACAGATAAAGAATGAAAAGGATATGCTCCCCGTATCTTTTGGTGCAATGTTACTTGAAAGTATGCTTGCAGTAATAGCACTTATTGCTGTTGCGTCCTTTGCAAGCGGTGAAGCGGCTGCACAGGGTTGGAATACTCCCGCTCAGGTTTTTGCAGGTGCAGTTGCAGGCTTTTTGACAACTCTCGGGTTGCCTTCAAATATAGTTTATACGCTTATAACCCTTTCAATTTCGGCTTTTGCCTTAACTTCCCTTGATTCCGTGGCGCGTGTAGGAAGGCTTTCTTTCCAGGAACTTTTTCTTGATGATTCTATAACGGATGAAAACATGGGTAAGGTCAGAAAGGTGCTTACAAACAAGTATTTTGCAACTGCTATTACGCTCATTCTTGCCTTTGGTCTTACTCTTGTTGGTTATAAAAATATCTGGGCGCTTTTCGGTGCATCAAATCAGTTGTTATCCGTGTTTGCTTTTCTTGCGTGTGCGGTTTTCCTTAAGAGAAGTAAAAAAATTCGGTGGTTTATGTATATCCCGCTTGGTGCTATGCTTGCGGTAACCTTTACCGCTTTAGGAATGACGATTTATAAAAAGGCGGCGGCTCTTATTACCGCTTCAAGCACAGATATGTTCGGCGACATACTTCAATTTGTATTTGCAACACTTATTATAATTCTCGGTATATGTGTTGTTATTGAAGGCTTTAAAAAACTTTTTATAAAAAGCGAAAAAGAACCCAACGAAAAAATTAAAACAATTTAAATAAAGAAGAGAGGTAAATTCTTATGAAAAAATACATCAGAATAGCATCAATTGTTCTTATGTGCATTATGGTCTTTTGTCTTGGTACCGCTTGTGGTAAACAGGATAATAACCCCGAGAATCCTCAGAAACATACGCTATATTGCGGTCTTATTGATGCTGATACCGGTGAACAAATTCTCACAGTCGAACAGGCACAAAAACTTGCAAGAACTATTATTCTTGAAAACGGTTGTGGTTATACCGAGTTCGTAACCTATGGCGGATATATGTCTGGTGACGAAGTAATAAATAATGACACCTTAGTTTATGAAATTTATTTTGCGGATTGCGAAGTTGTAGAAAAAATCACAAAGGAAATTCAGGAAGAACTTAATCTTATGCCGATTCTCACCGCAGAAGGTACAACAAATTATAGCTTTTCAGAATGATTGTCCACTGAATACAAATAAGGAGCTGACTTTTTAGTCAGCTCCTTGTGTTTTGCTTCTATAAATGAATGTAATTTATTTCTTGCTGATAACCTTCTTTTGCCACGACCATTTTCTGCATTCAGGGCACTTCATATATCTGGTTCTGCCCATATGGGGCGCTAGTAACACAGACTTATACCGGGGTACATATTGGTGGTGGCAGTGTTGACATTCGTAAAATCCGGCAACCTGCTCGACACGTAGTAAGAATGGAATTGCCACTAACAGCGGTATCATGCCGGAGAGTACTATTACTACTTGTTTCCACTCTTCCATTGGTACGAATAAGCCTATCACAATACCGACCACCAAAGGTATGCTTGCCATTGCTCCTGCAAGAGATTCCATACGGAGCAACCGTTTGTCTGATTCTTGTTTTTGCCTGACCATTTCAATCAGGTTGTTTTCTAATTCTTTGTTGAAATTATCCATTGTAATTTTCTCCCCACTTAATAAATCATTTACGGTAATTTTGAGAATATCACACAATTCGAGCATAATGGAAGAATCGGGCATTGCTCTTCCTGTTTCCCATTTTGATACTGCTCTGTCGGTGATGTTTAGTTTTTCTGCCAACTGCATTTGAGTTAAGTTTTCCTTTCTTCTGCACTCAGCAATGAACTTTCCGATTTTTACTTGGTCCATAAGTTGCCTCCTTTCGCTTTTAGTATATATAAAAAACGTTAGAAAAAACACATACCGGTGGTTGAGTGAGGAGAAACCAACCGGTAGTAGAGTGAAAATTCACCACGAAATTCGTGTATGTTAAGTTGATTATATCACACATACAGAAATTTTCCATAGTGGTGATTAAGTAAAAACTTTACTGCATAAATCCGATTAAAATGAATGGTGAATATTGAATAATGAAAAATGAATAGCACAAAATCAAAAATCCGCCGATTTTCATCAGCGGATTTCCGATTTTGGTCGGAGTGAAGGGATTTGGTCCCCCAGACATCCTGCTCCCCAATATCGTAATATGTAGTTTGTGAGAGTTTGACCACAATGTTCTGCGGTATTGTTTTTAAAAAACATATATAGTCTGAACCTTTTAAGGTTTTCGCAAACTTTTATGAAAATTATGGAAAAACATGTGGTCATAAAAAGTGAGAGGTTTGAATTTCAGTTAGTCCGGATACGTAACCTGTCTGCCTGTAATGAGTTCAACAACAGATTGATAAAGCCTCATAAAGCCTTCCTGAACAGTACCCTTTACTGCAAGTTCAAAAGCAATTCTTGTTGAGTATTTGTCACCGTTGTCTTTTGCAACTTTTATGTAATCAAAGTCAAAAACATCATAAAGGCGCTCAACTCTTGTTTCGTAGGTTGAGGTGTCGTTTTCATCAATCTCAACCACACGGTAGCC
>SVOQ01000015.1 GCA_015066345.1 Oscillospiraceae bacterium
CTTTTTTGTTGCAGTTGGCAGACCGCAACTCCATTATATCACGAAGGAGTTTTCTTTTTAGGATTGTTTCAGCTATATAATTTAACTGAACCACGCGTCTAACGCGTGGTTTTACTATACAAAAAAGAACGCGAATTAACGCGTTCTTTATAGTTTTATATCAACACTTTACTTAAGAATGACTTAAGTCTGTCGGTCTGCGGATTATTGAATATTTCGTCGGGAGTACCCTCCTCGGCAATAACACCCTCATCCATAAATATAACTCTGTCCGCCACTTCTTTAGCAAAGCCCATTTCGTGAGTAACAACAATCATCGTCATACCCTGTTTAGCAAGGTCCTTCATAACGTCAAGTACCTCGCCGACCATTTCGGGGTCAAGAGCAGATGTAGGCTCGTCAAAAAGCATAACTTCGGGGTTCATAGCCAACGAACGAACTATGGCAACACGCTGTTTCTGACCACCTGAAAGTTGGCTGGGATACGCTTTTGCTCTGTCTGCAAGACCAACTCTTGTAAGTAACTCCATAGCCTTTGATTCGGCTTCCGCCTTACTCTTTTTAAGAAGTTGAGTAGGTGCAATAGTCATATTCTTAAGAATATTCATATTAGCGAAAAGATTAAAGTGCTGGAACACCATACCCATTTTCTGACGGTGGATATTTATATTAACCTTTTTATCGGTAATATCAACATCATTAAATAAAATCTGACCATCCGAAGGAAGTTCAAGAAGGTTGAGTGAACGAAGTAAAGTTGATTTACCACTACCCGAAGGACCGATAATAACTACAACTTCGCCTCTTTTTATGTCAACGCAAACACCGTCAAGAGCCTTAACCTCGCCACCGGCATAATGTTTTTTCAAATTTTTAACTTGAATTATATTATCGTTCATTATGACGAAGCCTCCTCTCGATAATGCTGAACACTTTCGTGAGAACAACAACAGTAAGAAGATAAATAATCGCTACTGCTATAAGGGGCATAAATGCCTCAAAAGTACGTCCTCTTATAAGGTCACCCGCTTTTGTAAGGTCCATAATACCAACGTAACCTGCGACGGAAGTTTCTTTAAGTAACGCAATAACTTCGTTAAGAAGTGTGGGAAGTGTAGCTTTTACAGTCTGGGGAATTACTATATGTATCATAGTCTGAAGATAGTTAAAACCAAGGCTTCGACCTGCCTCAAACTGACCGTTATCAACGGACATAATACCGCCACGGAAAATCTCGGCAACGTAAGCCGCTGAGTTGAAACCGAATGCTACAATTGCTATTACAACGTCATTATCCTGTGTTACAAGAAGCACAAAGTACCAAATCATAAGTTGAACGACCACGGGAATACCACGTATTACCGTAATGTATACTTTTGAAATGCCATTTAAAACCTTAAGTAACACATAACCGAAACCGCCCCTGAGTTTGAGGGTTTCTTCGTTTTTGTCGTAAGAAGAACGAATAGCCGCAAGAATTATACCAAAAAGTAAACCTATGATAATCGCGAAAGCAGTAATTATTATAGAGTTAATAAAGCCTTCCAAGAGCCATTCCCAACGGTTATCGTTTATAAAACAAAGGACAAAAGTATCCTTCAAATCAAGAAACCATAATTTCAAAGCTTCCAACAGTTTCCCTCCTTAATACCGCAAAATACGAGGACGGGTTACCGTCCTCGTACCGTGTTATTAAAATAATCTTATTTTGCAGGAATATATTTGTCGATAATTTCTGCAAGTTTACCTTCTTTTTCTAACTCTGCAAGAGCATTGTTAACTTTTTCAAGAAGTTCTGTGTTTTCTTTTGCGATAGCGATAGCGTAATCTTCTCTTGCCCATTCTGCATCAAGGATTTCAAGACCTTCGTTAGCTTCTACGAAAGCTTTAGCGGGTTCGTTATCGATGATAACTGCCTGAACCTTACCTGTCTTAAGAGCCTGAACAGCGTCTGCACCGGTTTTGTAACGAATAACGTTATCTTCGCCGTAACCGCCGTTTTCAGCTGTATCAGATGCGTAGATATCTCCTGTTGTATCCTGCTGAACGCCGAATTTCATTGAACCGTCACCCTTAAGGTCATCAAGAGATTTGATGTTTGAATCGGAAGCAACGATAACAACCTGAATACCTGTTGCGTAAGATGTTGAGAAGTTAACGCTCTGAAGTCTTTCGTCAGTAACTGTCATACCGGCAATACCCATATCGAATTTATCTGTCTGAACGCCACCGATAATTGAACCGAACTCAACGTCTTTGATTTCGAGTGTCATACCGAGTTTATCTGCAATAGCCTGTGCGATTTCGATATCGATACCTACAAATTCGTCACCCTCTTTGTATTCATAGGGAGGGAATGCTGCGTTTGTAGCCATAACGAGTGTTTCTTTTTCTGCTTCTTTTTCGGGAGCACTACCGCAAGCAGCGAAACAAGCAAGCATAGCAAATACCATTACAATAGCTGTAACTTTTAAAAACTTTTTCATTTCTAAAACCTCACTTTTATTTTTAGGAATCAGTTTCCTGTGGTGTGAATTATACATCACATTATTTGAAAAAGCAACACTTTTCCGTAAAAAACAGGGTCAGTATGCAGAAAAGTGAATATTTTTACATAAATTTTGTGGTTCGAAAATTAGATATGTACAAATTGAGCTAAATAATGTATAATGATTCTTGCGAAGCCTCGCCTCTCTGCGCAAGGAGAGAGGGGGACCGCCATAAAAAAATCCTCATCGTTACGATAGATGTAAAAACGCGTGTTTATTTTTCCGTTAAGATAAATTTAATCGGAGCGGTGGAGAGTCCCGACAACTAATCATAAAAACAACTAAACAGGACCTTCCACCATCGCAAGCGATGGTCCCCCTTCCTCCCGCAAGCGGCAGGAAGGCAAAGTTATCGCTTACCACAACTAAATCACAACCAACACGGAGGTTTATATTTATATGAAAAAGATTTTATCGCTACTTCTTGCAGTGGTACTGAGTATCACCACCGCAAGTATAGCCTTTGCCGCAAACTACAACGGCTTTGTTTATACTGAAAATGCCAATGGTACTTACACCATCACGGGCTACAATGATTTTCACACGGAGCTTGTAAGCATACCCGCTCAGATAAACGGTAAAAATGTAACCGCCATAGGAACGGGTGCATTTCAGACCAAAAACAATATCCAGACCGTAAGAATACCCGAAACCGTCACTTCCATCGGCTCTATGGCATTTTACGGTTGTAAGAAGCTCTCATCAGTTGTTATGGGCGAAAATGTAGCATCCATCGGTGCAAAAGCCTTTAACTCCTGTACCGCACTTACGGAAGTAAACCTTAAAAATGTTGAGATTTTAGGTGAATACGCCTTTTACGGTTGCACATCTCTCGAAAAAATATTCTTAGGCTCTTCACTTAAAGTAATCGGTAAAAACGCTTTTAACAAATGCGTAGCCCTTACAACTATTGTAATGAGTGAAAACTTACTTTACATTGATGACTACGCATTCGCAGGTTGCGTAGGTCTTACTTCGCTTACATTCCCCGATAAATTAGGTTATATAGGCAACAGTGCTTTTAAAGGTTGCTCCGCCCTTTCTGATGTAACATTCGGTACGGGTGAATTGGAAATTGCAAGTTACGCCTTCGAAAGCTGCAGTGCATTAACTGAAATCACCATACCCGATAACATAACTAAAATCGGAAGATACGCTTTCGCCTTACGCGAGGTAAACTCAAACGAATTTACCCACAACATAAAAATCAACTGCACTAAGACCGGTGCCGCCATAGTTTACGCAAAGACCCACGGTATAAGCGTAATAATCAACGGCACCGAGCAAAGTTTTTCAAACTTCGGGGATATTAACGGTGACGGTCAGGTTACAACGGATGACGCTCACAGGCTTTTGCGTATCGCCGCATCTCTTGAGCCATCCCCCGATGAAGATACCGTTTTCTTATGCGATATAAACTCCAACGGTATTATTGACATCCCCGACGTACAAGGGGTTTTGAGAATTGCATCGGACTTAGACTGATTTTTTGACTATAAGTCCTGTAAAACCCGCTTTTTTCAATTTATCAAGATGACTTTGTGCATTCTTTTTTGAACTGAATGCACCCGTCTGTACTGTATATAACGTCTTCGCTTCGGCGGGGACGTTTGTTTTTTCGTCACTTACGGGAAGTTTCACCCCGTAATAATCACAGATACCCTTTGCAATTGCCTCACCGATTTGTGTAGTATTCTTTATGATGAAATCAGAACCCTCTTTTGTATCGTGAAATTCACATTCGCAATAAACCGTAAGGCCCTTTGCCACCCTGCATTCGTAAAAATCAGGTTTTGAAATGAGTCTTTCTGTACTTTTACCCGGTGTAATGGGTGCAAGTCTATTGAGGACCGCCTGACCTGCTTTTTTATTCTCACCTGAGAGTTTATATAAAAGAATCTGCGTACCGCCCGTAACATTGTGTTTTGCGGTTGCATTTGTATGAATAGCAACGTGCATATCAGCACCGAAGGCGTTACTCTCCTGTACTCTTTTATACATATCAAGGTTATATGTACACATAACGTTAAAACCCGCTTTTTTCAGGTAGTTTACACACGCTTTTGCTATTTTATGACACTGCACCTTTTCGTTGGTGTTACCCGTTGCGTATAAATTACCCACCTGATTACTTGGGGAAATGTAGATTTTCTTACTCAATGAAACCCTCCTCAAGATGTCGCACATCTTTATCGGTACAATATGTCATCGCCCTCTTACTATCGCTGAGACCCTCGGTTGTGGGGTCAACCACAACACCAACGAGGGCGAGAATATTTACCGCCATATTTATGAGTTCAAGTACCTCATTCTCACTTGCAGTGGGGATAATATCAAATAATGATAAAACCCTGTAAACCAAAGCCACTATAAGCACCGCTACACTTATTAAAAATGTTTTATTCTTAAGCCTTGCTTTAATATTCAGCATCATCTGCATCACTCCTTAAAAAATTATTCGTCAGATTTATTAATAATGCTTTCTTTGGGTAACAATGAAATTAATTCCTCATATTTGTGCTTAACCTCACCGTTACCGCCATATTTTATGTATTTTTCACCTGCATCAATACGCTCACTAAGGGGCATTTCGTGGGACATAATAGTAAGCCTTTTAATGGAAAGATAATTGTCGAGGGAATGCTCATTTGTTTCCTCTATCCATTTTTCGCACTTACGTATAAATTTATAAACCTTTATAAATGTTGCAATTATAACCCCAAGTGCGGTAAGTAGTGATGCTACGAGAATTATAGTATTAACCACTAAGGTCACCGACCTTTTGAGGAATCCGACTTTTAATTTTCTCAACAAAATTAAAATACTCCTCAAACTCACGGGGTTTTGTGTCCCGCTGACGCAAAATGGCGATTTCGTCATCAACGGAGTATTTCTCCCTGATAGCCGAAACTATGATTTCTTTACGGGTTGGTGTTTCTATGTTAAGTTCAATATCCGCAATTTCTTCCCAGGTCATTTCCCTGTAAACACCATTTTCTAAAACCTTCATTTTCTAACCCCCCACAAAGTAATAGTTGTACCTTCCATAAATGTTTTAGGTTCACCTACTTGCCCGATAAACTCTACCTTATTTATATTTATTTCTTTTCCGGGTGGAACAGGTTGACCGTATAAATCAGAGTTATTGGCACTGGGAAACTGTGCAGTAGTAGCTATTGCTGCAGCGGGTGCGGTACATATCCCACCATTCCCCACACCAAAGCTATCATATCTGAAACACCATCTTCTTAATGTTTCATTACGTAAATCCAGGTAAGCGTTACCTATTAAAGCTAATCCGCCCGCTAAAACATAAAATCGACCTTTAGAATAATCGGTCATACCTATAAGTGTTTCACAATACAAATCAGAAAGATTAAAGGAATTCCCGTCTTTATCCTTAGTAATTGAAATTTTAGTAGGCAAATCACCGTTTTCATCGGGAGCTACTGTTACAGTGACTATTTCCTCAAACACTTTACCGTTCTGTTTTTTCTCAAGTTCTTCACCAAAAACATTAAATGCCTCGTCCATTGCCAACGCACCGTACACCTGTTCGTTGGTGTGTTCTTCATCCACATCAACTTGTGTCAAAATGTCAATATCACTGTTTTTCAGTTTTTCTATCTCGCTTTCGGCATTTTTCAGACGGGAAGAACTGATTATTATCGAACCGTCAAAATCCTCGGGGATAATATTCGTGGAGTCGGTTTTTGCGGCTTGAATATTGAGATATCCGTCATACTCGGATACGTATTCAACAATGCCGGTACTGATACCGCCATTTTTCAGGTTACGTGCGATATTCAAATCATCACTGTCAAAAATACGCCACCATACCTTTAACCCCTCAGGAAGTTCAATTTTAATTATGTCACCAACTCTGACCTTCACGCAGTAAGGTGTTATAATCCAGAACTTAGAATCAACAATACCGTTATTTGCCTCAAAAGTACCGTTAACAAAATCACTTTTCTCTAAACGGGTAATTATATTAAACTTCTGGAACTCATCATAAACCGCTTTTGCCGTAGGATATTGCTCGTTTGTGGATTTTTCCGTTAAACTCTCGGTTTTATTTGCGATCTTTTCCCTGTCGCTTACCTTTTCCAAAAGTTTTTCCGCAAACAACTGACAGTATTTCTCATACTCAGTTATGGAGGGAATTTCTTCAATTGCTACTTCTTCCGTATACGAACCCTCGTTGACATAAAAAGCGGTGGGCTTTGGGGAGTACATTAACTCAACCCCGTCGGAACTTTCTTTATAGGCGTAAACACCAAGAATTGCCGTACCTTTTTTCAAAGTGGGGATAAGGCATTCACCATCACACACAGGAACGGGAATATTATTAAAAGCCGCCGTTACAGTAAGGGAAGAAAACTCCTCGGGTAACTGAAACTCGCATATATTCAATCCCCTTTCCCCTGCGTTAACAGGGCTGTACTCGGTGATAATTACTGTATCTTTAGTTACGTTTACTTTCATTTAACCACCCTTTTTATACTTCTTATACATTGCCGCAAGGTAGTCCTGATAGGTTGCGTATGTGTCAGTAAGTTTAGAACTACCGAATTCTTTGGCGGTCATTATAGTGTGAACGCCCGTTCTTATACAGAATTCATTGTAGGATATGGGCGGTGTTGTAAGGCTACTGTCACTACCACTGTCTTTTTCTGAAGATTTTTTTGAAGACGAGGAAGATGATGCACGACTTGCACTAAGTGCATACTGCCTGTCCTTATTAGCCTGGTCCCGTTTTGCCTCAGCCTCTTTAAACGCCATTTCCTTTTCAAATTCCTGTCTGTCAAGGGCGTCCTGATATTTTTCAAATTCGTATTCACGGTCGTTTTCCCACGCATCAACCTCTGCAAGAAATTCATCAAATTCCGCGTCGGACATTGAGGTAAGTTTATTTAGCAGATACTCGCCGTCCTCGTAGTATTTCTCTAATTCAGAAAGGTACTTGTCGTAGTCATCACCATCGAGTGAACGAAGAAGTGTAACATCCTCGAGCATTTTGTCACCCTCGTCGGTGTACTGAATATACGCCCTGTCACGTAAATCAAGGGCAATATCATTAAGTCCGTTAAGGTACTCGTCGTAAGCCTGATTACCCGCATTGACGGCGTAAGAGTTAGCGTAACCGCCCGTAAGAGCCGTTGCCTGACCCACCGTATCCATCATGGCTTTTTTGCCGTTTTCAATGTACTGTTCCCGATACTGTTGATACAACGGGTCCGCGTTAAGGTTGTAATTAAAATCCTCTCTGTTGAGAATATCGTTTAAAATAGTTTCAATTTGCTCCGAATACTTGCTCTCGTACTCCGAGGGCTTATTTTTCTCCCATTGACTGAGGGCATTTTCAGCGGACTTAACTTCATCGCTTTTCTTGTACTCGGGTCTTGGGAGATTTTTCAAACTTGGTACGGCGGCGGACTGAGTTTTATTACCCGTTGATGAAGTCTTTGAAGAACTTTTTGAATTAAGGCTACCCCAGGTTTTAACACCTACAATACCGTCAACCTGAAGTCCGTGTTTCTTCTGATAATCCCTTACGGCGGCTTGGGTTTTACTACCGAATTGTCCGTCAACCGCAAGGGAATAACCGTGATTATTTAATGTTTCCTGTAATTTTTTAACATCACTACCTGATGAACCGTAGGAAATAGTTGAATAAGCTATATTTATCACCTCTATATTATGTAATTTCCGCTTATAAAAATCTGTGTTCCTTTACTTATTGCTCCACCGGGGCGAATGACAATTTCACCCGTACCCTGTATTCCCCCAAGGCTTTCTACACCCGATGAGAAATGAACAACACATCCCAAAGGAGCGAAAAACAAGGGCTTTCGGGTAGAAATTGTTGCGAGAGTATGAGTGGTATTTGCCCCAAGGTCTTTTGAAACTTCAGTACGAATGGCAACACAAACCATTCTCAAAGCGGGATAATGCCTGATATTACAGGTAAGATTCTGTGCGTTTTCGTGGGATTCGTAAGATATATTTTCGTAGTTGAGTTCACCCGAAACGCTGAGATTTCCGTCAACGCTTAAATCCCACGCAACCTCCAACTCGTTTTCCTTTTCGGAAAATTTACCGAAGGCGGCACCTTTACCGCCCCGACGTATATTAAAGGGAATAGCCGCCACGGACACGGAGCGTAAAAACTCAATATAATTCCGGCAAACACGGTCTTTTACTCCCACCGAAACCATATAGGACGAGCCTTCCTCAATATTACCGTCGCCGAAAATGAACGGGGAATTTGTAAGACTCAGTGCATCACCATATGAAGAAGCCTTAGAATTTTTAAATTTCAATACGGTTTCGCAATTGTTTTTATTATTCACCTGACTGTAACCCACGGCGTAATCAATAATCAGGTATTTACCCTGAGAATTCAGAGTGCCGTCCTCGTCACATCTTTCAATGCTTTTAATAGTCACATACGGACTTTTGTAATCGCATACGGTTATATTCTGAGTTTTCTGAGTAATAAAACCTCGGCTGTCCCTTAGGGAAACGGTTATTGTTACAGTACCGCTTTTGGTTAAATCAAACACCGCGGGAGCATTCCTCTTAGAAACATCCCCCACCGTAATAGTAAGGCTCTGTAAAGTTGCCCCGTATTTATACGTAATGTCCGTCAAATCCACCTTCAACTGACTTATACCCTTAACGTATTCATCAAAATCTTCGGGTACCGAGTTTTCTATTTTCTGTAATGAGATATTAAACTCGGGCTTATACGCGGATGTTGAGGGTATAACAAAGGGAATATTTTTATTAACCGAGCCAATAAGTACGCCCTTACTGTACGTTTTCAGAGTGATTTTCAAAGTACCTTTTGAAGCCTTTGGAACCTGACTTGCCCAATTAAGGGGTATGCTCATTGTATATTCCTTTACTCCTGCACCAATATCCGCACTTGCACTTTCGTTTCCCACACTCCATATTAACCTATGGGTAAAACTACCCGATGCGTAGGTTATGGTGGCTTTGAGAGTACTGTCGGGGTTGACACTTACCGCAGAAAGTGAAAAAGACGATGCTCTCGGTATGGTGGTGCATTTAAAACTGCAAGTAACCTCACCACCCGTAAGGTTGGTGCTACTCATAGTAAATTCGCCACCTATATTCAAAGCAAGGCTACCGTCGGCGGTATGACTAACATTCCCCGTCCATTGGGCAAGGGTTACCGTAAGGTTATTTCTCGTATCAATAGCGATATTTTTACTCACCTTTACCGACCCGCCCACAGTGAGTTTTACACTGTTTGCACTTTCCGTAAGGTTGTAAGCGGAGGCGGAGTAGCCGTCATTTCTTTTAAGCAGAAGTTTTACCGTAACGTTACTTGTGTTTGAAGAAATGTTCTGAGAATTTTGGGATACATTCAGCCACAAATCATATTTACCGCCTGAAACACCCGTACATTTACCGTAATAATTAATCCCCATCTATCCACCTCACTTCAAGTCCGTTTCGGGTAGTATCAAATAAAAAATACCCGTCGTTGGAATTACCAATTTTTAAATAATCTATAATTTCCGCGTTGGTTATGTACAACGCACTGCCCGAAATATACGCTACTTCCGCAACGCCCTGATAAAAGGAAAGTTTATCATTTGTAAATCGGGCTTTTACGTTACTGTCACTTCTGCCGATTTCAATACCGTATACGCCCTCCTCCAACTCGCCTCGTCTTATGTACACATCCAGAGATGAAACGAGTTCACTTACCTCTCCGCCAAGGGTGGATAAATCATCCGAAACCTTAGTAACACTTTCGGAAAACTGCTCCGTAATATTATCCGCGGATGCTGTTATCTGGGCATTAACCCGATTTTCAAGGCTTTGGGAATCCTCTTTTGTAACGTACAGGTTTTCTATCTGTGTGCTTATTGCCTCCGCCTGAAGCGTCAGTTCCGCTTTAGCACTTTTCTTATAACCCTCTAAATCCTGTGAAACCGTCTCGGTATTTTCTGAAACCAGTTTTATATCCGAGAAATTCTGTTGTATTTTTGTTTCGGTCTGTGCTGAGTATTCACCGAATTCGCTTTTTCCTACAAAATCCCCCGTAACACTCTGTAAAATCTCTGTTTTACTCTGCTCAATTCTGGAGTTGTAGTCCTTCTCAATATCCTCGGCGGTACTGAGAATTTTTTCTTTTAGTTGGTTGAATCTCTCGCGACTCGCACCGTTAAGAATGGTCACGTTTTCCTGTTGGCTTTTTCTTGTAGTTTCAATTTTTTCTTCAAGTGCCGACAGTTCATTCTGACTTTTAACATCAAGGGCATGGGACAAAGCCTCGTTAAGTTCATAGAGATAATTTTTCAGAAGTAAAAATCTGTTATCGGTGGAATACTTTACTGAAGTGATATTCGGAACACTTAAATTAAGGTCATACATTCAGCTCACTCCCCGATTCAATTTTTCTTGAAATACTGTAAATTTTAACGTCACCCCTGCCCTGAATTTTAATACGAAGGTGGTCGCATCTCGGTGTAATAAACGGAAGATGCAGTGAGCCGGTTTTATCAAAAACAGTATCAATTTGTTTGACCCATTTACCGTTACTGTCAAACTCAAAGAACACCGAAAGCCTTGCTCCCTTAGTACCCGTTGCCCTTAGAGATACATTGGAATAATACTTATTTTCGGGAAGTCCCAGACCCCATAAACCGCTTTCAAAGGTCCAGTTAAAGTCATCCTCCTCATAAAAACCCTTTAACTCACCCGTAAAAGAACCGTAGCGGTTTTCACCGTCCATAAGCCCCATACGACGGGAGCCGTCCTGATTCATAATGAAGTAAAGGTTGCAGTTGTTATTGGAAAATTCCCTTATATCAATATTATCCTCCCTGTGCCAGAGAGCCTTGTCCTCGTCGTAAACAAACAGATGTCTCTGCTCGTTTTTGTCGGACATACAGATGTAATATTTACTGAAGCACCCCCCTGCCACGGCTTTTGAGTAGTAGGTATCTCCAAGAGCCGATGAAACCGAGACAGGTACACCACCCTCGTAGGCACATACACCGCCCACGGATTTATAGTAAAGTGTTTCATTAAGGCACACCACGGAACGGTGTGAGCCTTTCTGCACTCCGCGTATATAGGACGTAACCACCGTATAGGGCGGATTCTGACCGTATATTTTATGAACACAGTTTTCTTTGAAGAAAAGGATATATCCTCTGTAACCCACCGCCGCGGTAAAGGGTCCGTCACTACCTACGCTTACGGCATAACTGTCCATAGAAATACCCATAAAGGAATTAAAATTCTTAGGGTCACCGAGTTTTGATGCGTAAATCTCGTTGGTTTTTGAGGAGCAACCCCATATTCGGTTACCGTACTCACAAACAAAATCCATATCGGGGACTTTTCGTTGCACCCTGACTACGGTATCAATGGTAAGAGCATTGTCGATAATCCCCGTTATAACAATAAAGTCATCACCCTTGTGACGGATAACGTGAGCCCCGTCAAGGTCGGTATTTTCAAAACCCGAAAGCAGAACACCGTCATACTGATTAAAATTCTCACCGATATTCGCACAGTTAATACGCACGTATGTAGTGGCAATTTCCTGCCAGAAATTAACCGTTTCGTAAAACTGTTTGAGTGTATGGGGTGTACTCGAGGTATCAAGCCACAAATCACCGTTAGCGGGATTTTCGGGAGGTACTGAGGAAATTGCGTAATCCCCGTACAACTCACCGTCCGCCCTGCACATTCCCAAAGTTACCTGAGCGTTACTTTCAAACTCCGCCTCCAGATAACCGTAGTCGCTTAAATCCTCGGTGTTTACGTAAACCTTATCGGGAAAGATAATGAGATACGCACCCATGGAAACGAATTTTCTTTCTTCGTTTATGTTGGGGAAGAATAAATCAGTAACCTTTTCACCGCCGTAATACAAGGAGCCGTTATTTATGTACGCGATGCACTCCTTAGAAAAAAGCCCCTGAAGATTATCACCCGTCACGTTAAAGAACACTCTTTTATTTCTTGGTGAAAGGGCGGGGAAAGAAACAACACCCGTATTCTCGGTAAACGAAAAGGCATTTTCGCCAATGACCTTATTATTTTCGTAGCCTTTGAAACGACTTATAATTTCACGGTCCTTATAAAGCTCATTTAATCTGGGGTTATACATACAAATCCCCTGCCTTTATTTCACTCTGTTTTAAAACTGCCTTTTTTCGGTTTATACTGTTACTCAAATCCCTGTACATATTGTTAAAAAGCAGGGCGGAGTTATTGAATCGGGCAATTTCACCGTTCATATAGTCGAGCTTCATATTAAGGTACAAGCCGTAAATTTCACCGAATTCCTCGGGTGCTTTAAGTGTGGTTTCCAATGGAGTGGAAATATCGTAGCCCTTAAAAGGCTCGTCCCCTCTCGGCTCGGTAATTTCCGAACTGATTTTATAATCCAACTGAGAAACCCAACGTATTTTTTTACCTATGTCAACTGAGTTACTGCGTTCAGAGTCAAATATCTCAATTGCTTTTCTTAAAGTCATAAAACCCCTCCTTAAAGAGAGATATTAGCGTCAATATATGCCGCGGAAACCGCCGCCATATTCTCACTGTTTTTAATTACCTCTGCGAAGCGTTCGGGAATTTCAACGGTTTTGCCCGTCTGCACAAGGATACGTTCACCGTTAACCGCAACGAAACGTTCCGTATCATTTCTTGAGGTTTTAGGAATAAAAACACTCACGAGTTTTTCTTTTGTATTTGCCATTTATATACACTCCTTTAATGTGTGGGGTGTCATAAAGACACCCCCGTTAATATTTAATTCAGTTAGCCTTAGCAGTTGCACTGAAAGCAGAACCGCTTTCAATTCTGATAAGGTATTCTTCAACAAGTCTTTTTGCAGTCTTAAGACCCTTCCAACCCACTGAAGAACGCTGATTAAGGGGGTCGTTACCGTAGCCCTTCTGTTTTACGATATGCTCAACGCCACCGCCGTTAACGCTTGTAACACCGTAGGCATCCGCACCGATAATAAGTGTTGCGAATACGGCACAACCACTTGCACCCTCGTTCCAGATTTTAGCCTCTGTGCTTTCAACGAAACGTACACCGCCGAGACAACCGATTTCGCCCTTAAGCATATTTTCGGGGGTTGCGTATTTCTGAACTTCCATCCACTGATTACCCGCCTCCTGCATAAGATCGTAGGCAACATAGGGGTGAATAATACCAACATAGTAGCCGTCAATTTTGGGGGCGTTCATTGCCTTAAGTTCTGCCGCCGCCTTGAAAACATCCTTAACACGAAGGAGTGCGGTTTTGTCAATTGCACTTCTTGAGGTAACCGCAGTTTCAGTACCGTCCGCAGAAACCTTGGGGCAATAAAGCACGTTTGTACCGCCGACAATTTCGTTTCTTACAATTGTATCCATAGTAAGACCCGCCTGTGACGCAAGTTGCTTAGTAGCCTCAACGATAGTATTATCAACCGCAGTAAGCTCAAGAAGGTCGGTCTGCTCAATATAGTCACCGTACTGTTCAACAGTAGCACTGACGCTTGAAACATTAAGTTTATTACCCGTGGGTGTTACACCCTCAGTAAGGGGTGTAAGAGCCTTGGGGAGGGATGAAAACTTACGGAACTCAATAATCTTACCGCCGTTTTTGGGGATATCGCGTTTCTGACCGAACTGGTCGTGAACAAGGTAGGGTGAAGCAAGAGTAATAAGAGTTTTATCGTAAAATGTTTTCATTTCCGCAGAAAGTGATTCGGAAGTAGTTTTGTTCACTTCGTCACCTGCGGCAAAAAGCTGAATATTAAAAATATAATCTGTCATAAAATTTCCTTTCCATGGTGCTAAAAAGATATATTCGCACCATTCTCAACCTGTTTAAGTATTTTTAAAATATCTTGTGAGGTCAGGGAATTAACGTCAACAGATGTAACAACCGCACTCTCCGAGGAAACACCGTTTTCAATGGGGCGTCTGCCTTTAGCCTCTATGCCCTTTACAACCTGTTCGCGGACTTTATCCGCGGTGTAAGCCATAGCTCCGGACAGTATTTCGTCCTTATGTACTGTTTCATAAGCCGCTTTAAGGGGTACTCCGCCTAAAAGGAGCTGTGAAAACAATTTGTTTTCCCGTAGTTCTTTTCTTAAATCAAAGTCGGGATATGTATTTTTAACATCCTCACTCTGTTTAACCCAACTGCTTATTTTACCGCGGAGGTTTTTTCCTCGTTCAGAAACAACCTCATTTTCAGGCGGTGTATTTACGGGAGTTTTTTCTTTTTCTTTAATAAAATCAAGTAAATTATCCTCGTTACCGTCCTCAACGCCGTATTTCTCCATAAGGGACTCAACCACGGGGGAAACCCGTTCCTTGTACTCCTCGAGTTCTTTGGTCTGCTTAAATCTTTTGTCGATAATTGCCTGAGTTTTTCTTGTAAACTGTTCTTTGAATCTGCCGTTAATTAAATTGGCAAATTCCTCGTCATCGTTTACAATTTCGGCACTTGTCTGCTCGGCGACAGCATCTTCGACGCCCGTTTTCCCGTTTGAATTTTCCGCACCCTCACTTGCGAAAAGTTGCAAATCGGGAGTGTACCATAATTTTTTCATTTGTTTTTCCTTTCATTTCAGAAATAAATTTTTAATCCATCGTCTTTCCGAAGTGTCATTTATATATAAAAACCCAAGGGTTATTAACTATTCCATTGTGATGTAATCGGGGTAACTTTCCGCCAACATCATAAATCCCGTAACAAAAGCATCTATAATGCCCTCAATACGTTCTTTTGAAAAACTGAATTTTTCAATTTCAAAGCAGATATAACCGTCGCGGATAATATTACGGTGAAGTTTTAATCTACCGTTGCTTTCCTCGTCTAAAATACAGTTGATGAAAGACCCCGCGAGGGTGGATATACCCGCGCAAACTACGTCCTCACCCCGTGTGCCGTAGCCACTGTGACCCTCAACACTAAAAAGGGTTTTATCGTAGTATTCCCTGTAACATACTTTCGTCAAATCATACTCACTCCGCTACTAAGTTTTGCCGCAAGGGCACTTTTACCCTCAAAGTCCATCATACTTATGGCAAGAAGTGCCTGTTGACGAAACTCGGGATTAAACATTCCCGCGTTATATAACTGCAAAGCAAGTTCATTCTGACTTATTTTTGTAAAAGGACTTGCCTTCTGAGCACTGACTTTAATATCAAAAACGGGCTTTCTTGAACCCATTTCAATACCGAATGTGCTACCCTGATTTTTAAGCCTTATCTGTGAATTGTCGTAGGATATAAACTCCTGCTGACCGTTATCGCCTAAAATACGGAAAAATCGTGGTTCATCGTAAAACTGACGTATAAGTTCAACTGCAAGGGAATTAAGCTCCGAAAAGGCTCTGTAACCGCCCTTTACCATATCGCGGGTAAGTTTACTACCTGCCTCCTGTAAAGCCGCAATGGCGGATGCGGCAGTAACACCGCTCGAAACACCGCCCTGTGAAAAATCACGGTTACCGCTTGTTTCCTTAAGCTCGTCGATTTTACTGTTGAGAATACCGAGGTAAATCTCAGGAATACCCGACATACGAATTTCCCGGATACTGTCCTCACCAAGGTTGCTACCCGAAACGTGAACGAAATTATTGCTCCAGTCGGCAAATTCTTCTTCGTTTACCGCACCCGAGGAATTAATGAAGTATCTGGGATTCGTAGCCATAGTTGCGTTTTTAACAAGGGCGTTACCCAATAAATCTATCTGCTTCTGAGCATCCTTCATAATGTCAATGTAACCGAAACCGCAGGGTGTACCCTCCTCCACAAAAAGGGAATCGAAAACAAAGGGATACTGACCGTGGTCGTAAAAGCCCCTCTCGGAATATTCGGGGTCATTTTCCGATGCGTAAAGAAGTTCATTGTTGCAGATTTTACAGTAATGCACCGTTTCAACACCGTTTCTTATGACCTTATAGTATCTGTCGATTACGGCACTCTTCTCGGATGTGTCAACGGAATCGTCAAATACATAATGGGCAATTTCTACCGTTGACGAGCCTAATTTACCCGACAATTGCGGATAAAGTGACACAAGGGCATCGTTATCCATAAGTTCAACGTGGAAGATGTTTTTGCTTTTCTGTATATCCTTTACTCCCGGCTCCCAGAAAAGGTTAAGCACGTCCACCTGCTTGATTTCGATATCCCCCAGACCGTTATTTTTCAAGGGATTCCAGAATATACCGTAAACGGCAGTACCCGCCTTAAGTTTGTACCACCAGGCATCACTGTAAATTTTTTCAAAGCCGTTACGCTCAAAAATAACAGGTAAAATCTGCGAAAGCACCGTTGCGGCTTTTTCGTCACTTACCTCACGGGGTAAGCAGGTTACTTCGGGATAATTATCCATAGCATCCGCGTGTTTGTTGGCAATGGAGTTAAAAAGCCACGCGGAGGCATTTTTATCGCCCTTATCCCCCCTTAACTGCTCCCAATGACGCAGTTTAAACCACTGCTCATTGTCAACAATTCGGTTTTCGAGGGCGGTTTTGCCCTCTTTATATTTTTTGAGAATACTGATTGCTTTCTCGGTTTCCTCCTGACCGATAACCCCTTTTGTACCAATGGTTTCGGCAGGTTTCACTTTCTCATAAGTCTTTTTATTTTCTTTCATATTAAATACTCCTGTAATATCCTTTGTTTAAATCCAAGGGGTCGTCGCCCAAGAGGGCATTTTTCTTTTTATATGTGGGTGCAATGGGTCTTGCCATGCACATATACCTGACCTCGTCGGCAATATGGTCCTCACCCGTTGTATCAAGGTCCTCGGGGTTGGTGACACTGAATTTAAGTTCGGGCACCGTCCTTATAAACCCCTTGCAGGTGTTAAAGACGTACATCATTGGTATGCCGTTGTCGTCAAAGGAAAGTCGGTAATGTACCTGCATCCACCCGGGAAGTCGTTTGTTATCGCCCTTTGTAAAATAAATACCGTTTCTTACTGCGGCTTCAATAATTGCCTCGCCCCTTGATGCATCCCATATTGAGGGGTCTGCTACACCTGAAATATGCTTATTTTTAAGCCAACGGTGAGTTCTTTCTATTTCCGCAATTTCCGAAAATATTTTTTCGGGTGGCCATTTAACACCCTCGTTGGGAGATTTGGTGCAACCGTAAAGTTCAAGTATCCTGTAAAGTCTGCCGTCATAATCCACCGCCCACCATGCACAGGAAAAAGGCTTTGCGTACCCGAAGTCAAAGGAGCGGTAAATAACCCAGTCATTGGGAATTTCAAAAGGCTCTATAACGTGGGTGAATGTACCGTCCTTGTAATTTTTTGGTACATCGCGGAATTCTTCAAAAAACTGACCGTCAAAAATATCCCAGTTACCGAAACGGTGAGCCTGTCGCAGTTTTTCAGGAAGTGAGTCAAGAACCTTTACGTACTCGGGGTTGGTTTTCATAAGCACCGTATTATCGTCAATGGTTGCGGGTATGAATATGTAATCCGCAGGGTCCTCACCGCTTTCGTAACGCCCCTTTACAAAAAGCCGTTTAAACCAGTTGTGACCCACCCCACCGGGGTTTCCCGTAAAATACATACGGGGTTTAAAATCCACTCGGGTTGTTCGGTTACAGGTCATAAGAAACTGAATTTGCGTGAATGTGAAATGTGTGCATTCCTCAACACCTATAACGTCGTATTCCTGACCCTGATACTGATAAATGTCGTTTTCCGTGTCGCAATAGCCTAAGCGGATACGTGAGCCGTTGGGAAAAATAAAGGCTCTTTCATCCCGTTTGTAACGGGCTATACCGTTTAGTAGCGAAAGTAAGGGTAAAAGGTGATTTTCACGAAGTTCGGGTAAGGTTTTACGCAGCAGCAAAAGTTTAAGCCCACTGTATTGAAAAGCAAGTAAAACGAACTTAGTTCTTAACGCCCAGGATTTTCCGCCCCCACGAGCACCGCCGTAACCTATAAATCGGTTTGTGGATTCAAAAAATTCTTTTTGCTTTTCGTTGGGTGGCGGTATGATAAGCTCTTTCATTTGCTCCACTCCTGTATTTGTTTTTCAAGCCTTATAATCACACCGTCCGAAACCTGAGCAGAGCCGTCGCAACATTCAAGTAAATCGTAAAGTTCCCTTAAAGCCCCTACGCTTTCTTTTAAAAACTTAGCGTCAATTTCGGGGTTTCCCGTAGCTTTAAAACTCTTTCGTGCCTTTTTTATAATATCGTCAATCAAAGCACTCATATTGTCCGCTGCCGATGAAACCCTTTTGTATTTATCTACGTTTCTTTTCTCGCTCAAATTCTCAAACCTCTTTCGTAAAGGGATGAAACGCTCTTAAAATGATTACATCTGCTACCACCCGCAGAACAACACACGCTATTCTCATAGGTATCTTTAATATCTTTACTCGGGAATCTGTGAATACATTTAGTGCCTTTAAGAATTCCTTCGCAAATAACAGAACGATTACCTTCCCCGAGATAAAAGGGACATTCAATTCTATCTTCTATGGCTTTTGACATTTTACGTACCTCCTGTACTATTATTGGTATTGACATCGGAATAAAATTGAGTTATATTATTTTCGTAAACTGTACAGATTTCCGAACCACAACTGCATTATAGTACAGTTTTCCGTACTTTTTTACCCAAAACCGAACGAATGTTCGATTTTTGTAGCATTGCACAAAAACAGGAGGTCATTATTGTGAATATGTATGAAAAAATAGCACAACTCTGTGACGAAAAGGGCATAAAACCTGCGGGTTTGTGTAAAGCAACGGGTATACCCAAAAGTACACTATCCGAATTAAAGCAGGGCAGAACCAAAACCTTATCCACTCAGACATTAAGTAAAATAGCCCAGTATTTTAACGTGTCATTGGGGTATTTCGATGATACTTTTGACCCTGTTGAAGATACGAGGGATGAACTGTTTCAAAAACGAAAACTGCTTTTCGATATGTCGAAACGTGCAACGGAGGACCAACTTGACACATTCCTTGTGATGTTTCAGGCTTTAATTGATAAGGAGGACAAATGAGCCAGATTATAAGACAAATAAAAATGCCGCTGACTATCAGGGCTTTTACAATACCCGATGCCAACGGCGACTTTAACATTTATATTAACGAGAATTTATCCGACGAAGCCAAACGCAAATCCTTAGCTCACGAAAGATACCATATTGAAAACAACGACTTCCAAAAAACCGAATTTGCAAGACTCATAGAAGAAAAGAGTTGACCCGAGGGGTCAACTCTTTTTAGTTAGGAATCAGGAGTGAGGAGTGAGGAGTTAAGGGGCACTTGGTGCCGATTGTAAATGCAAAATGCAGAATGCAAAATGCAAAATTATCGGGGCTTACGCCGAATTATAAATCAAATTATTCGCTCAAGATTTATTATTTCTTCATTTCTGCAAGGTCGCGGTAATTAATAAGTTTAATTCCACACGCTTTGATGTGTTGAAGTGTCTGTGGATCTGAGAAAAGTCTGTGTTCCCATACACGGCGGTGCCATGCACCTGAAATACCTTTAAGTTCCTCGCTTTCGAATGCGGGGTGAATATAGGTTTCGGTAATACCGTTGGGGAATGAACGGTAAAGTTCATAAATGTATTCTTTAAAGTTTTCGTAAGAGTCATTCTGAGGGCCGTTCCACTCGCCGGGAATGAGGAAATCGGGCATTGCAACACCGTTTGCCTTAGCGAATTCAAGAACTTTGCCGTAGAACATCTTAATCATATCAAGGTCGATTTTAACTGCAAGGGTATCGTTTGAGAACATCTCGGGTACGAATGTACCGGGGAAACGGAAAGGAAGTCCGTACTCCCCTGCAATAGCGAGGGTGAGGTTCAAAAGTTCAAATCTGCCTGTTTCAATACCGTAGAGTGAACCCATATGGTTATCAAGATGTGAGGGAGTAACTCCAAAGGATTTGAAACGTTCTATCTGAGCGCGGATTTCTTTTTCAACCTGGTCAATATCGCAGTTTTTCTCAAACTCGTCAGATTCGTAGTACATAAAGCCTTCACTGTCGCGAAGTGAACTTGTATCGCCCTGAGCAATGGGACTCCAACGGTAGTTACCCCATTCACTTGTGAATGTAAGGTGTACACCAACTGCGTACTCGGGGTGAGCCGCTGCCCATTTACCCGCTTCTTTAGCCCAACAACAGGGAGTCATAATTGTAGCGGAGGTAATACCGCCCTTCTGGAATAAATCCGCAACCGCACCGTTGGCGGCGTGGCACATACCGTAATCGTCTGCGTTGATAATCAAATATTTATCCATTTAAAATCCCTCAACTTATTATTTATTTTTTCTTGTTGTTTGCTTCTTCAAAAAGGTCTGAAAGTGACATTACGTCATTCTTCTTTTCGGGTTCTTCTTTAACCTCGGTTTCGGATTTCGCTTCACTTTCAGGAGCTTTCTCCTGTAATTTTTTCTTCTTTTTCTTTTTTACTATGAGTACGATTACTATAACAATAATCGCTATAATCCAGATAAATGCAATAAGAATAACTGCAAGAATGATAATTAAAATGTTTGAGCCGTCATCATTCTGATTTCCGCCCACGGTTGCTACGGCAGTTGTGTTAACGGATGTAACGGGTGCGGTTGTAGCCTGACCGATACTTGTTATATATTGGAAATATAAATGTTCAATTTTATCAATAACTGCGTCGTTTACTACACCGTCGGCAGTAAGACCGTTTTCCGCCTGAAGTTTTTTAACTGCCTCTACGGTTTCGTCGTCGTAAACACCGCTAATCTCTTTACCCTGAAGACCGTATCCGCTATAAATAATATTCCACTGTATCCACTTTACCCCGTCACCCATATCACCGGGTTTGATTTCACCTGTGGGTCTTGCGTAGGGGTTGGTTATTGCGTTGGGGTTAAGAGTTTCCGCTACGGGAACTGTGGACTGAGGAACTTGAGTATTGGGGGCGGGTTGTACTATGGTTTCACCCTGAGTCATAGTCTGAGTTGCCGCAGGTACGGGGTCAATATATATGGCATCATTACCGCCAACGGTAGTATTCAACACACCGTTTGATGAGTTACCCGAACCTGTGCCGCCGAGACCTCCGAGTATATCACCCACGTCACCGAATATACCGCCCAAGCCACCGATACCGTCAATGAAGCTACTTCCGAAATCCCCTGAGCCACCGCCGATACCGCCTAAGATATCGCCGAGTCCACCGGATGAACCCGAAGATGAAGGTTCTTCAGTGGGAGCATCCATAGTGGTGTTCATATCGTCCGCATCGTCATAGTGTTGCTCAAGTGCGGCATTAGTAATATTATTTTTGATTTCTGCCTGAGGCATTTTGACACTGAGAACAGTTGTCAGAAGTGCAACTACGGCAATAGCCGAGCAGAAAAGAGATAACTTCTTTTTCATATTTAAACCTCACATAATTTGTTAAAATACATTATAACACAAGGCACCACCCAATGCAATACTATTAAAACTTAAGTTTTTGTAAATAAATACTTGTCTTAAATTTAATTACGAATTACGAATTACGCATTACGCATTAAAAAAGAGCCAACCCTCAGGTCGGCTCTTTAAAACTATGTATTCAAGCGTTGTCGTTAAGAATCATTTCGGGATTCTTAAAGAATTCATCCATTTTTGTAAGGAAGGGTCTTACTTCACCGAAGTCCAGGGCTCTGTGGTCGAAGCAGATATTCATAGGAAGAATTGTTTTGATAACAATTTTATCCTCGCCGTTTTCGTCAGTAATAACAACGGGCTTTTTCTGGAGTGTGCCTATACCGATAACGCAAACCTGGGGCGGAATAACCATAAGCATTGCAACCTCACCGTTAAGACCGCGGGTATCCGCACCAACGTTGGAAACGGTAATTGTACCCTGCTTAAGGTCCTTACGAGTGATTCTTTCAGTTTCGGGAATAGCGTTATAAGCTTTTTTCTCCGCACCTTTAAGACGTACGATTCTGTGACGTTTGTTGGTGTTAGCACCGTAAAGTCTTTTTATCGCCTTAATAATATGACCTCTTTTAAGTTTATCCAATGTATCGTGGAAAGAAACTGAGTAAAGCGCCTCGGTAAGATTTGTTTTCTCGAGTCTGCGGTTAATATCCGCCTGATAAGCGGCAATTTCCTTAAGAGTTTTATTACCCATATCCTTCATAGTGATGGTCATCATTTCACCACTGGGAAGAATCCACGGAACGGAAATATCAATATTATCAAATGTAGTAACCTTACCTCTTACAAGACCTTTTTCGTAATGCATATGAGCATTAATCATGGGGTCAACCTCAATAGCCTCGGCAATTGCCTTAAGAAGTACTGCGTTAAAAGTAATCTTTGCAGGGGCACCCTCAACATTTTTCTCAGCACTGAATTTTTTAAATGCTGCAACGAATTCGGTTACGTCAGGCTCATATTGATAACTTACGTGAGGAATATTCTGCCAACTCTCGGTAGTCATGTTGGCAACGATTTTTCTCTGAATGCCAAATCGTGTAACATTTTTTACTGCCATAAAATTCACCTTTCGTTTTTATGTTTTTAATAAAACTTTTTAATATTGTAAAAATGCGAAAACATCAATTTTGTTTTTTAAACAACTTTCACCTATACTATATCGTTAATATTATATCAAACATTCCCGATGAATGTCAATTCACATTTCTGTGTAAAAACGTTTTTCTCCCATATGCACAAAACAAAAACTCGCATATTGTTAATATCGTAGTTATTATATTTACTTTTTGGTTACATATTGTTAACTTTTTGTTAAAGATTTTATTTTTTAATCACTTATATTGCCAAGGAATAATTCGTGTGATAAAATATTACCGATTTTTACTTAATTTATTAATTGTATGTAAGTGAGGCGAATTTTGTGAGTGTTATAAACAAAATCCTTTATAAACTTCATATAAAAAAGCCACCGAAAAAAGCCCCACCCTCTAAGGAAATACTTCCAGAGCCAATTCGAGAGGTTTTAGAAAAAGAGGGGCTTGATACCTCCAATGCTGTTTTTTCCCTTAAAACAGATATGACTTCGGCGGAGGAATACGGCGACAACCTTTTTTTCTTTGACGAAAAAGGCATTTACTGTGCCGTTTTTAAAGAAAAGGAACTTCCCAAAAAACAAAAGAAGAAACACAAAAAGCCCGATTTAAAGCCCGAACTTTTAAAATTAACCGCCATTCCCATTGATGAAATTGACGAAATTTTCGCCGAGCAATACCTTGCCACGGGTCAGTTAACATATACATTCAAGGGCGAGTATTATTCTTTGGGTTATTTCTCAATCGGTTTATTGGAAAAGGCGGACAACTTCCGCAGAATTTTCAACGCCTTTAAAAAGGATCGCTCCCACGAGCAATACCTTAACGAGGACACGGGTAACACCTGTGAGAAATGCGGTGCACCCATACCCAAGGGTTTAAAATACTGCAAGGACTGTGTTGATAAAAAATCCACCGTCAAACGTCTTTTCTCATTCTTCGGCGAAGTTAAGGGTAAAATGATTTTTATGATTTGTGCCGTCCTGGTAAGTAGCGGTATCAACATCTTAATCCCTCAGTTTTCAACCCAGAAACTTTATGACGAGGTTTTAAATCCCGATAACACCCTCGCCTATGACGATTTGTTCAAGGCTCTTATAACCGTAGTTCTCACTATGGCGGCTCTTAAAATATCCCAACAGTTATTGACCCTCGTTTATCAGTACATTGTTGCGGGTATCCTCCCCGAGGTTGTTTACAGTATAAAATTAAAAATCTTTAAGGCAATGCAAAGGCTTTCCGTTGGTTTTTATACTCATAAACAGACGGGTTCGTTAATGGACCGTGTCACAAGGGACGCCAACAATATTTACTGGTTCTTTGTTGACGGTTTCCCCTATCTTATAGGTAACGCCATAACCGTTGTGGGACTTATTATCATAATGTTCCTTACAAACTATAAGTTAACCCTTTTCATTTTACTTGCTACGGGGCTTATACTTTTCATCTACCCCATAGTAAACAAAAAATTCAGGAAACTCCACCATAAAGTATGGGTTCAGAACTCCCGCCTTACTTCAAAAGTAAGTGACAACATTAACGGTCACCGTATAATCAAGGCTTTTTCAAAAGAAACCGAGGAATTGGGCGAGTTTGATAAAATCAGTACGGGACTTCTTGATGCGGAAATTAAATCTGCCAATACTGAGGGTACGGTTTTCCCCATACTTTCAATTATTATTTATCTTATCAGTGCCGTTGTTTTAGGTATAGGCGGAGTTATGGCGGTTACCACTAAGGAAATCACCATCGGTGAACTTCTCACCTTTGTAGTATACCTTCAGATGCTTCAGGCTCCCATTGAGTTTCTCTCCTGGGTTACAACCTGGTGGGCTCGTTGCGTGGACTCTGCACAACGTGTTTTTGAAATTATGGACACTGAGCCCGATGTACAGGATAAGGAAAACCCCGTAATTCTCGATGACTTCAAAGGCTCGGTTGAATTAAATGAACTTCAGTTCGAATATGAACCCGCACACCCCATAATCAAAAACCTTTCACTTAAAATTGAAGCGGGTGAAATGCTCGGTATTGTGGGTAAAACGGGTGCGGGTAAAACTACACTTTCAAACCTTATTGCAAGGCTCTACGACCCTAAAGAGGGTGTTGTAAAAATTGACGGTGTTGATGTTAAGGACCTTTCGTCAAAGCAACTCAGGAACAATATCGGTATCGTTTCACAGGATATTTTCTTATTTATGGGTACTATTGCGGATAATATCCGCTACGCGAGACCCGACGCTACTAACGACGAGGTTATAGCCGCCGCAAAAGCCGCTTCGGCTCACTCGTTTATATCTAAACTTCCCGACGGTTACGAAACCTACGTCGGCTCGGGCGGACAGAGTTTATCGGGCGGTGAACGACAGAGAATTTCAATTGCCCGTACCATTATTCAGAATCCTAAAATCCTCATTCTTGACGAGGCAACTGCCGCAATGGATACGGAAACGGAACGAAATATACAAAATTCCTTAACCGAACTTAAAAACGGCAGAACAACCATTGCCATTGCCCACCGACTTTCCACCTTACGCGATGCAGATAAACTGGCGGTTATTGATGACGGTGAATGTATTGAATTCGGCACCTACGATGAATTAATCGAGAAAAAGGGTGCTTATTATAAGATGTACAAATTACAGGAAGAAGCACTTCGCTTTATCGGTATAGGCGAAGAAAGTCCTGATGATAATGACGAAAAGGAGAAAGAGCAAGATGAAAACAGATAAACTTTCAATTGAATTTTTAAATCCCGAAAACTGCGTTTTTTCCTTTAATGACAACGGTTTTCTGCTTATGAAGTTAGACGGTGAAAATATAGGCAGAGTAAAACTTATACGCACTTACCCTTATACTCTTAAGGATGAATACATCTGCGTTCATAACCTTGACGATAAGGAAATCGGCATTATCAGGGATTTAAACACCCTCGACAAAGATTCCTGTGAAAACGCAAAAAAAGAACTTGAGAACAGATACTATTGCCCCACCGTAACATCCATAAAAAGCGTAAAAGAGCGAATGGGTCACTTTTATTTTGAAACCATAGTTGACGGTAAGGAAAAGAATTTTACCGTCCGCGATATTACCCGTAATATGCGGTTTGCCACAAGTGACACTCTCCTTATTTTTGATATGGACGGCAACAGATATGTTATTCCCGACTTTGAAAAAACCGAGCCTAAAAGCAAAAGGCTCCTTGAACCGTATTTGTATTGATTATGAAAAAGATTATTGCTCATTTTGACATATCACCCGAGGGCAAAAACTGTTACGGAACTCTCACTCTTGACGGGAATTTCATAACAAAAACCCTTGACGGTGCTGAAGAAAAATTTAATATTTCAGATATCTCCGAAGCGGTTCAGTATACGGATATCGGTTGCGGTCGACTTGAATTAAAACCCAAAAATTCCAAGGATGACGGTAGCGAAAACATCCATATATGCCGTTTCTCAATGAGTTGCGTTGGTGAAGTGGGTGAATTCGTCAAGGTTTTAAACCACCTTTTTGAAACGGGCGAAACCCTCGACATCAACACGGATGACTTACCCGTTTGTCCCAAATGCCACAGGCATTACCTGAGGGGTATGAATATGTGTATGTTCTGCGTTAAAAAGTCCTACGTTTTTTCGAGGGCATTCGGTTTCTTCAAGCCCTATGTTAAAGCGGTTATAGGTGCAGGACTTCTACTTACCGTTGCCAATGTTATTTCGGCAATTATGCCCCTTTTCAACTCCATTCTCATTGACGATTACCTCTTACCTACGGCGAATGCTACGCCCTTTTTCCAATCCCGCACAACGGGTATCGTGGTAATTGCATTAATAATGGCATTCTCCTTTGCCGTTTCCCAGATTTTCAACATTCTCAGCTCGCGTATATCCAATAAGGTCGGCTCACGTTTTTCAGGGGATTTAAGGAACATAGTTTACGGTAAAATACAGGAATTGTCCCTTACCTCAATGTCCAAACGCTCCGCGGGTAATCTTATACACCGAGTAACCCACGACACCGAAAGGGTAAAAGAATTTTTTAATCAACAGGGACGTTACCTTATCCAACAGGTAATTATGTTCACGGTTATTCTTATAATTCTCTTTAAAACTAACTGGCTTTTAACCCTTATTGTTTTAATCCCCGTACCCATTGGTGCTCTTATGATGACCCGCTTTCGTCACGCTACGAGAGTACGTTATTTTAAACAATGGCGTATAAATTCCAAGGCAACCTCGATTCTTCACGATATTATCAAGGGTATACGAGTTGTAAAATCCTTTGGTAACGAGGAACGTGAAATCGAAAAATTCGCCAATGTTTCAAAGAAACTGGCAAAGGTAAGTGCATCCAACGAAAAATTCTGGGCGGTTACATTCCCCCTTGTTGGTAACTTTATGGCTTTGGGCGAATTCTTAGTTCTTATAATCGGCGGTAAAATGGTATTGGACGGCACACTTACAATCGGTGAACTTGTACGTTTCAACTTGTATCTCGCCTACCTTTACGCACCACTTCGTTGGCTCTCAATGTTCCCAAGACGTCTTGCGGACTGTACCACAAGCCTTGTTAAGATTTACGAAATACTTGATGAAGAACCTGCGGAAAAAGAGGTTGACTCCAACCTTACAATTGATTCCTCAAAACCCATTAAGTTTGAGAATGTAACCTTCGGCTATAAATCCTACGAGCCCGTGCTTAAGAATATCAACCTTGAAATTCAACCGGGCGAAATGATAGGTCTTGTAGGTCATTCGGGTGCGGGTAAATCCACGGTCATTAACCTTTGTATGCGTCTATATGACCCGGGAGTCGGTAAAATCACCATTGGCGGTACGGATATTAAAAGCGTACCCTCAAAGGAATTACGCGACAATATCGGCGTTGTTTTCCAGGAAACCTACCTTTTCTCAGGTTCGGTGTTTGAGAATATAGCGTATGCAAGACCCGACGCATCACCCGACGAGGTTATTTCCGCTGCAAAAGCCGCTAACGCTCACGAATTCATAGCGAAACTTCCCGACGGATATAATACGGTTATCGGTGAAAACGGTCACACCCTATCGGGTGGCGAAAGGCAACGTATAAGTATTGCCCGAGCAATACTTAAAAACCCCCGTATACTTATTCTCGACGAAGCCACAAGTTCCCTTGACCCTGAAACAGAAATCAAAATTCAGGAGGCACTCGGCAGACTTATTGAGGGCAGAACAACTATCGCAATTGCCCATAGATTAGCAACCCTAAGAAACGCCGACAGGCTCGTTGTTATCGAAAAAGGCAGAATTGCCGAAGTTGGCTCACATCAGGAGCTTATAGATATGGGCGGAATTTACTCAAACCTCGTAGCCGCACAAAGAGAAACACATTCATTGCATTAAAACTAACCCCTACGCCTTGCGTGGGGGTTAGTTTTAATTAGGAATGAGGAGTGAGGAGTTAGGAGTTTTGGGACCTGCGGTCGGCATTTACAATCGGCTTCGCCCCTTAATTTTGCATTTTGTATTTATAATCGGCACGAAGTGCCCCTTAACTCCTCACTCCTCACTCCTCACTCCTAACTAAAAAAGTCATCTATCTCAGATGACTTTTTTTCTTTTTTGGGATAGAATATTTTTATGAAAAAATTCTTCAAGTTCAATTTATTGTTGCTATGTGTTTTTATAATTTTTAGTTTTCCCTTTACTAAAGCCCCATACACACCTGAAAACAAATACAATTCAGTTATAAATGCCATTGATAAAACCTACCCTAAAAATCAGGACGTTCTGCGTATTATGTCCTATAATTTATTGGCGGATACTCCCGGCTTTGAGGGTAGCCCCGCCTACTTACGTGCATCGGGTGTGTGTAATATTCTCAACACCTTAAAACCCGACGTAGCGGGACTTCAGGAAGTGGGTCGCAACTGGTTTTTCTCATTAAATCAGGGTACAACTTATAGTTTCATATCCCCCGTAAAAACCGCCCTGTTCGGCACTATGACCGCCATTATTTATAACAAAGAAACGGTAATTTTGGAAAATTCGGGTGAATACGTTTTCCCTGAAACCTATAACGGCAAATTAAGATGTGCCGTGTGGGGTCTTTTCAAAGAAAAACGAAGTGACAAAAAATTTTTAGTCATTAATACACATCTGAGTTTAAAAGAAAAAGGTAGCGACTCGCCCTTAGAACAGGCAACTAATATTATTATTTTAGCCAATGAATTAAAAGAAAGATTTAATTGTCCCCTGTTTTTTGTAGGGGACTTTAATTCGGATAAAAGAAGTCTATATAACACCTCCTCCGCCTGTATCTACGAAACTCTTTGCACCGTTTCTGACGACACTGTTAATTTATCTTTTGAAAAAGGTTGCGGAGAAAATAAAAATTTTTCCTCATATAGTGCAGACCATATTTTTCTAAAGGGTGAGGCGGAAATATTGCGGTATATTATTCTCTCCCAACCCGATTTTGTAGAATTAAGCGACCACTACCCGATCTTTATTGATACAAAGATTTAAATTGTTAATTTTATGTTGACATTGAGTTAAAAAAAGGTAAAATATAATTATATATTTAAATTTTGGAGTGAGGAAAATGTCTTTAGCGAACAAAACAAACCTCTCAAAAGGTATTGAGCAAAAAAACACCTACGCCGATTATATGATCGATGAAATCACTCACGTAATCAAAACCTGCGGTAAACGTGACCCGGGTAGCGAGGGTGAAAAAAAGAGCTGCGAATATATGGCGGATGTACTTAAGAAAGACTGCGGTTGCGAAGATGTAAAACTCGAGTCTTACACCGTTTCTCCCCGTGCTTTCTACGGTTGGATTTACTTCACAATGACCTTTGTGCTTCTTGCAATTGCCGCTTTCTTCTTTATACCCGTAGTTGGTATTCCCCTTATTATTGCAGGTTTTGCAATCGTTCTTATTCAGTTCGGTTTCTACAAGAAGCTCCTTGACCCTATTTTCAAAAAGAAAACAAGCCACAACGTTACTGCTATTAAAAAATGCTCCGGCGAAGTTAAGAGAAGAATCATCTTCAACGGTCACCCCGATGCTACTTGGGAATGGCCCGTAAACTACGCTCTCGGCGGTGTTGGTTTTGAAGGTCACGCTATTATAGCCGTTGTTGGTGCTCTTTATTATCTCGCTCTTTCAATTGCTCACGTTATAAAATCAGGTGTCGCACCCTCAATGCCCGACCTTTCCGACCCCGTAGTTATTGCCGGTCTTATTGGTCTTATTTTCGTGCCCTTTATGATTGGTCTTTATTTTATGGTAAACTACAAACGTGTTGTTGACGGTGCTAACGACAACCTTACAGGTTGCTATATGGGTATCGCAGTTCTTAAATACCTTAAGGACGAAGGCATTGAACTGGAAAACACCGAAGTTGGCGTTATCCTTACAGGTTCTGAGGAAATCGGTCTGAGAGGCTCAAAGGCTTGGGCAGAGGCTCACAAGGACGAATTCAAGGATGTTCCCACATTCTTCTACGCATTCGACACAATTAACGAATCAAAACACCTTATGGCTAACTACCGCGACCTTAACGGTACGGTTAAATCCGACAAAGAAGTTGCTGACCTTTTCTATGAGGCAGCCATTGAAGCGGGTGTTCCCTGTAAAAAGGGTTGGATTCCTCCCCTTGGCGGTGCAGTTGATGCAGCGGGCTTTACTCAGGGCGGATTCAGAGCCGCAGGTGTTACAGGTCTTAACCACAAACTTGAAAGATATTATCACACAAGACTTGACTCCTACGACAATATGAACAAAGAAGGTATTGCTAACTGCTTCGCAGCAACAGTTAAAACCCTCGAAATGTTCGATAACGGCTCTAAACAATAAAATACATAAAAAAAACCCATCGCATCACGATGCGATGGGATTTTTTTAACTAAGTTTGCCTTACGGCAAGTGAAGTTACTTCGTAGTGAAGTTGCAGAGCAGTGAAGTTTGCTTCGCAAGTGATTTTGAGGCAAACTTAACTTCATTTTTATATACAGATAAAAACTTCACCGTAAGGGCAAAGCCGATTATATACACCAACGGTAGCGGTCGCATACAGTCGCTAACGTTCGCAGCCGATATAGATATAGAAATAGATATTGATATTGATTTAGAAAAAGATATAGACATAGAAACAGTCATAGAAAAGGATATAGATACTGATAGGATTCAGATTCTGTGTTTTTTCAAAAATTTCGCTTTTCTGAAAAAATTTTTTCACTTTCGTTCAAATTGGGTTGAAATAATAAAAATTCCGTGCTACAATTATATCGAACATTTGTTCTATTAACAGAAAGGTATTTTTTATGAAAGAAAAAAAGAGTTTTTTAATGTATTTTGATTGGGAAGCCCCCTTTGACTGTCTTGATGACGAAAGCCTCGGTGAGCTTTTCAGAGGTATTTTTAAATACGCAAAAAATAACGAGGAGCCTGATTTCGCTGACCCCACCCTATATATAATATTCTCGTTTGTTAAAACATCCCTCGACAGAGACAGACTCGCCTACGAAGAGAAATGCCGAAAAAATTCAGAAAATGCAAAGAAAGGTGCTTCCTCCAAGGCTAAAACCTCGGAAGAAACACCGTATCCACCACATGATTTTAATAGTTTATTAAAGACTATAAGTTGAGCGAAGTTTTATTTATAATCGGCGTAGCCCCGAAACTCCTCACTCCTAACTCCTCACTATTTGCAAGAATCAAACATTCTTGCAAACCTACACGCTCTCGCGTACGCCTCGGCAACATATTCCTCAATGGGCATTTTAAAATACTTGTCGTTTTCGTGGCGGTTGGGCTTGGATTTATTGTTAAGTTCAAATGTAAGTATGTCGTTAAATCCCGTCTTAGCAAGACGTTTCGCGTTATAAACCCAATCGGCAATACCGTCAAAGGGCAAAAGATGTAAATCATCGTGCCAGAAAATTCTGCCGTTAAAATCTTTAACCCCAAGATTATCGTTAATATGGGTAAATATAAGTTGGTCGCCGTAAAGGGCAAGTAAATCCTTAGAATCGTTGTAGCACATTTCGTGACCCGAATCCCAACAGAAACCAACGCAGTCCTTGTTTTTAAATTCCTTAAGAATTGCATCAAGACCGTTTTCGCCCTCGGTATTTTCGAAAGCAATTTTCACACCGAGTTTTTGGGCAACCTCGACTACCCTGCCGTAGTTTTCTAAACCGAACTGTGTGGGCTTACATTTTTCGTCAAAACCTACATATACGTGGGAAACCATAATGGGAATCTCAAGTTCCGAGCAAAGTTCAACAAAATGCGAAAGTTCCCTCACACCTTCCTCGGCATCCTCCTTTTCGGTTTCGTCCCACATACTTGCCGTGTTACCAAAGGGACCGTGAAGGGCGTTAAAAATCATCCCTTCCTCTTTACCGACCCTTGCACATTCTCTTATGCTGTCATCCTCACCCGAACGCCAATGACCCGTAAAGGCTTCAAATCCCGTCTTTTTAAAAAGGCGTATCTGCTCCGTAAAAGGGATACCGAAATCACCGTTTAATGACAATGATAATTTTTGTTTATACATAAAATGTCACCTCAGGGTTGCTTAGGTACGTTAATAGCCTCGGTGTTGGATGCTATATCAATGAAATTATTGTGTTCGTAATAGTAGGCATCCATACGAAGATGCTTGCAGAAACCATCCTTAGGAGCGTAAAGTTGACCCTCACTGAGCCTTAAACAGGGGGCTTCCATTTCGTAAGTACCCTCATCAGTAACAACGGTAGTTGAATTCTCGGTAAACTCAGCAGTTCTGCCGTAAACACCGATACGGATTTTACCCTCACTACGTTCAACGTCACCGCCGATGAAGTTTATAATCTGACCTATGGGTATATACCATACGCCGTCAATATTTTCGGGTAAATTGTGGGCAACGCATATACCTAAATCGTAACCCTTGAATTTCAGACGGGTTCTGTCGTAAACGGGTGCAGGGTCATAGGGAAGAATAAGGTCTTTAGTTTTATCAATAATACATTGGTCAACAATTCTGCCGTCCTCAACGTAAGCGGTGATGGTGCATTTCTTATCATCAATATCCACTGTTGAGAACATCGACAAATCTTCCTCGTGGCAATAGGTTTTTGCGTTCCACACCTTGGGAACAACTCTTGTTCCGGGAGGATTACGGTGACCCGAACCGATATTATAATGAATTGTACCCTCCGAGGGCTTGTCGAAAAGACCCTCACCCCTACGGGGATATGAACGCGCAAAGCTATGCTCGTGACCTGAGAATACAATATCATATTTATCCATACCGTCACGCATTGAGGGGTACGTATCGTCAATTTCAATCTGAGGACCTGCGTAGTTTACGGGGAAGTGATGAACTGCAAATTTCCAGGTTTCCTTGCTGTTTTCGGCTCTGTCAATAAGCCATTGGTTCATTTCCTCATAACCGCTTGTACCCGTGCAACAAATCATAGTATTACCGTAAACAAATGAATGGTTTGCAATGGGTCTTTCCTCCGGACCGTTGTGAGCGTAACTGCCCCAGAGTTGGTTTGTAAAATATGTAGCGTATTCGGAGTAATATTTATCTTCCTTAGTGAAGTAAGAGCTGAAGCCCATATCGTCGTGGTTACCCATACAGAACATTACGGGCATATACTCCATTATACCCTTAAGACCCTCGAAAAGTCCCGTCCACTGAATATCCGTCTGACCGCAGTTGGTGTTATCCCCTGCGGTAAGAATGAAATCACATTCAGGATGCTCCTTGAGGAATTTTTTAAGAATACCGTTAAGTACACTGTAATCTGCGGGAGGCTCTGCGTCCCCTGACTGAACGTCGGACATACAAAGGAAAGAGAACTTAGTCGCGTTTTCCTTGGTGGTTTTAAAGGAATAAATCTCACTTCTGTTTTCGTCGTCACCACAGGTATACTCGTACCTTGTATCGGCACTAAGACCCGTCATATCCGCAAAGAAGAAGTGGCTTTCGTCCATATCAGTTTCGAAATAGTGCTTTAAAGCCTCGGCTTTGCTCCAGCTTTCGGTACCCTCTTTACGGTAAAGGGCGTAACCACCCTCAACGCTTGTATCGGTACGCCATCTTACGGTCATAGAATGAGCCGCGTCACCCTTAATTGATAACATAATCTGGTCGGGTGCGGGTGATGAACCCCTTATATTTTTCCATTCAGTTTTTGTAATCATAAAAACGCCTCTTTCATTGAACATATACATTTATAGTACATATACTTCATTTTAACCCATACAAAAAAAATTGCAATTCTTTTTATATAATTTTTATAAAAAAACTCTTCTAAAAAATACCATAATTTTCAAAATAACCTATTGACAAAACTATAATTCAGGCATATAATATAGACAGTTAGCAAAGGCTAACCGATTTTTTGTGAGCGTAAGTTAGCGAAGGCTAACTCAACGAAAGGTAGTGTACAGATGAATCTTAAAGATGCCGCCGAGGGCAAGGATTACATTATAGATAACATCTTAACCAACGACGAAGAATTAGACACCTTTTTATTCTCGTTAGGGTGTTACGGTGGCGAAAGCATCCACGTTACATCACAGTTAAGAAACGGTTGTATAGTGACTATTAAAAACAGTCGTTACCATATCGACACCCCCTTAGCCAAAGCCATTACCATTCACGAAATTAAAGGAGCAGTCACAGTATGAGAATCGCGTTAGCAGGTAACCCTAACTCGGGCAAAACCACAATGTATAACGCCCTTACAGGCCGTAACGAAAAGGTCGGCAACTGGGCGGGTGTTACGGTGGATAAAAAGGAATCTCCTTTAAAAGGCAAATATGCTTTCGGTAAAGAAAAAATCACCGTTGTTGACCTTCCCGGTGCTTACTCAATGTCCCCCTTCACAAGTGAAGAAAGTGTCACAAAAAATTACATTATAAACGAAAAACCCGATGTTATAATTAACATAGTTGATGCTACCAACTTAAGCCGAAGCTTGTTTTTCACTACCCAACTTCTTGAATTAGGTATTCCCGTGGTAGTAGCCTTAAATAAAAGCGATATCAACGAAAAGAAGAAAACCAATATTGATTTAGAAAAATTATCCGAGGCACTTTCCTGCCCCGTAATTAAAACTATTTCTACTTCTTCAAGAGGATTCAAAAAACTCATACAAACGGCGGTTTCAAATAAGTCAACCAATCAGGTTGCACCCTACACTCAGAATGATTCGGAATTAACTGACAAAACCGCCTCCGAAGAAGCGGACCGTAAAAGATTCGAATTTGTAAACGGTATAGTAAAAAATGTTGAAAAACGCAAATTCTTATCCACACGCAAAACCTTCAGTGACAAAATAGACCGCGTACTTACAAATAAATGGGTGGGAATCCCCGTTTTCGCAATTGTTATGTTCCTGGTTTTCCAGATTTCCCAAGTCTGGGTGGGTACACCCATTGCGAATTTCCTCGTGTCACTTATTGAAACATTCCAGAATTTCGTTGGAGGATATATCACCAATGAATTCATTTACGCCCTTGTGGTAGATGGTATTATAGGCGGTGTGGGTGCCGTTGTAGGCTTCCTCCCCCTTGTTATGGTAATGTATTTCCTCATTGCATTACTTGAGGATTGCGGATATATGTCCCGAGTTGCCGTAGTCCTTGACCCGATTTTCAAAAAGGTTGGTCTTTCGGGTAAATCCGTTATCCCCTTTGTTATTACGGTTGGTTGTGCCGTACCGGGTATTATGGCGAGTCGTACTATTAAAAACGACCGTGAACGCCGAGCCACCGCAATGCTTGCACCCTTTATGCCCTGTGGTGCTAAAATCCCCGTAATTGCCCTTTTTGCAGGTGCATTCTTTGACGATGCAGGTTGGGTCAGTACATTAATGTACCTTTCGGGTATAGTGCTTATTTTCGTAGGTGCTTTACTCGTGACCAAGGTAACGGGTGCTAAAACAAAAAAATCATATTTCATTATTGAATTACCCGAATACAAAGTTCCGTCATTTATCGGTGCATTTAAATCAATGTGCTCCCGCGGATGGTCCTACATAGTAAAAGCGGCAACAATTATACTCCTTTGTAATACTGCAGTTCAAATTATGCAGAGTTTTACTTGGAAATTACAGGTTGCCGAAACTGCGGATGCTTCCATTCTCGCAACAATTGCATCACCCTTTGCTTACGTATTGTTCCCCATAGTGGGTGTACTCAGTTGGGAACTTGCCGCCGCAACGGTTACGGGATTTATTGCTAAAGAAAATGTTGTGGGTACTCTCGCAGTATGCTTTGTAGGTCTTGAAAACTTAATTGATACGGACGAACTTGCTATGCTTGAGGGTTCAAGTGCCGAGGTTGCGGGTATTATGGCAATATCCAAAATAGCCGCTTTATCATTTTTGATGTTCAACCTTTACTCACCCCCTTGCTTTGCGGCAATAGGTGCTATGAACGCAGAAATGAAGAGCAAAAAGTGGCTCGCCGCAGGTGTTGGCTTACAGCTTGGCGTAGGTTACACAGTATCGTATTTCGTATATACAATCGGCACACTTATTACCGCACCCGCTACACTTAATATTACAGGTGCTATTGCAGGACTCGGTATTGTAATTGTATTCGCACTCTCAATTACGGTAATTTCAATACGCTCAAAGAAAAATCTCACAAAAGAAAAAGCGTAAGAGGTAAATTATGACAATACCTGAAATAATTATAATTGCCATTGTGGTCTTAGTATTAGCCGTAGCAGTAATTTACATTTACAAAGCAAAAAAACGCGGCGAAAAATGTATAGGTTGCCCCTACTCAAAAGAATGTCAAGGCAACTGCAACGGTGGTTGCAACAAACAGTAATCCATTCAATAACATAAAACTCAAACCCCAAAGGTGAGCCGTAAAAAGCTTGCCTTCGGGGTTTTATATGCCATACATTTTATGTTATACATTCTTTTCATACAGATATCGTTTTAATAAGAATGCACAATAATAAGGGAAAGTATAAACGCCATTGTTGAATCCGATATTACCTGCACACAGTTTTATTCCATATTCAATATCGGAATATTTTTCGCTCGATACCAGCAACGACAGTGATTTTGCTTTGTTATTAGTTGATTTCACTTCCAAAGGTATTAAGGTATTGGCTGTACGAACAAAGAAATCCTGCTCCAATGTAGAATTATCTTTTTTGTAATAATAAAGCCCATAGCCGGATTTCACAAGAGCTTCACCAACAACACTTTCATATAAAGCACCTTTGTAAACCGAAAGATTTTTATTTGCTCGCAAATCCTCCTGTGCTTCATCATCAAGCAAAGCAACTAACAACCCTGTATCACAGAAATATATTTTGAATTTATCAGGGTCATAATTACCCTTAAGGGGTAGCTCGGGACTGTTCAGACAGTAACATATATGAATCATACCTGCATCCTGTAACCACTCGACACATCCTCTATAATCCTTAAACCTTGCACCCTTTTCTACTTTTGAAAGTTGGAACTTTTTATTTTCCTTTGCAAGCTGAACAGGAATACTATTGAAAACATTTGTGATTCTTGTCTGATCAAGACCCACAGCATATTTGCGAATATCCTCTTGATAGTCAGCAATAAGCTGTCGTTGAATTCCCAAAGTACCTTCAAAGGTTTTATTCTTTATATATTCCTTAACAACGGCAGGCATACCACCAAGAATACAATAATCCAAGAATAGTGATGAAAAAATTGTGTGTTGTAATTCAGAAAACGGTTTTAGCTCAAGCATAGCCTTCAACATATCATTTATTACATCTCCGCTATAACCTTTAGCCCAAAGAAACTCTTCAAAATCAAGCGAATACATATCATAATCCGTCTTGTTGCCCACACTGTTGCTCTCAATTCTTTTATAATTTATCCCCAAAAGTGAACCTGAACAAATAACATCAAAACGTCCGTCAATATTAAAAAATTTAAGAGAGGTCGCTATCTCAGGATACTCTTGAATCTCATCAAAGAATATAATCGTTTCATTCGGAATAAACCTATATGATGGTTCAATCAAGGATATATTTTTAATAATAGAGTCAGTATCATAGCCATCTTCTGTAATCATTTTGTATTTTTTTGAGGTAACAAAATTTATTTCAATCACACTTTTATAATTATCCTCAGCAAACTTTCTGATTGATTCTGTTTTACCTATTTGACGAGGACCTTTTACAATTAAAGGCTTTCGATCATTATTATTTTTCCATTCGGACAGGAATTTATCTATTTTTCTTTCCAGATACATAAATATTCCCCTTTCACTAATCTCGCACCATTATTATACACAAAAAATAGCGAATAATCAACCTCATTTCACATTTTTATGAGGGAATAATAAACACTTTTCGACATTTTTATGAGAACAAATATTAATCCCATAAAAAACAAATTTCAAAAATACGTACTAAAACACTATTGACAACCTAAAACTGAGGCTTATGCGGATTTTTCCATAGTCAGATTTATATCTGATAAAAAATCAAGGAGCAGATTTCGTTCTGCTCCTTGGTTTTTTCGAATAAATTGAAAACCATCTTATCCGTTATTAAGTATTTTTTCTACTATCTCAACATCACCGATTTTACCGCCGTTTGTATGCTTTCCGTTTTGGTAATAGGTCTTTGAATTAATATTTACAACAGCACCATCCGGCACATATAAAACTGCTTTCATTCCCTGAGGAATAGTCAGGTTAATAACATACTCTCCGTCAGCCTTTTCATAATTAAGAGTGACTAAGCCTTTCACACTTGGAACGGTACAGTTTATGTTGTCGTAAAGGGCGTATTGAGGGTCGATTTCAACCTTTTCGTAACCTGCCTCAAGGGGTGTGATACCTGCAAAATGCTTACTCATTATAACAAGGGGACCGCCACTCCACGCATGATTCATAGTACCCTGCCACGAATCCCAGAATTCCCAGAGAGTGGAGTAATCCTCGCACATCATATCGTTGTATCTTTCCTTGATTCTGTTCCTTGCCGCCTCGTATTCGCCCATTTCACAAAGGGCTTCGAGAACATAGTACTCCATATACGGGCTTGAGTTCTTGGTGGTTTTCAGTACATTTGTAATAGTATCATACTGCTCTTCATCCGCAAGTCCCGCTAAAACTGCAAGGGCATTGGCTCTGTCATCGGGTTCTTTCGCATCTTCACTTTTGAAGCCATCCTCGGTCCAAAGAGCCTTATAACCCTTGGCGATAGTGTCTTTTCTTGTGGTAATAAACGAGATATCCTCGGTCCTTCCTAAAATCTGAGCCATTTCCTCAGTGGCAGAAAGAGCGTAATACACCCAAGCATTTTCAATAGCGGTCATATCCGCTTTTTTACCCCAATCTGGCCAATCCCACGAGCCACTGCGGTGAACCACAAGATTATCTTCGCCCATTTCCCAAAGTTTCAGGTAGTCAAGTGATGCATCATAAACCTTTTCGAGGAAAGCCTTGTCCCCTGTGTATTCATAGTAAGTGAGGAAACCTACAATTCCCGCAAGTTGCTGAACGGGAAGTTCAAAATAGTCACCGCTTATAGGTACAACGGTCTGAAGCACCTTTGTATCGTCAACGTGGTTAAGCATAGCATCCACACCCTTTTGATACAGCAGGTAGGAATTACTGTCCATAGAGTACATGGTCATAATCATTTCGCTCGTAACGTCGCCCCACCATTGTGCTCTTTCTCTGTCGGGACAATCCATAAAATTGTCACGCATAGTAACGTACAGAGTACGTAAAGACTTTTGCCACAGTGAATTCATAAATTCATCGTCGCACTTAAAATCACCGCTGAAAGCACTGTCATATCCCGTTTCACGGTACATCAATGAAACAACCGTAACACCTTTTGGTATTTTATAAGTAATATGCTCACCGTTAACCCAACCTAAAGCCTCAAACTCCTGCTCACCCTCTTTGGTTATATAGGTAGTTGAAACCGCACCGATTAAAGTGTTTTCCGTTGTTATACGAATCTTTTTTCCCTCGGGTGCTATAACCTTAAGGTATGCACTAACCTGTGCATTATAGGGGATATCCACAGTGATTTTCTCACCCAAAAGCTTTGTTACCGTATGATTTTCGTAGTTCTTGGAATTCTCATAATCCTTAAGACCGTAATCTTTCAAAAAGGGTATTCCTCTGGGGTAAAGCTTACCGTAAGCACCCTCACCACCAAGGGCGTATTCGGTTGCATTCTCCCAGGATGAAAAATCGTAATCTTCATTTATCCAATTACCTATTTCTTCCCTTGCATCATAATAAATACTGTACTCGGGAAGTCGGTAGTTTGGCGGATACAGGGCACTGTCAATATAAGCGCTGTTTCTTTTTACTTTCCAGCTTTTGTCGGATGTTATTGTAATATTTTCGCCTATGGCTTCAAAAAGGAATCCACCCTGACCGCTACTACTGTATGAATAGCTTGTTTCGTTATCCCAGAACCAAACTAACGCACAAATTGAGTTTTCGCCCTTTTTAAGGTACGGTGCAATATCCAAACTGTCATAATATCCCCCGTTTTTTTCGGGACCTCGTTTAACATTCCCCTCAAAAACAACGGTTTCGCCGTTTATGTAAAGCCAATATTTTGAATCGGCAGAAATATGTGCAATAAGTTCCTCGGGCTTTTTATCAAGGGTAACCTTTTTATTAAGGCACATCCACACATTGTTCTCAGTAAGGTTATCCTTATCCCAAATCCATTGAGCGTTCCAGTCAGTTTTTTCTTCAGTAGGAATCACCCTGTATTCAGGGATACTGTCGGGAATATTATAATCATTAGTAAAAGGCACCAACACCAAATCCCCCTTTGGAAAAAGCGACGTAATAAACCCCGCCGCTATTACAAGATAAGAAATAATCGTCTGTAAAACATCCATAAAAATCACCCTATATTATACTTATGTATAAAAATAAACTCTTTTTATATGTATTAACTTCATTCTATCAATAAACTATATAAATCGGCGAATTGCTTACGGTCATTTTTCCACCGATTTCAATGGTGTTTCCGTACATATCGTAAGCGTCATACTCACCCTCGGGTGCAGGAATTTTAGTTTTATCGCCGAGACTGTAATACACTTCAATTTTATTTCCGTTTTGGTTGTATTCGTCTATTACAAGGTCTTTTTCATTTGAAATATTCTTTACGAATTCAGCATTACCGAGAAAACGTATAACTGTTGCATAAGTAATTACGGGTTCGGTAGGTTGTAAGTATTCATTGAAAAAAGCAAAGTCATTTATATCATTTTCGGGTGTAACAGTTTTCCTGAATGCAAAGGAAACGTAACCCTTTGCACCTGTTGAACGGGTGTAAAGTGCCTTACAGGCAATTGTTGATGCATCTGCACCGCCAACACCGCTTTCGCTGTTAAATCCGCCACCTGTCAACCCCGCGCTGTTTGTAAGGTTCAGCGTTTTGGTCATATAGTCGTAGTAATTATCAAGTCCGTCGTGATTGTGATAACCGAAGTTATCAAGTAAGCCCTTGTTTATAAGTTCTGCTGATTTCTCATAGTATTCTGTATTGGTTTCTTTCTCTGCAGTTGCAAGACCACCCGAAAAAACATAAGCCGATTCATTTTTTGATTTTATTGTTTTTGAGGTATTTTCTAAAAGTTCAAAATATTCTTCCGATGTTCCCGCAAAGAAAAACAGGTTAGGTTCATTCCATATTTCCCATAAAATATCCTCATTATCTGCATAATGGTCAGAAACCTCATTTGTAAAATCATTCCAAAGCTTAATATCGGGCGGATAAGTCCAACTAATTGATTCATCATAATTCTTTTTGTATTTTTCGGCAGTTGACCACTCCCCTGCGTTGTAGCCGAGAAGCCAGTTATATTTCATACCGTGACTGTTAACCTGTTTCACGAGATAATCCTGAGTTGTAAAATTCAACTCACCATAGGGTTCGCTCTGCATAGCACCCCAACCAACACTGTCTTCGCGAACAAGGTTAGCACCGAGATATTGAGCCGTATCGAGAATTATGTTGACGGATTCTTCGGCACTATAACCGGGAACGCAAAAGCCCTCGCCCCAAGTGTACGCTCGTGTAATATACGGCTGAACACCATAGTAAAATTCATCACTTGCCTGTTCATTTTTGGGAAGAACGCCAACAGTAAAACTAAGTTCATCTTTACCGAATTGTTTAATCTTAATGGTAAAAATACCGTTTTCCTGTGAAGTAAAACTCAAAATATTATAAGGCGAATTATAATCAAATGTAACATAAGCCCATTTATTGAAGTCAGTTTGCTCACTTGTAATCATTACTATTGCTTTAGTACCGCTTAAATCTTCGTCGAGGCATTCGAGAACAATATTAATTTTTTCATTGGGTTCAAAAAGGTTACCCTCACCCTCTACGCCAAAACGCAAAAAGTCGCTCTCACCGTTTACGTAATATTCAACGCTTTCCTCAACATTTGACACATTTATTTTATTCTTGTGAAGAATTATACCAAAAGCTATACCAACCACAAGCAAAACAGCTATTATAATCAATACAATTTTCAAAACAGTTTTTTTCATAATCATTACCTCTTAAACCGTATTAAGCAAAAACATTATACCATATATTTCATAACATTTCCACAGTTACATTTATACATAAAAAACTTTACTGCATAATAAAAAGAAAAGAACCCGCCACAATTTGTGACGGATTTTCCTTTAATCAAAATATATTGTGTTTATTTAATTTATAATCTATCAAACGCCATTCTTCATCACTTTTAGAAGTTGATTTGAACTGTTCAAAAATAATCCCGTTAGAAAATTCAACTACTAAATCCTTTGATTCAGTAAGGTAACATTTTGAAATATAAGCACCTTGCATTTTTTGTTCAACAAGTTTCTTTTGAACATCAAAGACACTGCTTAAATCGTCCGTTCTTCCCATAACATTAAAATCCCAATCATCAGCAACATCTTCATTATAAGGAATATAAATGTCTCTTGATGCAAGTAATATTGTTTCTTTTTCTCTGAATCTCCATTGCGTTTGAAAATGAAGCGAATATTCTGCTACATCTATATTTTTTCCTCTTTCAGAAACAAAGGAATAATCTTCTCCTATAAAGAGGCAAAGCATATCAATAGCACGACTTATGCAATTAAATTTTTTATTGATAAGTTTTGTCAGCAATAAAAACACCTCGTTTAAATACAACAAAATATTCTTTAATCATTATATCATAAAAATAAAATAACCCAAAATTGTTTATCTCTTTTTCTTTGTCGTAGGTAGTTCGTCATACATAGCGTTAAATAGCTTTCAAGGAAATCCCTATCGTCAACATCATCTACACTCTCGTGCAACCTAAAATTTATTTTTCCAAAACAGCAATTCGCTCAATAATAAGATTCTCAAGACTATCTTTCATATCATCAGGCATATAGGAATCTTTGCACATCTCAATATATTTATCTTTGAGCTTAACAATTTTCCGAATCATCTTATCTGCAGATTTTTCTGTAATGCCAATTGTTTCTGCAAAAACAAGAAAATCCTTTCTTCTGATATTCTGCTTTTTACCGTTTATAGTTAACGCCAACTGTTCCTTATCCGCAGGGATAACAACATTTGTTGAAAGCATATCATAAGCATCTGACAAAGCATAAATGCTACTTCCCTCTCCTGATTCAATAAGAGAAAAGTTTTTCAGGTGCATATCAGAATTACCTACCGCAAAAGAAAATACAACCCTGATAAATAACTCCGCAAGGTCAAGTCCTGAATTTGCAGAATAACTTGAAACAATTTTACCGCAACGCTCATAAGAGCCGCGGTACTTATCTTCCGTAAGTCTTCCGTCAAGCTGACAGAAATCCTCCATTGCAAGCATTTGTCCGTTTGCTCGGTCAATTCGCTTTGTAATGTATGCAAAGGCGTTATTCTGTGATGGCATACGCAGTAATGCAAAGGGAACAGTTTTTATTCCGCTCACCTGAGCCATTCTCATTACAAGATACTCCATTTCAGGCAAAGCCTTGTATTCCTCTGTTTGTGGCTTCAGAATATAGCCTGTCGGATAGTTCACAATAGTCAGACGTGGGTTTTCAAGCTTTGACAAATGCAAAGATATTTTTTTTTGAACACCCGGAACAGTAAAGCCTTTATTGGTGTTATCGATAGCAAGCTGATTGATAAAATCATTTGAAATATCAACATCGGGAAATTTAGTTGTTTCGAAAAATGATTTTATACAAGCGGTATGCCAACCACATTCGGTTTCAGTACGAAGAGGCTTACCACAACAAAAACAATAGCTCATTACTCCGCCTCCTTAACAGAAACATTTCCTATAGGGTCTTTGCAGGCAACAAGCAATAAACCAAAACGGTCCTTTCGGTCAATTTTCCAGTTGTCAGTAACAACATTAAGCAACCAGCCTTCAGGAATAAGACCGTCAAAAAACGAGAACAAGGTTTTTGAAGTATATTCTTCCTTTTGCATTGGTAACGTAAGGCTTACTGCAGTTGAATCTGCTCCTCCAATATATTCTTCATCATAGATAAAAGAATATCCTGAATCAGTTTCCTTCAAGGTTCCTGCAAAGGTGTTTCTTACATATACATACGCTGTTCTGTATGCTCCCATTAGTCATCCTTCCTTCCCGGAACTGCCTTCATGCCAAACATTGAAAGTGCCTGATTCACCTTATCCATTCTAACTGTTTCCTTGCCTTGCTCAAGCTCACGAACAAAACGAAGACCTAATCCCGAACGGATTGCAAACTCTTCCTGAGTAAGTCCTGCTTCTTTTCTTTTTTGTTTTATAAATTCAGCAATCGTATTCATAATTACACTATACACCCTATCGGGTATAAAGTCAACAGTTTCTACCACAATTATACCCGATAGGTGATAAAATATACATTCAAACGTGCAATTACACCCGATAAGGTATAGCAAATCTCAATTTCAAGTAAAAAATTTACCATATAATACAAAGGAAAGGAGCTGACTTTTTTGTCAGCTCCTTTAGTTTTTAGTTCTACAAAGTGGAATTTATTAATCACAATTCGTATTTACGAATGAAATATGATGGCGTACAGCTCCAAGCATGACAAAGGCTGTTTATCATTCTGTCATTGTATGGTGAGAAATCGAGATCATCGGGAATATACGCTTCCCAGAAGGTATCTGCACCGAGCTCAACCATACCACCCCAGAATTTTTTCAAATACTGTACTGCTTCACCCTTCATACCAAGTTTTAACATAGCTTCAATAACATAGTGGCGCATATACGGTGTGACAGGTTGCTTAAAATCCTTGTTATCAAGGCAGGAAAGAAGAAGTTTTTTTGCTTCTTCTCCGGTTATCACACCGCCTAATATCATCCAGACCTGAGAATGAACGCTGAGCTGACCATTATCTGAAGGATTTACGAACACTTTTTCACTTTCATCATAAAGATGCTTTTTTGAAGCGGAACGAACCTCGGAAATCAGAGCAGAATATTTTTCATACTCCTCATCACCCATTGCCATCAGCAAATCTCTAAAACGAGCAAGTGTATAAAGATATACCCCCTGCAATGCAGTCATACACTCAAGACCGGGACACCAGTCAATAAAAGCAAACCAACCCGCCTGCCTTGTTGCAATCAGATTTTTGTCAAGGGTAGCTTTGAAGCTTGCAAGCTGTGATTTGCAAATTTTCAAAAGGTCATTTACAACATCCCTGTCCCCTGTATGCTCAAAATAATCGCATACACTTACAACATATAAAAGTGCATAGTCCTCAATATGAGTTGCACCGGAATGGTAGTAAGGAGTTTCATAAACAAATGACGGTAGAAAACCGAGTTCATTGCATTCACCGGCAGCAAAAAGATATAGACATCTTCTTACAATTTCAAGATTATTGAATGTATAATAATTTGTAAGAGCTTCAAGACGAAGGTCACCAATCCAAAGACGTCGGTCACGCTTGGGACCATCCTCAAAGAAGGTCTGCATACATTCCTTGAGAGTGTTTGTTGCAACAAGGTCAATTTTATTAAGCAAAGCATCTTCCGTGTTCGCAGATTTCAGCACAGTTACATCAGCACTTGTTGATGCACGGAAGCTGAAATCAAAAAGTCTTATTGGTCGGGTGGTTCTTTCCACCGTTATTTTTATGTATCTGCAGGCATATCTTCTCGGTAAGGTTATTTTCTGCGGATAGTCAAGATTAATGATTTCTTCCTGTAACCATGTTTTCGAAAGCACACCCTTGTATTCAGAAAAATCATCATTGATTTCTCTCATATCTTCACCGAATTTTACTATCAGCCTTACAGGAGCATCAACAAAAACATCAACCCTATCAAAGCTAAAAGAGAAATGTCCTACTGCGTGTTCTCCCAAATCAAGAAGAAAACTCTCCCCGCTTGAACCGATAAATTCGGTTATATCGGGAGCAAGAAAAGAAAATTTCAGTTCAGGAAAATTCTCCTGAGCCTTACTTAAAAAGTAATCTTTATCTTTCATATTACAAACACTTCACTTTATAATTACAATTTTTATTGATAAAATCAAGTTTATCTGACTCTGCAAATTGGAAGTTGCAGAGTAGAAAAATTTGTAAGTGTAGGGGCTGATCTTGACCAGCCCCTACTCGATAAATTCTTATTTCACCCTACCTATCATATCAAGAGGGATTTCTTTAAAATCAGGAGCGTCTTTTCTGATTTCATCAATATCCTTGATATTATAATCTCCGTTATCGGAATCCACAAAGATTTTATCACATTTGCCTACATTATATATTGCATTGTCGCTTATATCGCTGAACTGCCAAACGGAGCTGTAAATCTCGCCATAACCCATATTTTTATTAATGATAATGTTATTCTTAAATGTGCTTGCAGGGTTGGGAATATAATCAGGCGAATCTGCTTTTGAAATATCGTCCGTACAATTCTTGTATTCGGGGAATGCATTTTGCCAGGCTTCACTCTGCCAGGGTGAATTATAAAGTGCTTCCCACATATCACCGCTTCCGATGTGAGCGTGAGTAAACCACCCCTTTTCAAGAGCACCCTCTCTTGCTCTGTCATCAAACCTCAGAGCATTGTTGCCGGGGTTAACGATGATGTTATTGGTTATGACATTATCTCTGCCACCACCGACGTGAATTGAGTTACTGGGAATATTGATAAGAAGATTGCCGTAAATCTGATGACCTGAAACCGCATCATCAAGATAAATACCATCGGGTCTGTGATTTTCCGAGCCGACGTTATAAATACAGTTGTATCTCACGATATTGCCGTACCACACCCAGCTTCGTCCCGAATAAATTGCACCTGCATCATCGGAAAGAAGGCATACATCGTGGATAAGATTATATTCAATAATGTGATTGTTACCCTTGTATGTAATTGCTTCGTGAGGAGAGTTCGCCATTTCGTTGTGAGAGCAAATATTTCCTACGCCTTCAAGAGTAACGGCAGGCTGATAAGTCTGGTAAATTTCCGACCAATCGTGAATGTAATTGTTGGCAGCCTTGCTGTTACCGGGGGTAAGAGTTTGAGTATCGCCACCGGTAATAATAATTCCGCCCTTTCCGGTACGGGTGATTTCGTTGTTATATGCAAGGTTATTGCTTCCGTTCATAACAAGAGCATTACCTGCAACATTTTTGATAAGACAATTCTGAACGGTATTGTTATTGCCTGTTATAACTACGCCGTCACTTCGTGTTCCTTTTACGGTTAATCCGTCAAAGGTGATATAATCAGCCTCAGAACTTATTACGGGATTGAGTGAGAGAGAAAGAATAATTTCTGCATTATCCTTGTTTTCAGGTTCCCACATACAAAGGAGTCCCTTTTCTCTGTCGAGATACCATTCTCGGGGTGCAGAAAGCTCTTCAAGAACGTTGAAAAAATAGTACGGTGCATCGGTTTTTGTTCCGTAAAGACTAACGAACTGGGGTGTAAGCTCACGAGTATTTTTATCAAAACTTCCTATGGGAGTTGAAGCATCCGCCCAATCATATTTCCAATAGCCGAACATCCACACATCATTAAGGTTTTTCCAGCCTGAAATTCTCTTTGCAAGTTCAGGATTCACTTTGTAAATATCCGGTTCGGGATTACGGATTTCATACCAATCTTTAACCTCTGTAAGCGCACCGTCGGATTCCTTACCTAAGCCTGTTTTTACAACCTCTTCGGTGTAAAGATATTCACTATCGGGATATCTTGCAACGGTTTGTCTTATGTCATCCACGAAAAGCTCGCAATAAAGAGGACCTGTATAATCGCCGTCATAATTATCCGCTGTATGGTAAGAGCCGATTGCATAAATCTTACCCCAATCGTCCCTTGTGAGCGAATAGGGTGCTTTTGTCAGGTCAATAACCTCAACATTTTCCTGAGCATCGGCAGAAAGTCTTTCTGCAATTTCGGGATAACCTTTTACATTTTTAAAATCAGCGGTATTAAGTGTTATACCGCCGTTGATAACAACCTCACCGTTATAAGAACAGTATGTTACGGGACATTCCTCTGTGCCCGAATCCTCTTTGGTAAGTTCGAGAGAAGACACGCGGTATTCACCGCCTTCTATGCAAACCGTAATTCCGTTTTTGCCTGTTTTATCTGTATTTCTTACAGCTTCAACCGCTTTTTCAATAGTCAGAAACGGTGAATCCTTTGTACCGCTGTTGTTATCGTCGCCTTTTGTGCTTACATAAAAATCACCAATGATTAATTTATCATCATTCTTTTCTTTTGATACTGCAGTTATAACAGGTGTAGGAGCAGTGTAATTTTCATAAAGCAAATCATAAATGTGGGATTTTAGATACGAATGACTTCCGAAGAGAAATCCGCTAACAATAAGTAAGCAGAGAATCGCTTTTAAAATCTTTTTGCTAAATATCCTCAACACACAAAGCAGAGCCATAACAGCTGTGATTATAAATGTGAGATACACGGGAATAACCATTGCCGCCAAATCAAGCTCACCGCTGCCGATTACGGCATTTATCAAAAACATAAGTCCCATAAGGATAACCGCAAAAACCAAAGCCGTTAAAACTGCGTTCAATGCGATTTTCTTTTTATCCGTTTTTTTGCTAAGGGGTATGGAAAGTAACGCTCCCCCAAGGGAAACCACAACGCCGAGAATAAACTGAAGCGGTGTATATTCAAAACAAAGATATTGCATGTGGTAGTAATACAAACCAACAATTGCAAAAGCCATGCCCAAAACAAGAAAAATTGTTCCGCATATTTTTGATTTTAAGTTTTTCTTCATAAAATAAATCCTCCCGGATACAGATTTATTGAAATAATTATAGCACAATATAACCATTCTTTTCAATCACAAGTGACAAAATCCCCCCTGCGTTTCTGTGTTATGTGGTTATATAAATCCTTGTTTGTCGAATTGATTATATCACCAATCAACAACTAAAGCAATAAAAGAAAAACGACTGAAAACAGATAGCTTTCAGTCGTTTTTGGTCGAGATGACGGGATTTGATGGGCTCTGCCCATCATTCGCTACGCGAATACCCAACATCTACGTCCCGAAAAGGTGTGTCCGTCTGCTCTTATGAACTGCACACAACATATTGTGCTTTCGTGTATTTTGGGAATGCTCTTTGAAGCTGAATTCTACACTGTTTTCATATAGTACGACTCTATCTGTGAGCTTTATGTGGTCGTTACCATTTTTAATAGAAAACTGCAAATCAGTATTTACTTGATAGAAAAAGCAATTTGTTGTAGTCCTGCCTCTCTTCGAAGAGAGGGGGACCACCTTTTTATTAATTTGGGATTAAATCAAAGTTTCAAGCGTGCCAAATAATAAAGAATAAAAATAAATTTAGTTGGGTGGTGGAGAGTTCTTGACGCGAACTTCTGAGCGTCTTTTCACCGTAAGGTGAAACTGTAACAAATTTATTGTTCTCGGTAAGTATATTGCAATTGAATCTTACGATTCAACGACACGCCTGATGTCGTGTCGAGAACCACCCACCGTTCCGCTAAACTTAATTCTACACTCTACAACTGGCTCGCTTGATACCTATTCGTATAAATAATTCATTTCAAGACGGTCCCCCCGCCTTCGAAGGCAGGTATAAATAACCGCAACATTTTCTCCTACTCTGCAAATTCAAGTTTAATTAAATCACAACAATTCTCTCAACTTATCAAGGAAAGCCTCTTCGCCAAAAGTATTAACTTTGAACAGAACAGCCTGGCTTCCGCCCGATGTAATTGCAGAAAGATAAATAGGTCCACCGGCATTTTGAAACAATGTAACATTCATACTCACACGGTTACCACCAGCATAACTGTATCTTTCAAAAACACGAACACTGCATCTGGCATCACCATCACAAATATCGCTGGAATCTTCAAGAGTAGCCGACATACTACCATTCAGTATTCCGTTTTCTATTGTCTTCAAAATCTGTCCGAAATCACCATTAAGAACCTGCTCTAATTTTGCCATTGCTTCTCCTTCTGTTCTTTACGCCAACATTTACTTATATCTTCAATTTGGATTTTACTGAAATGTGAAAAACACTCATTCCTCCGATATATTGTGAGGGCTGGGGTATTGCTCACAAAAAAGACCGTATTTTGTGGCAGTTTTTTCAACTACCACAGTAGGCAGCACCGAGCCAATGTACATGTAGTAATCATAACCAAAATGGATAAAGAAATTTTTGCCTGTTAGTTTAAACCAACACTGTTCGCGAAGGCATGCAGAAATAAGTTTACGCATCTCAGCAACATCAGAAACAGTCGATGGAAGATAAATGTCTTTTGAATAACATTCCGCTTGCTCAACAGAAAGGCTAAGTATCTGTGCTTTTGACAACAAGTCTATACAGCAATCAATATACGCATTTTCTGTGTCCAGATATTTTGCGTATGTTAGCTCAGTTTTGCCAAAACTTTTTCCAACATCGCTAAAGCTGGTCCACTCATCTACTGCATATCGTCCGTCTATACGATTAGCAGGGTTATACTTGGTGATTCTGTATTCAAACACTCAGGCTACCTCCCCTCACGTCTATTCGCAAAATTCTCATTTACCAATCCCACAAATTATTTAGAAGTTACTTCACAATGCTTACCGATAATGAACCTTATTTCCGGAGATTGCAGTTTATTTCCGTTAGCTGTAATACCGTCAAGCTCAACCTGAACTGTGTTTGTGTTGCTGTCAGTACCTGCAATTTTCGGGCTCATATATGAAGTGTAGGAAACATTTCTGAAAACAACATTTTTAATTTCAAAATTCTCCGCTTCCTCATCATAAATCTTCACAAGAATCGGTCTGCCCTCGTCACGGAATATTTCAATATTTTCAAAAAGAACTCCGTCAATGCTACCCTCGGTCTGCTCCGCTACAACAACAAGCGAGCCGATTCTGTCGTTATCCCATATACCGTCACGGTAAATTACAGCACAGTCACGGAAAGTCACATCGGAAATCCTCTTGTTGACTTCCCCCGTGATACCGAAGCATCTTGCATATCCACCCCAGGCAATGCAATTTGTGAATGTGATGCTTTTACTGTCCATTGTACCGCCGAGAGCCTTTACCTCAAAGGTGTCATCCGCTACTCTCGCAAAGCAGTTATCAATGCTTACGTTGTGGCTGTTGCAGATTGCAAAGCCGTCGCAGTTACCACGGTTGCCGATGATATCAACATTGTCTATATCAACATCGGTACAGCAATACGAAATAAATGACCATTCGGGCGAGTTGATAATTTTCACATCTTTAACGGTAACGTCATTACAATTAGTGAAAACAACTCCCCTTCTCTCTCGTCTGTCAAGACGTGTCATATCAATTACACCTCTACCGGCGAGAGTTATGTTTTCGCATTTATAGAAATTGATAAAAGGATACCTTGTAAGTCCGAAAGCATTATCTCCGGGAGCAGTAGGCTCTAAGTATTTATTTTCATCCTCGGCGCAATCAATATCAAAAAGGTGGTTTGCAATCACATAAGCACCCTCGCGCAGATAAATAACAAGATTTTTGTTACCAACCAGGTTGACGTAATCGTACTCATACACGCCTTTATCAAGAACCCAGACGTTATCCTCTCCGTATTCCTCTATGTATGCCGCAATTTCTTTATCCTCATCAACCTTTTCACGTACCATAAGAGTATAGCCGTAGTATTGATTTGCGTCGTTAAAAAGGAAGGTATAGACACCCGTTTTATTGATTGATGCTTTTACGGTGTTGTTTTTACACTGTGCCTCTACACCGTGTGATTCAGGTAACACAATGGCATTTTTAAGCTCTACATCAGCACCGGTTATCTCAATATTGAAAGAAAACTCCTCGCTTGAATCAACATAAATTTCAGAGAATGAGTGGAGAGTACCCGTATCGTCAACACGTATGAAAACCACTGAAGCATAAACAGGAATTTCCTCTCCGCTTACCTTTGCGGTGTAATAAGGCGATATTGTTATGCCGTTTATATCGTCATATCCGCCGGACTGTACATATTCAGGAAGCTGAGCCGATGCTCTGCCTACAAGTTCCTGCTCGGTAAGTCCTGCCTCTTCAAGAGTAATTATTGCCTCATCGGGATATTCAAGATACGAAAAATCAAAATTCTTACTTTCGGGATAAACTGTTCCGGGAAACACCAGATTTGAACAGAAAATCGAAACGGTTGTGAAAAGTGTAATCAAAAATTTAACGATAGTTTGCATTATCTTTCCTCCTATTCTTTACGTAAACATTTGCTCATATCTACAAATTTAAATTTGTCAACCCCATTATACCATACCTTCCGCCACATTTCCACAGTTACATTTATGTACAAAAAATTCAACTGCATAATACAAAGAATAAGAAAACATCAGGCAGTGCACCGAGGTACACTGCCCTTGTTTTATTCGTCCTTCAGAAAAGCTGCGTTGGAAGCTTCAATTTTTCTTTCGGCGGGAACTGCTTGTCAAACTCCTGTGCCTCATCTTCATTTACAAAATATCCCTGTGGCGGAGTGTATTTACCTGTAACACCTTTGAGATAACCTTTTTTCAGTTCCTTGCAAAGGAAGAATGATGCATCTGCATCTTCGGGTAAATCGTGGTAACGAATGCCGAATTCACCGGCATAAGTAAAACCGCTTTTGCCATAAAAGCCAATGTCACCTTCAAAGCATATTGCACCAAAGCCCATTCCCGTTGCTTTTTCCAGAGAATAGTCAAGCAGGATTTTACCATAACCCTGACGCTTCAGTTCATTTGCAATACAGATAGGACCCATTGTCACGATTGGAATATACCTGCCATCATCGGATTGGATAACAGCATTCATAAACATATTTTGTCCTATGATTTTGCCGTCCTTTTCCATAACAAAGTCAAGTTCGGGAATGAATGCATCATCATTACGAAGTTGGTTGAGTACATAATGCTCAAGGCAACCGGGACGGTACACATTCCAAAATGATTCCCTTACAAGATTTTCAACTTCTCTTTGTTCTTCTTTTCTTTCATTACGAATCATTAAGTCATTTTTATTCATTGTTTTTCCTCCTGAAAATTGTTGACCTTCAATGTGGGAGGCTTGTGCGATTGTATTTACAAACCTCCTCGGTTAAAACACAATCTCCACTGTCTTGATTGTTTTTCTCAAAAAGCAATCTCCTTTAAAAATAATATTTATAATCAAACCCGAAGGCAGGATTATCTGTCTAAAAATTTAAGTTTGCTGACAAAACAATACAGCATTACAAGTCCACAACTGAGTATTGCACCGCCAATTATATCAGTAATCCAATGTACACCTGAAAGAATTCTGCCGATAACCATAAAAAGAATAAAAACAATGATTGACAATGAAATAAGCTTTTTCAGAGTTTCATTTTTGATACGATTATTAAATTGCATAATTGTTGTCGGCATAATACACATTACAAGCATAGTGGTTGTCGACGGATAAGATGCTTCCAAAATACCGTTTACCAGTATTGGTCTGTAGTTTACAACAAACAGTTCAAAGAAAATGTACATTGCAATTACAAGAACATAAAAACCGCCGAGAACAAGAATACTGTAATCAACTTTCAGAATTCGCTTTCTCTTAATCCACTGTATAAATCCAAGCAAAGCAAATCCCATAGCGAAACCGAGCGGAACCAGACCTAACCAATCGGTAATCGTATAAAGCGACATATTAACACCTGTAAGATTATGAACAAACTGATTAAGTGTTGCAAATCCGACAGCAGAGTTTTGAGGACCGATTGCTTTAATATCAATAAATTGAATTACTATCGTCCACAACGCAAATCCCACAATCATGCTGATTGCGGTATAAAGAGTCTTTTGATTGTTTTTTGTCATTTTTATCAACCTACCTTTTAAATATTTGGCTTTCGCCTGAATTAAGTTTAAAGGAAGGCTGGAACAACCACAAGAAACGGGATGTCACACGAACGACACTTTCCGTATCATTACCATTTTATAAGCAACAACGCCTTAATAATGAGCAATACGAACATAAAAGCTGCTGCATAAGGTTGCGTGCTAATGATAAAAATCAGTATTCCCACTGTGTTTAATATTAAAGAAATTTTACTTTTATTTTTAATCCAAAATGTATTCTGACATTTTTGCAAAGCAAGTGTTAAAATTCCCATCGAAATAATTGAAATTACAATAGCAAAATAAACAATTCGCAAATAGAACGATATTTCAATAAATGACAACAGTGATACTGCTTGTACACTTTCATTTGCAGCCTGACCGAAGAACGGAACAAAAAAGAACATCGCTATACAAATGTCAAGCAATCCGAATACTAAATCACGAAAATAATTTCGCTTTTGATTCGTATCTTCTTCAGCTATTATAAGTAACTCCTCACCTGACAGAAGTTCATCAATCGTTATTCCGAAAAATTCAGATAATGCCTTCAATGAATCAATGCTTGGATAACCTCTGCCTGATTCCCATTTTGAAATTGCAGTTCGTGAAACATAAATAGCCTCTGCAAGTTCTTCTTGAGTAATTTCTTTTTGTTTTCGAAGCTGTTGTAATTTCTCATTAAATTCCATAACAAACTCACTTTAAAAATATTGTTTATAAAAATTATACCACAACCCTATCAAACAAATCAACCTGAATACATATTCTCCTGCTTATTCAGATGGAGGCTCTAATAAAAAGAAACTGCCCTCCAAAAGTGAGAGCAGTTAAAAAATTAGTTAGAGTGGGTAAAGCGTATCCGAACCAGCCTTAAACGGCGAGGTTTCGGTACTTTTGCCCGATTTGCCCTTGAAAGGCGCCAGCCTGTCTGCAGTCAAATACGACCAAAATTCCTCGAAACCTCATCCATTTAAGGTCGGAGAATTTTGTGATTAAGTATTTTTCGCTCAGATGAGGCAAAAACGCAGTAAATCCTGACGGATTTACGAGTATTTTAACGAAATATGAGTGGAAAAGACTATCCCAAAATCTGGTTCGGATATGCTTTATCCACTCTAATCAAAGTGAATTTCTTTATCTTTTTTTATACACGACCAATTCAGGATTTTCGCCATTTTCTTCATAGGTGCAGACAAGGATAAGGATTGTAGTTTGAACAGCAACTTGCTGTTGCTATCAGTTCGATTAATTGGAATTTGTCCTACTATGTTCAGGCCTTCAAATCAACAGTGTAAATTTCTTCTACAGGAAAAGTTATTTTAATTAATCCTATTGAAGAGAACTTACCAACCCAACTTTCAAACTCATGCAATAATAAAGTGCCGGCTTTATAGAAAACTTCTTCGTCATCCTCCTGAGTCATAGCTAAAGTACAGTGCGGTACCCATCTGTTGGGAAGATACCATTCCCATCCTTTCGTATCAAAACCTCGCATATATTTATGTAATTCTCTCTGAAACCGATACATATCCTCAGTCATAACAGGAGATGCAAAAATTGCTCTTGTATCATTAAACATTCCAATAGAACCCAAACATGCAGGCATTTGCTTATGAGTCTTTGCAAATCGTTTTAATTGTTTTATACATTTTTCTTCATTCAAATCATTAAAACACGCTAATGTAATATGAGGTCTGGTTTTCCATTCCAAAAACTTTGTGCTCAATTTTTCATCTGCTACTCTTTTGGCTAAATTATAAAGCTTTTCTTCCAAATCTTTATCGAAAAACAATTCAATTGCGTACTGCATATTACCCTATCCCTCAAATTCTTATTTATATCTCCTTATGATGTGTATGTTCCTCCCGTATTTTCTTTATTAAGGGTTCCCTCAACTTCAATCAAAAGGCATTTAACCAATTCCTTACATATGGGGCGATGCTTCGTTCCTTTGGGAATGATTATAAAATCACCTTCACACAAATGTGTTAATCCGTCCTCAAATTCAATGTCAAATTCTCCCTCAATACAGTAAAACATTTCATCAGAATTTTCGTGTACATGAAAATCTAAAGTTCTGTTTTCAGCCTGCAATACATTTAGCATATGATTATTCAATGTGCCTACTCTCTTATAGCAGAATAATTCATCGATCATATTTGCATTCTCTTTCAAATTTACTTTTTGTATCAATTCTCTCCCCTCCGGAATCTAATGCATTAATCCCATTATACCATATCTTCCGCCACATTTCCACAGTTACATTCATGTAAAAAACTTTACTGCATAATTCAAAGAAAAACACCTGCCAAACGGCAGGTGTACGAATTTAAAATTACAACCCTAAAATTGTTTTTATTCTCTCAATATTTCTTTCTGACATTTCCGTTTGCCTTGCAAAGAATTCCCATTTTGAAACAGCATTTTTTACTTGCTCAATACTTTTTTCTGCATCAGATTTTTTGATACCCACCTTTTCAGCAACCATCAACATATCATCTTTTGTTATGTTGTCAGCCTTTCCGTTAATAAGCATCTGATGAGCCTTAACCCATTGACTGTCTTTTCTGTATGCAAAGGTTACATCGTAAGCAGGTGATAAAGACCAGACACCTTTTTTATCCATAAGGAATGATATGTTTTTGGTATGGTCATCATAGTTTTTAGCATATTCATTGAAGACCATTCGTTTAAATAATTGAATGTAGTCGCTATAAGGAAGCTTAAGCTTCTTCATTACAGAAAAAGCATCCTCGTAGGAATAAATCATTGGTGAATTAAAGTCCATATGAGCTAAAGCGCAAAGCGTTTGCATGTGCAGCTTCCTGCCGTTTTTACCTGTTCTGTCAAAACGCTTTGTCATAAAATGAGCTTTTCCTTTTTCTTTGTAAAGCTTACATTCACTCATTTCTATACCCGCTTCAACAGCCATAAGATAATAGGCATATTCAATCTTAGTATATTCGCTATCATCAGGACGAGTGTCCTTATCCCTGTTGTTTTTAATACTATCAAATTTTAATAACCAATATTCATAGCCTTTACCTGCTTCAATCTGACCTGAACGGATATCGTTTGTTTCAGGATTCCATGCTATAAGAGTCTTAGCTCTTGCTCCGCCAACAGAAGAACTGCATTCCATCAACTGAGACATAAGACGATCATTTTCTTCAATATGAATATTCTCTTTTTCAGAAAGTATTTCAGAAGCAAGTATTGTTAAAGCGTCAAGGTCAACAGGCTCGTCTATCGCTCCGATTTCCCGGGAAGGCTCGTATTCCAAAGCACCCATACCTCTTTTGCCTGTATAACAAAGCCTTTCTATAACAGATAAGCTATCAGGCGCTCTTCCCTGACTTTCTAAATATCTGTTGATAACAATGTTACCGAATCTGTCAGGAAGCGAATCTGCAACCATACCCGGAAGTCCGTAAAAGGTTTGTTCCGGCAAGCTACGGAAAGAATAGGTAACGTTTGATAACGGCATTGTAACAGGTGAAATTTCAATATTACTTTTCAAAAACTCATCATCATACTGAAACCCTACTAAACCATTATCCTCCTGATGAAGATAACCTACAGTAGTACCCCACATTCTAACACGAACAGTATTTACTTTTTTCAATCTTCATCATCCTCCCTGTCTTCTCCCCAGACCCAAGTATCGTTTGAAGCCTTCTTGTCAGGTCTTGCGCGTTTTCTGATTGCTTTTTCTTCAAACATCGCTTTGTAATCAGGTTTAGGTTCAGGAATAAGCATATCAAGATTATCCAATAAATTAAATTCCGATAAAATTTTAATTATGGCAGACCACTTTGTATCATCACCATTTTCTATACGCATTAATGTAGTTACCGAAACGCCACATCTCTGAGCAAGCTGATGCTGTGTAATATTCAAGGAAATCCTATATTGTTTTATACGATTTCCAAATTCTTGTAAAATTGCTTTTTCGCTGTCAAATTGCGTAATCCTCATAACTCCTCCTGAAAAATAACTATTCAGATTTGCAACATTATATTAACATAACGCACTTAATATGTCAACTTTGAATAGTTAACATAAAATTTCAACATATACCAAATACAATTTCAAATGTAAAAAATTTTACTGCATAATACAAAGAAAAGAGCAGACCGAAATCTGCTCTTATATATTTTACACCTTTGATTTTTTCAGTAACACAAGAGAATACGCAAGTACCGACACCGCTGAAATAATAACGAGTATATTATGTAATGTAAACACCTCAACTATTGCCCTGTGTTCCGCAGAAGCGACGAAGAAATACGACAAGAACATAAACCCTACAAATACAGGAAGCAAAATCCTTGAAAGCCATTCCATACCCTTTTTTTCTGCATTGATACCTGCTTTTTTAGTAAGCAACCCTATGAGAATTGCAGTTAAAATAACCGCCACTACTATTGCAATTATGTATACTGTATCGGAGCTATCTTCAAAACGCCTTGCAACAGGACGGACAAGGTTCACGCCTACCGTACCTATAAATCCCGCTAAGAACACAAGTATTTTCTTTGGCTTTTCGGGAAGCCTTGAAAATGCAATTTCGGGAACGTCCTCGCTTTTTTTCAAGGATAAAAGAACTGCGGTAATTATAACACCTGCAATAAATCCTGTAAAATATTCCCAACAAGACCAGGCGTATAAAAAGTCACCCTCATACTGTGCACCAAGCTGACGGTAACCACCGTTTGCAAAAAAGAAGAACAAGTTCGATACTGTTATAGAAATACCGAATGCACCGCATACAAGAGCACCCACTTTTGCAGCAACCTTGTCTTTAACAATAAATCTTGTGGCAAGTATTGCACCCAAGGCTCTGATAGCGGAAGAAACAGCCTGAATTTCGGAGAAATAATTTCTGCCTCCGATAATCTTTTTACCCCAGGAAATATCAGCGAAATGTTGCATGTATACCTGATATACAGAACCCTCTTCACCTGCTATTTCAAGACCTTCCTCAAACAGCTCCACAGCCCCGGGCTGAAGAAGTCCCACAATCCAATGGGAAAAACTCGCTTTGGAAACTGTGTCAAAAACCAGGAAAGCACCAATAACAAAAAGGAAATCCTTCACTTTCCATTGGTGAGAGCTGAAAGCCCTGCCCAACAGCACTGCGTAAATACCTGCCATGCCCAAGCCTACGCAACACATCATAAATGCTCCTGACACAGGTGAAATATATCTGAAGAAATGCTCTGCACCCTCCACTTCGCTCTCACGGATAACCCCCGTTATCTGATTTACCATTGTTCCCCAACTGGGTACTGTCAGAATAAAAGACATAGCCGTTAAGGAAAGCCATCCTAAATCAAGCTTTTTGCGTTCACCCATAACAGTTGTGATAAAAAGCAGGTAAACAAAACCTACATTAAACACACCTGCTTCCGAGCCCCAGCCACGCGAACCGCGAAGACGCCACAAAAAGCCAAGAAGAAGCCCACCAAGAAGAATCATCAGAATTTTCTGCCATAAAGGTCTTTTCGTTGTATTACCCATTATTTTCCCTCCTGTTCTATGCTACATAAACTCCAATTCGCCACATCATTATATCACACATTGCACAACATTTCCACAGTTACATTCATATAAAAAACTTTACTGCATAAGTCAAAGAAAGGAGCTGACCAAAATCAACTCCCTATGTTATATTTTTTAGTTCGATAAATTGGAATTTGTTAAATACTGATGATATCTCTTATTTTTTGAGCATAATCGTTGCCGTGGTTTATGGAAAATTCGCCGTGATACAATTTTGGCAAAA
>SVOQ01000016.1 GCA_015066345.1 Oscillospiraceae bacterium
GGGTAGCAAGTAACAATCTTACGCAACTGGCAGACCGTACTTATGCGTTTACGCATACGCGAAGAACATAGGGCTATGCCCGCATATGAAAAACCACCCGCTTGGCGGGTGGATGTTTATTTATTTTAGGAGAAAAAATTTGAAAAACGAAGTAGAAATGTATAGGGAAATGTTTGGCATACTTTGTGAAGCAATTTACGAGGTTTCCGAAATATGTACGGATAAAAAATGCGTTGAAATATTGGATAATGCAATATTGAATACTGATGATGTTTTTATTGCGTATCATGAACACGATACTGCTTGCCCGTATGGTCAATCTTGTAACTTTCCCAATAAATAAGCTCACTGACGGTTACGAATTTGTAGCCGTCTTTTTATGATTTACAGTTGATATGTCAGTACATTTATGATATAATATAAATGAAATTGAGGTGCATTTTATGAGTGAAGTTGAACGCATTATAAACGAAGTTGATAGTTCAATGTCTATGGAGGGTTTACCACTTACTTCTGCGGATAAAGAACGTATTTCTGTATGTCTTAATAATCCTAAAATGCTTGACAGTATGATTAACGAATTGCTAAAAAAACATAAGGTTAATGCGTAAGTTATGAAGAGCTACAGTTATGATTATGAGCGGGATGTTGAGTATTGTTATCCTGACTCTAATGTTTTGAAAAATAAACTTAATATTACTAATTCAGAAGATTTAGCAATCGCTGAACGAGAAATAACCTCAATTAAATTAGCTTACGCAAAGCAAAACATTATTGAGGGTGATTTTGATTTTTCACATTTAAAGAAAATTCACAAGTTCCTTTTTGAAGATATATATGAGTGGGCGGGAGAGATTCGCCACGTTAATATTTCAAAAGGAAATCAGTTTTGCTTGTGGGAGAATTTAGAATCTTATGCTGATACTGTTTTCTCTTCTTTGAAGAAAGAAAATTATTTGAAGAATTGCAATAATATTGCGGAAAGATTAGCTTATTATCTCAGCGAAATTAATGTTTTGCACCCTTTCAGAGAGGGGAATGGCAGAACCCAAAGATTGTTTATAGAATACCTTGCTTTGAATGCAGGCTATAGAGTTGATTTTTCGTCTGTTTCACCTGAAGAAATGATTATTGCCAGTGCGGAGTCATTTGCTTGTGAATACGATAAAATTAATGAAATGTTCAAGCGAATAACAACTAAACTTTAATCTGCCTACCACTATGGTCTATCTTATATTTATCCCAATAAATAAGTTTGCTGACGGTTACGAATTCGTAGCCGTCTTTTTTTATTATAACAAAAATGAACTAAAGTTTTTGGATTTCAGCTGATTTTTTGTCGTTCGGGATTATCGGTTTGATCCAAAAGGTAATCTATGCTTACATCATAAAAGTTTGACAGTTTAATTAAAACTTCAGCAGTAAGTGCAATTACTCCGGTTTCGTATTGTGAATAAGTGTTTTGTGATACATTAAGATACGCTGCCATATCTTTTTGTCGAATATCTCTATCTTCACGGATTGCTCTTAAGTTTTTAAATACCATTTCAATCACCGATTTTATTATGCATATCTGTAAAACAGATATTGACTTTTATCTGTAATACAGATAAAATGCTTTTGGTACTTGTATTTTTTGTATCAGAAGGGTGATTTAATGAAGAAAAAAATAACTCTATCAATTATTTGCTTTATTGTGCTTTCCGTCTGTTTGAGTAGCACTACCGGTGCGAATCAATTGTATGATCTGAATGAAGATGGAGTAGCGGATGTTCTGGACTGTTTTATTGCCGAACGAGAAGTTGCAACCGGAAATTCATCTGAATTTGAACTTGACTTTATAGACATTAATAAAGATGGATCATTATCTGCTCTTGATTTCAAATTATTTGTTCGCGGTGTTTTGGGTGAAGAGCCTAAACTAAAAATATCAGATGATAATAGGTTGATTTTATCAAACTTTCCTTGTGATAATTATGTTCTCAAATATGAAAATGATAGCGGTGTATTAGAAGATTATGATATTATCGGTTCAGTAAATGTTGAAGACGATGAATGCTGTTATAATGGTTTTAATAAGGTGAATTGTGCACCGACTCAAGCTACCTCTATTGGTGTATATAATTCTTGTGATGAAAAGATAGGCACTTATAGTATAAATGATTTGAAACCCGCGAATTTAGGTGAAAAGAAGTATTCCTTTGCTGCAATTTCAGATACGCATATAGGTTCTAAAACGGCTGAGGATGATTTGATAAATGCGTTACAGTACTTTGAAAATGAGAAAGATATTGAGTTTACTACAGTATGCGGTGACCTATCATTAGGTGGTACCGAAACAAACCTTTCGCTTTATAAGAAAATTGTAGATGAAAATACATCCAAGCCGGTTTATGCTATTTCGGGAAATCATGATGCAAACGCGCCGTTTGCCCCTTTGGAAATGGATGGTTTAAAACCATATACAGGCCAAGATTTGTATTATTCTTTTGAGAAAGATAATGATGTATACATAATGTTAGGTATGTATGATGTCCACGAAGGTTGTGAATTTGCCGATGGTGAGTTACAGTGGCTTTATGAAATTTTAGAAAAAAATAGAAATAAACGTTGTTTTTTGTTTATGCATTTATTTCCGGGGGATGGTAGTGGTGATGCTGTCAATTTAGATAGCGAAGGGGATATGTTAGATAATACCCAGGGAACTGTTTTTTATAGTTTGCTTTCACATTATAGTAATGTTATATATTTTCATGGTCATAGTCATCAAAAGTTTGAATTGCAGTTGGAAAATAAAATGAATAATTATGACTACATTTTTGGTTGCCATAGCGTTCATGTGCCGTCATTGGCATATCCTAAAGGTATATCAAATGGCGAGTTGGTTGCCGATTATAATGCAAGTCAAGGTTATGTTGTAGATGTGTATGAGGACAATGTTGTATTAAAGGGTAGAGATTTTGTTTCGGGCAAATTTTTGCCTATCGCTTCGTACAACTTAGATACAGAATTAAAAACTATAGAAGAAAATACATATTTTGATTCAACCGGTACGATAGTTAATAAGAATTCGAGCATTCTTAAAAGCGGAGGCTCATGGTATTGTGGCACCGCTGATAAAAAAACAATAACCAAGATTACTTTCGATAATAACTATACTCCAACTTTTTATGATGAGTCGTGGGATGCAAGTATATCCGACAATAACCAAGTAGTCGTTTACAGAGTAGGAACTGAATTGTTTGTATGTGGGAATGAAAACGGTCTCTTTGCAAACAGTAATTCCTCGGAAATGTTTTTGAATTTTACTAACTTGGTTGAATTTGTAGGTTTTGAAAACCTTAATGTAGAAAACATTACAAATATGTCTGGGATGTTTAAAAATTGTAATAAATTGAAATCTGTTGATTTAACACATTTTAAGAATGTGAAACCAACAGATATGATGAATGTGTTTTCAGGTTGTAAAGAATTAAAAACCATAGATTTAAGAGCCATTGATTTAATTGATGTAAATAAATATACAAATATTTTCTATAATTGTAATTCTCTTGAAAAAGTGTATTTCCCGAAGGATGCCTCCCAGAATAAAACCAGCATTTATTGTTTGAATATGTATTATAATTGTAACTCGATGGAAACCATAGATATGACTGTTTTTTCAGGAAAAAGTATAAATATTGCATCTGCATTTAGTGGTTGTTCATCTTTAAATTCTGTAAAATTTGGAGCGAATAAGTTGTTGGCTTTTAACTCCACATTCTTGAGTTGTAATTCATTGGTTACACTTGATATCAGTGGCTTTGATGTTTCTAATATTGATAATATGAACAAGAATTTTGAAGGTTGTGGTAAATTATCTAATATTATTTTGCCTGAAAACTTTAACACATCAAAGGTTAAAACTATGCGCTCAATGTTCAAAGATTGTGCTCAATTAACATTGGATTGTTCAGGATGGGATACAGCATCGCTTACTGATATAACGTCATTTAATGATGGCGCACCGAATGTTATTGCACCGGTTATACCAAGTGTTTAAGGTACGAATTAACTATTTTCGGGGGAATTGCCTACCCGTATGGTCAATCTCATAATTTTCCCAATAAATCAATTCACTGACGGTTACGAATTTGTAGCCGTCTTTTTCTAATTCAGTGAGGATTTTATCAAGCGCTTCGGGTGTGTTTTCAACTCCGTTGTGAAATAAGATAATTGAGCCATTCTGCGTTTTTTCTATAACACGATTATACATTTCATCTACACTTAGTTTTTTCCAGTCAAGGCTGTCAACATCCCATTGTATCATTTTCATATTATAGCTTTCGGTTATTTCAATACTTTTGTTATTATAATCACCGCTTGGTGCTCTTAAAACTTTAGGCTTTGTGCCCGTTATTTTCTCAATTTCCGCGTTACAGTTTTCGATTTCATTTCTGATTTTTTCTTCGCTTATGTTACCGAATAGGGTATGAGTATCCGAGTGGTTTCCTATTTCGTGTCCGTTATCGTAAAATTTCTTTACAGCGTCAGGGTTCTTTCTGACCCAATCACCAACTATGAAAACCGTTGCCTTAACTTTGTGCTTTTTTAAAATATTCAATATCAAATCCGTGTCCTCAGCACTCCAGGCGGCATCAAATGTAACGGCAATTTTCTTTTCATCTGTTTCAACTGAGTATATCGGAAGTTTTTTTGTTGTGGAGTTAGTACAAATTCCTGTTATAGTCATAGCACCTGAAAAGCCTAAACCTATCAATAACGCCATAAAAAATATTGTAGAGTTAAAGGATAAAACCTTAAATTTCAAAAAAATCACCTCAAGGAAATATATTCCTTAAGGTGATTTTTAAGACTTAAAATTCGCCGCTTAAAACCGCTTCGGCACAACGTATGCCGTCAACTGCTGCGGAAACAATACCTCCGGCATATCCTGCACCTTCGCCCGAGGGGTAAAGACCGCGGAGCCTTGTGGCTTGGAAGAATTCATCACGGCAAATACGTATTGGTGATGAACTTCTTGATTCGGGAGCGGTAAGAACCGCATCGTATAGGTTAAATCCATTTAGTTTTTTATCAAAATCATATATTGCCCCTGCAATGGTATCCGTAACTTTTTTAGGGAGAACCTGACGTATATCAGTCATTGTAACACCCGTGGGACAGGAGGGGTTAACTGCACCAAGTCTTGTTGAAGCCTGATTTTTCATAAAATCGCCCAATAATTGTGCGGGTGCGGTGTAGTCGCCACCGCCTGATTTAAAGGCTTTCTGTTCAATTTCCCTTTGTAAGTACATACCTGCGAGAGGATGGTCGGTGTCGAATGGTGGCTCAATGCCTACAAGTAAAGCACAGTTTGCGTTTTCTTTGTCACGGGCGTATTCGCTCATACCGTTAACAACCATACCGCCATCTTCACTTGATGCGGCAACAACCGTACCACCGGGACACATACAGAATGTGTAAAGTCCTCTGCCGTGGGGTGGGTGACAGGCTAATTTATAATCTGCCGCAGGGAGTAGGGGGGAATTCCAAAATTGACCATACTGAGCCTTATTTATATGCTCCTGAGGATGTTCAATTCTTGTGCCTACCGAAAAGGGCTTTTGAGTGATTTCAAGACCTTTTTTGTGGACAAGTTCAAAAGTATCTCTTGCGGAGTGACCAATTGCAAGTATGAGTGCATCCGTTTCAATATCACTGATTGACCCGTCGGGATTTTCGTAGCTTACACCCTGAACAAATCCGTTTGCAGTGATAATATCAACGAGTTTTGTGTTGAATTTAACTTCACCACCGAGTTTAATAATTTCTTCGCGGAGATTTTTTACAACCGTTTTAAGTTTATCCGTACCTATATGGGGCGTTGCGGAATATAAAATCTCTGCGGGTGCACCGAACTCGGCGAATCTTAAAAACACTTCTCTGCAACGGGGGTCTTTTATACCCGTGGTTAATTTACCGTCCGAGAATGTACCTGCACCACCTTCACCGAATTGTACATTGGATTCGGTATCAAGTTTACGACTTGTCCAGAAAGTATTTACATCTTCTGTTCTTTTGTCAACATCCGCACCGCGTTCTAAAACAATGGGGCAAAGCCCCGCTTTTGCGAGAGTGAGAGCCGCAAACATACCCGCAGGACCAAAACCCGCCACAACAGGGCGAAGGGGGAAATTACGTTTGGGAGCGGGGACTTCATAATTGTATTTTTTAGTAATCATTGCTTTGTTGGGTGCAAAACCCGCAATGATTTTTTCTTCATTAAGGTCCGTTTCAATTTCAACGGAATAAACGAGAATTATGTTATCTTTTTTACGAGAGTCAATTGAACGTCTTGCGAGAGTGAATTCTTTAATATCCCGTTCTTTTATTTTCAAAGCCTTGGCGGCGGCGAGTTTTACTTCATCCTCTGTTGCACCCAAGGGCATTTTAAGTTCGTTTAATCTGATCATAAATTATTCCTTGTTTGTTAAATATTCTGCGGCACCGTTACCCGCAATTCTGCCAGTGGTCCACGCAAGATGCAGGTTATATCCTCCGCAGTCACCGTGAATGTCAAGAATTTCGCCACAGACAAAAAGACCGGGAATTATTTTTGACATCATATTATCGGGTGAGATTTCTTCGGTTTTGATACCACCGCAGGTAATCTGTGCCGTGTCAAAACCCCTTGTACCGTTAATTTCTAAAGTGAAATTTTTCAATATGTCACAAAGATTTTTAATTTGGTTTCGGTTTAAATCTTTTATTTTTGTATGGGGCTTTATATTCGATTTATTCATAACCGCAAAGCCTAATTTTGAATTAAGTAATCCGCTTAAAACAGTTTCAGTTTCGCGGTCGGGTGAGGTGGATTTAATACTGTTTATGTGTTCGAAAAGCTCCGTTTCGGAGATATCCTCACAAAAGTCTATTGAAATACTAAGGTTATTGTAGTTTTTACAGAGATGGGAAAGATTCATAACGGGGATACCCGAAATACCCTTATCGGTAAATTGAATTTCGCCACTTTCTTCTCCTAATTGTTTTTTGTTGGCGTATAAATTAGCCTTTCCTTCGGCACGAACACCTTTTAATGAATTCAGGCATTTATCCTTTGTAGTAAGTCCGCAAAGGGCAGGGTAGAGAAGTGTTTTAGTGTGACCTACACTCTCAAGTAAACTGTAACAGGACCCATCCGAGCCTTGTACGGGTGATGCTTTACCGCCACCCGAAATAATAACCGCGTCAAAGTATTCGCCATTGATATTGAAACCATTATTTAACTTTTTCAGGTTAGTTACTTGACAGTCGGTTTTAATGTTAATTGATAAATCATTAAGTTTTTCTACAAGTATATCTCTTAAGGATGTGGCTTGTTGTGAGCGTGGATAGATTCTGCCATCCTCGTTGTATGATAATAACCCTGAAGTGCGGAAATAATTTTCAGTATCCGCATAAGATGAGGTTAAAACCTTTCTTAGAAACAGCGTATCACCGTAAAAATGAACGGGCGAAAGATTTTCGTTAGTGAAGTTGCATCTGCCGTTACCTGTTGCAAGAATCTTTTTTAAAACTTTCGGTAAACGCTCAAAAATAGTGACATCAATTGTTTCGTCAGCGTATTTTGATTCAATAGCAGCAACAACGCCTGATGCACCACCGCCGATAACGGCAAGTTTCTTGCTTTTCAAAAAATCGACCGCCTTTCCGTTTTTTTACTATGACATTATAAATCATTTTAAGACAATATACAATAGCCTTTGTGCCACAATCAAAATAAAAATTTTACAATATAATGTAAAAAGAGTTTACAAAGTCAGTATTTTTTGCTATAATGCATTCTATATGTGCATTTTAAAACAATAAATGTTATTTTGTGAATATTTTATCGTGCTTTCGGGCACAAATTTGGAGGCTAACAAGATGAAACGTGTTGAAATTGCTGAATTGTACAAAAATGCCGAGCAATTTGCTGATGGAGAAATTACCGTTTGCGGTTGGGTTAAAACGCAACGTGCATCAAAAGCAATCGGTTTCCTTGAAATTAACGACGGTGGTTGTTTCAAAGGTTTACAGGTAGTTTTTGAAGATGCTAAAATCTCTAATTTCAAAGAGATTTGTAAAATCAACGTTGGTGCGGCGGTTATTGTAAAGGGTAATCTTATTATTACTCCCGATGCGGCTCAGCCCTTTGAAATCAACGCTACCGAGATTACTATTGAGGGTGAGTCAACTCCCGATTATCCTCTTCAGAAAAAACGTCATACCCTTGAGTATCTTCGTACAGTGGGTCATCTTCGCCCCAGAGCAAATACTTATTCTGCCGCATTCAGAGTGCGTTCAGTTGCGGCTTATGCTATTCATAAATTCTTCCAGGAGAGGGGCTTTATGTACGCTCATACACCCCTTATTTCTTGTAGCGACTGTGAGGGTGCAGGTGAGATGTTCCGCGTAACATCTTTTGACCTTGATAATGTGCCCACTACCGAAGACGGTAAAGTTGATTACTCACAGGATTTCTTCGGAAAACCCGCTTTCCTTACTGTTTCAGGTCAGCTTGAGGGCGAAATTATGGCTCAGTCCTTTGGTAAGATTTATACTTTCGGTCCTACCTTCAGAGCGGAGCGTTCTTATACTCAACGTCACGCAGCCGAGTTCTGGATGATTGAACCCGAAATTGCTTTTGCGGACCTTAACGACGATATGGACCTTGCAGAAGATATGATTAAATTCGTTATTAAATACGTTCTCGAGCATTGCTCACAGGAACTTGAATTCTGCAATAAATTCATTGATAAGGGTCTCATTGAGCGTCTTACAACTGTTGCAAATTCTGATTTCGCACGTGTAAGCTACACAGATGCAATTAAAGAACTTGAAAAGAATAATGATAACTTCCAGTTTAAGGCTCATTGGGGTTGCGACCTTCAGACCGAGCACGAGAGATATCTCACTGAAGAAGTTTTCAAGAAACCTGTTTTCGTAACGGATTATCCCAAGGAAATCAAGGCCTTCTATATGCGTCTTAATGATGACGGTAAAACTGTTGCTGCAGCCGACCTTCTTGTTATGGGTATCGGTGAAATTATCGGTGGTTCTCAACGTGAGGAACGTCTTGATGTACTTCTTGACAGAATCAAAGAACTTGGTCTTAATGAAGAAGATTACTGGTGGTATCTTGACCTTCGCCGTTACGGTGGTACTCATCACGCAGGTTTCGGTCTTGGTTTCGAACGTCTCATTATGTATATGACCGGTATTTCAAATATCCGTGACGTTCTTCCTTTCCCCAGAACAACAGGTACTGCGGAATTCTGATTAATACAACCGATTTAGGAGTAAATTTATGGCAAAATCTTATCTTTCAATGTCTGCTGCCGAGTTACAGGCGGAGCTTGAATCAGTAAAAAAAGAATACGAAGAAATAAAGGCTCAGGGTCTTTCCATTGATATGTCACGTGGTAAGCCCGGTGCGGACCAACTTGATATTTCCGACGGAATGCTCAAAGTTCTTGATGACGGCGATTTTAAATGTGAATCGGGTCTTGATGTGCGTAACTACGGTATGCTTGACGGTATCCCCGAGTGCAAGAAACTCTTTGCAGACCTTCTTGAAGTTAAACCTGAAAATGTAATTGTTGGCGGTAACTCAAGCCTTGCTTTAATGTTCGATTTCGTTTCTCAGTGTATGTATCAGGGCGTTGGTTTTACACCTTGGTCACAACAGGGTGAGGTTAAATTCCTTTGTCCTTGTCCCGGTTACGACCGTCACTTTGCTATCTGCGAGTTTTTCGGGATTAAAATGATTAATGTTCCTATGACGGCGGATGGTCCTGATATGGATGTAATTGAGGAAGCAGTTAAAGACAGTTCTGTTAAGGGTATGTTCTGCGTTCCTAAGTATTCCAATCCTCAGGGTATAACATTCTCTGCTGAAACAGTTAAGAGAATTGCAAACCTTGATACTGCTGCTAAAGACTTCAGAATTATCTGGGATAACGCTTATATTGTTCACGACCTTACAGATACAACTGATGAACTTGTTAATATTTTTGATATTCTTCCCGAAAAGAATAAAGATATGGTAATTGAAGTTGCTTCAACTTCTAAGATTTCATATCCCGGCGCGGGTGTTTCCTGTCTTGTTTCATCCGTTGATAATATTAAGAATATCCTTAAAAGACTTACAATTCAGGCTATCAGTTACGATAAAGTTAATATGCTTCGTCACGTTAAATTCTTTAAGGATGTAGAGGGTATCAAAGCTCATATGCAGCTTCACGCAAAAATCCTTAAGCCTAAGTTTGACGCGGTTATTGACACTCTTAATGCGGACCTTTGCGGTCTCGGTATTGCAGAGTGGAATGTACCTAACGGCGGTTATTTCATAAGTCTTGATGTTACGGGTGGTAGTGCATCAAGAGTTGGTGTTCTTTGTAAAGAAGCAGGTGTAACCCTCACAAACGTTGGTGCAACATTCCCTTATGGTAAGGACCCCACAGACAGTAATATCCGTATTGCTCCTACATTCCCCACACCTGAAGTGCTTTCGAAAGCGGTTAAAGTTCTTACTGTTTCCGTTAAACTTGCTTGTCTTGAAAATCTTTGTAAATAAGGTGATTTAATGTTAAGAATTGGTCACGGTTATGATGTACACGCATTTGCGGAAAATCGTAAATGTATAATTGGCGGTGTTGACATTCCTTGCGAAAAAGGACTGCTCGGACACTCGGACGCTGATGTGCTTTTACACGCAATTTCCGATAGTCTCTTAGGTGCTGCCGCTTTGGGTGATATCGGTAAACATTTTCCTGATACTGACCCTCGTTATAAAGGTGCGGACAGTATCGTTTTATTAAAGAATGTGAGTGCTTTGGTTAATTCTTTAGGCTACAAGGTAGTTAATATTGATGCTACGGTTATTGCTCAGATGCCTAAAATGGCACCATATATTGACACTATGCGTTCTAATATTGCGGATGCACTTAATGTTGATGTTGATTTTATAAGCGTCAAAGCAACAACCGAAGAAAAACTCGGTTTTACAGGCAGGAAAGAGGGCATTTCAGCCCACTGTGTGTGTCTTATAGAAAAGTAAACTTTTAAAAACCCTTGCATATTATGTACAAGGACTCTCGCTCTGAGGGTGCGTCATAATATGGGAGGGTCTTTTTTATGAGCAAAAAAGGCATAAAGGTCACCTCCGTAACCTACGCAATGAAGGGACGTGACCTATTGCAAAAAAATGGCTATAAAGCTTATCTGACCCGCAATCCTCATCCCGAAGATGATGAGGGGTGCGGTTATGTTATTTATGTAAATAATCTTGATAAAAAGTGTTTTGAAATATTAAAAAGAAATAGAATTAAAGTCACAGGTACCGTTGACTTGGGGGAGGTTTTATGATTTATCTTGACAATGCGGCTACAAGTTATCCTAAGCCTCAGACCGTAATAAATGCAGTTAAAAATTCATTTATAAATTATGGAGCAAACCCCGGTAGAAGCGGTCATAAATTATCGGTTAAAACTGCTTGTGAGGTATATGAAACCCGTGAAATCATCAATGAGTTTTTTGATGGTTACGGCGGTGAATTTGTCTCTTTTACGGGTAACTGTACCGAGGCTTTGAATATAGCAATTAAAGGTGTTTTAAAAGAAGGGGATCACGTTGTTATATCTTCTTTTGAACACAATTCGGTAGTAAGACCGTTGCAGTTTTTGAAAGAAAGAGGCATTATAACCTATTCGGTTTTTGATGTAAGCGACAATAAAGATATAACTCTTAAAAACTTCAAAAATGCTATTAAAGATAACACAAGATTATGTGTCGTAACGGCAGTTTCAAATGTTTTTGGAAGAATTCTGCCTATTGCAGAATTAGGAGAAATTGCCCATAAATCAGGTGCTTTATTCTTTGTTGACGGTGCTCAGGGGGCGGGGATTATTCCCATCAGTATGAAGAAAATGCATATTGATTGCCTTTGCATTCCCGGTCACAAAGGTCTCCTCGGTCCAATGGGTACGGGTGCTTTATTGCACAATGGTTTGGATTTTACACCACTTGTTCAGGGGGGTACGGGTTCTCGTTCCTTTGATTTATCGCAACCGTCAGAATACCCTGACAGACTTGAAAGCGGTACATTAAATGTACCCGGAATATGCGGTCTTAAGCAGGGGATTAAGGTTGTGAAATCTATGGGAGTTGAGCGGATTTTTAAAGAGGAAAATTATATTTGTAACACGATTTTTAACGGCTTAAAAAACATCAGTGGCGTTAAATTATACGAGGGAAAAAGAAATTCAGAGTCTTTTGCTCCTGTATTGAGTTTCAATATAGAAGGTAAACACAGCGAAACTGTTTGCTCGGTACTTGATAAGAATTCAGTTGCCGTCAGAGGGGGCTTTCATTGTTCGCCTTTGGCACACGATTTTTTTGGTACGAAACAAACGGGAACGGTCAGAATTTCACCATCATTTAACACCAATAAAAAAGATATAAATATTCTATTAAATTTAATAAGAAAAATTGCAATTAACGAATTTATATGATATAATTACAATATATTTGTTAAAATCGGTTTAATTATAATCTTTTCGGCAAGGGAGCGTAAAATTATGGAAGTTATATCAGGATATTTTGATAAGCTTGCGGGTGCCATTATGAGTTTTAACTTTGTGTCAGATTTACTTGACATTTTACTCGTAGCAATCGTTATTTACGAGGGAATCAAACTTTTGCGTGGTTCACGTACTTTCCAGTTAATAAAGGGTATCGCTTTCCTTGCTGTTATATACTTGCTTGTTAAAGTTTGCCAGATGGAGGCAAGTGAATATCTCTTGTCAGTGCTTTTTGAGAACGGTCTTATTATTCTTGTAGTTCTCTTCTCACCCGAACTCAGGAAAATCCTTGAAAGATTCGGCAAACAGTCTTTGAAAGGCTTTTCTTTGTTCAATTTAAAGAATAACGTAGATTACGAAAAGACTGTCAATAACACCGTTAATGATTTCTGTAAAGCTTCTGCGGATATGAGTGAGAGTAAAACCGGCGCACTTGTTGTTTTTGAACGTGCCGATTCTTTACAGGAAATTGCCGAAACGGGTACAATTGTAGATGCTCAGTCTTCATCGGAATTATTTAACGGCTTATTCTTCAAAAACTCTGCTTTACACGACGGTGCAGTTATCGTAAGAGAGGGTAGGATTTATGCCGCAGGTTGCATTTTACCCCTTACCCAGAATAATTCACTTGATTCTGAACTCGGTACACGTCACAGAGCCGCAATCGGAATGAGTGAACAGGGTGATGCAATTGTTGTTGTAGTTTCCGAGGAAACGGGTAAAATTTCAGTTGCTAAAAACGGTTCTCTTTCAAGGGATGTTGCGCACGGCGAATTACGTGAAATACTTTTGGGCGAACTTTTAGAATCAAATGATAAGGTCAAACCTTCCGAAAAAATCAAGAAAATAAAGAAATCTAAAAAAGGCGGTGACAAGAATGAAAATAAAAAAGCTTAATTCACTTTTTCAAAACAACCTTTTTGTTTTTGTTCTTTCACTGTTAATATCCGTTGTAATATGGCTTTTGGTTGTAATTAACGTTAGCCCTCAGACTACAAGGGTTATCAAAGACGTTAAGGTTACTATTGATGATACTGTGCCTTCTCAGTTTGGTCTTGAGGTTTTTGGTGAGTCGGAATTTGTGGTAGATGTTACAATTAAGGGTAAAAAATACCAGATATCAACCGGTAACCTTTCAGCGGATGATATAGTAGTTACTGCGGTTACAACAAATGTTGATGCTCCCGGTTTCAGAACATTACAATTAAGAGCAGAGCCGGTTTCCGAAAATGCATCTTATACAATTTCTTCGGTTTCTGCTAAAACTATTGACGTTTATTTTGATACTGCCAAAACGGTACAGTTTGTGGTTGAGCCCAATATTATTACCGACGGTTTCCCCGTTGTTGAGGACGGTTTTACTTGCGGTGAGATTTCCTTGTCAGAACCTTCCGTTGTTATTACAGGGCCTTCAACTCAGGTTAACCGAATTGAAAAAGTTGTTGCTGATTGTGTTCTTGATAAATCATTGAACTCAAATTTATCACTCGAAACTGCTATTGTTCCCCTTGATGATAAAAATAAGAGCGACTTCGATTATCTTTCAATGAGCGTAGAAAGAACCGTTGTTGCAATCCCTGTTTTGAGAACAAAAACAGTTAATACTGCGGTTAATTTCAAAAATATTCCTAAGAATTATGTTGCAAGTCCTTTAAAATATAAGATTTCACCCGCTAAAGAAACATTCAATATTTTCGTTGATGAGTACGAGAAAGCAACAAGTTATGATGTAGGTACTATTGACTTTAAAACTCTTTCACCTACTAATAACAGATTTGTATTTTCTTCCGATAAACTTCCTGTTGCCGAGGGTGGTGCCAAGGAGTTTATAGTAACGGTGGATATGAGTGGTTTCTCCCAAGAATATATCAGTGTTTCTCAGGATAAGATTAAAGTCAATAATTCTGGAAAATTAGATTACACTATTTCCGATTATCCAAATTCCGTAGTGATTGTAGGACCTGATTCTGAACTAAGTGGTATTACCAAGGATAATATCTACTTGGAAATTGACCTTTCTCAGGTTGAGGCAGAAGAAGGCGAAACCGTAGTAATTCCCGCGTTGATTACTGTTGAGAGTGACACCTGTTGGGTTTACGGTACTTACGATATTGAAATAACTTTACAATAAAATAATTAGTCAAGGAGGGCAAAATGAATATAAAAAAAATAATAGCATTGATTATGTGCGTAGTTCTTGTGGTAATGTGTTCAGGTTGCTCTCTTGATTTCTTCTCGGTTGAGAGTTTGTTATCACCGCCTGTTCAATCAGGTAAAAACGGTGAAGTGCAGAAAGCCTTTAACACCCTTATGAAGGACAAGATGGTACAGTTAAAAACTCCGGCATCGGGCGATTACCAGACGGCTTTCGTACTTTATGATATAAATGCCGATGGTATTGATGAGGCTTTGGTTTTCTACTCCGATACATCGGTTGAGTCCACTGTAAGAATGGCTCTGCTTGAGTGCGTTGATGACGAGTGGATGATTTCTGCCGATATAAAAGGTGCGGGAAGCGGAGTTTTTGATATATGCTTCAATGACCTTGACGGTGACGGTTTCAGTGAGATTTTTGTCAGTTGGTCATTATTCGATAATAAGATTACCCGAGTTGTAAGTGTATACGAGCCGCTTTTTACAAATGACGGTGCGTTTACTTTAGAGTCAATAGGCAGTGAATACTGCAACACAAAGAGTTTCCTTGACTTTAACGGTGACTTGAAGAATGATTTGGTAATTGTCTATATTGACGATACCGCTGAAATACAAAAATCAATTTTACGTTTCTTCTCGCTTTCACCCGAAAAGCAACTTGTAAAATACTCTGAAATTAATATTGACAGTTCAATAACATCTGTCGAATCTATCTCGAGTGACGTTATAAAAGCCGGTGATAAATCTTACTCAAGGTTGTTTATAGATTGTCTCAAAAACGAAAAAATGATGTTTACCGATATGGTTTATTGGGATGTTGAAAATTCAAAACCTGTACGAGGATTAACTGAGCCGAATATAACAACCGTACGTAACTCAAAAATACTCAGTAGGGATATTGATAATGACGGTAATATAGAGATTCCTGTTATTACCACGTTAAAAGGTGATTCCAAACAGTTTTCATTAACTGATTACGATAATGTTTATACGTTTACTCTACTTAAGTGGATTGACGTTAAGGGCGATAATCACCAGGATAACGTTCAAACACTTTATAATCCTCTCGAAGAATACTTACTGAGGTTCAGTTGGAACGGTAGAATTTCAATTCGTTATGATTCGGTACAGACGGCATTACTGTTTTGTGAATGGAACGAAGCCAACAAATCATACGGTGACGAATTATTCTCCATAGCATACCGTGAGGTTAAGGATGATGCACCTTATGGCGAAATTCTCTATGAGTGCGACGAAGGTGTTTATTATTACGAAATTACAGACGATGGAGCGGATTACGGTATTACCGAAGATATTTTGATTTCCTCGTTTATTAAAGTTTGAAAGTAGGCAATTTTATGAAAAAAGTTCTTATTGCAGAAGATGAAGCAGCCATCCGCGAGATTATAGCGATTACTTTAAGACGTTCGGGTTATGATGTTACCGAAACCTGTGACGGACAAGAGGCTTTAGATACTTATAATCAGATGAATGGCGACTTTGATGTTGTTCTTCTTGATATTATGATGCCCAATGTTGACGGTCTTGAGGTTTGCAAACGCTTAAGAAGTATCAGCGGTACTGTAGGTATAATTATGCTTACTGCAAAAACTCAGGAAATGGACAAGGTTTCGGGCCTTCTTATGGGGGCGGATGACTATATTACAAAGCCATTCTCACCGTCGGAGCTTATGGCTCGTGTTGATAGTGTTTATCGTCGTGTTGCTATGAATACACAGACTCCTGCAGCACCCGTAAGAGCGGATAAAATCACTATAGGTCCCTTTGAACTTAATCTCAGGAACAGAACTCTTTACAAAAATAATGTGCTTATTGAATTGACTCAGGTTGAGTTCCAGATAATTGAGTATTTCTTTACAAACCCCGGTAAGGCACTTAGCCGAAATGATATTCTCAAAGAGGTATGGGGCGAGTTATATTACGGTGATGAAAAGGTTGTTGACGTTAATATTCGTCGACTTAGAATGAAAATAGAGGATGCACCCTCAGTACCCAAACACCTTGTAACCGTTTGGGGTATGGGTTATAAATGGATTTAATTTGATTAAATATTTACATAGGGGAGGTGACAAGTAATGGGAAAAAGCAAATTATCCCGAAAAGGCGCAACAAAAAAGAACGAAAAGAACGTTAGTCGCAGAGTTCAATTTAAGCGTGATATTTCTGATGATAGCCAACAAAAGAATGAACTTCGTAAACGAATTTTAAACCGACCGGAGCGTAAAGGAATTACGGGTATTACCAAACGTTGGGCTACAAATACATTACTTGTTACTGCACTTATTTTATTTGTTATAGTTATTGCTTGTTCTCTGTTTGTTGTTCAGTATTACAGAAACTATGTTACCAATTATGTTTCGGGTTACGCAAACGAGAGTGTTACAACATTCTTTACACCTTATCTTGACGCAAGTGATGATGTTTTTAATCAAAAAGCCAAGGAATATATAGATAGTTTCTCTGACGAATCCAAAGTTGAAGTTCAGGTTGTTGACCGACACGGTTCAGTTTCCGTTTCATCTTCCGGCTTTGCCGTTAATGAAAAAATGGAAGATATGGATGATGTTCTCGGAGCGGTAGAGTCAACTACGGGAATATGTAAGTGGTTCGGTTTTAATGAAAACGGCGAGCATATCATTTCCGTTGCTATGGTTTTACCCAAAAACTCCCATGGTGAGTTTTCGGGTGCAGTCAGGTTTATGACGTCTATGCGAGGTATTGATAGTCAGATTTTTGGTTTCATATTAATACTTCTTGTTGTTTATATAATCGCTCTGTTTTTCGTTTCTCTTTCGGGTGTGTTCTTTATACAGACTATCGTTACCCCTGTTCGTAAAATTAACGATACTGCGAAGCTTATTGCTGAGGGTAATTACGATGTACGAGTTGAATCAACGGGTAAAGATAACGACGAAATTACAGAACTTGCGGATTCTATTAATACTATGATTTCCGAAATTGCCGTTTCGGATAAACTTAAAAATGACTTTATTTCTACGGTTTCCCACGAATTACGTACTCCTTTGACGGCTATTAAGGGATGGGGCGAAATGCTCAAAGAACTTGACGGTGAGGACAGAGAAATATCCCGTCGAGGTACTGAAGTTATTATTAACGAGGCGGACCGTCTTTCGCGTTTGGTTGAGGAACTTCTTGATTTCTCAAGAATGCAGAACGGAAGTATGACTTTAAGACTTGAAAAAATTGACGTTCTCGCAGAATTGGACGAAGCAGTTTTCGTTTTCAAAGAACGTTCAAAACGTGAGGGTATTGAAATCAGTTACAATGCCCCCGAAATTCCCGCACCTATGATGGGTGACCCCAATAGAATAAAACAGGTGTTTGTTAATATTCTTGACAACGCTTTTAAATATAATAAACAAGGTGGACTTGTGGATGTTGAGGCAATAGTTGATGACGGTGCGTTAACTATTAACGTTTCCGACACGGGTTGCGGTATTGCACCTGAGGATTTGCCCAATGTTAAAAAGAAATTTTACAAGGCTAATATACAGGTAAGAGGTTCGGGCATCGGACTTGCTGTTGTTGATGAAATTATTAAACTTCACAATGGTGTGTTTGAAATTGCAAGTGAACCCGATGTTGGAACTACTGTTACAATTGTTCTTCCTATTGAAAAAATTGAGGTTGAGCCTGTGACACCCCTTATCGAAGAAATGATGGTGAACGAAAATGAGTAAGAAAAAAGATGATAAAAAGCCGATGATTTCCGTTGGCGGACAAGCCCTTATTGAGGGTATTATGATGCAGGGCCCCAAGGGTGCGGCAATGTCCGTGCGTTTGCCCGACGGTACAATTGAAACGGAGGAACTTGAAGTCAAGCACATCCGTGATAAATTCAAACCTGCAGGTTGGCCTTTGATCCGCGGTGTTTTCAATATGATTGAAAGTTTACTTTTCGGCTTTAAGTGTATGGAAAAATCTGCCGAGAAAATCGGACTTGATGATGACACTGACCCCGAGAATATGTCTAAACTCGATAAGTGGATTTCAGACCATTTCGGACCTAAAATGATGGCGGTTGTTACGGGTATTTCCCTTGTACTCGGTGTTGCACTTGCGTTCGGCTTGTTCTTCTATCTTCCTACATTTTTAGTCGATGTAGTTGATAAATATCTTATTAAGCCTGATTTTGCTACTTTCCATCCTCTTTTTGAAGGTCTTATGAGAATGATTATTTTCGTGGCTTATATATGGATTGTTTCTAAAGTGCCCGATATTAAAAGGGTATTTATGTATCACGGTGCGGAGCATAAATCTATTTTCTGTTATGAAAGCGGTTTACCCCTCACTGTTGAAAATGTTAAGAAACAAAAGCGTTTCCATCCTCGTTGCGGTACAAGTTTTATTTTTGTAATTCTTATAATCAGTATTCTTATTTCATCCGCTTTGGTTGTTGCTTTCCCTGCATTGTCTGCTGACGAAAACAGAATCCTTTGGATGGCGATTAAAATATTGATTGTTCCGTTAACAGTCGGTATCGGCTACGAGTTTATAAGATATGCGGGAAAACACGACAATATTTTTGTTAAAATCCTCGCGGCACCGGGTCTCTGGATGCAACGTCTCACAACTAATGAGCCTACTGATGATATTATTGAAGTTGGTATTGAATCTCTCAAAGCGGTTTTAGATGATGTTGAAAGTGATAACAGTGAAGAAACCGTTGATTCGGAGGATAAGAATAATTGAAAACATTGTATTCGGTTTATCGTGAATCCATAAAAACACTTACCGAGGCAGGTTGCGACAGTCCCGAATTTGATGCACAACAATTGGTTGCTTTTTGTTTTGGATATAATAAAACTCAGTTGTTGATGAATTCAGGTTCGGCGGTTGATGAAATAAAACTCATTCATTTTTATGATTGTATCAAAAGAAGATGTAATCATGAGCCTCTGCAGTACATTATCGGTATGTGGGATTTTCACAAGTTTTCTTTTAAAGTAGGGGAAGGTGTTTTGATACCAAGACCCGAAACTGAAATTTTAGTTGATTTCGCCGTTGATAAAATTCAGAAACACGGTTATAGCGTTGTTATGGATTTATGTTGCGGTAGCGGTTGTATAGGTCTTAGTATTGCTAAACTTTGCCCTAAAACCAAGGTTTATTGCCTTGATATTTCCGATAAAGCCTTGGAATATACCCGAATGAATAAAGAGCTTTTAGGTGCGGATAATGTTACTGTTATGAAATGCGACGCTCTTCAGAGTAGCGGTTTTTTAGGCCTTCCGAGACCCGATATTCTTCTTTCGAACCCTCCGTACATAAAAACTGCCGAGATTGAAACCTTGCAACCTGAAATTGCTTTTGAACCTACACTTGCCCTTGATGGGGGTGAGGACGGTCTCGAATTTTACAGAGCACTTTCCGAAATATGGTATCCCTTTATTAACAGGGGCGGTTACCTCGCTATGGAATGCGGTGAAGAACAGGCGAAAGACATTCTTTCTTTGTTTGTAGATAAGGCGGAAAAGGGGAAAGTTATAAAAGATGCTTCCGACTTTGACAGAGTGGTAGTAATCGCAAGGTAAATATTTGATTTTTGTTGACCTTTTTATTTATTTATAGTAGAATTATATAAATAAGGTGGATTTGATTTATGATAAGTTATTTTCTTGATTTCTTTCGTGGCAAATTAGAAGCCATTGACCTTATTGTTTATATTTTATCCATTACCTATGTTTGTTTATGTGCAACCCCCTTACACGAGTTTGCTCACGCTTTTGTAGCGGTAAAATTAGGCGATGATACCCCGAAACTTCGAGGTAGATTAACAATAAATCCCATTGCCCATGTTGACCCGATAGGTATTTTAATGATATTCCTTTTCGGCTTTGGTTACGCCAAACCCGTCGAAGTAAGAATGCGTCACTTTAAAAAGCCGAAACGCGATATGGCTCTTGTGGCACTTGCGGGACCTGTCAGTAATTTTATTCAGGCTTTCATTTATATTTTATTATCTGCGATTTTCAGTATAGTAATGTTTAAAACGGGTGTTTCTGCATTGGAATACATCTGTATGTTCTTTACCTTTGCGGCACTTATTAATATCCGTCTCGGCGTATTTAATATGATACCCATTCCGCCTCTTGATGGCTCAAGGCTTTTGACGGCGTTACTTCCCACAAAGGCATATTTTAAAATAATGCAGTATGAACGCTATATTTCTCTTGGTCTTATGGTGTTACTGTTTACGGGTGTTCTTTCGAAACCCCTTTCATATATTTCTGATTTTGTTTACAATATTTTTGAATTTATAATAATTTTCCCACTTGGTTTTATTGTAGGTTGATTTATGGAAAAAATATCATACAAACTTGAGGTGTTTGAGGGTCCGATGGACTTGCTTTTGCACCTTATTACAAAACATAAAATTGATATATATGATATCCCTATTTCCGAACTTGTTGAGCAGTATGTTTCTTACGTGCGCGAGATGCAGGAAGAAAATATGGATGTTGCCAGTGAGTTCCTTGAAATGGCGGCTCGTCTTGTATATATTAAAACTGTATCGCTTCTTCCTGTTTATGATGAGGCGGAAGAACTAAAAAATGAATTACGCGATGAACTTCTTGAGTACCGTGATTGTAAAATCCTTGCGGCGAAGCTTTCAACAATGACCGACGGTTTCAATTATTCCGTAAGAACATATCCTGAGGATATATCACCCGACAACTCTTACAAACGTTTACACGAACCTACGGAGTTATTAAGTGCGTATTCTCTTGCGGCAGGTAAAAAATTACGTCGTTTACCTCCGCCTATTGAGACCTTTAAGGCTATCGTAACACGTAAAATTGTATCCGTAGGGTCCAAGATAGAGTCAATAGTTAAATCCCTTAAAACAAAGCGTAAAACAAAATTAATTGATTTATATAAACAAGCCGAGTCCCGTTCTGATTTAATAGCCGCTTTCCTTGCGGTACTTGAACTTGCGAAGAACAAGACCATTTACGTTTCGGGTGACGGTGACGATGTTCAGATAGAACTTCTGGAAGGAAATGAGAGTATTTGATTAATAAAAAACAAGTGGCTTCGGTTGAAGCGGTTCTTTTTGCCGCCGCCGAACCTATTGAGTATACGAAAATAGCCACCGCATTAGGTATGGATGATGAGCAGATACTTTTATGTATAGATGCTCTTAATGAAAAATACAGTGCAGAAGATAGTGGCATCTGTTTATTGCAACTTGATGTAAAATATCAACTTTGTAGTAAAAAGGAATATGTTGAAGCGGTACGAAATGTACTTGATTTAAAACGCAATGCACCTTTATCACAGGCGGCATTCGAAGTTCTCGCCATTATCGCTTATAACCAACCTATTACAAAACCTTACATAGAACAGATCAGAGGCGTTGATTGTTCGGGTGTTGTTAATACACTTTGTCAACGTGGACTCGTTGAAGAAAAGGGGAGACTTGATGTTCCCGGACGTCCCGTTTTATACGGTACTACATCCGACTTTTTAAGATGTTTTTCTCTCAATAGTCTTTCGGAGCTTCCTGAACTTCCCAAAGAAGATAAAGAAGTCCTTATGTCAGATGTTGATAACGGACAGTTGTCATTATTTGACGATTCGGCACAGGAAAAAGCCGAAGAGTAAAATTAATAAATTAAAGGGGTGATATAATGCCGTTTTTATATGCACTTATTGGCATAGTTGTAGTAGTTTTCATCCTTTTTTCAATAAATTTATCCTTCATTATTGACTATTCCGATAAAACGGTTGTCACCTTGAAATATCTTTTTCTGAAATTTACTTTGGTTGATACGTCTAAACCCAAAAAGGAAAAAAAGAAAAAGAAGAAAAAGAAGGGCGATGAATCCGAGGAGTCGGATACCGACGAAGAAGGTAAGGAAAAAGGTAAACCTAAGGGTAATAGTTTAATTAAACAATTATACCTCGACCAAGGGTATGACGGTATCGAAAGAATGCTCAGAGCAGTTGGTAAATCTTTGGGTAGCTTTTTTGGTAGTCTTTATAAAAATTTGGTTGTTGATGAACTTTACATAACAATGATTACCGCGGGTAGTGATGCGGCAGATACGGCTATTAAGCACGGTAAACTCTGTTCGTGGCTTTTCCCTGTGTTGGGTAAGCTTGTTTCTACCTGTAAGGTGAAAAATTATGATTTCGATATTTCACCTGATTTTCTTGCAACAAAGTCAGAAGCGTACGTTTACGCGAAACTTCACGTTACACCACTTGTTGTGTTGTATGCAGTTTTGACACTTGTTGTAAGACTTGTATTCAAAGTTTTAATTAAAGTTATTTTCTCAAAACAGAAAAGTGACAAAAGTAAATCGGTAAAATCCGCTGCAAAAGAGGTTATTGAAAACTCAGAGGCAGAGGTAAAAAATACAAAAAATAAAAGAAATATAAATAAGGATGGTGCTTCCAAATGAGCGAAAAATCAGCAAACGGAATTCTTTCCACAACAATCGAAAAAGTAAGAAACCTTGTAGATGTCAGTACAATTATCGGCGAACCCATTAACCTTCCCGATGGTTTAACTATCATTCCCATTTCAAAGGTTACTTATGGTTTTGCTTCCGGTGGTTCTGATTTCCCCTCAAAGAACAATGTTGAACTTTTCGGCGGTGCAGGTGGTGCAGGTATCACAATTAACCCCGTTGCATTCCTTGTAATTAAAGACGGTGAAGTTTCAATCAGACATATCGTTTCTAACGATAATGCTGCTGAAAGAGCCGTTACAATGATTCCCGAAATGTTTGATAAGGTTGTTAACCTTGCAGATAAATTAAAAAAAGATAAAGACCAACCTGCAGAAGAAGTAACTGCTGAATAATTTTTCATTACAATATAACCACCTGCATATTATTCTTTGAAAGCAGGTGGTTAATTTTGCTAAAGAAAGTCTTTTGTGTCTTGGTGTGTTTTTGCTTTATGGTGCCTTGGTGTGCGGTTTTTGCCAATGGTGTGGAGCCTACCGTTTCGGCTGAATCTGCTATTGTTATGAACGCCCTTACAGGTGAAGTTGTATTCTCTAAAAATCCGTACGAGAAACGCGGTATTGCAAGTACAACCAAGATAATGACATCTTTAATTGCCCTTGAAAGCAAAAAACTTAAAAATAGCGTAACCGTGAAAAAGGAAGATATAGCCGTTGAGGGTACTTCCATTTATCTTAAAGAAGGGGATAAAATCACCGTAGAAACTCTTGTTAAAGGGATGCTCCTTGAAAGCGGTAATGACGCGGCAAATGTTACGGCAAGGGCTATTGGCGGTAATAAAGAGGGTTTTGCGGAGCTTATGAATAAAAAAGCTCGTGAACTGGGTATGTTTTCAACAAATTTTCTTAATCCTTCGGGACTTACGGAAGATGGACATTATTCTACCGCTTATGATATGGCACTTTTAGGCTCGGCAGCAATTCAGAATGAAAAATTCAGGGAGATTTGCTCCGCATCTTCTCTCAATGTTTCATTCGGTAAAGAGTCAGTTAAGCGTACATTTTATAATCATAATAAGTTTCTCTCAAAATTTGAGGGTGCTTTGGGTATTAAAACGGGTTTTACCAAGGCATCAGGGCGTTGCCTTGTTACGGCGGCACAAAGGGGCAAGGTTATTTATGTAGCGGTAACCCTTAAGGCTCCCGATGATTGGAATGACCATATCAAGATGATGAATTTCGCCTTTGATAATACTGCGGTGAGTTATCCTGATTGTGAATTATCGGGAATTTGTGTGGATGTTGTGGGCTCTGAAACGTGTTCTTTGAAAGTAGAACTTGCAACGCCGTTGGAATTACATTGCGTAAAAAAACACGAGGACTATGAGTTGGTTATATATCTTCCCAAATTCGTGTATGCTGGTGTTAAAAAAGGCGATATATCAGGTAGGGTGGATTTAGTAAGTAAAAACGGTACAGTTATTGATTCTTCATCACTGATTTTTACTGATGATGCGCCCGAAAAAGTAATTGATAAAAAAGAAAAATCAAGTTTTTTTACAAAACTAAAAAATAAATTTAAAGAAGGACTGTCGTAGAGACAGACGTGAATTATGGCACAGGAAAGATTACAAAAATATTTATCGGAATGCTCCGTTGCTTCCCGTAGGAAGGCGGAGGAAATGATTAAGCAGGGTAAAGTCCGCGTCAATGGTAAAATCGCTCAGATTGGCGACAAGGTTGACCCTAAAAAAGATACCGTTACCGTAAACGGTAAAAAGGTGGTAGCGGTTAAACAAAAATATTATATTATGCTCAATAAACCCAGAGGATACGTTACCACTATGAGTGACGAGTTGGGTAGAAAATGTGTTGCTGAATTAGTTGAGGATGTTGGTGCGGCAGTTTATCCCGTAGGCAGACTCGACAGGGATTCTGAAGGTATGCTTCTTCTTACAAACGACGGTGCTTTTGCTAACGCGGTAATGCATCCGAGAAAACAGGTTCCGAAAACGTATAGAGTTACAGTACGTTCTAATATTAATGATGCCCAGATTGAAAAGCTGGAAAATGGTATTGATATTGACGGTGACGGCAGAGAAACATTACCCGCAAATGTGAGAATTGTTGAAAAAACTGCAGGACGCAGTGTCTTTGAAATTACAATTTTCGAGGGCAGAAACCGACAGATTCGTAAAATGTGCGAAGCCGTTAGCCTTGAAGTTATAAGACTTAAACGTAACTCAATCGGCTCAGTTAAATTGGGTATGCTTAAGGTGGGAAAATGGCGTGAACTTACCGAAGATGAAGTTCATCGTTTACAGTCCCAATAAAAATTGACAATAAAGTATATCTTTAGTATAATAAAGAATAAATATTTTATTTTAAGAGGGTTTAAAATGATTAGAAGTATGACAGGCTTCGGCAGAGCTCAGGCTTCTGTTGAAGGCTATAATATAACCGTTGAAATACGCAGTGTTAACCACCGTTATTTCGAGTTTTATGCTAAAATGCCCCGTACATATTCATTCCTCGAAGAAAAGGTTAAATCGACCCTTTCAACGGGTATTTCAAGGGGTAAGGTAGAATGCTCGTTACAGATTGAGTCAACTGCCGATGATAGTGTTATTGTAACGGTAAATGAACCTCTTGCAAGGGGATATGTTGATGCTATCGGTAATATAGCCGATACTTTCAGTCTTTCAAATGATTTGACTGCTCTTTCAATTGCTCGTTTTTCCGATGTTCTTTCTATTACAAAAGCACCTGTTGACGAGGACGCCCTTTGGACAAAAGTTGAACCCGTAGTAAAAGATGCTTTAGATGCCTTTGTATCTATGCGAGAAACTGAGGGTAAAAAACTTGGCATTGATGTCCTTTCAAGAGCCGAAACAATTCTTGAAAATGTTTCATATATTGAGGAGCGTTCTCCCGAAACTGTAAAACAGTATTCCGAAAAACTTCTTGAAAGAATGAAAAACGTACTCGGGGATACTCAGATTGATGAATCACGTATACTTACCGAGGCGGCTATATATGCGGACAAGGTTGCCGTTGCAGAGGAGACCGTAAGACTCAGAAGTCACATCGACCAACTCCGTACAATGCTCGAATCAAAAGAGGCAATAGGCAGAAAACTTGATTTCCTTGTTCAGGAAATTAACCGTGAAGCAAATACTATCGGTTCAAAGGCTCAGGATGTGGATATTGCACGTAGAGTCATTGATATTAAAGCCGAAGTTGAAAAAATCAGAGAACAGATTCAGAATATAGAGTAAAATTATGAAACTTGTTAATATTGGTTTCGGCAACCTTATAAATGCCGACAGGGTAGTGGCAGTAGTTAGCCCGGATTCTGCCCCTGCAAAGAGAATGATTCAGGAGTGTCGTGAAAGAGCGCAACTTGTGGATGCAACCCACGGCAGGAAAACAAAAGGTGTTATTATTACTGATAGTGATAATGTTGTGCTTTCGTTTTTAAGTGCCGAGCAACTTCTTGCGCGTTTCAATGACCAGAAAGGCGGTCGTGATTTTGGTTTCGAAGAATAAAGGTCTTATTATAGTTTTTTCGGGTCCTTCCGGTAGCGGTAAGGATACAGTTCTTGCGGAACTAAAAAAACGCGATATAAATATGCAACAGTCAATTTCGGTTACAACCCGCGATATGCGTGAGGGTGAAGTTGATGGTGTGGATTATTTCTTCACTGATGTTGAAACTTTCGAAAAGAATATTACTGAAGGATATTTCCTCGAATACGTTAAATACGGCTCTAATTATTACGGAACACCCAAAAAACGTATTGAAGAATTAACCGATGGCGGTTCAAATGTGTTTTTGAAAATTGAAGTTGAAGGTGCGGGAAATGTTCGTAAAGTTTTCCCCGAATGTGTGTCAATTTTTGTTATACCCCCTTCAATGGAAGAACTTGAAAGCCGTCTTAAGGGTCGCGGTACTGAGACCGACGAAACCTTTAATAAACGTTTCGCAACAGCAAAAGAAGAAATAAAACGTGCCTGCGAATATGACTACATAGTTGTAAATGACAGTGTTAGCCTTTGTGCGGATAAGGTTTGCTCAATTATTGAAGCTGAAACTCATAAATTCTCACGAATGAAAGCACTTGTAGATGATATGAATTGATTTTTAATCGAAAGGAAAATAATTATGCTTAATCAGGATCTTAGTAAAGTACTTGCAGGACACATCAGTCGTTATTCTCTTGTAACGGCTACTGCTAAACGTGCCCGTGAAATTTCCAACAAAAACCTTGAGGATAAGGTAATTACAACAGACAAAGCGGTAAGCCTTGCTCTTAACGATTTACTTGAAGACAAGTATAGAATTGTTGAACCCGAAGAAATCGCACACATCTGATTATGAGTGCCGGAGCTTATTTTGCTTTAGTAGCTGTTGAGGGTCTGGTGTATCATTTTGATGCACCTTACTCTTATAAAATACCCTTTGACCTTGAGCCGTATGCGCTCCCGGGTTGCAGGGTAATGGTGCCGTTTGGTAACGGTAATCGAAAAAAACAGGGACTTATACTGTCCGTGAAGCCACTTTTTGAGGCGGATGACAGTTTCAAGTTAAAGTCAATTTCAACGGTTATTGATAAAAAACCGTTGTTTAATGAGGAAATGCTTGAACTTGTCACCCGACTTAAAGAGAATACTTTTTGTACGCTTTTTGAGGCTGCAAAGGCAATGCTTCCCGCCGGTATAGGTCTCAACTACGTTATTTCCTATATGTCTCAGAAAGTAGATGAAGCAGTTTATTCTAAACTTTCCGATGATGAAAAACGTATATATGATTACCTTAAGGATAAATGCAAATTTATAAAGCAGGATAAGATTATTTCCGATTTAGGTTTATCGGATGCCTCGGTTTTAGAAAAATTAGTTAAAAAAGGTATTCTTATTACCAATGTGGATGCAAAGCGTAAAACGGGTGATTTGACTATTAAAAATGTCCGTTTGAATATAAGTGAATCCGAAGTTGAGGAGATTTTACCTATCTTAACCGTAAAACAAAAGAGTGTTATGTCGCTTTTGCGTGATATCGGCGGAGCATCTGTTAAAGAAGTTTGTTATTTTACCGGTGTTACTCAGGCGGTAATAACCACCCTTATAAAAAAGGGTTTTGTTGAAGTTTTCGATAGTGAACTTTACCGAAAACCCAAATATAATTTAAATGGTGAGAAAGCCCCTTCGCCCGAGCTTACTACAATACAAAGTAAGGCTTATGATGAATTGCTTAATTCGTATAGAAGTGGTAAAGGCTCAGCAACACTTCTTTACGGTGTGACGGGGAGCGGTAAAACCCAGGTTTTCCTCAAACTTATTGAACAGGTCATATCCGACGGTAAGGGTGTTATTGTAATGGTTCCCGAAATAGCCCTTACACCCCAGACACTTGGTATCTTTTACTCTCATTTTGGTGACAGTATAGCGGTTTTCCATAGTGCACTTTCTGCAGGTGAACGTATTGACGAGTGGAAACGCGTTAAGAATGGTGATGCGAAAATTGCTATCGGTACACGTTCGGCGGTTTTTGCACCTTTTGAAAACCTCGGACTTATTGTTATGGACGAGGAGCAGGAGCATACATATAAATCTGAAATGTCACCCAGATATCACGCTCGTGATATTGCTAAATTCAGATGCGTTTATCACAATGCACTCCTTGTTTTAGCTTCGGCAACTCCGTCAATTGAGACCTACACAAACGCTATTAACGGCAGATACGGTCTTGTTAAACTTGATAAACGCTACGGTAAAGCAGTTTTACCACAGGTAATTACAGTTGATACTTCGGGTACCAAGGGTGCTATCAGTAACGAGTTGTATTCGGCTATTGAAGAGTGTCTTGATAAAAAGCAACAAGCGATACTTCTTATGAACAGACGTGGGTTTAATACCTTTGCTTTGTGTAGTGCTTGTAAGACGGTTTTAACCTGCCCTAATTGCAGTATATCTCTTACCTATCATAGTGCAAATAAACGTCTTATGTGCCATTATTGTGGCCATTCGCGTAGTTATACCGATGTTTGTCCCGAATGTGGCGAAAAATCAGTAACTTATGCAGGTTTCGGCACTCAGAAGATTGAGGATGAACTTGCGGATATTTTCCCCAATGCCCGTATTCTCCGAATGGATGCGGATACTACAATGGCAAGGTATTCTTATCAGGAAAAACTTACAGCCTTTGCAAATGGTGAGTACGATATTCTTTTGGGTACTCAGATGGTGGCTAAGGGACTTGATTTTCCTCGCGTAACTCTTGTTGGTATAATATCCATTGACCAACAACTTTACAATGATGATTTCAGAAGTAGTGAAAAAGCCTTCGATTTGCTTACTCAGGTTATAGGCAGGTCGGGCAGGGGTGAATGTGAGGGTAAAGCCTACATTCAGACCGTTCTTCCCGATAATGATATTATTGAACTTTCTGCTGCACAGGATTATGAATCTTTCTACAAAACCGAAAGCATTATAAGAAAGAGTATGGTTTATCCGCCTTACTGTGATATTTGTACTGTAACATTTACAAGTGAACTGAATAATAAGGCGTATTCAGGCTCAAAAACTTTCTTTGAAATGCTAAAAGAGGCAGTAAGTACTGATTATAGTGATGTTAAAATTAATGTTTTAGGTCCTATTCAACCGAGAGTTGGTAAAATCAGTAATAAATTCAGATATGTGTTAACTATAAAATGTAAAAATAATAAGCGTTTTCGCAGTATGTTGTCGGATTTGCTTATAAAGTATATGCGTACTTCACAGAATAGCGGTGTAAGTGCAGTAATTGATATAAATTAGGAGTTAATTATGGCTATCAGAAATATAAGGGTTGACGATGACCCCATTCTCAGAAAAACCTCACGTCCCGTAACGGAGTTTAATGACAGACTTTTTGTTTTGTTGGACGATATGAAGGAAACGCTATATAAATCCGGAGGTGTTGGTCTTGCAGCACCTCAGGTAGGCGTTTTAAGAAGAGTAGTAGTAATTGATGTCAGTGAGGACAGAAGTGACTACATTGAACTTATAAACCCTGAAATTACAGGCGTTGAAGGTTCTCAGACAGGTACTGAGGGTTGTCTTTCACTTCCGGGACTTTACGGTACTGTTACAAGACCCATGGTTGTAAAAGTTAAGGCACAAAACCGCGAAGGTAAATGGTGTTTGTATAAAGGTGAAGGCTTAAAAGCACGTTGTTTTTGCCATGAACTTGACCACCTTGACGGTATTTTATATAAAGATAAACTTGACGAAGGCGAGTGCCTTTACAGAGCGGATACAGAGTAATTTTTTGCGGTGATTAATATGAAAATAGTTTATATGGGTACACCCGATTTTGCGGTTTTACCCTTAAAAGCACTTATTGATAAAGGCTATGATGTGGCAGGTGTTTTTACTCAACCTGACAAGCCCGTCGGAAGAAAGGCGATTTTAACACCTCCGCCTGTTAAAACTCTCGCTATTGAGAACAATATTCCTGTTTTTCAACCCAATTCATTGAAAAATGGTGAAGGTGTAAAAATTCTTGAAGAATTAAAGCCCGATATTGTCATTGTTGTTGCATACGGTAAAATTTTACCTAAGGACTTTCTCCGGTTTCCTCAGTATGGTTGTATTAACATTCATGGCTCTCTTTTACCTAAATACAGAGGTGCGGCACCTATTCAAAGATGTGTTCTTGATGGTGAAAAATATGCGGGTGTTACATCAATGCAGATGGATGAGGGTCTTGATACAGGGGATATGCTCCTTAAAACTGTAACTGAAATTGGAGAGAATGAAACTTCAGGCGAACTTTTTGACAGACTCGCCGTTATGGGTGCGAATTTACTTATCGAAACCCTTGTTTCACTGGAAAAAGGTGAACTTAAACCCGAAAAACAAGATGATTCACAGAGCACATATGCCTCAATGCTTGATAAAACAATGTCACCCGTTGATTGGTCTAAGAATGCATGTGAAGTTCACAATCATATACGCGGTCTTGACCCGTGGCCCGTTGCGCAGACAGTACTTGAGGGCAAGAATCTCAAGTTATTCAGTTCCGAACTTGTTGCAAATCAGGGTAGCGGACTTCCCGGTAGTGTGAAAATCCTCAAAACCGGTCTTCTTGTATATTGCGGTGACGGTAACCCCGTTTTTATTAAAGAAGTTCAGTATGAGGGTAAAAAACGAATGGCTGCTTCTGATTTCTTCAGAGGTCATCCTGTTGCGGATGGCACTGTTCTCGGTAATTAATTATAAATTTAAATTTTGTTAATAATAAATTTCTCATTAATTAATTTTTGCGGTATAGAATAATATAAAAAACAAAAAACGGAGATGTTTTTATGGGCGAATTTATAAGTGGTTATATACCGTTTTACTATGGTTTCTTTGATTATTACTACGTTATTTTAATTTTACCCGTTATATTAGCCTCTATGGGTGTTCAGTTGTGGTTGAAATCAACATATTCAAAATATTCAAAAATTACTAACTCTCGTCGTATTACAGGTGCGAGAGCGGCTTATATGGTGTTACAATATTACGGAATTAATGATGTCAATATAATGAAAATCGGCGGTAATATGACCGACTGTTACGACCCCACCCAAAAGGTTATAAAACTTTCTGAGGGTGTATTTGACGGTTGTTCTGTTGCAGCGGTTGGTATCGCTTGTCACGAAGCGGGTCACGCAGCCCAACATGCCGAAAGTTATGCTCCGATTAAAATAAGGAATTTAATTTTACCCGTTTGTAATATCGGCTCTGCATTGTCAATTCCTTTATTGATTGCGGGTGTTATATTCAGTTTTGAACCTCTTGTATGGATTGGTATCGGATTCTTTGGTTTTACGGCTCTGTTTCAGTTTATAACTCTTCCTGTTGAATTTAACGCAAGTAGACGTGCCATAAGCGTAATTGAATCTAATAATTTACTGACTTTCGAAGAAAAACAAGGTGCACAAAAGGTGTTGAAAGTTGCGGCTATGACTTACGTTGCGGCTCTTGCCCTTAGCCTTGCTCAACTTTTAAGATTAATACTCAGATTTACGGGGAGAAGACGTTAATGAGTAAACCTGCTCGACAGATTGCTTTTGAAATTCTTTTGAAAATTGAAAGGGATAAGGCTTATTCAAACCTTGCCGTTGACAGTGCTGTTAAGGCGTATAGCCCCGACAGCACTGATTGTGCTTTTATTTCCCGTCTTGTTTACGGCGTAACCGAGCGTAAAATTACTCTTGATTACATAATTTCACGCAATCTTCAGCAACCCATCAATAAATTAAAAAAAGATGTTCTTGTTATTTTACGTCTTGGTGTTTATCAGATAATTTTTTCTGATAAAATCCCCACATCTGCTGCAGTTAACGAAAGTGTAAAACTTACGAAGGTCAATAAATGCCACTATGCATCAGGTCTTGTAAATGCGGTTTTAAGAAAAGTAGGGGACGTAGGATTTAATTTACCCGAAGACCTGAGTAATACCGAGAGAATAAGTATTTTGTATTCTGCACCCGAAGAATTTGTAAAATTTTTATCCTATCACTATGGTGAAGAAAATGCAGAAGCCTTCTTGAAATCTGCACTTGAGCCTAAGAAGATTTTTATAAGGGTAAATACAGTTAAAATAACCCCTGATGAACTAAAATCTTTATTGGAAAATGAGGGTGTAACGGTAAAGGAAACTGTTTTATCCAATGCTTTTGAAATTGAAGTAAATAAAGCCGTTTATGAGTTGGATGCATTTAAAAAAGGTTATTTCCACGTTGAGGACATATCTTCGCAATTGTGTGTTGAAGCCTTGTCACCAACTGAAAACTCAAAGGTGCTTGATATTTGTGCCGCTCCTGGTGGTAAAACATTTACTATGGCTCAGTATATGGAAAATAAAGGGGATTTGTATTCCTGTGATATATATGAGTCAAGAACTAAACTGATTAAAGATGGCGCCGAAAGGTTGGGTCTTAATTGTGTTAAAACCATAGTAAATGATGCCACAATTTTTAATCCCGAAATACCCGAATGTGATTATGTTTTGTGTGATGTGCCTTGTTCGGGATTGGGTATCATAGGTAAAAAGCCCGAAATAAAATATAAAAAACTTGATGATATAAAAGAACTTTTACCAATTCAACGTAAAATTTTAAATACCACTTCCGAGTATGTAAAAAAGGGTGGTAGGCTTGTTTATTCAACCTGCTCAGTAAATCCTAATGAAAACCGAAAAATTTGCGATGCGTTTTTGAAGGATAATGAGGATTTTTATACTGTTAAAGTTTTACCCGAGATAGAACGAACTGTTGATGAGGGCGACTATCTTACACTTATGATGCATAAAAATAATTGTGACGGTTTTTTTATTGCCGTTTTTGAAAGAAAGTAAGGAAATATGAAAAAAGATATAGTTTCAATGAACTTTGAGGAATTGTCCATTGAATTAAAAGAAATGGGACTTCCTAAATTCAGAGCAACACAGATTTATGATTGGTTACATAAAAAATGCGTTGCTTCCTTTGATGAAATGACCAATATTTCAAAGGATTTAATTAATAAATTAAATGACAATTTTGTCATATTTTCTTGTACTATTGAAAAAAAACTTGTTTCGCAGTATGATAATACTGTAAAATACCTGTTTTCTCTGCCTGATGGAGAGTACCTTGAGTGTGTGGTAATGGATTACAAATACGGCCACACAATATGTGTTTCAACTCAGGTTGGTTGTAAAATGGGTTGTGCTTTTTGTGCATCAGGTATCGGTGGGTTTAAGCGTCAACTTGCCCCCTCCGAGATATTGGGGCAGATTTATGCCGCTCAGAGGGATTTGGGACTTCGTATATCCCGTATAGTTCTGATGGGTATGGGTGAACCACTTGATAATTATGACAATGTTATGAAATTTCTTCAACTTGTCAGTGATGAACGAGGTCTTAATATCGGTATGCGTCACATATCATTATCTACAAGTGGTATCGTACCGCGTATTTATGATTTGTTAAACGAGCGTTTACAATTAACCCTTTCAGTATCTCTTCACGCACCTAATAACGAAATCCGTTCAAAAATAATGCCCGTAAATAAGAGTTGGAATATTGAGGAACTTCTTAATGCGTGTAAGATTTATGCCGATACAACATCAAGGCGTATTTCTTTTGAGTACGCAATGATGAAGGGGGTAAACGATACCCCTGAATGTGCAAGGGAACTTTCAAAACGACTTAAAGGTATTCTTTGTCATATAAACCTTATCCCTGCTAACGAAGTGCCCGAAAAAGGTCACGAACGTAGTTCGGATTCGAGTATTAATTTATTCAAATCCATCCTTGAAAAAGATGGTCACGCAGTTACTGTGAGGCGAACTTTAGGTTCGGATATCAATGCTTCTTGCGGTCAGTTACGCCGTGAGAAAATTAAAGAAAATCAAAATTGACTATACAAGCGAGGTGAAACACCGTGAATATTTCAGCTAAAACCGATATAGGTGCATTCCGCGATTCTAATCAGGACGATTATCAGGCAGGGCTTTTTGAAAATGGCGATGCATGGGCAGTTGTGTGTGATGGTATGGGCGGTGTTTCAGGCGGTCAGGTAGCAAGTAAAATCTGTGTTGAAAGGGTAAGCGAGGCTATTAAAAGAGGTTACCGTGAAAATATGACACTCAAAACTGCCCGGAATTTGCTTAATTCTGCTATTTGTGCGGCTAACTCCGCAGTTTTTACTGAGGCACAGAATAACCGTGAACTTAGTGGTATGGGTACAACGGTTGTTGCGGTTATTGTAGTTAATGGTATGGCGGTTATTGCTCACGTGGGTGACAGTAGGGCTTATGTCTTTGATAATGCTATTGAACTTGTTACAAAAGACCATTCCTTGGTTCAGTATCTTTGTGATACAGGTAAGATTACCGAGGATGAAGCCAAAGTTCATCCCGACAGAAACATTATAACTCGTGCCGTAGGTATTCTTAGTTTTGTTGATGTGGATTTTGATTTAATCGAAGTTGGTAAAAACAAAAGTATTCTCATTTGTACGGATGGCTTAAGTGGCTCTCTTGAAGCGGATGAGATGCTTGGAATAATTAAAGAAAACGCAGGTTCTTCAGCCGAAAAACTTGTTGAAAAAGCAATTGAAGCGGGTAGCCGTGATAATATAACGGCGGTTCTGCTTTTTGCTGACAGTCAAGGAGAGTAAGTATGGAAAATTATGTGGGTAAAAGATTAGACGGAAGATACGAGATACACGACGTTATCGGCGTAGGCGGAATGGCTATTGTTTATAAAGCCTACGACAATATCGACGACAGAATTGTTGCTGTTAAAGTCCTTAAAGACGAGTATCTTGCGAATGAAGAGTTCCGTCGCAGATTTAAAAATGAGTCTAAAGCAATTGCGGTTCTTTCGCATCCTAATATCGTAAAGGTTTTTGATGTTAGTTTCGGTGATAGATTACAGTATATTGTTATGGAATATATTGAGGGGATTACCCTTAAGGAATATATTGAAGAACGCGGTGTTATTGACTGGAAAGAAGCATTATTCTTTATGAATCAGATTCTTAAAGCTCTTCAACACGCTCATGATAAGGGCATTGTTCATAGGGACATAAAACCCCAGAATATAATGCTCCTTGAAAATGGCACAATTAAAGTTGCCGACTTTGGTATAGCTCGTTTTAGTCACGGCGAAACTAAGACTATGACTGAAAAAGCCATCGGTTCAGTTCACTATATCAGTCCCGAACAAGCTAAGGGCGAACCCACTGACGAAAAGGCGGATATCTATTCCATAGGTATTCTTTTATATGAGATGTTAACGGGTAAATTGCCCTTTGAAGCGGATAGTGCAGTTTCGGTTGCTCTTATGCAGGTTAACAAAAATGCTATCCCTCCGAGAAAATTAAACCCCAATATTCCTGTTGGCTTTGAACAGATTACAATGAAAGCTATACAGAAAAATCCTCGTGACAGATATTGTTCTGCCGCCGAGTTCTTAATGGATATTGAGGATTTGCGTCGTAACCCCGACATTAAATTTGATTACAGAACTGTATTTGTGGATGATGCCCCAACCCGTTTTGTTGACAATGTCGGTTCAACTCAGGTTATAAAAACCGTGCCGCCATCAACGGATGCAAGAATGAAACTTGAAGAAGTGAATTCGGAAGAGTTTGATGCAGTTCAGGATGTGGTACCTCAAAAACGTGTTAATACTAAAGTAATTGGTGTTGTTGCGGGTATTGCGTTTGCGGTTATTATATTCCTTTTCGTACTTGTTGCAACAGTTCTCAAAGATGGTGTTCCAACTCTTTTTACAAGCAAAAAAGTAGAAGTAGATAATTTCATTGGTATGAATTATCTTGAGGAAATCAAAGACAACGAAGAGTTTAACGAGAAATTTAAATTTGAACCACATTACGAACCTTTTAGCGATGGTAAAGAGGGTTGCGTTTTCAAGCAAGACCCTGAGGCGGGTACTAAGGTGCCTAAGGGTCGCGTAATAATTCTTTATATTGCTACTTCTGCCGAAGGACAGATTGTACCGGAATTTGATGACGATGTTAATTATCAGGAAGCAGTTAATACCCTTGAATCAATGGGATTCAATGTTATTTTAGAGCCTGTTAATGACGACAAATACCCCATAGGTAAAGTTATTAAAACCAAACCTGCGGCAGGTTCGAGTATATTTGCGGGTAGTGATGTTACAGTTTATTATTCCGCTAACGAAGATGAGGGCGAACTTTTCAAAATGCCCGATGTTACCGGAAAAACTGCTGCAGAAGCAGAAAAACTTCTTAAGAAACAGGGTTTGACAGTAAGCAAAAAAGAAGTTGTTGATTCAACTATCGAAAAAGATAGAGTCGTTATGCAGTCACCTGCGGAAGGTTCGCCTGTAAGAGAAGGGGATAAGGTTATTCTGACCCTTAGTTCAGGTGAGGTTACATTTAAAAAGACTATTGACCTTCCTCAAAAAGTCGGTACTGTTAATGTTAAGTTGTATGTAGATGATAAAGTTATTGCGGATGATAGTGTTGATACTTCCGCTATAACGAAATATACAATTGAAACTAAAGGTGATTCACCTGCATCCACTATTAAAGTTTACATCAAAGATAAACTCTATTATGAATGTAACGTCAACTTTACAAAAGAGCCTGTTGTCGCTACAAATGAACGTTACTATTCAGTTTCTTTCTATGTTGATGTAGTTGGTCTTGATAAGGATGCGGCGTTGGCTAAATTGAATGAAGCGGGTTTCACTAATGTTTCGGTTATCGAATTACCAAGTGATAAACCGGTGGGTACAGTAATTGTACAGTCACCTGCAGCTTCAGAATCTAATGTAGATAAGACAACTGCTATTACTCTTTATGTTGCACAGGCGAATACTGATGATACGCAACAAAATACAGAAAATCCGGGACAGTAAGTATGGAAAAAGTTTTAAACGGCGTTATTATTAAAGGTATCGGCGGCTTCTATTATGTAGAAGCCGCCGGCGAAGTTTATGAATGTAAGGCACGTGGAGCATTCAGAAAGAAAAAAATTACTCCTCTTGCGGGAGATAATGTTACCATTACCGTGCGTGAGGGTAAAGAAAATACCATTGATGAAATAGGTGAGAGAAAGAATTTTCTTTTAAGACCGCCTGTTGCTAATATTGATACTTTAATTATAGTTTCATCTGTAAAGGACCCTGTGCCGAGTCTTCTTGTTATTGATAAAATGACGGCAATCGCCGTTGATAAAGGTATTAAACCCTGCGTTATTTTTTCAAAAAGTGATTTGGGTGATACTACCGCACTTGAATCAGTTTATCGTAAAGCGGGTATTGATGTAGTTTCTGTTTGTTGTAAAACGGGTGAGGGTATCGAGAAAGTAAAAGAAATGATTAGTGACGGTATTACGGTTTTTACAGGCAATACAGGTGTTGGTAAATCATCACTTCTTAACTGCATCGATGAAAGATTTTCTTTAGCTACGGGCGAAATCAGCGATAAATTAGGCAGAGGTCGTCACACTACGCGTGAAGTTACTCTCTATCACATTAATAATGGATTAGTCGCAGATACACCCGGTTTTTCGTCATTGGATATTGAGCAGACGAGTGATGTGATTGTTAAAGAAAACCTTCCTTTTTGTTTCCCTGAATTTCAGGAATACTTAGGTAAATGTAAATTCACTTCTTGTTCCCATACCGTGGAAAAGGGTTGCCTTATTCTTGAAGCACTGAATAATGGCGAGATTGATAAAAACCGTCACGAGAGCTATGTTTCAATGTACAACGACGTAAAAGACTTAAAAGAATGGCAAATGTAACACTTTTTTATCATCCTCATATTATGTATTAAACATAAAGGAGTGGTGATTTATGAAAGTTGTAGTTTACCAAAGCCCTAAGTTTTTACGTGGTGTTTTAAAGTTTATGTTCGGAATTAAAGATTAAAAGTAACTCCGTAGGATTTCCTACGGAGTTTTACTTTTATAGCAATAGATGAAAACCTACGGACTTTCATGCTATCACCTTATCTTAAAATTTTACTCTTTCGCCTGTATGAGCGTTAACTATTCCTTTGTGAACGCCAATATAAGTATTGGAAATATACTTATCAAGATGTAAACTGCCAAAGAACCAACGACTGAATTCACTGCATTTTGAAAGTTCGTCAAAGTATGCGTTAAGGGTTGTAACGCGTACAGAATCGCTTTCACCAAGGGTAAGGAAACTCTTTATTGTAGATGAAGGCTCGTGGGTGAGAATAACATCAATTTTACAATCGTGTTTTTCAAGGTTAGTTGCACCTTCAAGTAATTCTTCCTTAGAGGGGATTTCGTATTTTAACCAAGGGTTGTCCTCAATACGGGATTCAAGGTCGGGACTTTCACCGCCACCCATAGTGAATATTTTCAGTCCGTCAATTACGAAAACCTGACCACGCATAAGGTGATAGATATTATCAGAAATCTGATGAACTTTACCGCCATTCCAGTTTGTGGTAGGGTAAGCGTTTAAAAGTTCAAAGTTTTCGTGAGTTCCGTCAATGAAACAAATATTATATTTTCTCTTTGAAAGGGACTTTAATATCTTCTGTTCCGCTTTTGACCTATCCCATATAAAGCCGAAGTCACCGCACACAATGAGGGTGTCACCTTCGTTAAGGTCTTTTAAAACACTTTTTGAAAGCCTTTTAGGGTCACCGTGTGTGTCACCGGTTATAAAAACCATAAATTTATTCTCCTTTTTATTAAAATAGTATTTAATTCTATCGAAAAAAATGTTATACTGTCATTAATTAATGTATATTTATATTCTATAACATTTAACGGTGATTGTCTATGAAAAAATTACTGATTTTTATATTTTGTTTATTATTCGCTTTACCCACATCGGTTATTGGCCTTGCAACCGAGGATGAAAATACAGTAAAAACCAAGAATGGTTATTATGATATTGATTCTCCCGAGTATGAAACCGATATTGCTCTTCTTGTAAATGCGGATACCGATACTGTTATTTACAGTAAAAACGCCGATGTGATTACGGCACCCGCATCCCTTGCAAAAGTTACAACGGCACTTGTTGCACTTTCCAAATGTGATGATTTGCAAACCGTGATTACTTGCTCCGAAAAAACAATTGATAGCCTTCTCGGTACGGGTAGCTCTATCGCAGGGTTAAAAGCAGGGGAGCAGGTTACCTTTGAAATGCTCCTTTATTGTCTGTTTCTTGTGAGTGGTAATGATGCGGCACTTGTAATTGCGGAGTATTTCGGTGATGGCGATATTGACGCTTTTGTTGCCGAGATGAATACCTATGTCAAAGAGTTAGGCTGTAAGAACACATATTTCGCCAATCCCCACGGTCTTGACGATGAAACTATTAAGGGCTTTGACAGTGAAAAACAAAATCGTACTACCGCAAGTGATATGTATTTAATTGCTAAAAAAGCACTTGCTAACGACCATATCAAGAAGATATCTTCAAAATACGGTAAAACAATGCCCGCTACAAATAAGAGTGATATACGTTATCTGTATAACACAAACCCATTGCTCAATAGTTATTCCTATTATTACTACGAAGGTGCGGTCGGTTTAAAGACAGGTACAACCGACAAGGCTGGTTGTTGCCTTATTTCAAGCGCTACCAAGGACGGGTATACATATATATCCATCGCTATGAAGGGTAATGACCAATATGTTGCCGACGGTGAGCGTAGAAATACTGCTTACCTTATGTGCCGATATATGTTGAGATGGGCTTTCTCAAATGTTAAGATTAAAGAACTTGCCGATTCATCATATAACGTTGGTGAAGTTGCAGTTAAATACGGTAGGGGAAATGACTATGTCGCCCTTGTGCCTAAGGATAGTATAAGCGCGGTTGTTCATAAAGATATTGATATAGACAATATGAAAATCGAGTTTGCAAAAGGCTTCCCTGATGAGGTTGACGCTCCCGTTAAAAAGGGAGATGTAATCGGTAAAGCTAATATTGTTTATGAAGGTGTCCATATAGCTTCGGTAACTCTCGTAGCTCAGGACGATGTAAAAAAGAACTATCTCTGGGCAATGTTCAACTGGCTTGAAAAAATTATGAGTTCAAAAGCCTTTATTATTACGGTTATTATAATTGTTGTTATTTTGATAGTTCTTTTCTTCGGAACAAAGAACGAACGTGAGAGAAGAAAGCGTCGTAAAAACCGTATAGAAATAGTTAAAGATTATAGCAAACTCGCCAAATAAAAGTATTGTAAATTGTACATTTTTTTGAATTTGCCGAATGAGAAAACGCTATGAAAAAACGAGAAAAACGAAGAAAACGAGAGATAGTGTTTGGTATATAAAAATCTTTCAAAAAAAGTGTTGACATTCCCGTATTGCTGTGATAATATATCAAGGCAATGCGGGGTTTTTATGCCCCGAAACTATATCGGAGGTAACTGTTATGTCTACTTATATGCCTAAAGGCAAAACTGAGCGCCAGTGGTATGTACTCGACGCAGAAGGCAGAACTCTCGGCGAAGTTGCTGTTGAAGCTGCTGTTCTTCTTCGTGGTAAGCACAAACCCACATTCGCTCCTCACGCTGATTGCGGCGATAGCGTTATCATCATCAACGCTGCAAAAGTAGTTCTCACAGGTAACAAACTTGAGGACAAATATTATCATCATCACACAGGCTACGTTGGCAATATGAAATCTGTTAAATACGGTATTCTTATGAAAGAAAAACCCGAATTCGCAGTTCAGAAAGCCGTTAAGGGTATGCTCCCCGATAACACTCTCGGTAGAGCAGCTATGGCTCGTCTTCGTGTATATGCCGGTGCAGAGCACGAACAGGCAGCTCAGAAGCCTATCGTTAGAGAATTTTAAGGGAGGAGGCAATTATTATGTACGAAAGCAAAGCTTATTTCTACGGCACAGGTAGAAGAAAAAAATCTGTTGCTCGTGTTCGTGTATATCCCGGCACAGGCAAGGTAACAATCAACGACAGGGATATCGACGATTATTTCGGTCTTGAAACACTCAAACTTATCGTTCGTCAGCCTCTCGCTCTTACAGAGTCTACTGAAAAGTATGACGTTGTTTGCCGCGTTAACGGTGGTGGCGTTACAGGTCAGGCCGGTGCAATCCGTCACGGTATTGCAAGAGCACTTCTTCAGTCCGAAGATGATGTTCGTCCCGTTCTTAAAAAAGCTGGTCTCCTTACTCGTGACCCCAGAATGAAAGAAAGAAAGAAATACGGTCTCAAAGGCGCTCGTCGTGCACCTCAGTTCTCAAAGAGATAATCACTTATCTTACAGAGTATTCAAAAACCCCGAAACCATCACGGTTTTCGGGGTTTTCTTTTTGTCTTAAAATCTATCTTGGTGCAAGTTTTATTTTGTTATCATTTCAGCAATCTTGTTATATGTACCTTCAGGCATTTTATAATATTTTTGGAAAGAGGTCATAGGCATAGCGGTAAAGACCATATAGTCATTTTCGTGAATCCAAAAGACACCGTAAAAATGCTCGTCTGACACTGCAAGAGCATCGGATATTTCTGCTTTGGGTTCTTGACTCAAAATAAGCAAAGGCTCTCCGTCTTGGAAAGAAAGGTATATGTAATCTTGCTCGGTTCTGTCAATTTCAGTTTCCTCTGCCTTTTCCCATTGCTCCATTATGTATGTGTATAATGCTTTTGCATCTTCATCTTCTATAACAAATTCTGTTTCGTGGTCAATTGAACATACACACTTGAAATCAGCAATAGTGGAAACATCTTCGGGAAATGTTACAATGGCATCATTGGGTTTTTCTTTTGAACAACCGAACAAAGACATTAAACAAGCAACAACACAAAGAAAAGAAAGAACTCGCAATATTTTGTTATTCAACATTGTAATCTCTCCAATCTTATTTCCATCGGTTGACGGCAATATCATTCTCTTTAACTTCTTTTATGGTGTAGGTCTTATTACATTTGTTACAACGAAAGACGGTCCTTATGAATTTGATATTCCCAACCATAAATCCATCGCCGTTTGAAAAATCGTAGTTTTTTGCTTCTTCTGATTCTGAATTTACAATTGCTACTGTTTTGTTCTTTTCTAATTTCTCATCACAATAGGGGCAATAATGTTTTTTCATACAAATAATCGGGTTGGACCATTCGCGTTTTACACCGTGTATTTTCATAGATCACCTTACTATTTTATTATAGCATAGAAGTGTGAATTTTTCAATAATTTGCAATCCTTGGGACACTTGCTATTATAAAAGAGTAGGTACATCGAAAAATCAAAGAGGCAGGGAGTTGTTTTTATTAAATTCTAAAATACTTGAATTTAATGGTATTGTGTAGTAGAATATATCTGTAAAAATATGTGTTGTTTTTCGAGGTGCTTTTTTTGAAAGTATTGATTGTAAAGATAGCTATATTTGCCTTGAGGTTTATATATTGCTTTTTTAAATTACTTAAAACTAAGAATAAAGTCGTTATGATTAGCCGACAGTCCAATAATGTCAGTGGCGATTTTCGTATGTTGGGTGACGAGTTAAAGTCAAAGCATAACCTTCAGGTTGTGTATTTGTGTCGCACACTTGACGGTGGTGTTGACTCAACTATCTTTACAAAAATTTCTTACGGTTTCCATATGTTTACTCAAATGTACCATCTTGCAACTTCTAAGGTTTGTGTTTTGGATAGTTATAGTCCCGTAGTATGTATTTTAAATCACAAAAAGAGTCTGAAAATTGTTCAGATTTGGCATTCTATCGGCGTTATGAAAAAATTCGGTTGGCAGATTATCGGTAACAGGGAAGGCTCATCCGAAACTATTGCTAAGGTTATGAAAATGCACCGTAATTATGATGTTATTTATTGCGCAGGTGAGAAGTGTAAGCAAGTTTTGATTGAGGGCTTTAATGCTGATGATTCTAAAATGAGGGTTTTCCCGCTTCCACGTGTTGATTTACTCAAAGATAAGAATTATATTGCAGAAACTAAAGAGAAAATTTATCAGAAATATCCCCAACTTAAAGAAAAAGATACTGTCCTTTATGCACCCACTTTCCGTAAAAATGAAGAGGGATTTAACGATAGTTTCAATGAATTGGTTGAGTGTTTTGATTTTGATAAATATAACCTTGTTGTAAAACTACATCCCTTAACCAATGTTGAGTTTGATGAAAGTAAAGTAATTGCAGATAAAGACTTTTCTACATTCCAGATGATGTGTTGTGCCGATAAATTCATAAGTGACTATTCGTGTATGATTTACGAGGCAGGAATAATGGGAATACCACTGTATTTTTATAATTACGATATGGACTTATACGAGAATAACCGTGGACTTGAGATAGATTACAATATTTTACCCGGTTTCAAAGCAGGGGATGCCAACGAGCTTGTAAAAAGTCTTGAGCTTCCTTATGATTTTAAGTATCATTCACAGTTTATAAATAGTATGATTACAAATACAAATGATTGCACAGTTAATATGGCGGCGGATATCGCCTCAATGTGTTGAATTTGAGGATTAAAAAATGAGAGATTTAGTTTTAAAAGACGAACAAATCATGTGTGCTCAAGAGCTTTATCAACAGTTTAAAGCTATTAGCAGAAACAAAACAAAGCAATTGTATAAATCTGCATTATTTGTAGATGAAGATAACTTTCTTTGTGACTATCTTTTGTCTGCAACGAGTAAGGCTAATTCAAAATATCCTGTTTTTGAAAATATTGCTTGTGTTTGTGATAATGACCCGCTTCTTTCGAAGAGTGGAGAGAAACTCATTTTTTTCTTTGTTGATTGTAGCAATGCATCTGCCAAAGCTAAAACAATCAATAAATTGAAAAAAATATTATCTTTATCGAGAAAATCAAGGATAATTGTTACTGCTATTTTGCCTGAGTTTAAAACGTACTCGGAGTTTACTAACGCAACATCTTTAGCCGAGCGTGAGTTAAGTTTTTATCTTGAAAAACACTGTGAGCGTACACCGGAAATCGAATATTATCTTGAGTTAGAGAGTATTTGCAGAAACAGTGTTGTTGAGGATAAAGCCGATATAACTATTTTAAGATTCAGTAATGCTTTCGCTCCTGATGTGTTTTCAAGCAAAAGCATTGATATTAAAGCCATTGTTGACGAATGCGTTAACACTAAAACTGTTACTATTACTGACGATGATATTAAAAATGTTTATTCTGTATCTTATGTAAGAGACGCTTGTTCCGATATCTTTTTTGCAGCATTTAGTGGTAAAAAAGGTCATATTTATAACGTTGCTTCCGCCGAGATTACCGTTGCTGATATTAAAGAACAGATTTATTCATTACATTCTGATGGGTTTTCACTTGTTAAAAAACTTTCTTCAGGTGTAGGGCATAAATATTACTGTCTTAATACCCTTAAATTTGATGGTCTTAATAAACTATCTACCTTTGAATTAGGGGTTATGTTAAAGCATATTGTTTCCTATATTACCGGGTTCGAGTATGATACCTCGGATAATGTTTCGTTCTATACCGGCAGAATTAAGCAGATTCAGGCGGTTGAGGTTGAGATGCTTAAGGAAATCGATAAAATTTGCGTCGATAATGATATTAAATATTTCCTTGCGGGTGGTACACTTTTAGGTGCCGTAAGGTCGGGTAAAGCCATCGAATGGGACGACGATTTTGATATCGGTATGCTCCGTAATGATTTTGAAAAGTTCAGAAAAGTATGTAAAAAACAACTTTCTCCTCAGTTTTCCTATATAACTCCCTATGACGGTAGCGGTAGCCACTATATTATTGAAAAAGTAAGGCTTGACGGTACTTATTTTTCTACTAAATATTCGGGCGAAAACCTTTTCCCTGACGGTGTTTTCATTGATGTAATTGTTTACGATAAAACGAGCAATATTAAGTTTTTCCGTAATCTTCATATCCTCATACTTGCTGTTCTTTATAACTGTATAATTTTAAGATGGAATCCCAAGCCTTGGAGAAATAAATTCCACGGTATTGTTAAGTTAATTGTTCCTTTGTTGAATATTTTCCCTTGGGGCTTCTACCACCGTTTATTTGATTTCTTTGCCGGTATTTATAAGAATAAAAAGAATGCAAAATGGCTTATTGATACCGTAGGTAAAAAATTAAAAGACGGTCCATTACCCATATACGGTCTTGAAGATACGGTTTATGTTGATTTCGAAGGTACAAAGGCACCGATTCCTGTTGATTACACAGGTTATCTCAATTATGCTTACGGTCCTGATTACTTAGAAAAACCGAACCTTAGTAACAGAAAATGCCCACACGATTTTGCCCGTATTGACTTGGGTAAATATATCTTTGATAAAACAGGGGAAGAACCCTTCAGAGATGTTGATATTCGTGGCGAGTTGTTCGAAAAAGAATAAAAGATATAATAAAAAAGCACTCTCGAAAGAGAGTGCTTAATCTTTTGAATTTTAATTATTCAGCGTCTGCGAAGACATCATCATCTGCGTCAGTAAGACCGTTATATTCGTTGAAAGCAACAGCTAAAGCATTGAAGTTTTTAACGATTACATAACGTGCAATGAAGGGACCAACTAAGATGATTAATAATTCATAAACTACAACGAGAGCAGCACTTTCGCTGATTTTGATGTCATAACGAGCGGCATTTTCTTTAAGTCTCTGAGCGAGTTTTGCTCTCCATACGATACCTGCGATACCGAATGTAACAAAGTTAAGAAGCCAGATGAAAACGTATTTCATTGTTTTTCTGCCGTCGCCCTCGCAAAGGATTTCAACATCTTTTGAAATTTTGTGCCAGTAAACGATGGGGTAGATACCAAATGTGATTACACTGAGGATTAAGAAGGATATAAAACTTCTTTCATTGATTTTTGCTGTCATTCCAAAAACTCCTTTTAGCAGTTTTATTTACCACAACAGTATAGTATATTTTTTTCTAAAAATCAAGACTTTTCGCAATATATGATTTATTCTTTTTTGTTTATGGTTGATTTTTTCTATATATATGTAATTTTAATACCAAAATACAACTTTCTATCATTGACATTCCTTTAAATATGTGTGATAATAAGCAGTAATCGAATTTTCGAAAAATGGTAATTTATTTTAGGAGGGACTTCTTTTGAAGAAAGAGCTCGCAAAACAGTACGATCCTAAAAACGTTGAGGACCGTATATATAAATCTTGGCTTGACGGTAAGTATTTCCACGCTAAGTGTGAAGAGGGTAAGCCTACTTACACAATAGTTATTCCGCCACCGAATATCACCGGTCAGCTTCATATGGGTCACGCACTTGACAATACTTTACAGGATATTCTCATCCGTTGGAAAAGAATGTCAGGTTTTGATACACTCTGGCTTCCCGGTACTGACCACGCATCCATTGCTACTGAGGCAAAGATTGTTGAAACAATGCGTGCCGAAGGCAGCACTAAAGAGGATTTAGGTCGTGATGCATTCCTTGAAAGAGCATGGGCTTGGAAGGAACAGTACGGCGGAAGAATCGTTGAACAGTTAAAGAAATTAGGTTCATCCTGTGACTGGGACAGGGAGCGTTTCACTCTTGACGAGGGTTGTAACAAAGCCGTTAATACCGTTTTCAAAAGACTTTATGATAAGGATTTGATTTACAGAGGTAACCGTATGGTTAACTGGTGTCCTTGTTGTAATACTTCAATTTCTGATGCAGAGGTTGAATACGAAGAAAAGGACGGTAATTTCTGGCATCTTCTTTACACAGTTAAAGAGACAGGCGAAAAGCTTGAACTTGCTACAACACGTCCTGAAACAATGCTCGGTGATACTGCCGTTGCTATTAACGCAGAAGATGAACGTTACAAACACCTTCACGGCTGTCACGTTATTCTTCCATTACTTAATAAGGAAATTCCCATTGTTTGCGATGAACATGCCGATATGACAAAGGGTACGGGTGTTGTTAAGATTACTCCTGCTCATGACCCCAATGACTTTGAAGTTGGTCAGAGATGTAATCTTCCCATTGTTCGTACATTTACTTACGACGGTCGCCTTACAGGTGCTGAGGACAAGCGTATTGCAGATGAGCTTATTGCAAGTGGCAGAGCAACCGAAAATGAACCCGAAGTTCTTGATTGCGGTAAATACGCAGGTATGACCACTATGGAAGCAAGAAAAGCAATTCTTGCAGACCTTGAAGCAGGTGGCTATATTAAGGAGATTGAACCTCTTAAGCACGAGGTTGGTACTTGCTACCGTTGTCACAGTACAATTGAACCCATGGTTTCAAAACAGTGGTTCGTTCGTATGGTACCCCTTGCTAAACCCGCTATTGAAGCAGTTGAAAAGGGCGAAACTAAGTTCGTTCCCGAAAGATTTACTAAGAACTACCTTAACTGGATGAACGGTACTCGCGACTGGTGTGTTTCCCGTCAGCTTTGGTGGGGCCACAGAATTCCTGCGTGGTATTGTGCAGATTGCGGTGGCGTTACCGTTAGCGTTGATGCACCCGAAAAATGTTGTAAATGCGGTTCAGCTAACCTTACTCAGGATGAGGATACACTTGATACTTGGTTCAGCTCCGCTCTCTGGCCTTTCTCAACACTTGGTTGGCCTGAAAAAACTAAAGATTTAGAGCATTATTATCCCACTAATACTCTCGTTACCGGTTATGATATTATCGGTTTCTGGGTATCACGTATGATTTTCTCTGCTCTCGAATATACAGGTCAGGTTCCCTTTGATACCGTTCTTATTCACGGTCTTGTTCGTGATGCTCAGGGTAGAAAAATGTCAAAGTCCTTGGGTAACGGTATTGATCCCCTTGAGATTATCGAAAATTACGGTGCGGACGCATTGAGATTTTCACTTGCAACGGGTAATAGCCCCGGTAACGATATGCGTTTCCTTCCCGAAAAGATTGAAGCAAGTCGTAACTTTGCAAATAAACTCTGGAATGCTAACAGATTTATTCTTATGAATCTCAGCGAGGATGAACCCGCGCCCTATATTCCCGAAAACCTCGCAACAGAGGATAAGTGGATTATTAGCCGTTTCAACACTCTTGTTAAAACTGTTCAGAATTCACTTGAAAACTTCGAATTGGGTATTGCCGTACAGAATCTCTATGATTTCATTTGGGATGTATTCTGCGATTGGTATATTGAAATTGCAAAAATCCGTCTTAACGGTGATAACGAAGAAGCTAAAAAGACTGCTAAAGCCGTTCTCGTTTACGTTATGTCAAACACACTTAAACTTCTTCATCCCTTTATGCCTTTCATTACTGAGGAAATCTGGCTTGCACTTCCTCACGATGGCGAATCAATTATGATTTCCGAGTGGCCTAAGTTTGATGACGCACTTAATTTCCCTGTTGAAGAAGCAGCAATGGAACGTATTATGTCCGCTATCAAGGCTGTTCGTAACCGTCGTGCAGAAATGAATGTTCCGCCCTCAAAGAAGGCTAAACTTTACATTGCAACAAAGTATATTGAGGAATTTACAAACGGTAGTGTGTTTATGAACAGACTTGCATCCGCTTCTGAGGTTGAAGTTGGTGCAGACTTTGAAATCGAAGGCAGTGTAAGTGTTATTACCGAATCTGCAAAGATTTTCATTCCTCTTAACGAGCTTGTTGACTTCGAGGCTGAACGTGCAAGACTTCAGAAAGAACTTGACGCAGCAAACAAGGACCTTCAGTTTGTTTCAAACAAACTTAATAACCCCGGTTTCGTTGCCAAAGCCCCTGAAAAAGTTATTGCTCAGGAACGCGAAAAACAGGCTAAGTATCTTGCTAAAATCTCAATGCTTGAAGAAAGTCTTGAAAAACTCAAATGATTTATACAGAAGCAGTAGATTATATTCATTCTTTATTAAAATTCGGTATCCGTCCCGGTCTTTTCGGGATGGATGCCTTATTGCGTTTACTTGGTAATCCTGAAAAGGGTTTAAAACATATTCACGTTGCGGGTACTAACGGAAAAGGCTCAACTTCCACCGCAATTTCTAACGTACTAATTGAAGCAGGGTACAGAGTCGGGTTGTACACCTCACCATTCGTTACTCATTTTCTTGAAAGAGTTCAGTTTTCTGGTAAACCTGTTGACGAGAATGTATTTGCCGATAGTGTTCAAAAGGTTAAATCTGCCGTAGAAAGACTTGAAAAAGAAAATATAACCATTACCGAGTTTGAAGCCCTTACCGCATCCGCATTTCTTTGTTTCAAAGCCCTTTGTTGCGATGTGGTTGTCCTTGAAGTCGGTTTGGGCGGTAGACTTGACGCAACAAACGTAATCGATACCCCACTTGTAAATGTTATTACTTCGCTTTCAATTGACCATTCTGCTATTCTTGGGGACACTGTTGAAAAAATAGCATTTGAAAAATGCGGTACAATAAAAGAAAAGGGTAATGTTATTTGCTCTTTCGGTCAACCCCAAGGTGCTATTAAGATAATTGAAAAAACGGTTAAAGAGAAAAATAATACACTTATTATTCCTGAGGAAAATGATGTTAAAGTTATAAAAAGCGATATTTTCGGGACGGAATTTAGTTATAAAAACAAAGAATATTTCGTTAAAATGCCAGGTGAACATCAGGTTAAAAATATGACTTGCGTTATTGAGGCTTGTGAAATTCTGAGAAACGAATTTAATATATCCGATGTTGATATTTTTAACGGGATTTCTAAAACCACTTTACCCGCAAGGGTTGAGGTTATATGCGAAAAGCCCCTTGTAATTCTTGATGGCGGTCATAATGAAGATGGTGCAAAAGCCTTCTTTGACGCAGTATCACCCGTCGTAAAAACCAAAAATGAAGTTATTGTAATTGCAGGAATGATGGGGGATAAGGCAGTTGAGAAATCCCTTGAACCGCTTATGAAAATTACCGATGTATTTTATGCGGTAACCCCTAAAAATCCAAGGGCTATGAGTGCCGACGAACTGGCACAAATTGCCCTGAAATATATAAAAGAAGTTCATTCAGTTGACGAAATAACCGATGCATTAAAACTTGCTGTTTCTTCCTTGAAAGAAAATGAGGCTCTTTTAGTTGTTGGTTCACTTTACCTTGCGGGTGAGGTAAGATCGGAACTTTTAGAAATATTTAATAAATAATTTGGTTGCTTTAGTAAATAAATAATGTTAAAATAAATACAGTGAATATTACGAAGGGAGATGATTTTATTGGTTAAATTTGATGCTTTCGCAGGTGGTATCGAAATCGGCGGTCTGCGTAATATGTTAGATATTAAAATTCTCATTTGCTATATATTAAAATCAGTTAAAGTTCCTATGAAAAGAACTCAGATTTGCGACACTCTTCAGAAAACGGGTCTCGTGAATTATTTTGATGCTAATTCTGCCATTGATGAATTACTTGAAACCAATACGGTTCGCGAAGAAGATTTTATGGGTGAACCCCATATTACCGTAACTGCTCTTGGCAGAAACAGTGCAACGGAACTTGAAAATACTCTCTTACCGGGTGTACGTGATAAAGCGGTTAAAACTGCATTGAATGTTGTTGCAAGAGCTCGTTCCGAAAGAGAGAATAATGTAATTATTACTAAGAAGGACGATAGTTGCGACGTTACCTTTGAAATTCAAAGTAATGGTGATGTTTTACTTTCGTTGACCCTTAACGTAGCCGACGTTTTACAAGCCGAACAGTTAAAGGAGGGCTTTTTAGATAACCCCGACGAATTATATTCGGATATTATTGACAGACTTATCGGGGATAAATAAAATCAAATTTTAAGCGAGGATTTTTGTCCTCGCTTTTTTCTTTTGTTTATGTTTAAAACAAATTTTCCTGATAATAATATTTCAAGTAAAGGTCAAAACAGGAAGTGAGCAAATGTCAAAAACTATTCTGAAAATGACGGATATAGCAAAAAGCTTTTCGGGTGTACAGGCGCTTAAAAACGCGGCTCTTGAATTAAGAGCGGGTGAGGTACACGCCCTTATGGGTGAAAACGGTGCGGGTAAATCAACACTTATGAAAATACTTACGGGTATTCATTCAAAGGATTCGGGTGAAATTGAACTATTCGGTGAAAAGGTTGAGTTTCAAAACGTTAAAGAATCTCAGGAAAAGGGTATAGCAATTATTCATCAGGAACTTAATATGATGAAGGATTTAACCGTTGCACAAAATATCTTTATCGGTAGAGAACCTATGGCCCTTGGGGTTTTTATTGATGACAGAAAAATGGAAAAGGAAGCTAAGAAATTACTCGATTATGTTGGTGTGAATATTTCACCGTCAACACGGCTTGGTAACTTAACTGTCGGTAAGCAACAAATGGTTGAAATTGCTAAAGCCATATCCCATAATTCAAAACTTTTAATTCTTGACGAACCTACTGCCGCTCTTACATCAGTTGAGGTTGATGAACTGTTTCGTATTATGAATGAGCTTAAAGCAAAGGGTATAGGAATGATTTATATTTCCCATAGAATGGACGAAATAAGAAGAATATCCGACCGTGTTACGGTTATGCGTGACGGTGAATATATAGGTACAATAAATACTGCGGAAACTAATACCGAGGAAATAGTAAAAATGATGGTTGGTAGGGTAGTATACGGCGAAAATAAAGAGAAAAGCACTTGTCCTGAGGGTTCTCCCGTAGTTCTTGAGGTTAATAATCTAAATGTTGGTGACAGTGTTAAAAATGTCAGTTTTAAACTCAGAAAAGGTGAAATTTTAGGCTTTTCGGGTCTTATGGGTGCGGGGCGTACCGAGGTTGCAAGAGCAATTTTCGGTGCGGATAAAAAAGATAGCGGTGAGATTAAAGTTAACGGTAATTTAACGGAAATTAATTCACCACGTGAGGCGGTTAAAAACGGCATTTGCTATATCTCGGAGGACAGAAAAAGATTCGGTCTTTTACTGGATAAATCCGTTGCAGAAAACTCCGTTTTAGCAAGTGTTGACTCCTTTGTGAAATTAGGATTTATTGATGATGGTGAAGCGAGAAAAACTGCCGAAGAAGTAAATAAAAAACTCAGAACCAAAACTCCCTCAATGTCTCAAAAGGTACGTAATCTTTCAGGTGGTAATCAACAAAAGGTAGTTGTTGCCCGTTGGCTTATTAAAAACTCGGATATTTTTATATTCGATGAACCTACGAGGGGTATTGATATCGGAGCTAAAAGCGAAATGTACGCACTTATGGATGATTTGGTTAAAAATGGTAAATCTATAATTATGATATCTTCCGAACTTGCGGAAATTCAACGTGTTTCCGATAGAGTTATTGTTATGTGCGAGGGCAGAATAACGGGTGAATTACCCATCGAAAAAGCAACTCAGGAAAATATTATGAATTACGCAATGATGCGGTAAGGGGCTAAAACTATGGACAATAAACTAAAAGAGAAAAACTCATTTTTGAGTAGTTTTTTTGAAAAAAGTAAACAGAATTTCATAATCGTTGCCGCATTAGTGGTTCTTGTATTTCTGTTTTATTTTTTGAACCCTAACTTTTTAAATGAATATAACATCATTAGTATGGCGCAGTCTTTGGCACCATACGCTATTATGGGTCTCGGTGTTACCTTTGCCATCGCTACGGGCGGTATTGACTTATCAATCGGTACTGTTTGTATAGCATCGTCGGTGGTGGCAGGTAAACTTTTTACCGAGGGTATTATTCCCTTATGGGGAACCGTTCCTGTGATGATAGCAATAGGCGGTCTGTTCGGGCTTATAAACGGACTACTTATATCGAAACTAAAACTACCTGCCTTTATTGCAACTCTTGGCACAATGATGGTTTCAAGAGGACTTTCGGCAATTATAGTTAACGCACCAAATGTGTTCTATCCCACGGGTACGGCTTTTAATAAAATATTTTCTAATTACAACGGCTTCCCGTCGGGTATTATCTGGGTCGGTGTATTTATGATTGTTTGTATGTACCTTATGTATAAAAACAAAGTTGGTAGGTATATACTCTCTATCGGTTCTAATGAAGAAGCAACCCGTTTATCAGGAATAAATACGGATAAATATAAAATAGTTGCCTACGTTTTAACGGGGCTTGGAGCGGGTCTTGCGGCTATATTCTGGTCATCGTCATTTGTTACGGTTGCGTCAGCTACGGGAAATGGTATGGAGCTTGATGCCATTGCGGGTGTTTATATCGGCGGTACATCTGCCGCGGGCGGTGTTGCGTCGGTAGGTGGCTCGGTAATTGGTGCCGCTATGCTTGTGGTAATACGTTCGGGACTTAATTTCGTTCTTGCTAAATATAACGTGAGTGTAAACTCAACCTACGTTACCTACGTTCTTACGGGTGTCATAGTTGTTTTCTCAGTTTTAATTGACATTCTTAAAAATAAAAAGAAAAAATAATCGGAGGTCTATGTATGAAATTTAAAAAAATTACGGCGTTAATATGTGTAGTTGTCCTTATGTTAACCCTCTTTAGCGGTTGCGGTGGCGATGACAATAACGCGGATACTACCATTGGCGGTAATGGTGGTAACAACGGCACAAATGCTTCAAAAACAATCGGTGTTGTGGCTAAAGGTGAATCCCACGCTTTCTGGCAGGCAGTAAAGAAGGGTGCAGAGGATGCGGCTAAAAAATACGGTTATAATATAACATTCCGAGGTCCTGCAACCGAAAGCTCATCCGACCTTCCTTCACAAAAGGAAATGGTTCAGACCGCTCTTTCAAATAACGTTTCGGGACTTGTTGTGGCTACAATAGGTGAGGGCTTTGCCGATATGCTCACTCAGGCTTATGACAAGAAAATTCCTGTTGTGCAGTTCGATAGCGGTATATGGGAAGCAGATATTAAAACCCTTGATTCACAGAATAAAAACCCGATTGTATCAACCGTTGCTACTTCTAATAAAAATGCGGCGGCACTTAATGCGGAGCATTTCTTTGATGCTATTAAAGAGGATATTGCAAAAAGCACGGACACTTACGTTATAGGCGTAATTCAACACGACGAAACACAGACGGGTATTGACAGAGTTTCGGGCTTTACCGAAAAATTCACCGAACTTGCAGATACAGATGAAGCCACTAAGGGTAAATATAAAATCGAAAAAGAGGTAAAACCCGGTGACTCCAATAATGCGTATATTGACGCTCTTAACGCCCTTGTTGAGAAAAAATGTAAGGCGGTATTTATGTCTAACGAGGGTGTTGTAAAACAGGTGAGTGATGCCATTGCCGCAAATCAGGGTAAGTATGACGGTATCGTTTTCAGTGGTTTTGACGCAGGTACAAAGCAAATTGAATGGATTAAAAACAAGGATTCTAAATCAAAGCTTATCGGTGCGGTTGCTCAGGACTCTTACAATATAGGCTATAACGCAGTAGAGCAGTGTGTTTTTGCCATTGAGGGCAAGGACGTTAAAACAAAAGTCGATATCGAGGGTCAGTGGTACGATATGGAAAATATAGATAAAATGATTCAGGATAATATAGTTTATCAGGGATAAAAACAGAGAGATATGGGGAAACCTATATCTCTTTTTTTATAAATTTACATATGTTGTTTGGAAGAGTTGACTAAAAGTAAGGGGGCTTTTTCGAACCTTGACTCAATAAATTCTATATGCTATATTAATCGTGTAGGAAGTTAATTGGCAAAATCATTCAGAAGACATTCTGCGTTTGAAGTTTTTTGATAATTCGGATATTTGTTGAAACAACAAATGTAGTTTATTGAAAGGAGAACATTATATGCGTTTACGAAAGAAATTGTTTTTTATCATTCTTGCAGTTTTGTTAGTTTTAACTTCTTGTCAAAGGGTTCCGAAAGAGGTAGTAAAGGCCAATAACGAGGAGTTAACGTCATTTTCATATAACGGAGCAGAATATGTGGAACACGTATATGATTCTGATGATAGTTTCCGTCCGTTTCAGTGTAGTTACAGTTTAACTGAATCTAAAAGAAGTTTTTTAGAAAAAGATTTATATTCTATTGATGAATCATTTGTTGCAGATAAAAGGGATGAAAATCTGAATTTTATATATATGCCAACATTACTTTGGGAAACATCTATTTATCAGCGAAAAAGTTTTATTGTCCCGGAACTCAAGGATATTCATAATGAAGTTGATAATATATTAATAGTTTATCCCGATGTTAACACCAAGGATAACGTTGAAAATCAAGTGATTGATGATCCTAGGCAGATTTCTTTGATATTGAATTTTTTTGAGTCTCTTGATAGTTCAAAACCGATAAAATCCGATGGCTTACCTGCGGATAATAAAGAAATATATATGTGTGCCGTTTCAGGTTACTATGGTGGCGAGTTCGATGTTGGTCCTGAATTCATCTATTTTTCTGATGGTGAATTGATTGCTTTTGTTGATGGTAAGCAATACAAGGCTTCTGCAGAAGTGAACGATATTTTACAAAATACCAAACGGATAGAATATCAGAAGGAATTAACTTTTATGGGATAAACACAATTACGAAATCAGGGGTTGTTTTTTCGTTAAAAAACAACCCAATCACAGAACCGTCCCCTGATTTTTCATGTCATTTGGTTGGTGCATATAGAATGAGTCAAGCATTGCCGGCAAATGAGGCGGTTTGGGACGCGAATGGCACCCAAGCATCAACATATATGGCAATGTATGGTGGATACGACATATCGGAGGTGTGGTAATGAAAAAACGTTGGGTTTTATGTGTAAGTGTTATACTGAATATTGTGCTTATTGTATCGCTATTCATAACTGTAGTGCATAATGTTTATGAGAGCGAAAGTTATAAAAATGAAAATGAAATATATACATTGGATGTATTGTATAACCAAGAAATGGAAAAAGCTGTCAGTAACTATGAAAAAAGTGAAATCAACAAAA
>SVOQ01000017.1 GCA_015066345.1 Oscillospiraceae bacterium
AAGGTTTATGATTTAAAAAATCCTAAGAAAAAGGCAGATGATGCAAAAGCACACAAGGACGTAGTTTTTGGTGTTGTGAAAAATGAAACAAAAGATGTTTTGGAAACATTTATGAAGAAAAATAGTTATGCAATCAAAAACATTACACCGGATGAAAATTTATGGTTTTTGTTCCCTAATAGTTATAAGAAAGCAAAGAAATATGTTGATTTGGATTAAGGAGGCCTATATGCAAAAGAACATATTAAAAATAGGAACCAATCAGGGGACGGTTCTATGATTGAGCCGAAGACAGAGGGACTGAACGGGCTGGGCAAGCCACAGCCCCTACGGTGGTTGGTTGTTCTATACAACTAAATGTTTACCACAAAAAAGACAGAACTCAAAAAAACATCGCAACAGTTTTTTTGCTGTTGCGGTGTTTTTTTTGTTTATTTATTAATATCGTTCAAAATATCCTTTACTACCTGAGCAATTACTTCGGCGGTTTTAGGTCCTACGGAATTTGTTTCCTCATAATGACGGCGGTTGTGTTTGTCGCGACCATTATCAACATAGGGTGATTTTTCATTTAACACAAAATCATTTGGCGGTAAAACGTAGCCTAACTCATCATTTGCAAGACCGAAAACAAGTATATCCCTATCCCCTGTTATATCACAAAGAAGCTCGGGGTTAACCTCGGGACCTTTACCCGTGCCTGATTCCTCGGCACTTAAAGCACCGCCAAAAACCAACTCGGGGAAAATCTCACAAGGCAGAAGTAAAATCTTCTTATCACCGATTTCGTAATAGGTTATTTCGGATTTTAACGTCCAGTATAACGGTGCATTTTTAGTTGCGAATTTTTCCGCGGTCATAATACCTATATCGCAAGCAATTGTAAGTACAGGATTTTCCACATCCGCATAAAATTCTTTTGTAGCAAAGTTAATTTGGGGTTCAAGTTTTACTTCATTATCAATTGAAATAGCGTAATCCGCAAGCTTATAACCAATATCCCTTGTAGATTCAATTAATCTGAATTCTTTGCGTAAAATATCCTCATCGGGAATATCCATACTAATCATACCGCCAATGGCTCCGACGGTATAAAGAGTATCCGCACCAACGGTCTTTTTAATTTTTTCGCGAAGATAGCAAGGAAAATCAGCACTGACGAGATGATTACAACCCTGAAGTGACTCGGAGTGAGAAGCGAAATTCAAAAGCCAGATTTCATTACCCTCACCGAAAGGTTTAAATCTGAAACGGGTCAATGTTTTTGAATAAACAATGGGGGTTCTTATATCCTCCTGCATATCGGGAACTTCAATAGTACCAAGGTACAGATTTCCCTCTTTACGGCTTTCGTAAGCCTCAAAGGCGGCTTTTTTTACACCTTCAAAGAGGATTTCCATAAATTTCGGGTCTTTTCCCGTAAAGGGTAATTTACCCCATATACCCATAGTATCAATACCCGCGTGGTTGTGGGTACTCATAACATCAATTTTTCTGCAACCCGTTTTTTCGCAAAACCCCTTAAGTTTTTCGCGGATAATATTAACATCCTTATTAAGAAGCCCTACAACATCAAGAGAAATAAGCAAAACTCCCCCTCTTGAACTGTTATCGTCAATATAAACTGCGTGTGCATACTGAGGGTCAATTACGCCCCTTGCAGGGTTATTCTCTCCATAACCCGCAATATAATACTTTTTAGTTTCAATATCGTCGGGAAGTAAAATACTTTTACCGAAACCAACAGTAAAGCACTCGCCAACGGCACTATCAATAAAATCAACCTTAGTGTCTTCAAGAGGTTTTACCGCTTTACTTTTAAGGCTCATTTTACCGCGAGTTTTTACAATTGTAGTTAACAATGATGATACAAAGGACATAGTAATCCCCCTATTTCAATTTCATTCTCTCTTTATAATCGGGCATAAAACCCTCAATAAATTTATAAAAATCCTTACTGTGATTATGATGTTTAATATGGGCAAGTTCGTGAACAACTACATAGTCGATAAACTCTTCCTCTTTATCCATAAGGTAAAGCGAAAAGTTCAATGAATTCTTTCCCGAGCAAGAGCCGTAACGTTTTTTGGCAGAATTAATCTTAACCGCAGTAGGTTTCACACCCATAATTCCTGAATAATATTCAACTTTTTGAGGGATTATCAGTTTTGCTTTTTCTCTTAACAATTCAATCTCGGCATCTGTATAAATCTTAGTATTTTTAGCCTTTTCTCTCTGTGAAATAATAGCCTTACATAGCCAATCTTTTTTGCTTTCTATAATTCTGTCAATTTCTTTTTGGGGCATTTTTAACGGCACTCTTACGGTAATTGAGCAATCAGCACCAACCTGTATTGCTACCGATTTTCGTTTAGAACGCACAAGGTTATATTCAACTTTCATATTAAAAACCGTTTTTATATTCTTCTAAAGGTTTACCGCCACGAGCAAGGTACTCTTTATATAATTTCTCTTTATATTCGGCGGTATAGGTATATGACCACAAATCATTTACACCTTTAAAACTCTCAAAGGTTTCATCGGGATAAAGTTTCAAGTCTCCTTTTTTATAAGGCAAAGGAATTTCAACAGTACCGTTTGAAGCAATGTGATATTCATCCGCTAAATCAATGGCAAATTTATTTTCGGGATAACGGTCAAAATCCCCGTCAAACATAATCTGGGTAACAGGAAAAAGAACTACCCTTGCGTTAACAAGTCGGTAAAAATTCTCAGTAGTACCGAAATGACCGTGATGTGCCGATTGAACTATATCTGATTTAAGGTAATCGGGATATCTTGCTTCAAGAATATAACTTTCCTCGTGACCTGCGTCACCGGGTATCAGAAGTTTAGTGCCATCAACAGTAAGCATAATAACAACCGAAGAATCGTTATAATTTGAGTTATCGTTAGGAAAAACATCTTCGTGAGAACACAAGACGTCTACTTTTAGATTATCTAAATAAAATGTTTCACCCGTGTGTAAACGTATAACGGGTATCTCAGGGTGGTTATTTAATGCATCAAAAAACAACTTATAATATCCCCTGTGGGATTCCATCCAATCTCCGCCATCGCGGTGGTCCATGGACACGAAATTAAAGTATAACGCATCTATAACCGTATCTTCACTATAAAAATTAAGAAAGCTTATAAACTGAGCTATATGGTCCTCGTGACCGTGTGAAAAAAACCAACCTGCAATGTGTATTTTTTCATTCTGTGGTGTTCTTTCACGTAAGAATTTATGTATTCTTTCGCAGTCATTAATCGAATAAGTATGGGGACTGTCAATTATAAAAAATGCACCTGAGGAAAGTTTAAGAATATAACACATACCGCAGTCTATAAGAGAATGGTCAACCTCAAACTGCCAGAAAGTACTGTCGTTTTTAACATTATAATTTTTAGGATTAAAAGGCGGAAAACTGCCTTTTTCATCTACAACAATTCGTATTGTTTTATCACAATCATAGTAACCAACACAAACTGCAATATTGCCTTTTTTATAAAACTCGAAAAAATTATTTTCTATTTTATTTTTATTTACACAGTCAAAACCGATCTCATTAAGTTTTGAACAATAGGAAACGAAATACTCGAATTTTACATTTTTCAAAAGATATACTTCGCAACCATCCCCCGAAGGATAAATAAGTTTTTCTGCATCAATTGAAGGGATTTTATTTATTAAATCACTCATAATATCATCCTTTAAAATCAACGTTCTCAATGAAATTTACAATGGCATCTTTCGTAGAATTGACTTTACCCTGAATCATTGTATCTCTACCGCCGCCCCTGCCATTAAGATTTACGTTAATCAGTTTAGCAACAGTTTTCATATCATACTTTAAACTACAAGCAATGTAAGAATAACCCGACTCATCATTCCCCGACAAAACAATGGAAAGTTCGGACTTTTCAGCACCGTAGTTTGCTATTTCACGCATCATATCCGCGTCGTAGCCATCGGTAATAAAATAGGAAATGTTACTATGATATTTTAAATTCACTTTATCCCTTTGTGCAACGGACATCCTGAATTGATAAAAATCACGTTTTACGGAATCCGTTTCGTCAAGTAGCCGTTTAACATAATCGGCAACATTTTCTTGTTTAGCCGATAAAAGGTTTGAAATCTCATAAACATTTCTGTATTTTTCACGATAATCACAAAGGGCATCAAAACCCGATTTCATAACTATACGCACACCACCACGATGACGCATAAAATCGAGAATTTTAATTACGCCAATTTCACCCGTAGACCTTACGTGAGGTGCACAACAAGCACATAAATCCGTGTTTTCAATTTCAACCAAACGTACATTCTCTGTTAAATCAAGTTTACTACGGTAATCGCAATTATCTAATTCATCAACACTCGGAAAAAAGCAGTTGATTTTATAATTGGCGTAAACTGCCTCATTGGCTCTATCCTCTACTAAATCCAATTGCTCACGGGTTAGTTCACCATTAAAATCAACGGTAACACTACCTTCTTCCATATGAAAGCCAACGTTGTCGTAACCAAACATAGAATGAACAATTCCTGAAACAATATGTTCACCACTATGATTTTGCATACGTAAAAAGCGTTTTTCCCAATTAACTGAACAGGAAACTTTACTACCGACTTCTATACTCTTACTCGTATAGTGATAAATATTTCCATCAACTTCCTGAACATCATTAACTGCTATACCGTTAATAAAACCTTCGTCGCTTTTCTGACCTCCCCCCTCAGGAAAAAACGCGGTTTCATCAAGAATAATAGCATATGCGTTCTTTACCTCTTCGCAGGAAAGAACGATTGCATCAAATTTATTTATATACGCATCATTATAATAAAGTTTTTTGGTTACCATAAATTACCTCAAATTAAAATAAGCGAAATAGCTATAAGAAATTGTGCCGCAAAATAAGTTGAGTGATTAAGTACAACAGCAAGACGACTGTTACGGTCCTTTTCGTTGATACTGAAATATGTACGTGACAAAATACCGTCAGAAACAAAGAACAAGAATATACCAACGGCAAAGACAATTGTATGTGCACAAGGCTTGGCAACTGCATAGGCGACAGCCATACCGAAAGCGGAATTAAGCACCGTTGTATAAAGCACAGTTATAAGTTTAAATTTTCCGTAATTGAGTTTTAGAACCTTTTCTGCACCGAGGGCAAAAAACACACCACAAACAACACATAATGCAGTGAAGCCGAAAACATAGACATTAAAACCGTACGTATAGATTAATCCCGCAGAATAAAACAGGTGACCTATAAGAAAACTTATAAAACCCGTATTAAGATATTTATCCGCATCGGCTTTATAAAGGTACTTTAAATCAAGCACAATATCCCCTATTAAACCGAAACAAGCACCGGTGACAGTTAACGCACCTAAATAATCGGGACAATCGGGGTTTCCGACAAAAGAAAAAAGTGCCGTGAAAATAAAACAAAGACTTGTAATACCTTTGATTATCACCATATTTAGTGTAACCTGAGGTTTACGAATAGAATTAAAAATAACCGCAACAACTAATCCAAAAAATAAAAAGAAATATTGCACAAAAACACCCCCATATTTCTAATTAAATATTAACATAACCCCTGTTAAAAAGCAATTAAGGTATTTGGAACGTTTTGCATAATTTTACACACTAATATTTGTTGAAAATAACTATCCATTTACTCTTGATTTTTAAAAAAATACGTGATAACATATCTATAAAGTTAATACGCCAATAACTTTACGCAAATAACGAGAGCCGTTTTTCAAAAGACGGCTCTCGTTATTTATACATCAAAATTTGTGTAAATTGTATAATTTCAACGCCATATTTTATCATCAGGAAAATGGGATAAAATATGGTTTTTTTATTGATTTATAACACTGTATATTGTAAAATAATACTATAATTGGATTAGTATTTCAGAGAGGCAGATCAGGATGTCAATTGTAACTTTAAAAGAACTTTTAAACATTGCCGAAAACCGTGAAATTGCCGTTGGCGCATTCTCGGTAGGTAATATGGAAATGGTTCTTGGTGCAATAAAAGCAGCAGAGAAAACCAACACCCCCATCATAATACAAATTGCCGAAGTCAGGCTAAAAACCTCTCCCCTTGAAGTTATAGGACCTATGATGGTGGCTGCCGCTAAAAACAGTACTGTTGATGTTTGTGTTCACCTTGACCACGGACTTAATTACGAAACTGTTGAGAAGGCTCTTGAAATCGGTTTTTCGTCCGTTATGCTTGACGGTTCGTTATTATCTTTTGAGGATAATATTAATCTTACCAAAAAAGTCGTTGAAAAAGCTCGTAAGTACGGTGCTTCCGTAGAAGCAGAACTTGGTGTCGTAGGTGGCAACGAAGGTGGCGGTAAAGCTCACGTCATTCAATGCACTGACCCCGAGGCGGCGAAAGAATTTTGTGAACGCACGGGCGTTGACGCTTTAGCCGTAGCAATAGGTAATGCTCACGGACATTATAAAACTCAACCCGAATTGAGATTAGATATTCTTAAGGAAATCGATAATGTCTGCTCAACTCCCCTTGTACTTCATGGTGGCACGGGTATCACCCCCGAAACTTTTCAGGAATGTATCAGAAACGGCATAAGAAAAATCAATATTGCTACCGCAAGTTTTGACGCAGTGGTAAACGCATCAAGAAAAACCCTTCAGGATGATAAATCCAACTACTTCACATTATCGTCAAACATAGCGGACGGTGTTTGTGAAAACATAGAAAACCACATAAAAATATTCAATATGCAAATTTTAAAATAAGGAGACTTATTTATGAAATACATAGAATTTGACAACAACAAAGAATTTGACTTAATTCTCTTAGGCCGTGTGGCAGTTGACTTTAACCCCGTCGATTACTACTGTCCCTTATCAGAAAGTACCACTTTCAAAAGATACCTTGGCGGCTCACCCGCCAATATCGCCGTAGGTCTTTCAAGACTTGGCAAAAAGTGCGGTTTCTTTGCAAGAGCTTCTGATGATGAATTAGGCACATTCGTAGAAAACTTCTTCAAAAATGAGGGTATCGATTGTTCCCACATCACCCGTTGTAAAAATGGTGAAAAAATCGGTCTTACTTTCACAGAAATCCGCTCTGAAACAGAAAGCTCCATTCTTATGTACAGAAACGAAGCGGCGGACCTTAAATTATCCGTTGAGGATATTGATGAAGATTACATCAATAAAGCAAAAGCACTTCTTATATCAGGTACTGCTCTTTGTGAAAGCCCCTCAAGAGAGGCTGCATTAAAAGCAACAATGATTGCTAAGAAAAATAACATTCCCGTTATTTTCGATATTGACTACCGTGCATACAACTGGAAAAATGCCGACGAAATCGCTATTTACTATTCAACGGTTGCCTCAAAAGCGGATATTATTTTAGGTTCACGTGAGGAATTCGACCTTACAGAAAAACTTATCGGTCTTGATGGCACTGACGAATCATCCGCTAAATACTGGCACTCAAACGGTGCAAAAATCGTCATTGTAAAACACGGCAAAGAAGGTTCTACCGCATACACAAATGACGGTGAATCCTATAAAATCAAACCCTTCCCCGTAAAACTTCTCAAATCCTTCGGTGGTGGCGACGGTTACGCTTCCGCATTCCTCTATGGTCTTTTTGAAGGATGGGATATTATGGACTGTCTCGAATTCGGTTCTGCGTCTGCTGCAATGCTTGTTGCAAGTCACGCCTGTTCACAGGATATGCCCTCTGCCGACGCCGTAAAAGAATTCATCAAGAAAGAAAAAGAAGAATACGGAGAAATGATTGCGAGAGGTTAATTTATGAAGAAATCTTTTGATGCTACTAAAAAAAGCAAAAAAGGTTTACTCAGGAGATTTATTTCAACTGCATTTATTATATTACTCGTTGCGGCTTCTATACCTGTAATATTGAATGTCTATGTAGTATGGTACTCATCCCGTTACATACTTACGCCCGAAGAATACGCAAATAAAAATGTTGACTGCGTTATGGTCATGGGTGCGGGTGTCTGGGAAGATGGTCCGTCCCATATGTTGGAAGAAAGACTTAATCGCGGAATTGAAGTTTATAATTCATCGGCAACCGACAGGTTGCTTATGAGTGGCGACCACGGCAGAACCGAATATGACGAAGTAAACGTTATGAAGAGTTTCGCCATTGATAGCGGTGCAGTTCCCGACGAAGTTTTTATGGACCACGCAGGTTTCTCAACTTACGAATCCATGTACCGTGCAAGAGATGTTTTTGAAGTCGATTCCCTTATAATCGTTACTCAGAAATATCATCTTTACAGAGCAATCTACGACGCCCGAAAATTAGGTCTTGAGGCGTATGGCGTTGCGGCAGACGGTCAGTATAACTACGGCATTTATACAACCACATACAATAATTTCCGCGAATCCCTTGCGAGATGCAAAGATATTATTTGGTGTATCGCTAAACCCGAACCTACATACTTAGGTGAGGTTATTCCCATAAGTGCAAGTGGTAATCTTACAGATGACGAAAATACCGCTCAGTATTAAGAAAGGAAAATTACAAATGTTTGAAAAACTTTCTTTTAACGAAAACAACGAACAGATACTTTGTGAAATTAACGGTAAGCACTCCGATATGCTTATGAACATTAAAGTTAAGCATTTCGAAGCAGATGATACCTTTTCACTTTTTGATAATGATTGCGAAACTGCTTTCCTTATTCTTTACGGTGATGTTGATATCTCATGGAATGGCGAAACAAGGAATATGACAAGGGAAACACCCTTTGTAAAAGCATCTTACTGTTTACACGTACCTAAAGAAACAGAGGTTTCAATTAAGGCTAATAAAGAATCCCGTATTCTCATTCAACAGACGGATAATGATATTATTTTTACACCTGTTTTTTACACACCCGATATGATTCTTTATCAACATTTCGGCAAGGACCAATGGGAAGGTACAGGTTACAGAATTGTATCCACTGTTTTCGACCCTGATAATGCTCCCTACTCAAATATGGTTTTGGGCGAAGTTTATAACCAACCCGGTCGTTGGTCAAGCTATCCTCCCCACCACCATCCCCAACCCGAGGTTTACTATTATCAATTTGATAAACCCCAGGGCTTCGGAGCCGCTTTTGTAGGTGACAATGTTTTCAAAAGCGTTCAGGGAAGTGCGGTATATATTACCGACGGTAACGACCACCAACAGGTTGTTGCCCCCGGTTATGAAATGTGTTATATCTGGATGATTCGTCACTTACCCGATGACCCTTGGTATAAAACGACACGTTTCGTTTCCGACGAACATCAATGGCTCACAAAATAAACAAAAACAAATTATTTCTTAGGAGTGATATAAATGCCAATTATGACAATGGGTCAGGCTCTTGTTAAATTCCTTGACAATCAGTATGTATCCTTTGACGGCAAAGAAACCAAATTCGTTGACGGTATTTTTACCGTTTTCGGTCACGGTATTGTTTGCGGTCTCGGTCAGGCACTTGACGAGGACAAAGGTGCTCTCAGAGTTTATCAAGGTAAAAACGAACAAGGTATGGCACACGTTGCCGCAAGTTTTGCAAAGCAACATAACCGCCGTAAAATTATTGCCTGTTCTTCTTCAATAGGTCCCGGTGCTGCCAATATGATTACCGCGGCTGCTACGGCAACGGTTAACAATGTTCCCCTCTTGTTATTCCCCGCGGACACATTCGCTTGTAGGCAACCCGACCCCGTATTACAACAGTTTGAGCAACCCTACTCTTTATCAGTAACGACTAACGATGCTTATAAACCCGTTTGCAGATATTGGGACAGAATCGTAAGACCCGAACAACTTATGTCTGCTATGCTCAACGCTATGCGTGTGCTTACAGATACCGCAAACACAGGTGCCGTTTGTATTGCTCTTTGTCAGGATGTTGAGGGTGAAAGTTACGATTACCCCGACGAATTCTTCAAAAAGAGAGTTCACAAAATCACAAGAATTGCTCCTGCAGAAGATGAAATCACAGAGATTGCCGAGATTTTAAAATCCGCTAAAAAGCCCCTTGTTATTGCAGGCGGCGGTGTAAGATACTCAGAGTGCGGTGATACTTTACAGAAATTCTGCGAAAAACATAATATCCCATTTGCAGAAACTCAGAACGGTAAATCCGCCGTACTTTCATCACACAGGTTAAACCTTGGCGGTGTTGGTGTTACGGGTAACCTTTCTGCTAACTTAATAGCAAAAGATGCGGATGTTATTATTGGTGTCGGTACTCGTTTCTCGGACTTCACAACTGCATCAAAATCTTTGTTTAAAGATGATGCTAAGTTCGTTACAATTAACACCGACAGGTTTGATGCTTATAAATTAGGTGCAACCAAAGTTGTTTGTGACGCTAAATTAGGTATCAAAGCTCTCGACGAAGTTATCGGTGATTACAAGACCTGTTACGCAAACGAAATCGCAGATGCAAAGCAGGCTTGGGCAGAGGAAATGGCTAAGCTTTCTTCATATACATATTCCGATGACTTTGAACCCATTATCAAAGCAAGATACGAAAAAACCATTCCCGAATTTGTTGAAAAAACAGGCGGTAAAATCACCCAGACTGCCGCTCTTGCACTTATCAGAGAAAAAATCGATGATGATGCAATTGCCGTTGCCGCCGCAGGTTCACTCCCCGGTTGTATGCAGAGAATGTGGACAACGGACAGTCTCTATTCTTATAATATGGAATACGGCTACTCCTGTATGGGTTATGAAATTGCAGGTGCTCTCGGTTCAAAACTCGCAGAACCCGAAAAGGAAGTTTATGCTTTCTGCGGTGACGGTAGTTACCTTATGCTCCATAGCGAACTTGTAACCGCTATTCAGGAAAACAAAAAAATCAACGTTCTTCTTTTTGATAACTCAGGTTTCGGTTGCATCAATAACCTTCAGATGTCAAACGGTATCGGCAACCTTGCAACTGAGTTCAGAAAACGTGACGAAAACGGTGACCTTTTAGGTGATATTTTCACAATTGATTTTGCGAAATGTGCATCAGGTTACGGCGTTAAGACATACACTGCAACTACTCTCGAAGAACTCGAAGCAGCACTTGAAGACAGCAAAAAACAAACTGTTTCAACACTTATTGATATTAAAGTTCTTCCCAAATCAATGACCGATGGCTACGGTGCATGGTGGCACGTTGGCATTGCATCAACTTCAGCTAAAGAAAGCGTTAACACCGCTTTCCAAAATAAAGAAGAAAATCTTAGAAAAGCGAGGAAATTCTAATGCTTGATAAAAACAAAGTAAAACTCGGTATTGCACCTATTGCCTGGACAAATGATGATATGCCCGACCTTGGTGCTCAAAACACATTCGAACAGTGCATTTCTGAAATGGCTCTTGCAGGCTTCACAGGATGCGAAGTAGGTAACAAATACCCCAAAGACACAAAGGTTCTTAAAAAGGCTCTTGACCTTCGCGGTATGCAGATTTGTAACGCTTGGTTCTCAACCTTCCTTACAACAAAACCCTACGAGGAAACTGAAAAAGACTTTATTGAGCATATTACTTTCCTTAAGGAAATGGGTGCAAAGGTTGTAGGTGTCTCCGAGCAGGGCCACTCAATTCAGGGTACAGACCTTTCAATTTTTGACGACAAGTACGTTATGAACGACGAAGAATGGGATATGCTTTGCACAGGTCTTAACAAATTAGGCAAAGTTGCAAAGGATATGGGTATTACCCTTACATTCCATCATCATATGGGTACTGTTGTACAGACTGAAGCTGAAATTGACAGACTTATGGAAAATACAGACCCCGAACTTTTCAATCTTCTTTTTGACTCAGGTCACCTTGCATATTGCGGTGAAGATTATATGAGCGTTCTCAAGAAGTATATTAAACGCATTAAACACGTTCATCTTAAAGATATCCGCCCCGATGTTATTGCAGATGTTAAAGCTAATAAAGAAAGCTTCCTTCAGGGCGTAAGAAAAGGTACATTCACAGTTCCCGGTGACGGTGTAATTGATTTCGCACCTATTTTTGAAGTTCTTTCTGAAAATGATTACGAGGGTTATGTTCTTGTTGAAGCAGAGCAAGACCCCGCAATTGCAAACCCCTTTGAATATGCTCTCAAAGCAAGAAAATACATTGCTGAAAAAGCAGGTTTATAATTAACGAGGTGAAACTAATGTCAGCAGAAAAAATCAAATATTTTTGTAACGGTCAATACATTGAATCTAAAACTGATGTATGGTATGACCTCCACAACCCCAGTACAGGCGAAGTAACAGGCTATGCCCCCTGTTGCACTAACGAAGAAGTGCTTGAGGCAGTTGAAGCTGCAAAAGCCGCTTACCCCTCATGGAGTGCAACACCCGCTATCAAACGTTCTCAGATTCTTTATAACGTTCGTAATCTTCTTGTTGAACATATGGAAGAACTTACAACTCTCGTTGCAGAAGAAAACGGTAAAGTATGGTCCGAGGCAGAGGGTGATGTACTTAAAGCAAAAGAAGGCACAGAACTCGCTATTCAGGTTACTTCACTTATGATGGGTGAAAGCCTTATGGACGCTTCAAAAGGCTTTGACACCGTTTTATATCGTGAATCAATGGGTGTTTTCGCAGGTATTGTTCCCGTAAACTTCCCCGCTATGATTCCCTTCGGTTGGATGGTTCCCGTTTGTGTTGCTTGTGGTAATACAATCGTTCTTAAAGCCGCATCATTAACACCCAGAACCGCTCTCAGAATTGCCGAACTCTACAAAGAGGCGGGTATGCCCGACGGTGTTGTTAATATTGTTACTTGCTCAAGAAACGAGATTAATACTCTTCTTGACCACCCCGACATTAAAGGTATCACCTTCGTTGGTTCAACACCCGTTGGTAAACTTATTTACGAAAGAGCCGCAAAAGCCGGTAAACGTGTTCAGGCTCTTTGTCAGGCTAAAAACCACGCACTTGTTCTCGAGGATACACCTATCGAAAGAACAGTTGCAGGTATTATCAACTCTGCTTACGGTTGTGCAGGTCAACGTTGTATGGCTCTTTCCTGTTGCGTAGTTCAGGAATCCATTGCCGATAAATTCGTTGCAGAGCTTAAGAAACAGGCTATGCAGATTAAAGTAGGTAAATCAGTTGATAAAACTTCAAAACTCGGACCTATTACATACAAAAAGCATTACGAGGAAGTTATTGCAGATATCGAAAAAGGTGTTAAGGAAGGTGCAACACTTGTTCTTGACGGTAGAAGCCCCGAACTTCCCGATGAAATCAAAAACGGTTACTTTGTAGGACCTACAATTTTCGACAACGTAACTGAGGATATGACTATCGGCAGAGATGAAGTTTTCGGTCCTGTACTTTGCATCAAACGTGTTAAAGACTTCCACGAGGGTCTTGCAGTTATGAACGCTAACCCCTATGCAAACGGTTCGGTTATTTTCACACAGAACGGTCACTATGCCCGTGAATTCACACGTCACACCCACGGCGGTATGGTTGGTGTTAACGTTGGTATTCCTGTACCCATCGGATTCTTCCCCTTCTCAGGTCATAAAGATTCATTCTTCGGTGACCTCCACTGTCTCGGTAAAGATTCTTACAGATTCTTTACAGAAAGCAAATGTATTACAACACGTTGGTTCGATGAAGACGAAATCAAGAAAACAGAAGTTTCCACTTGGGACGGTACTATCTGATTATTTCACTTTGAAAGGATATAATAATTATGCTTAATATTGGTATTATCGGCGCAGGCCGTATCGGTAAGGTTCACCTTGAATCAATTTCTTACCACGTTAAAAATGCAGTTGTAACGGCAATTGCAGACCCTTTCATGAATGACGAAACAAAGGCATTCTGCGAAGGTTTCGGCGTTGAAAAAATCTACACTGATTACAAAAAAATCATTGAAGACGAAACAATTGATGCAGTTCTTGTTTGCTCTTCTACCGACACCCACGCTCCTATTTCTATTGAAGCAATTGAAGCTGGTAAACACGTATTCTGCGAAAAACCCCTTGCAAACACTGTGGAGAAAATTCTTGAAATTGCGGAAGCACTCAAGGCTCATCCCGAAGTAAAATTCCAGGTTGGCTTTAATCGTCGTTTTGACCATAACTTTGCTGCTGTAAGAAAAGCTTATGATGAAGGTAAAATTGGTGATGCACAAATTCTTAAAATCACTTCACGTGACCCTCAGGCACCACCGGTTGGCTACTGTGCAGCAAGTATTTTCCTTGATATGACAATTCACGATTTCGATATGGCTTGTTTCCTTACAAACAGCGATGTTGAAGAACTCTATGTATACGCTGATGCTCTTATCAATCCCGGTATCCGTGAATATGGTGATTTTGATACAGCTATCATTTCAATGAAAATGGAAAATGGTGCTCTTGCAGTTATCGATAATTCACGTCAGGCTATGTACGGCTACGACCAGAGAGCAGAACTTTTCGGTTCAAAGGGTATGGTTGCAACCGCTAACGACACTCTTTCAACAGCTGTTATTGCAGACGCAAACGGTGTTACAGGCGAAAAGCCCCTCTATTTCTTCCTTGAGAGATATATGGGCTCATTCTCTGAAGAAGTAAGACAGTTTGTTGACTGCTGTATAAATGATAAAGAAACGCCCGTTGGTATTCATGCCGGTCTTCAGTCAGTTAAGATTGCTCTTGCTGCTGAAAAATCCGCTAACGAACACAGACCCGTTAAACTTTCAGAAATCAACTAAAGAGGTCTTTTATTAATGACTGAAAAACACTATGATATTATAGTTATTGGTGCAGGTTGCGGCGGTTTAACCGCCGCAACATGTGCTGCAAAAGAAGGAAAAAAGGTTTTATTACTTGAACGCCACAATGCCCCGGGCGGTTTTTCCTCCAGTTTTGTCAGGGGCAGATTTGAATTTGATGTTTCTTTACACGAGCTCTGCAGATTTTCTAATGAAGCAGGGCTTGGTGAATTACGTGTCATTTTCGATTCATTAGGAATCAGTGACAAAATACAATGGACAACCATTCCCGAGGCTTTCAGATTAATAAGCAGATCATACGATGGTTCAAAAATTGATGCTACAATGCCTTTCGGTGTTGAAAACTTTATTGAGACAATGGAACAGTATGTACCCGGTAGCAAAGAGTCTATGACAAAGCTCTTTAAATTGGGTGATGAAATTGAAGAAGCTATTGATTACTTTGCCGCAAACGAAATTAAACCGAGTTTCAAATCAATTCGAAATATTATGAAGAAATACGGTAATTTCGTAAAAACTGCCCCCTACTCTGTTAATGAAGTTCTTGATGCTTTAAAAGTTCCCAAAAAAGCACAGGAAATTTTCAATGCCTATTGGTTATATCTCGGGGTTGATTGCGACAGATTGAGTTTTACTCACTATATAGTAATGGTAAACTCATATATTCGTCTTGGTGCATTTATCCCCACTTTACGCAGCCACGCTATGAGTATGGCTTTAGCCGGTGTTATTGAAGATAACAATGGTGAAATCCGCTATAATTCACACGTTTCCCGTATTTTATTCAGAGACGGACACGCTTGTGGTGTTATATTAAAAAACGGTGAAAGAATCAACTGTAATCACATTATCTGCAACTGTTCTCCCACCACCGTTTACTCTAAAATGATGAAAAAGAGTGATGTACCCGTATCGGCACTCAAAAGGACCAATGCCCGTACTTTTGGTGCAAGAGGTGCTTGTGTTTACTTGGGACTTAACCGTTCTCCCGAGGAATTAGGAATTAAGAATTACTCATATTTCATTACAAACACCGCGGACTCCGCATCGCAATTTTCACTTATGAAATCGATAGATACAAACTCCGCTCAGGCGACAGTTTGTTTAAATATAGCTAATCCCGACTGTTCCCCTGCAGGAACGACAATTTTGTGTATTACTACACTTTATACTGATAATTGTTGGGCAGACGTAACCCCCGAGGGTTATTTCGACGAAAAAGACTTACTTGCCGCCCGACTTATTTCAAAATTTGAGGACGCAACAGGCATCACCATTCACAAATATATTGAAGAAATTGAGGTTGCAACACCCGCTACCTTCGCAAGATATACTAATACTCCCCAAGGCGTAATCTACGGTTATCTCGGTGATGATTGGGATAGTGTCGTACCAAGATTTATGACAGAAGCAATTGATTGCGACACCCCAGGTCTGCGTTTTTGCGGTGGTTGGGGAACTCAACTTTCAGGGGTTAATTCCGCAGTTGCCTCAGGCAGAAATGCTGCATACGCAACTCTTTATGACATAGCCGAAGAAAGGAGCGACAACAATGAAGAATAAAATCAAAGTACGCTCCACCCTTAAAGATATAAGGAACTTCACCAATATTCCCGAATTACGTAAAGGGGTTATTCAAGAAGCTCCCGAAACACCCGTTAACGGTAATTTCGCGGTCAATTCCATCGCCAACTTTTTGCACCCTTCCACACAGTATCTTAAAGTTAAGCAAGTAGCGGAAATTAACCGTTATACGAGGGCTTATATTCTCGAACCCGATACTGCACACGGTACGGCTAAATTAGCCTATTTCAGACCGGGTCAATGGATAAGCGTTACTTTACAAATAGGTAATGCAATTGTTACAAGACCATATACCCTTTGTGCGTCACCCTTACGCTCGGTTGATGATGAATATATGATTATAGTTGATAAAAAGCCCGATGGCTTTGCATCACATTATATATTCAACAATTGGCGAAAAGGTACTGAAATAACAGCATCGGCACCTTGCGGTAATTTTTATTACCAACCCTTAAGAGATTCAAAAAATGTTGTAGGTGTATGCGATAACCATGGTTTTTCAGGCTTTTTATCAATGGCAGAGGCAATTGCCGATAAAAGTCTTAATATGGATTTAACCTTGATTTATTACGCAAGAAAACAAAATGAGGCTATTATGTCCCAAAGGTTTGATGAATTATCCGAAAAAGCCTCTAATTTCAGAATCATTTATGTTTTCAGTGATGAACACGTTTTCAAATGTGAGCGAGGTTTTGTTACAAAAAGCCTTATAGAAAAATATGCCCCTTTTACAAAATACAGTTTATTTGTCAGCGGTTCAAATACTTTATACAACCGCCTTATACCCCAAATAAGCGAATTAAAATTAGAAAACAAGTATATCCGTTTTGGTTTAAACGGACAGATTATTAACCCCGAAGCCCTTCCTGATTTTCCTCAGGATGCCATCGGTAAAACTTTCTTATGTAAGGTTATAAAGGATGGCGAATTGCTCTCAACCGTTCCTTGTAGTTCGACAGAATCCTTGCTTGTGGCTTTAGAACGTGAGGGTATTAAAGCACCTTCCCTTTGCCGTTCGGGCGAATGCGGATTTTGCCGTGCAAAACTTCTTAAAGGTAATGTTTTCATCCCTAAGGGTGTTGACAACAGAAGACTTGCGGACTCAAGCCACGGTATTATTCACCCCTGTTGTTCATATCCGATGAGCGATATGACCCTCGTAATTAATTAAAACACGGAGTAATTTATGATTGATATAAAAGGACAAATTCTTGCCGCATTCGGCGGTATGTTAGGCGTATGCGAACACATAAAACTTAACATTTATTCACGCAGAGCCAACAAAATGCAGAAAACTTGCGTCAAACGTCTTATGCGTAAAAATAAATCTACGGTTTACGGTAAACTTAATAACTTTAAAGATGTTAAGTCCATTGAAGATTACCAACGTATAGTCCCCCTCTCCACCTATGCTGATTATGATGAATACGTCTGGAGGATGGCAAACGGCGAAAAAGGGCTTATTACAAATATGTTTGTACGCCGTTTCACCGAATCTTCAGGTAGTACAGGTAAGCAAAAACTCGTTCCCCTCTCCTATTGGGCAGAGTGGGTTTGTCAGTGTTTCAGTTTCAGTGCACCCGTTGGTTGTGCGGTAAAATGGTTTATGAAAAAAGGCAGACCGATTCCGCCCCAAAAGGGACTTTTAACTGCAGAAACAGGCAGACGCAAAGTTAAGGGTGGTACAATAAGTTGCCTATCATCAATACCCCTTCTTAACCTTCGTCCCCTTGTTCCATTCTTCGCAACATCGCCCAAGGAAGTTCTTTTTCCTGAGCAAGGTGCGGATATGGATATGCATTATCTTAAACTCCGTTTTGCTTTACCTAACCGAAAAACAAGCTACTTAGGTACAGTATTCATTACAACCCTCGAGTCAATGTTCTTTTATATGGAAGAAAACTGGGAAATGCTATGTGATGATATTGAAAAGGGTATTATCAACGACAGTATTAAAATGCCCGAGGAACTCAGGAAGAAATACAATAAAAAACTCAGACCCAATCCCAAAAGAGCCGAGGAGTTACGTCGTGAATTCCGTAAGGGATTTGACGAATCACCTATTATTCCGAGAATCTGGCCTAAGGTTGAGTGGATGTACGGTATGGGTACGGGTTCCCTCGCCTTTTATGCTAAAAAATTAAGACGTTATATTGGCGAGGATATGCCCATTCACTACTTGGGTTACACCGCAACTGAAGCATTTATGGCAGTTCCCATTGAACTGAACTCTTTCGAATATGTAATGCTTCCGCAGAACGGTTTTTATGAGTTCAGACCCATTGACTGCGACAGTTACGATAATCTTCTTACTATAAAAGACCTTGAAGTCGGCAAAGAATATGAAATAATACTTACTAATATGAGCGGTTTTTACCGTTATCGTATTGAAGATGTTATTAAAGTTACGGGCTTTTATCACCAATGCCCCAAAATCACATTCTGTTATCGACTTAACCAAATTGCAAATATAAGTGGTGAAAAGGTAAGCTCCCTTGCTTTTGACGAAATCGTTGCTAACCTTTCTGAAAAGATGGATGATTTATATATAGGTTACAGTATTTATCCCGACAGAAGCACCTCACCCGGTCATTACATACTATTAGTTGAAACCGCAGAACCCATAAGCGACGAAAAGAAAGCAAAGTACAACGAAGCATTTGAAGAAATGCTTTGTAAGGGTAACGTAAGTGTTGAGCCACTTATAAAAAGCGGTGCGTTAGGTCACTGCGAGGTTAAATTCCTGAAACACGGTACATACGACGATTACCGTGAAGTATTACGAAAAAGAGGAGCAAACCTTAATCAGGTAAAACCCATTAAAGTTATTGACAATGACGAAAAAAGAGATTTCTTCTTTTCGCATATCCAAGGGTGAAAATATGTCTTATATTAATAAAGAAGGTGAAATTATTTCCCTTAAAAACAAGGGTTTAACTGACGAAAAAGTCATTAAGGACCTGATTTGTCGCAAAGAAAAAAATCCCGAACTTTACAACTCAAAAATCCCTTGTGAAATGTACGATAAAGTCAACCTGATGTGCCGTAATTATATGGACAGAATGGCACGTTTTGAAGTTGATTATGATTTTATAATTGACGAAGTTGCTTTTAAAAACACGGCAATATGTTGCCTTGAATGTGCACCATTTATGCACTCAAAGGTTATTAACAGTCCCCTATCACCATATTGGAAAGTTTGTGACTACCATATAGACCAGATGGTTACATTCGAAGAAGTTGAGGATGTAGAAAAAGCAAGAATGGAGTTTTTCTCAAAAGAAATTCCCCTTTCAAGCAACATTCAAATGAATATCGGAGTTTTTATAAACAACTCTAAATCCTATGTCTGCTTTATATGGAATCATATGTGTTTCGATGGTGGTGGATACAAAGCATTCTGGAGTGATTTTTGTAAAAACTACTCCGACTATGTTCTTTACGGTATATCCCCCGTTAACTTTTCAAGCGGTTCAAGAAAGTATACCGAAATTTATAAGGATATGGATAAGGACTTTGCTAAGAAAGCAAAAAAACAATTCGCCAACATTTCACCTAAAGATAAACACATCCTTCCCTTTGAAGACACAAAAAAGGAAGACAGTGTTATTATTGTACATCGCGAGGTAAGTGCAGAGAAGTTTTCGAAAGCCGTTGATTATGCAAAGAGCGTTGGTGCAACAGTCAATGATATTATAGTTGCCGCTTATATTGATGCTTTTGGCAAGGTTTCGGGAATAAATGAAAACGAATCCATAAACGTTTCCTGTGCTACCGATTTAAGACGTCACTTAAAAGACACAAAAAGTATCGGGTATACAAACCACGTTTCCTTTGCTCATTGTTACTTAGAACATAAGGGCTCGGATTTTAAAGATACTCTGAATAAAGTTTCTTTGAAAACCAAGGAAATAAAAAAAGACCCCTATATGGGTCTGCATGGGTTACCGTTACTTAATATAGCCTACAAATCAATGGTGTACCTACAAGCAGAAACGGTTGTCAAACTATTTTATAATAACCCTACCCTTTCTGTAAGTAACGTTGGTAAAATTGATACAGTTGCTTTCTCCTTAGCCAATAACCCTCCGTTTTCCGCTTTTGTTGCGGGAGCGGCTAAGAATAAGCCTTGCGCAGTAATGACGGCGTTGACCATTAACGGTAGATTAAAAGCCTCCATGTGCTTAAGAGGTAACGAAAAAGATAAAGAATTATTAGAGAGGTTTTTCACCGAATTTAAAAATTCAATAGAAAGCATTTAAAAACAGGTCAGTAAGATTAAACTTACTGACCTGTAATTTTTATTAATCCTTTGTAAGAGCACGGATGTATCGCTTAAAGAATGCAACACCTGATTCCAATGTATCAATAGGAATTCTTTCGTTTGTACCGTGAGTTGTTAAGAGAAGCTCCGTAGTCATAAGATAGGGTGAATAACGATAAATATTATCGCAAACATCCTCATACTGACGTGCATCAGTACCACCCATTACAAGATAAGGAGCAACTATAACCTTGGGGTCCATAGATTTACAGATGTTTGAAATAACATTAAATGCTCTTGAGTCTGTGGGCGAAATCTTAGAGGGATTTTTACCGCTGAGAAGTTTAACCTCTGCCTTGGGTCCTGCGTACTTTTTAATATGAGCCTCAACATCTTCCACTGTCTGACCGGGCATAATGCGGAAGTTTGCAACTACTGATGCCTTCTGAGGAAGAACATTGGGTGCAGGGCTACCGTTGGACATTGTAATTGCGGTAGTAGTTCTCATCATAGATGCAACGGGAGGAATTTCGGTACATACTCTTTTAATAAGAGGTTTAAGAATGGGGAAATTACTCATTACGCATCTTACGGGATAAGTTGTACTCTTACCTAATTCGTTGAAAAGTGATGAAAGTTGGGGTGTAAGTTCGGCTTTGAACTGATGATTTTCAAGGTTACATACAATCTTTGAAAGTTCACCAATAGCACTGTGTTTGGGAGGTTGTGATGAATGACCGCCCTTTGCATTTACGGAAATCTCAAAGTCAACGTGACCTTTTTCGGCGATACCGATACCTGCAAGATGGCCATCAATAACTTTATCAACCTTTACGGAAAGAATCGCACCGCCCTCATCAATAACACTGTCGAGTTTGATACCGTGTTCCTTGAACCACATCATCATACTATGAGCGCCACACTGTTCACCCTCAGCCATAACTTCCTCGTTATGACCGAAGCAAAGGTAAATGTCACGTTCGGGAACATAACCTTCAGCAAGAAGGGTTTCAACGGCTTCCATAATACCAATAAGTTGGTTTTTGATATCGATAGCACCTCTGCCCCAGATATAACCGTCGGCTACTTCACCGCCAAAGGGAGCGTGAGTCCAGTCACCCTCAGTACCGGGAGTAACGGGAACTACGTCCTGATGGGCAAGTAAAGCAATGGGTTCTTTTTCGGGATGAGCGCTCTTCCAATGATACATAAGAGAGCGTGTTGAAATAATCTGTAAATCAAGTTTCTCGTGAACAAGAGGATATGCCTCTTTTAAGAACGCATGAAACTCATCAAAAACAGACCAATCTACAAGGCTTTCATCCACATTGGCAATAGTGGGATACTGAATTGCCTTTGAAAGGTTATTAATAAACCTCTCAACATCAACTTCCTCGGGAGGGAGTTTGTCTACCTCTGCAACAGGTTTAGCCTTGTATGTTGTAGCGGCTCTTACCATACTTACGCCGATACCTGCGGCGGCTATGGCACCTGTACCTGCTAAAATATACTTAGTTGCCTTTTTCATAATATCAACTCCTGTTTTTATAAAAGATTAAAACAACGACATCTGGTCACTGTCGGGAAGAGCACCGAAAGCACCGCAATTCTTTAACACTGCTATTGTTGAACTGCCTGCACCTGAACGCACCTCAAAATCCTCAATTGATGAAAATTCGGGGCCACCGTCATTTCTGGCATTTGCAAGTTGAGCCGCAGCGTTTTCACCAACACCCGCAAGGGATGCGAAAGGCATACGGATTTTTCCATCCTCGGGTACATATGAACTTGCGGTTGATTTGTAAACATCAATGGGCAAGAACTCTATACCGCGTACCATTGCCTCGTAAACAATCATCATAATTGTTTCTTTACTCTTTTCGGCGGCGGATGCCTCTTTACCTTTGGCTTTTATCATCTGCAATAATGATTTAACCGCATTCTTACCCTTTGACATTGCCTCAGCATCTACATCATCACCACGAACGGTAAGATATGCACAGTAATATTCAAGGGGTTTATAAATTTTGAACCAAGCAAGTCTTAAGGATGCAATAATATATGCGGCGGCGTGTGCCTTGGGGAACATATACTGAATCTTTTTACAAGAATCAATATACCACTCGGGAACACCGTGTTCACGCATCATTGCCTCTTGTTCAGGCTTCAACTGTTTGTTCTTTTTACGTACGTCTTCCATAATATCAAAGGCGTGTTTAGGATCGAGACCCTTATGGAGAAGATAAACCATAATACTGTCACGAGTACCGATAACCTCTGAAATTGTACATATACCCTCTTTAATAAGGTCCTGAGCATTTCCGAGCCACACGGCAGTACCGTGGGAAAGACCCGCAATCTGAATAAGGTCGGCAAAGGTCTGAGGTCTTGCTTCAAGAAGCATTCCCTTAGTAAAGTCAGTACCCATTTCGGGAATTGAAAGTGTACCTGTGGGCCAACCTAATTCCTCCTCAGTTACACCTAAGGGTTCGGGAGAAGTACATATCTCGTAAAGTTTACGGTCACTGATGTCGATATCAAGAACATCAATACCTGTTAAGTCGGTCAAATGCTTATAAATCGTAGGAACATCATGACCGAGTTCGTCGAGCTTTAACAATGTATCGTGCATTGAGTTAAAGTCAAAGTGGGTTGTGATGATATCTTTTGTTGTATCATCCGCAGGTCTTTGAACAGGGGTAAAATCCTCAACCTCGTATGTATTGGGAACAACAACCATACCACCCGGGTGCTGACCCGTTGTTCTCTTAACGCCCGTACAACCAATGGTGAGACGGTCAATTTCCGCCTTGGTCATTGTAAGACCGCGTTCATCCATATATTTCTTAACAAAGCCGTATGCGGTTTTATCCGCAACACCCGAAATAGTACCGGCTTTAAAAACGTATGCTTTACCGAATAATTCTTCAGTATACTTATGGGATTGAGCCTGATACTCACCCGCAAAGTTAAGGTCAATATCGGGTGATTTATCACCAAAGAAACCAAGGAATGTTTCAAAAGGAATTTCGTGACCGTCACGTACTAACGGAGTACCGCAATGGGGACAATTTTTAGGCGGTAAGTCAAATCCCGAACCGACTTCGTTATGAATAAAGAATTCGGAGTAACGGCACTCGGGACAACGGTAGTGAGGTTGCAAGGGGTTAACCTCGGAAATACCCGCCATAATTGCAACGAATGACGAACCTACCGAACCTCTCGAGCCTACGTAATAACCGCACTCCTCGGAGTGTTTAACAAGGAGTCGCGCAATCATATAAAGACCCGCGAAACCGTTTTCGATAATGGATTTAAGTTCCTTTTCAAGTCTTTGGGCAACGATTTCAGGTACAGGGTCACCGTACCATTCCTTTGCTCTATCCCAACAGTGCTTAGTTAAATCTTCCTCAGCACCGGGGATTATGGGGTTGAAAGTACCGTCAGGTATGGGCAAGATACCCGGTTCAACCATATCGGCAATAATGTTGGTATTAGTAATAACAACCTCTTTAGCCGTGTCTTCACCAAGGTAACTGAATTCCTCAAGCATTTCTGCGGTGGTTTTAAGGTACAAGGGCGGTTGATAGTCCGCATCCTTAAAGCCCTGACCCGCCTGAAGAATTGCTCTGAATTTGGCGTCCTCTTTTTTAAGGAAATGAACGTCACCCGTGGCAACGGTCTTTTTACCCAATTCATCACCGAGGTTAATAATAGCACGGTTAATTGCCTTAATATCATCAAATGAATTAATATCCGCGTAAAGTTCCCTCATAGCCTCACGCATAGTTTCTTTTCTTAACATATACTCGTTGTTTCCAACGGGTTGTATCTCAAGATAATCATAGAAAGATGCGATTTCAACCAATTTTTCGTGGCTCTCTTTTTTAACGAATGCTTCAAAAAGTTCGCCCTCGGAACAAGCGCTGCCTATAATAAGTCCTTCACGCATTTCGTGAATAAGACTCTTGGGCATACGGGGTTTACCACGGAAGTAATCAAGGTTGGAACGGGAGATAAGTTTGTAAAGATTCTTAAGACCAACTTTATTTTTAACAAGTAAGATACAATGATAATAAGAATCAAGTAAAATTTCTTCTTTAGATTTCTTTGAACCGTCACTGTTAATATCATTAACAAGGTACGCTTCACAACCGTAGATAATCTTAAAATCACTGCCACGTGCCGTATTACAGGCCTCAGGAAAAGCTTGTACGCAACCGTGGTCGGTAATGGCAATTGCCTTATGTCCCCACTTCATAGCGGTTTTAACGATGGTTTTTGCACATGTCATTGCGTCCATTGCGGACATATTGGTATGAAGATGGAGTTCAACTCGCTTCTCCTCTGCCTCGTCAACCGGGTCAACCTTTGTAACGGTTGAAACGGAGGTAGGTTTAATAATATAGTCTTTTTTATACTCGTCATAAAGAAGCGGTCCACGGACAATTACCGTAACACCATCTTTAATTTTACTGTCAAGGTACTCAAGTTGTTCTTTCAAATCAAAGAATTTACATCCAAATGAGCCTGTATTATCGGTAATGTTAAACTCAATAATTGAACGCTTACCGTCTTTGGTTTCGCGTTTTTCGTATTTAAATACATCACCCCATACAAGTATTTCACCATCATCAAATGAAATCTCGCTCATAGGAGTGGGTTTTGCGTATTTAAACTGACCGAAAATTGCCTGAACAGTATTGAAATCAAGGGGTACACCCTCAAAATTCGGGTTAACCTCAGGGGGTTTCACAGGTTGATTTGACCTGTCGATTTCACGTTGTTTTTTTAAAAAATCCTCTTCGCTACTGTTTTCGCCCTCGAAAACAACAGTAATTTTTCTTTCAAAATGCTGTAATATATAGTCTTCAAGGAATTTATCTGCTTTGGCATTTTCGCATATATCCCTACCGTGTTTTAAAAACTTAACGGTAAAAACATCATCAACAAAAGTTGTTTCTATCTGGTCTAAAAAGCCATTGGTCTGAGGAACACTCTTTTTAACAACCCTTAAAAGCATCGGGAAACACTCGTATTTAAGTGCTTCGGGAGGTAAAACATAATCAAACTCCACTCGTTTAAGAGAAAGGGAATTTTTAACCTCCCCTGCCACGGCTTTAAGGCACATAATATTATCAAAAATATCAATATGCAATAAAGCGGACAAGGATTGATCCTCTTTATTAATATGTAAATCGGTGAACAAGGTGTTTTTCAACATATTACGATATTTGTCAGAAGATATGTATTCACCGAATATTTCAAGGAAATTGTACAATTTCATATTTTATCTAATTCGTCAAGTAATTCTTTGACAATGTCCTCTTCGGACACCTTTCTTAAAATTTCGCCCTTTTTGAAAAGGACAGCACATCCGTCGCCACCCGCAATACCGATATCCGCTTCTCTTGCTTCACCGGGTCCGTTAACTACGCAACCCATAACGGCAATTTTAACGGGCTTTTTAATATTCTTTACTGCATCTTCAACCTGTGCCGCTAAAGATACAAGGTCAATTTTAGTTCTGCCACAAGTAGGACAGGCAACAATCTGAGGAGTTTCAACACGAAGATTAACCGCATTGAGAATATTTCTTGCGGCATAAATCTCTTTAACGGGTGAATCGGTAATAGAAACTCGCATAGTATCACCGATACCCTTAAGAAGTAATGAACCGATACCGATAGATGATTTTACCAAAGAACTTCTTTCAGTTCCCGCTTCAGTAACACCTAAATGTAAAGGATAGTCGCAACGCTCTGCAACAAGGGAATACGCATTTACCATATTCTCAACGTCGGATGATTTAATAGAAATAACGGTGTCATAGAAACCGCAATCTTCAAGAAGTTTAACGTGTCTGAAGGCACTTTCAACCATTGCTTCGGGTGTTGCACCACCGAATTTTTCAAGTAAATCTTTCTCAACTGAGCCTGAGTTTACACCGATACGGATAGGAACGCTCTTTAAAGCACAAGCATCCGCAACGGCGGCTACACGCTCCGCAGAGCCGATATTACCGGGATTGATACGGATTTTATCCACACCTGCCTGAAGGCTTTCAAGAGCAAGTCTGTAATCGAAATGAATATCGGCAACAAGGGGTACTTTTGACTGCTCCTTAAGTTTACCGAGAACTTTAACCGCATCCATATCGGGAACTGCCATACGCACAATTTCACAACCTGCATCCTCCAAGGCTTTAAGTTGTGCTAAATTGCCCTCGAAATCCGATGCGGGAGCATTTAACATTGACTGGATAGCAATGGGAGCATCGCCACCGATTTTAATATTACCTACTTTAACTTGTCTTGAAATACGTCTAATCATAATTAATCACCGCTAAAATAAAAATATAACATCTTTTATAGATATAACTGCCATAAATAACAATAAAATCACAATTCCCACTGTGTGAACAATACCTTCACGCTTTGGCGGAATGGGCTTTCTTCGTATCATTTCAATGAATATAAAGAATAATCGTCCGCCGTCAAGAGCGGGAATCGGTAAGAGATTGAAAACACCCACATTAATTGTAATCATTGATAAAAACGAAAGTGCTGTCAGGATTTTATCACCGATATTCTCTGCCTGTGATGTAGTTTCGGCTATGGCAGAAATCGTACCTATCGGTCCCGAAATTTCTCTCATACCGTATTTACCCGTAACTATATCAACAAGGCTTAGTCTTACCATCTGGACTATTGATGCAGAATCAAGAACGGAATTTATAATTACATTCTTGACATTGGGTTTTTCACCGACAATCTGAAAATCCTGTTGAATGTACTGCTTACCTTCAAACTCAAATTGCTTGAATTCTACATCTTTAAGTTCAATTTTTTCACCGTCACGAATAACGGTAAAATCAATTTTATTATCAACATCACGAACCAGGTTAAAAGAAATACCCATATATGAGTAAATTCTTGTATCATTGATTTTAACAATTTCGTCACCGGCTCTGAGTCCCCCTGCCTCGCTTACGGCACCGGGCATAAAACCGTAGATAGTTCTTGTGCCGACAGCACCGCTGAATGTAAGGCAAATAGCAACAACAAGTACGCCTAAAAGAAGATTTAATATTGCACCTGCGGCTACAATAATAAAACGTTGCCACGCAGGTTTCTTACCGAAAGCCCTTTCGTTGTCGCTTTCTTCGTCCTCACCCTCCATACTTACAAAACCACCAATGGGTAAAAGACGTATGGCATAAAGGGTTTCGCCTATTTGTTTTTTTATGAGTTTGGGGCCCATACCCAATGAAAACTCGTTAACCTTAACTTTAAAAAGTTTCGCAAAGAAGAAATGTCCGAACTCGTGAATGCCGATTATTGCACCAAAAAGGAGCACGGCTAACAAATAGGGCCAGACATTTGACCAGATAACGCCAATATCGAGATTGATAAAAAACACCTCCGAATTAAATAGATGCTAATTCGCGTACTTTTTCACGCATAAGGATATCCGTATCAAGGACATCCTGTAATGTATAGTCGGGTTTATCGGGGGCATATTCTGCCGCCTTAGAGATAAACTCGGGAATCTGAAGGAAGGAAATTTTACCCTGTCTGAAAAGAAGGTTTGCTTCCTCGTTAGCACAGTTAACCGCCGCAGGAATAAGTCCGCCTTTTTTAATAGCGTTACGACAAATATCCATACAGGGGAAATTTTCATAATCGGGTTTGTAGAAAGAGAGATTACCTACCTCCCACAAATCCAACTGTTTTTCAGGTGACGGGAAACGGTCGGGATATGTTATTGCAAACTGAATGGGTAAACGCATATCGGGGTGACCCAACTGAGCAATAACGGAGTTGTCATCATACTCAATAAGAGAGTGAACAATGCTCTCACGATGGACAACTATATCAATCATATCGGGGCTTACATCAAATAACCATACTGCCTCAATAAGTTCAAGCCCTTTATTGAACATTGTTGCACTATCGATTGTTATTTTCTGACCCATACTCCAGCTTGGGTGCTTAAGTGCATCCGCAAGTGTAACCTTTTCAAGCTCTGCACGGGTTTTACCGAAGAAAGGACCACCCGAAGCCGTCAGAATAATTCTCTTTAATGCAGAGTTACGGGGAGCACCTAAAAGGCACTGGAAAATAGCCGAATGTTCACTGTCAACAGGTAACAAGGGCACATTATTTTTCTTAGCTGCATCCGTTACAAGTTTACCACCTGCTACAAGAGTTTCTTTGTTGGCAAGAGCAATAATTTTACCCGCATTTACTGCATCAAGAGTGGGTTTGAGACCCGCCATACCTACAACCGAGTTAAGGGTTATTTCGCCCTCTGCCTCAGCACCGCAAAACGAAACGCCCTCAAGACCGCTATAAACTTTTACGGGCAAATCCGCAACTCTTACCTTAAGGTCCGCGGCGGCTTTCTCGTCAACAAGCGCCGCATAAGCGGGTTTAAACTCACGAATTTGTTTTTCAATAATATCAACATTTGAAAATGCCGCGAGGGATTCAATTTTATATCCCCTTGCTCTTGCAACGTCAAGTGTCTGAACACCGATTGAACCGGTTGAACCTAATAAATTTATCTTTTTCATAATTTATCACTCAAAACTTATTTACTATGTAGATTGCCGAATATAAAACCGGCATAACGAACAATGCACTGTCGAATCTATCCATAATTCCGCCGTGACCCGGTAAAAGTTTACCGAAGTCTTTAATACCGAAATTACGTTTAACTGTAGATGCGGCAAGGTCACCAAACATACTTACAACAGAAAGAATTACGCTTAAAACAATTACAACGATGTATGAGAAACCTGCTCCGCCGTCGAAGAACTTTTTGAAAACAAAAAGAAGTAAGACATTTAATAACACGGCACCAACAACACCGCCAATAGCACCCTCAACGGATTTTTTGGGACTGATTTTAGGGCAAAGTTTGTGTTTACCGAATTTACTACCTACAAAGTAAGCGAATATGTCGGTCATCCACGAGGCGAAGAAAGCAAATATAAGCAAATATATACCGTCAATCTGCTTATAACCCTTAATGTAATTCTCAATATCTCTGAAAATTATCATTACAGAAAAAGCATACGGGATACAAACAGAAGCAAATATTGACATTACCGCGTGAATAAATTTGGTTTTTTCGTACTGAAGCAACATCATTATAAGTATTGCTACAACGTAAATACCACCCATAACCGCAAAGGGAATCTTAATTCCGAAGTGGTACAAAAACGGAATAACCGCCGCAAGAGTCATACTTGCCGCCATAATAAAATAATTTTTAAGACCGACTGCTTTCTCAATTTCCCACACCGCTATTACAGACAGTAACGCGATAAACACAGGGAAAACAAGAGTATTCATCAAAAGCATTGCACCAATAAATATTATTGCAAACAAAGCCCCTGTTATTACTCTTTGTTTCATAAAAACACCCTTTCGAATATTACTGTAAAAAGCCATTAAAATCCGAAAGCTTTCGCAGACGGATTTTTAATGAAGAATATTATACACCACCGAAACGGCGATTTCGTTTTTGATAGTCAAAGAGAATTTCGTTTACGTCTTCTTCTGTAAAATCAGGCCAGAGAACATCCGAAAACCAGAACTCAGAATATGCCGATTGCCACGTAAGGAAATTTGATAAACGAAACTCGCCACTGGGACGAACTATTATATCCGGGTCAGGTTGACCGGCGGTATAAATATAGTTATCTACCGTTTCCTGGGAAATATCGTCAACTGACAATTCACCGTCTTTGACTTTCTGAGCAATTTCTTTAACAGCGTGAGTAATCTCGGCTCTGCCACCATAATTCAAAGCAATATTTACGGTAACGTGGGAATACTTAGCCGTCGTTTTTTCGGCACGTTCAATTAATCTTAAAAGGTCTTTGGGAAGCCCTTCTCTTTCGCCGATAAATTTAAGACGCATCTGCTTAATGTCATTTTCTGCGGTACGCTCGTCACCCTCAAGAAGATACTCTTTAAAAAGCTTCATAAGAGCTGAAACTTCTTTTTGGGGACGTGACCAGTTCTCCGTTGAAAAGGCATAAAACGTCATATGCTTAATACCCACATCGGCACAATACTCGCAGATTTTACGGAAGGTTTTGGCACCTTCTTTATGACCTGCGCTTCGTTCAAGTCCACGCATTTTAGCCCATCTGCCGTTACCGTCCATTATGAAACCGATGTGTTGCGGTAAAACTTCAAATTGAGGAATATTATCGTACATAATTATATTTCCATTATCTCTTTAGTTTTTGCAGCCGCAATTTCATCAACCTTTTTGATGAATTCGTCTGTAATTTTCTGGATTTCTTCTTCACCGTATTTCTGGTCATCCTCGGTGATTTCAGAATTCTTTTTCATTGTTTTGATTTTTTCGATACAGTCACGTCTTATCTGACGAATAGCAACCTTTGCTTCCTCACCTAAAGATGCAACATCTTTTGAAAGCTGTTTTCTGCGTTCCTCTGTAAGTGCGGGGAAAACAAGACGGATAATTCTACCGTCGTTTGAAGGATTAAGACCTAAATCAGAAGCAAGAATTGCTTTTTCGATAAGGCTTAATGCGGACATATCCCAAGGTTGAATAGCAAGTACACGTGCTTCGGGAACTGAAATAGCAGCCATCTGATTAATGGGTGTGGGGCAACCGTAGTAGTCGACCTGAATTCTGTCAAGAACTGCTGCGTTAGCTCTACCCGCTCTGATTGAGTTGTACTCGTATTTAAGAGAATTGATTGATTTCTCCATTTTTTCTTTTGCTCTGTTGAATACTGAATCCATAAAATTTACCTCCATTAATTAAGAAACTACCGTTCCGGCATTCTCACCGCAAACAGCTCTGTTGATATTTTCCGTATCGTTAAGATTAAATACAAGAATCGGAATTTTGTTTTCACGACAAATTGCAGCCGCCGCAGTATCCATTACCGCAAGATTTCTTGCAAGAAGTTCGTCGTGAGAAATTTTATCAAATTTAACGGCATCGCTGAATTTATTGGGGTCCTTATCATAAACACCGTCAACATTTGTAGCCTTAAAATATACGTCCGCATTAATCTGAGCAGCTCTGAGAGCGGCACCTGAGTCAGTTGAGAAGAAGGGGTTACCGGTACCACCTGCAAAAATAACTACTCTGCCCTTTTCGAGATGTCTTACCGCTTCATCTCTTACGAATGTTTCAACAACACCCACAATCTGAACGGCGGACATTACACGGGCATCAACGCCAACATCAAGGAAACCTTGTTGTAAAGCCAATGAATTCATAACTGTTGCCAACATACCGATACTGTCGGCTCTTGTTCTGTCCATATCGCCACTTGAACGGCCACGCCAGAAGTTACCGCCACCAACTACGATACCGACCTGAACACCTTTATCTGTAACCTTTTTAACTGCATTGCAGACCTCGTTGATAATATTGAAATCAAAACCGTGACCTGCTTCACCGGCGAGTACCTCACCGCTGAGTTTTAAAAGCAGTCTTTTATAAACGGGTTCCATAAAATAAATCCCCTTTCACCGTAAATAACGGCATAATTTTTTACTATATTATTTTACAATAAATGCTAACTCTTGTAAATAGTTAAATAACTAAAATTAACCCATTATTTATATTTAATTTATACAACAAATAATGCCGACGGATTTATTCCGTCGGCAAACTATTTCAAGAGACTCGTCTTTTAAGCCTTATTTTATCAGAAATCATAGCAACAAATTCGGAGTTAGTGGGTTTACCACGTTGACTTTGTATTGTATAGCCGAAGTAAGAGTTCAAAACCTCTACATCGCCTCTGTCCCAAGCGACTTCTATTGCATGACGAATTGCTCTTTCAACACGTGATGATGTACTTTTAAAATTCTTAGCCACGGTAGGATAAAGAATTTTAGTAACCGAATTTAACATATCGGGATTTTCAACCGTAAGGCGAATTGCCTCTCTCACATACTGATACCCTTTAATATGAGCGGGAACACCAATCTGATGAAGAATTTCGGTAATAACAACCGTTAAATCCTCCTGGGCTTCGTAATGGGCAGTAATACCTACACCCTTCCAACTGGAAATCTGTATAATACGTTCCGCCATCATCTGAGGGTCAATCGGTTTAAGGAAATAATAATCCACACCGCATTTAGTAATTTCCCTTTCAAAATTCGGATTATCAATACCCGACATTACGATTATTAACGGTCTTTTTACAGGGTCCTTCATATTGATACGTGATATAACGCCCATCGCATCAATATGTTGTAAAAAAGCATCCATAATAATAACTTCGGGATGGTATTCTTCATATAATTTTAAAAGTTCCGCCCCGTTCTTTGCACACATCCTCACATCCATTTTATTGCTGCGAAGAACTGTTGCAAGCTTAAGAGTAGCATCATCCTTTTCATCAGTCAATAAAACAGATAAGTTGCTAACCATTCCGTAAACACCTCCTAAAAAAGTAAGACAATTGTATCATTTTTAGTGCCATGTATCAAGGCACATCAACAAATATCGTGACTTTAAACAAATCCCGGAATTTTTGAATATTTGTAAAAAGTCGTAAAAGTTTGTAACTTGTCCCAAAATGTCGAAACCTTTGTCGAATCTGACACTTGGCAAAAGTAAAATTTAAAAGATTATTTGATTTTTTTATAATTTATTTGCCGTTTGCTATATTTAACCGGTCACCCTTTCCGAATGTTTTTTTAAGTAACCATTTATCCTAATTATTAAAGCTGAATACCCCCCTACTACCGTAAATTTGGTTACATATTTATATGACCGTTTTTTCAAAACACTACATAATTTTTTTGAATTTTGTTAAATTTTACAAAAATTATACAAATTCGTAGTTTTTGTTGATAAAACAACACAAATAGCAGAGGTTATAAAATAACAATTGCCTGTTTTAAATGATAATTCAAATTATTTACTACCTGTTTTATGGGGACAAAACATATAATAAAGACTTATAAATCAACCAAAATTGCCCTTTTGTTCGACAAATTGATTGATTTAACGACAAAAAAGTGATATCATCGTACAGTACACTTACAAAAGGAGGCGATATATATGATAGATAAAGAAACCGCTAAGAAAATAGCAAACGAATATTACAGCGAGATACATTCATATTGCCTCTCTTACGCCCACTGCACCGAAGGTGAAGCGGACGATATAACGCAGGAGGTATTCCTGACGCTCCAGAAAAAAGCAGACACATTTAAAGATATCAATGTACGCGCGTGGCTTTTCAAAACGGCTAAAAATAAAACAAGGGAATATTTCAGAAAGCAAAACAAGGCAGAGAAATTAGTTCCGCTGAATCCCGACGCATTACCCACGGACGATATGTACGTTTACATTGACAAATACTTTGAAGACGCTGATTACGTTTCGGACGAATACATAGAAAAGTGCAAGGAGCTTATACTAAAATCACTTAACAAAAAGGAAATCGAGCTTTACACCAAGGTATTTGTAGAAAAGAAGAAATACAAACAAGTAGCCGAGGAAATGAACATAAGCGAAAAGAACGTAACAGTAAGGGTATCAAGACTCAGACAGAAGATAAAAACCTTAGTAAGATTGTCATTGAGCGTAGTCGGTCAGGTAGTAATAAAGCTGTTTTTTATGTAAAAATTGACTTTTTTCAAATTTTTTTAAAAAAATTTAAAATTTTTTTGTAGTATTTTCAATATATTGTCATTATATATTGAAAGGAGGAAAAACTTTTCGGGAAAGGAGCGTTTTTTATGGATACCAATTATCAGGACAAAGACAGAGTAATTGAATATTTATCCGTTATACGTGATGCGGAAGTTAACAAACCGCCACAGGAATCGGATGAAGAATTAATCGAAGCCTGCGTCGGACTATTGCTGTATTTACAGGATAAAAACGCAGAGCTTACACCCGAACAAATCAGCGAAGCGGTAGAAAAGATACCGTTCGTTGATACAGAAAAAGTAGTAAAACTAAAAAACAAAAATAAAAAAGTCAACAAATTTAAATTACTTCTGATTGCTGCGATTATACCCATTATATTAACAATATTGACCCTTATGGCTATGGCGGATATAGATTGGTCCTATTCAAAAATCTTAAAAGAGTTGTTTGACGGTGTGGACAAGACACCTATTGGTGAGATAATTCATAAATTTGATAACGAAACTGGTAAAATCAACAGATATTTATATACAACACCTAGTGAATTTGCCAACGAATATGATATAAATATTTTAGTTCCTTCTAACGACTTCAAAGAAGAAAAACTAATAAGCATTTCATATTTAAGATACCCAACCGGTGATGAAATAGAATTCCGCTTTGAAAATGAACATTTAAGTTACACCATTTATATGGGCAATAACTTAGAAGCTGAATTAGACAATGTACCAACCACACAAGCCACAATAAACAACTTAGACTGTTACATTGTCGACCTGAGCGATATAGGGCTTTATCAAGTATATTTCAACCACAACGGATACACATATTGTTTCAATCATAGCGATTTAGATGAAATGATTAATTTGATTGAAAATATGGAGGAAATAAAATGAAAACCAAGAAGCTTTTAGCTATGGCTTTAGCCCTTAGTACCCTTTTGACTATATTTATAATGCCCGTAGGTGCTACGGAAGAACAAACGAACGAAGATATTGAAATCGTTATTTTAAACGAAGATATTTCTGAGGAAGCAAAAGCAAAAATATACGCTTACTACTCGGACCCCGACCACAATCACGAAAATACCGAAGACGGTGCTACAACCTACGGTTTAATCTGTACCGTTATTGGTCATAAAATAGACACATCAACAGTATACACCATAAATCACAAAGCACGTGCTACCGCACCCAGATGTCTCAGAAAAACTTACTTACATGAGGTTTGTACAAGATGTGACGATTACGAAACCTCTACACTTACATCAACTAAATACATCAACTGCTGTGCATAAATAACTTTTAAACATCTTCAAAACGAGGGTTGTTTAAAAGCAAGCAAAGAATAGTAGTGACGTAAATAATGCAAATCACCCCACCCGCAACATCCCGTTGCAGATGGGGTGATTTCATATTTCGTTAACGCGAAGCCCAGCCGTCCTGCCGCTTGCGGGAGGAAGGGGGACCACCGACAGGTGGTGGAAGGTCCTAAACATCGTCAGGAAAATTTACCTTCACACCCAAAACTTGAGCTTTTTCTTCACAATGTGTAGTTATATCATATACAACTGTTCCAAAATCTTTTTTTATATCTATATTATCAAATCGGATTACGCTTAATCCTAAATCCTCAAGAAATTGTGTTCTTTTTGTATCGTATAAAGAATTTGCTATATCGTAATGTTGTACACCGTCAATCTCAATTACTATTTTCAATTTAGGGCAATAAAAATCAACAATATAATTACCAATTATCTTTTGACGGTGGAATCTTGGGGTTATCTTATTCAGAAAGTCGTACCAAATCGTCTTTTCTTCATTGGTCATATTTTTTCGTAAATTCTTGGCGTGTTGATCTAAAGTTGAATTTACGGGGATTATAATTTTCTTTTTCATGGGACCTCCCACGCTGTGGTGTCACAAGTATTTATTGAAACCAATTTTCAGGGACCTTCCACCACCTGGCGGTGGTCCCCCTTCCTCCCGCAAGCGGCAGGACGGCTGGGCTTCGCTTTTTTACATTTTTTCTTCTAAAATAGTGATGGGTAACTGAACAGAGAAGGACCTCCCACCACCTGACGGTGGTCCCCCTCCCTTTTTTGCTGAAGCAAAAATGGGATGATAGGCTATCGCTTTATTTTATACTTTTAAAAACATCCTTTAATGAGGGATAAATCTGTTTAAACTTTTCGTATCTGTCGTTGTATCTTTCAACTATTTCGGGGGTGGGTTCCACTGTACCTTTAATGCTTACGAACTTATTGGTGCATTTGGTTACATCGTCGTACACACCGTCACCAACCATAGCGAGAACGGCACCGCCGAAACCGGGACCCTCCTCGGCGGAGGGAATATCAATAGGAATATTAAGAACATTCGCCATAATTTTACGCCAAAGGGGTGACTTTGCACCACCGCCACAGAGGGTACTACGGGAAATATTGACCCCCGCTTCTTTGGCTATTTCAAAATTATCACGAACTGCAAAGGCTACGCCCTCAAGAACCGCCTGAACGATGTCCGAACGCTTGGTATCAAGACGCATACCAATGAGTACACCGCGTGCATCCGTATCGTTTATGGGGCTACGCTCACCCATTAAATACGGAAGAAAATACACGTCGTTTTTACCTAAATTTTCGTCGGTTATGTCGCTCTGCTCCGCGGCAAAATCGTCAGTTTTTAAAATATCCTCGCAAAGCCATTTGTTACAGGATGCGGCAGAAAGAATGCAGCCCATAATGTGGTAATCACCGTTTGCGTGGCAGAAAGAATGAATTGCATTATTACTGAGAGCCGCGTAATCTTTACTCGAAACGAAGAAAGTACCCGATGTACCGAGGGAAATATTACATTTACCGTCAACAACCGTACCCGTACCGATTGCTGCGGCGGCGTTATCCCCTGCACCGGCTACAACGGTAATATCACCGGTTAAACCTAACTCCTTGAGAATTTCGGGAAGAACATTACCCGTTTTATGGTAGCTTTCAAAAAGTTTCGGAAGTTGACATTCATTAATACCGCAGATTCCGAGCATTTCCTTTGACCACTTTTTATTCTTAACATCAAGTAAAAGCATACCCGAGGCATCGGAATAATCGATAGAATGAACACCTGTAAGGCGATAATTCAAATAGTCTTTGGGTAACATTATTTTTGAGATTTTACTGAAGTTTTCCGGCTCATTATCCCTGACCCACATTATTTTAGGTGCGGTAAAACCCGCAAAAGCAATATTACCCGTAAGTTCAGCTAATTTTTCTTTGCCGATAACTTCATTTAAATACTCGGTTTCTTTGAATGTTCTGCCGTCATTCCAAAGAATCGCAGGGCGGATAACATTATCATTTTCATCGAGTATAACAAGTCCGTGCATCTGACCGCCGACACCGATACCGCGAACCAAAGAAACATCAATGTTTTCGGTTAAATCTTTTACTCCGTCAACAAGTGCCGTCCACCAATCCTCGGGATTCTGTTCGCTCCAAGCGGGGTTTGGAAAACTTACATCATAGGTTTTTGAAACTGAATTTACAATATTACCATCAGTATCAACAAGCAATAATTTCAAAGCGGATGTACCTAAATCCGCACCAATATAATAGTTCATAATAAACCTCCTGAAAGGAATATAAAACCATTATAGAATATGTTTTTCTATATTGCAAGTTAATCCGATACTCTTTCAAGAGTTTCGCACATAGTACTTGCAAATATGCCGTAACCGCCCGTTGGGTCATTCAAGAAAACGTGTGTCACTGCACCTATTATTTTATTGTTTTGCACTATGGGTGAACCGCTCATTCCCTGTATTATACCGCCCGTTTTTTCAATCAAAACCTTATCACGGACTTTAAGAATTAAGTTTTTATTTTCTTCGGAATTTTTATCAATAGAGATAATTTCAACTTCAAATTCAGTAAGAATGCCGTTTTCAACCGTTGTATAAACCGTTGCTTTACCTGTTTTTACTTCGTCGGGAGTGGCTATTTCATACAGTTGACCCTCAGAAACGTCATCAAATTTACCGTACACACCCAAATTACCGTTATAAATAACTTCACCCGTATCCTCTTGCTCAAGAACGCCCCATATTTCGCCCGTAGTAGCGCTGCTACCCTTTTGTATTCCCGTAATATTCACATTAGTACATTCACCCTGGGATATTGGCAAAACTTCTTTAGTATCAATATCGCAGACTGCATGTCCCAGGGACGCGAAGGAGCCGTCGGTTCTGCAAAAGGTAACTGTACCAATCCCCGCGGAGCTGTCCCTTATCCAAAGACCCGCTTTATATTTACTTTCACTTACGGAGAAAGCACCTTTAAAGGTAATATTTAACATTTCATTACCGCGTAAAACCTCAAACTGTAAATCTTCCCCCTGACTTTTCTCAATAAAACGTGAAACCTCATAATTTGTATTTACTTTTTCACCGTTTATGGTTTTTATAATATCCCCCGTTTTAAGTCCCGCTACGGCGGCGGGGTTAACCTCACCCGTGGATGTATCAACCGATTCCGTACCCACAACAATTACACCGTCGGCATATAATTTAAGACCCACGGGATATCCCCCAAGATAAACCTTTTCATATTGATTTTCGGTTATTTCCCTTGGCTCTGCTCCGCCTTTTTCCCGATTAATCGCCTCTAAAAAATCCTCACTGATTTTTTGAATACGACCCGTAACACCCGACAGTTTAACATCCGCCAAGGCGGTATTTTGAAAACTTTGAGCCGAAAAAACACCAAACAACAAAGCACCGCATAAAATTATTGAAAAAAGGGATAAAAATGCCTTTTTAAATTTCAATTTCAACACCTCCGCACTCACAGATTTAATTTGTGCAAAGATGAAAAAATTAAAATTGTTAATTTAAGCAAAAATAAAACCATCCCCGAAAATCGAGGATGGTAAAATTTTAAAATTCAATCAGATAGAAATTTCGTTAGCGATACGGTAAAGCTCGGGGTCAATTGATTTTTTCATATTGAGAGCCTCGATAATATCGTAGTCAACGATTTTGTCGTTCTTAACAACAACTACTCTGTTACCGATATCTTCTTTAAGTAACTGAACTGCGTAGAAGCCCATCTGACTGGCAAGAACTCTGTCGCGAACTGAGGGTGAACCACCGCGCTGAACGTGACCAAGAACAGTTGCACGGCTTTCAACACCTGTTTTCTGTTCAATATACTTAGCAAGAGAGTTAACTTCAATACCCTTAACGCCTTCAGCAACAACGATAACGAAATGTTCCTTACCTGTTTTCTGAGTACGTTTCATACGCTCGATTATGTATGAGTCAATATCATAATCGATTTCGGGAATAAGAATACAAGTAGCACCAACTGCAATACCCGCGTTAAGAGCAAGGTAACCCGCATTTCTACCCATAACCTCAACGATTGAGCATCTGTCGTGTGACTCGGTAGTGTCACGGATTCTGTCAACCATATCCATAACTGTGTTCAAAGCGGTATCGTAACCGATTGTATAGTCACAGGATGCGATATCGTTGTCAATAGTACCGGGAATACCGATACAGGGAATACCCTTAAGTGTAAGAGCACGAGCACCCTTGAATGTACCGTCACCACCGATGGTAACAATACCGTCAAGACCGAATTCTTTACATACTTCAACAGCTTTATCCTGTACTTCGGATTCTGCAAACTCAGTGCAACGAGCAGAGTAAAGCATTGTACCGCCACGATGGATAATGTCGGACACAGAACGAAGATTCATTTCGAACATATCGCCCTCAATAAGACCTTTATAACCGCGACGAATACCCATAACGCGCATTCCGCTTTCGCAACCGCTTCTGACAACTGCACGGATGGCAGCATTCATACCGGGAGCATCCCCGCCGCTTGTAAGAACACCAATAGTTTTCAATTTCAGTACCTCCATAACACATAATGTGTAATATCAAATCTTAGGGATTATACCACACATTATTTAAATAAACAAGTCCAAATGACAAAAATTGTCATATCACTGTCTTAAAACAACATTATTTTCGCCGATTTTGATTTTAAGCTCCTTAATCATCGGGTCATTAACACTTGTTAAATAATCATTTCCCAAAAACTCGTATTGTTTTGTATCTTCATAGTACAAATAAACAGGTGTTTTACCCTCGAAAATTGACACGAGATTTTTAACTGAATTTATCAGATTTTCGTTTTTGTCAGGAAATCTTAAAAACAAGCCTTTACGTTGTTTTGATGAAGTTTTTTCTGCATTTTCGGGTGAAATACCAAGTTCTTTTAAGGACTTAGGTGCAACGGTAATCTTTTCCGCAAGGAGTTTAATTTCTTCATCCTTTACTGATAATTTACCGTCAACTAAAACTATATTACCAACCGTAATCACACCCGAAAATTCCGTAAGCACCTTTGGAAATACTATCATTTCCAACTCGCCGTACAAGTCCTCAACACTGCAGAAAGCCATAATTTCATCACGTTTTGTGACTTTCTTTTTTGAAGAGTTTATGATGCCTACAAACTGAACCTTTCGATTATCAATAAGGCTTTCCTTACCGCTTTCAAGGTAATCGTAAAGGTCGGCGGTTTTAGGGCATTTAAGACCTTCGCTCACTCCCCTGTATTCTTCAAGGGGATGTCCCGAAAAGTATAATCCCGCAACTTCTTTTTCAAAATTGAGAAGTTCATTTTGGGGTAATTCGTCACATTTGGAGAAAACAGGCTCGGATGAATAATCTTCACCGCCAAAAACGGAGAACATATCCAACTGACCACCGGCATACATTGCACTCTCTTTAGCGGCACTTTCAATAGCTAAATCAAGATTACGCAGCATTTCACACCTGTTCATACCAAGGCCGTCAAGAGCACCCGCTTTAATAAGGCACTCAAGGGCTCGTCGGTTAAGTTCCGTACCGCTTACACGTTTACAGAAATCCCAATAAGACTTAAATTTACCGTTTTCTTTTCGTTCTTTTTCAATTTTATCAATTAAGGCTCTGCCGAGATTTTTAATACCCAAAAGCGGGAAAACAATATCATCACCAACAACCGAAAATCTGTTACCGCTTCGGTTTACGTGGGGTGAAAGAACATTAATGGATAATCTTGCACATTCATTTATATATATTACGGTTTTGGTAACGTCACCTATAACACTTGTGAGAAGTGCCGCCATAAAGGCTTTGGGATACTTAACTTTAAGGTATGCCGTCTGATACGCAACAAGACCGTAAGCCGCAGTGTGGCTCTTATTAAAGCCGTATGATGCAAAGGATATCATATCCGAAAAAACATCATCCGCAGTCTTTTGGTCAATTCCCCTGCGTACCGCACCCTCAATTATACAATTACCGTTTTCGTCATTTAAACCGTGAATAAAAATTGTACGCTCACTTTCCATTACGTCGCGTTTCTTTTTACTCATAGCACGTCTTACAACGTCCGCTCTGCCGTATGAGTACCCTGCAAGGGTTCTGAAAACCTGCATTACCTGTTCCTGATAAACCATACAACCGTTAGTTTCATCAAGAATATCTTTAAGTAGCGGTGTTCTGTAAGAAATATGATTTTTGTTTTTTCTGTTGTCAAGATACGTATCAATAAAATACATAGGACCCGGACGGTAAAGTGCGATAGCTGCCGCAATATCCGAAAAACGCTCGGGTTTCATATTCACTATGAGGTTTGTCATACCTGCGGATTCGCACTGGAACACACCAACGGTATTACCCTTGGACATTTCAGTGAACACCCCGTCATAATCAAGGGGTATTTTTGAAATATCAAAGTTGGGTTCGGTCTTTTTTACTTCCTCAACCGCATCATTAATAACGGTCAGCGTACGTAAGCCGAGGAAGTCCATTTTTAGAAGTCCCAATTGCTCAATTTCGGTCATTGTAAACTGAGTAACAGTCTGATCACCATTCTTAGCAAGAGGAACGTAAGAACTGACTTCATCTCGGGTAATAACAACACCTGCCGCGTGGGTTGATGCGTGTCGGGGCATACCCTCAAGACGGGACGCGGTGTCAATAACTCTTTTTATATTTTCATCCGAATCGTAGAGATTTTTAAGGTCATTGTTTTTTGACAATGCATCATTTATATCTTTAAACTCACGGGAAAGTTGTTTTGCTACAATATCACCCGTACTATACGGAAAACCAAGGGCACGAGCCACGTCGCGTACCGCCGCTTTTGCCTGTAATGTACCGAAAGTTACTATCTGAGCAACTCTGTCGGAGCCGTATTTTTCAGTAACATAATCAATCACTTCGCCCCTACGCTCGTAACAGAAGTCAATATCAATATCGGGCATACTTACCCTTTCAGGGTTAAGAAAACGCTCGAAGAGTAATTTATTCTGTATCGGGTCAATACCCGTAATTCCAAGTGCATAAGCAGCAAGAGACCCTGCCGCGGAGCCTCGACCGGGTCCCACGGGAATATTCTTACTCTTAGCAAAGCGAATGAAATCGGCAACAATAAGGAAATAATCATCAAATCCCATTTCATTGATTACCGACAACTCGTAATCAAGTCTTTTTCTGTATTTTTCGGGTATTTCACCCATTAATTTTTCAAGACCCTTAACACATTCGTTTCTAAGGTATGTTTTATGGTCATCGGTAGGTATATCAAAAAGAGGAAGTTTTGTAACACCGAATTCAAAGTCAAAATTGCATTGTTCGGCAATTATATTTGTATTGGCAATTGCCTCGGGGTAATCCCTGAAAGCCTCCGCCATTTCGTCGCCGCTTTTAAGATAAAATTCATCATTAGTGAATTCAAGTGCATTTTCTTCACCAACAACCTTGTTGGTCTGAATGGCTATAAGAACACGTTGAATATCCGCATCACTTTTATAACAATAGTGAACGTCATTGGTAGCAACTATGGGAATATTATGTTTTCGGCTGATATTAACAACACCCTCGAGGACTTCTTTCTCCTCTATCATACCGTGGTTTTGTACTTCAAGGTAATAATTACCCTCACCGAATACATTTTTGTACCATACAGCGGCGGATTCTGCCTCTTCAGGATTTCTTTGAACAATTTTCTGTGCAACCTCACCGAACAAGCAACCCGACAACGCAATAAGGCCCTCGTGATATTCCTCTAACAAATCTCTGTCAACACGGGGTTTGGTATAAAAACCATCCACCCAAGCAGATGAAACGAGTTTTAAAAGATTTTTATATCCTGTTTCATTTTTACACAAAAGAATGAGATGATATCTTGTGCTATCGACACCGTGGACTTTATCGTACCTTGAACGAGGGGCAACATACACCTCGCAACCGATTATAGGTTTGATTCCCTCGGCTTTACAGGCTTTGTAAAAAGCCACCGCACCGTACAAAACACCGTGGTCAGTAACCGCAAGGCTTGTCTGACCCAAATTTTTGGCAAGAGAAACTACCTCCCCAATGCGACAAGCACCATCGAGAAGGCTATATTCACTATGAAGATGTAAATGCGTAAAATCTGTCATTTTAATTATTTTTGCCCGTAATAAGCATCCTTACCGTGTTTTCTGAAATAATGTTTATCCGAAAGATATTTATCAATATCCTTAGTATCGCGTTTTATAAGTTCCGTTTTAAGAGCCATTTCCGCTACAATTTCAAGCACCGCCGCATTATGCACCGCATCACTTGCATTTTTACCGAAAGCAAAGGGAGCGTGGGAACGAACAAGCACCGCGGGTGTTGACTGAACATCAAGAGACTTAGCATCAAAATGCTCCACTATTACTTTACCCGTGTTAAGTTCGTACTCGGTTTTAACCTCTTCTTCGGTTAATGCCCTTGTACAAGGTACGGCAGTATATGAAAAATCCGCGTGGGTTGTACCGTAAGCGGGAATACATCTACCTGCTTGAGCAAAGGCAGACGCATTTACGGAATGGGTGTGAACAACACCGCCAAGTTCCGCAAATTCTTTATATAAAACGTAATGAGTGGGTGTATCGGAGGAGGGGTTGTAGTCACCCTCAACGACACTACCGTCACTTAAAGAAACAACAACAATCTTTTCAGGTGTAAGCTCGGAATAAGGCACACCCGAGGGTTTAATTGCGAAAACACCCTTTTCACGGTCAACCTGAGAAACATTGCCCCAGGTAAAAGGTGCAAGACCCAAAGAATGAAGTTCGATATTGGCTTCGCAAACTATTTTTTTCAATTCAGTGTACATAAAATCACCTCTTAAATCTATCTAAATTATATTATTCTATCAGTAATTTGTCAATCTTGTTAATTTGTTGTTAAATTAGTAAAAATATGGTGACAAGATGATTATTATATGTTATATTTATTGTGTATATTAAGGAGTGATTTTTTAATGAAAAGATATGCAAGACCTATTTCGTCTATTGCACTACTTCTCGTAATTGTTATTTGTTTTTCAGGTTGCGGAATTGTTGACTTCACAAGGTCTATTTTCCACAAAGAAAACACCGATGTTAACGTAAATCTTGGTGATACACAGGTTAATAACAACGTTACAAACAATAATCAGAATGTTACAGGTACACTTGACGTTACCCCTCCCTCAACTCAGGCACATACACACACACCCGTAACGAATAATAACTCTAACAATGGTGGTTCAAACAACACTACAAGACCCAATAATAACACTCAGCAGAATACTCAAAACAACACAACAACTGCTCCCGTTGTAACTGAGCCTATAACTGACGAAGAAATAGAGGAATTAAGCGTTAAAGAGCTTCAGGATTTGCTCTTTGCAACCAAGGACCCCAATACTGCGGGTAAAATTCTACAGATTGCAGGTTTCGAATATGATGAAGAGCAGGGAATCTATTATTCACAGATGAATCCCCTTCAAAGAAAATTCGGTTTCAACCGTGTTTATGATATGGCAGCCCCCCTTGCCGGTATGATTTACTCCACAAAGCGTATTGAATTTGAATACGACGGTCGCGAATGGATGGTTCAGATCTGGAAAGGTCAGTACGGTATTACTTCAGGTGCTGAAATCGGTCTTTACAACAGAGACCCCGAAAGAAACTTCCAGTATGACTGTGCCGATGACGAAGATTTAATCGAAATGCAGTTTGATTTCTATAATCAGGATGAATTAGTCTTCTCAAGAGGCCCCGAAAAACACTGGTGGCTTACAGGATTCAAGGTTTTCCACGCAGGTGTGCCCATACTTATTGACCTTGATATGACTTTGACATTCACAGATAAACAGATGGCTCAGGCTTTTGTAAATAGCCTTAAAAAGTCAATTACATCCGACTTTTCATCCTTAATGGACCCCATTACTTATAGAAAAGAAGGTTCAACTGTATATATTCATTGGTAAGGAATGATTAAATGAGTAAATTTGCAGTAATTGCCGACCCACATTATTATTCCGAAACATTGGGTGTTACCGGTAAGGCATACGAAAGACGTCAGGCTTCGGACCAGAAAATGCTCGCTAAAAGTAAAGGTACTGTTACCGCCGCTTTTGCTGAAATCATTAAATCAGACGCAGAATTTCTTTTAATTGCAGGTGACCTTTCCAACGACGGTGAGCGTTGCTCACACGAGGAAATGCGTGAACTCCTTGAGGAATTTAAAAAGCACAAACCCGTTTACGTTATAACCGCTACCCACGACTGGTGTTGCGACGGTAACCCAAGACGTTTTGAGGGTGACGAAGTTTTTAACGATGTTGATACCATCCCCCCTGAAGAATTGCACGAGTTTTACCGTGACTATGGCTTGAGCGAGGCTCTTTCGGAATTCCACACACATCAGGACAAGGTTTCTTACGTAGTAAGACCTTGCGAGGGTTTAACTGTGTTCTGTCTTGATGATGACCAGAATGGTGAGGGCGGTTCAGGATATTCGGACGAGCATTTTGAATGGATAACCGAGCAGACATACGAAGCAAAAAAACGCGGTGACGTAGTTGTAGGTATGCAACACCATCATTTACATTTAACGGAATTTGACCGTGTAATAAACGGCAGAGGTTCAGTTGAATACAGAGAAAGACTTTGCAAAAAATTTGCAGACATCGGTTTTTCACTTATGTTTACGGGTCATTCCCATATGCAACACATAAGAAAAATCGAATCAGACAAAGGTAATCCCTTTTATGAAGTTAACGTTGGTTCAATAAGCGGATACCCCGCCCCCATTGTATACTGTGACGCAACACAGAGCGGTGTTGACCTTAAAACAGAACACCTTAAATCATTTACATATAATGGTGAGGAATACACTAACGATTATCTTAAAGAACACGCAACGGCTATGTTCACAAAAGTTTTTGCCGCGGCACGTGAAAATGAAAAAGAAAGATTTTCGGCTCTCGTTGCTTGTCTTGGTATTAACGAGAAAAAAGCAAATAAAATATGGATTATTGCCAAACCGCTTTTAAGATGGGTTGATAAACTCACAGTTAGGAAAACCGCAAGAATACTTAATTTCATTTCTTTCGGCAAGGCTATTGATAAACAAGCCGCTAAAGAAATCGGGGGTGTTAAAGTTACTGATATGATTTTTTCAACATTCCACTCAATTCTTGACGGTTCACTCGTCAAGCACGAGGAGGGCTCCGCTTATTATACGGTATTCACTCAGGCACTTTCATTCCCCTTAAGACTTATTAAAAAACTTCATATAAAAAAAGAAAGTCTTATTCGCACTCTTACCCATTTAAAAAATGCCGCACCCGAGCTTATGACGGGCGGTCCCTTAGATAACAACAATTATTTCATACCGTTTTACGATACCTTAATATGAGAAAACATCCATCCGATTTTCGGATGGATGTTTTTATTACATATCGTTTTTAATTAAGTCCTCAAAGGTTTCGCCTTTAACGGCTATATAATCCTCGTTTCCGTTTACCATAATAACGGGTAATTTGGGGATTCGGTTATAATTTGATGCCATAGAGTAGTTATAAGCACCCGTAGTAAGCACTGCTATAATATCCCCTCTCGCGACACTCTCGGGGAGTTTTATCTTGGGTTGAATTATATCGCCACTCTCACAAAAACGTCCTACAAGGTCACACGGGAAGTCGCAGGGCTCATTAGCCTTATGAGCGGCAATAACGGTGTATTCGGACTCATAAAGAGCATATCTCGGGTTATCGCCCATACCACCGTCAATAGCAATATAGTTCTTGTAACCCTCAATTCGTTTAACATTGCCCACTTTATAAAGTGTGATACCCGCATCCGCAACAATGCTTCTACCAGGTTCCATACTGATAGCAGGTTCTTTAAGATTAAGGTCTGCACAGAGTTTTTTCACGTACTCTGCAACCTGTCTTATATTATCCTCAATATCAATTTCGGGGTCGTTTTCGGTGTATCTCACGCCGTAGCCACCACCTAAATCAAGTTCACGTGCCTCATAACCCGTTTCGGCTTTAACTTCGGCTATAAATTCAAGCATAATTTTAGCCGAACGAACAAAAACATCGGAGTCGAAAAGTTGTGAACCAACATGACAATGGAATCCCGCAAGGTCAATATTATCCATTCCGAGTGCAACTTTGGTAATTTCCATAGCCGCACCTGTTTCAATGGGAAAACCGAACTTCGAGTCAACTTTACCCGTATTTACTGCCTCGTATGTATGGGTATCAATACCGGGAGTTACGCGGAAAATAATTTTTTGTTTAAAACCACGTTCACCTGCAAAATTATTGATTGCAGTAAGTTCCTCAAGGTTATCAACCGCAAAGCAACCTACACCGTTATCCATTGCGAAGTTAATATCAAAATCGTTTTTACTGTTTGAATGAAAACAAACCTTTGACATATCAAATCCGGCACTTTTAGCGGTGTAAATCTCACCGGGAGAAACTACGTCAACGCACATACCCTCGGACTGCATAATACTATAAATCTTTTTAAAACAACAAGCCTTACTTGCGTAAAAAGCACGGGCATTATCACCGAAGTATTTTTTCATTGAAACAGTATATTTACGGCAATTATTACGTATGGTCTGTTCGTCCATTACGTAAATGGGTGTGCCGTATTTTTCAGCTAATTCAACAGTACTTCTGCCACCGAAATATAATATATTATCTTTTATCTGGAGATTACTACAAATCATACATCAAGACCCTGTTCTCTCATAAGCTCACGCATTTTTGCCTCGTTTTCAGGTTCCATTGTTGTAAGAGGAAGTCTTACATAATTTTCACCAAAGCCAATTGCGGCTACTGCAGCTTTTGCGGGAATTGGGTTAACTTCGCAGAAAAGTGAATTAATAAGAGGAAGAAGTTCAAGTTGTAATTCACGGCTACCCTCTAAATCACCTGCAAAGAATTTATCACAGATTTCAACAGTCTTTTTAGGAAGAATGTTTGAAACAACCGAGATAACACCTTTACCGCCCAATGAAAGAAGGGGTACAATCTGGTCATCGTTACCTGAATAAATATCGAAATTACCCTTTGTAAGTGCAGCGATTTCGGCAATCTGAGAAATATTACCACTTGCCTCTTTAATACCTACAATATTAGGATGCTCCGCAAGAACGGCACAGGAAGCAGGTGTTAAATTGCAACCTGTTCTTGAGGGAACGTTATAGAGAATACAAGGCTTTGTAGACGCATCTGCAATAGCCTTGAAAGACTCAATAAGACCGCGTTGAGTTGCTTTATTGTAGTAGGGTGTAACAAGAAGCATTGCGTCGCAACCAACCTCACAAGCAAACTTAGTAAGGGCAATTGCGTAGGCTGTATCGTTTGAACCTGTACCCGCAATAATCGGTACTCTGCCGTTTGTTTTTTCAACAGAGAAACGAAGAACCTCTTTATGTTCCTCATCAGTAAGGGTTGAGCCCTCACCTGTTGTACCGGCAATAACAAGGGCGTTTACACCCTCTTCAATCTGCCATTCGATAAGTCTTTCAAATGCTTCGTAATCAACACCATTTTCATTCAAAGGTGTTACGAGGGCGGTACCTACGCCCTGGAATACTGTGTTTTTCATAAATTTCACTCCATAAAAAATAATAGTTGCCGAAAAGCAACTATCTACACATATAAATACCCCAAAGGTATTCAAGGTATGTAAGATAGCTCTCCGCCATAAGGCGACAGCAACACAGATATTATTCCCTGTTGCCAGTACGAAACTTTGCCATGAATCGTCTTCGGCACCTGCTCCTTTCACCGTAACAGTCCTGGCAGACCTACACGCCACGGATACTCATAGCAAAATGCACCTCTATCGGTTGTTATAAATATAACACACCCCAACACTATTGTCAACCATAAAAAGGCACAAAGAAACCACACCTAAACAACATTTTATTATATAAAAAATAAATAATTCCTCTCTTTTTTAAAGAAAGGAATTATCATAATAAATCAAATAACAAATCCACCGTTTACGGACAAAACCTGACCGGTTATAAAACGAGCCTTTTCACTCACCAAGAAAGACACGGCAGATGCAATATCCTCCGTTTTTCCTAAGACTCCCATAGGAGTTTCATCCGCAAGGCCTTTTTTATCTTCATCAGAAAATTGTGACATCATATCAGTAAGCACAACCCCCGGTGAAACCGCATTTACAGTTACACCAGAAAGTCCCACTTCTTTAGCAAGTGCCTTTGTAAGTCCTATTAACCCCGCTTTAGACGCGGAATAATGAACTTCCATAGATGCACCTACCTCACCCCACATTGAGGCGATATTTACAATAGAGCCGTATTTCTGATTTATCATATAAGGTAAAGCCCGACGGCAACAATTGAAGGCTCCCGTAAGGTTTACTCCAATCATTTTTTGCCACATTTCATCAGTAATGTCAGTAAAAAGTACCTGTTGGGCAATACCCGAATTATTAACTAAAATGTCAACTCCACCAAAATATTTTTCGATTTCGTCGAACATTGTATTAACTTGTTTCGAATCGGAAACATCAGCTTTAAAAACCTCGATATCTGTATATGCCGACAGTTTTTCTTTTAAAGAAAGTGCTTCCTTTTCCGATGAGTTATAATTAAGGGCAATGTTGTAGCCATCCTTAGATAATTGAACACAAATGGCTTCGCCTATGCCCTTTGCCCCACCTGTAACGAGGGCTGTTTTTTTACTATCCATATCTTACGCTTTTGTTGTATCTACGATTCCCGCAAAATCAGAAACATTCTCTTCGTCAAGGGTCTTTCTTGTATAATCCGCGGGAGGAGCAAACACACTGGAAGGTACAACTGCAGAAACTCTATCGTAATAAATCACGCCACCATCGGCGGATACTGTCTTAATAATCGTACCACCAAGGTAATATGATTTGGCACCGGTTTCATAGACATAAACGTCGTAAACAACTCCGTCCTCTGCCTGATTCATTGTCTTGACTATTTTTGCATCACTATCAAATGCACTACCCGAGAACATAGCGAGCATTTCTTCGTCATCGGTATTCTCTTTAAGAAATTCCTTTGTAACTTCGAGATACATTTTATCGTTAGCAGAAAGAATATAAACCTTATCCTCAAGGAAAATCATACCAATCTGATTTCCGTTATATTCGGTGTACATAGCCATTTTTTCGCCACTACGTGCTAATTTAAAGGGAACTACCGAAGAGTCGGATTCTTCTCTGCCGATAATCATATACTGTGTTGAATTGAGAATCTGAGAATCATCGAGAACTGCAGGAAGTTCCTCAGATTCACTTGTAGTACCGTCATTTTTATCGGTTTTATCTTTTGAGTCATTAGCCTTTGTAGTAGTTACAATTGGATTACCGCCATTATTAAGACCCTGTTGTATACGGTCAGCGGATACACCCCTGGGTGCAGTAGTGGATGTATTAACTTGTTCGTAGAAGTTTTCGCCTTCTTTTAATTCATCATCGGAAATTGTAATAGATTCGGTAGCGATGATATTACCTGATTCATCTGTAATTTCAATAATCGCGGTGTGAGACTGAGTAGAGTCAGCATCAGCATTAAAAGAAAGTTCGCAACCACTGAGCACAAAAACCAATGATGCTAACGAAATTGCTATAATTGATAAAATAATTTTTTTCATAAAACCCTCCGACTGAAAAGTACACATTGATTTTATCATAATAAAACTAAAAAAACAACAAAACACAGTAAACCGTAATTAAAAGTTTACAAACAATTAAATAATAAGTAACTTTTACTTGGTTTTCTTTTGATTTTTAAGCATTTCCTTTATATGCTTAAAGGTATAGTCCTCACCTTTTTGAGCAAGTTCCGTTAAAAGAGTTTCGAGTAAATCCGAGGTTTTAGGGTGAATTACTCTTCTTCCTTTAGCCCTCATAAAATACTCAAGAGGAAATTGGTCGGTATATTTATCACCATTATAGATTTTACTTGCTGCTACACGGTCGCAAAACATTTCAGCAACATAACGTAAAGGCATTTCAACAGGTTCAACCTTTTTGGTTTTAATATTGTAATCGGTCCAATATTCAAAATGATGTTTGTTACGACCTTTATGGTGAATCCACGCAAGAGAATAACCTTTATCCTCTCTTTCACCCTCGTTAGGGCTACGTGTACCGATATAGTAATGTGCACCGGGCAAAAATTCCGCGGGAGAATATTTGGATAAATCGTGCCTTAATCCCTGACACAATATCCCCGCTTTTGCACAATGCTTTATAACCGCATGGCGGTGCTTTGTAATTGTTTTAAAATGTTTAAAAGGATGTCCCATAACTTAACTCAACTTAAACACATAAAGATGCTCACAAGCAACATCTTCGGGTGCGCAAATATCGGCTTTAAGGCCCAATTTACCATCACGGTCAATAAGTTCTACCTTAGCATCACTACCGAGTAATGTTACGTTGTACTTATCAGAATAATCAATTTCTGCAAAAAGAGTTTCCTTTGAAGGGAAAGTGTTTGTAATCGCGTAAATATTACCGTCGCGTTGGGTGTAATATACGCCCTCATCCGCTTTTTTAGAATAAACTTCGCTTTCGTAAATAGCTTCTCCGTTTACCTCAAGCCATTTACCCATTCCTAAAAGACGCTCCTCCATAAGGGGCGGAATTGTACCGTCACCATCAGGGCCAATATTAAGAAGGAAGTTACCACCCTTGGAAACAAGGTCACAAAGTGTATTGAGAAGTTCTTTAACTGAAAGATAGTTTTCACAGCCCTCCTCCTTATTAATACCAAAGGAGCGACCAATACCGCGACACCCTCAAAGGGTCTGTCAAGTTCAACATCTTCAATGCGTCTTTCTGTACCGAGATAAACGTCAATAATGCCGTACTCGGTAGTAAAGTTACCGCCTTTTCTACCGCGGGTTTCCTTACCCCAACGGTCATTAGGAACGATAAAATCTTTTACTGATGACTCGTTATAAAGCCACTGCAAGAACTCAGTTGAATGCCATACGTCACTTGTATGTTCCCATTCACCGTCTGTAAAAAGAGTATTGGGTTGATATTTTTCAACAAGTTCTTTAAGCATGGGATGAAGATGCTCGAGAGCATATTTTTCAGGGTCTTCGAGATAGTAAGGATGCCACCATTCGTATACTGAATGATAAACACCGAAACGTACACCAGTACCCTCCATAGCATTTTTAAGTTCCATAAGAAAGTCACGCTTAGGTGCACATTCTACTGAATTAAGACCGGGTGCATACTTTGTTTCAAAAAGACAATATCCGTCGTGATGCTTAGAAACAAAGTTTATATATTTAGCACCTGAGCGTTTGAAAAGTTCCGCCCATTTATTAGCATCAAAACGATGACCGGTAAATTCATTTACGAAATCATAGTAAGGTCTTGAATTGTAATGTTCTTTATGAAAAGCCTTATACTTTTCCTGTGCTTCGGTCTGACAGTTTTCCATATTACAAGAATAACCGTACCACTCTGCATAATCCTTTATAGGAGCGTAAGCCGGAATACTATAAAGACCCCAATGAATAAAAATACCGAATTTAGCTTTGCCAAACCATTCGGGTACCTTACGGGAATTTAAAGATTCCCAATTATTTTCGTACATAATTTTACCTCTTTTCGTATAACTCAACACCAAAATGAACTGTAACCTGAAGTTCATTGAGGTTCATCAATTTTTGTGTTTCTTCCCTACCTGTTTTGTAATAATACGGTGTCATTCTGAAAAGATTCATAATGTCATCATTACAGGTAAGATTTATTTTATATTTCAACTCTTTAACCGAAACAAGTTTAAATAAATCATCATCACGTTTTTCGGGTTTATTTTTATACGGAACATCGTACAAAGCACATTTAAGTTCCCATAAATGGTACTCCAAGGGGACGGCTTTAATGAGAATTCCGTCATCTTTCAAAACCCTTGAAAACTCACTATAAGCAGATGGAGCAAAGACATTTAACATACAATCCACACTACAATCCGCATAAGGCAAGCTAAAGGCACTTGCTACGGCAAAACTACTGTTTTTAAGGCTTTTGGAGGCATATTTCAAAGCATCTTTGGAAATATCAATACCCGAAATAGCATATTCGTCCAAAGCCGACACCGCACCGGTATAATATCCCTCACCGCAACCGATATCCGCAATATTCCCACCGGAATTAACATTGTCTGAAACAGTTTCGCACAAAGCTCTTTGCAACGGCTCATAAAAACCCTTTTCAAGAAACTCACGACGGGCACGAACCATAAGTTTATCGTCACCGTGACGTTTCAGGGAAGATTGTTGCGACATTAAAAGATTAACATAACCATCTTTTGAAATATCAAAGCTATGGCGATTGGGACAAACGTAGCTTTTGTCTATTAAATTTAATTGTTCTTTACAAACGGGACAAATAAAACAAGACATATTACAAACCATTTAAGGCTGCCAATGGCAGCCTTAATTTATTCCTCAATAAGAAGTTTTTTGAGTTCGCTCATAAAGGTGTTAATATCCTTAAACTGACGATAAACTGACGCAAAACGAACATACGCAACTTCATCAATATCTTTAAGTTTATCCATAACACACTCACCAATTTTAACAGAGGTAACTTCTCTGTCGAGGGAGTTCTGAAGTTCGGCTTCAATTTCGTCAATAGCCTTTTCTATAACATCCACGGAAACAGGACGTTTTTCACAGGCACGCATCATACCGTTGAATAATTTGTCGCGGTCGAAAACCTCACGGGATTTATCTTTCTTGACAACAACGATAGGTACACTTTCGATAATTTCATATGTAGTAAAACGCTTACCGCAACTCATACACTCTCTACGACGGCGAATACGCTCACCCTCGTCGGTAGGTCTTGAGTCGATAACTTTACTTTCTTCGAAACTGCAGAAAGGACATTTCATAAAGGGCACCCCTCTTTAATAATATACAAATTCATTATAACAAACATAAATTTTCAATTCAAGTTATTTTTACATTTTATATGGTTTCATTTACCATTGAAACTATATATTCAGTATTGTATCATTAATACGGTGATAAAATGACAGAAAAAATAAAAGAGGTGCGTACATTTTACCAATGCTTAGGTGGTTACACACGTCTTATAATAAGAATTACATTTATAAGTGTTTTTACGCTTATTGCAATTGCAGTTTACACGTACACCGCAACAAGCAACCCCTTTCATTATGAATTTTTAAGTATATGCGATGAGTTGCTAAACGTTGCTAAAAGCGTTGCAGTTGTGGGGTTTGTGGGGACATTGGCAGTTTTTCGTTTTGAAAAGATTAGTGAAAAAAATTCAAATGAATAATGAATGATGAATATTGAATAATGAATAATACAATAAACATCCACCCGCCAAGCGGGTGGTTTTTCATATGCGGGCATAGCCCTATGTTCTTCGCGTATGCGTAAACGCATAAGTACGGTCTGCCAGTTGCGTAAGATTGTTA
>SVOQ01000018.1 GCA_015066345.1 Oscillospiraceae bacterium
ATCACAAAATTCTTCGACCTTAAATGGATGTGGTTTTGAGTAATTTTGTTTGTATTTGACTGCAGATAGGCTGGCGCCTTTCAAAGGCAAATCGGACAAAAGTACCGAAACCACGCCATTTAAGGCTGGTTCGGATACACTTTACCCGCTCTAGAGTAATTTATCCTTAAATTAAACACAATACGACAAAGGAATATTTCACCTTTGTCGTGTGTTGGTGTAATTAGTTTTCTTCTCTCTGTTTGTCAAGAAGTGCTTTTACTTTGATTGAAAGACCAAAGAGGTTAATGAAACCTGCAGAATCCTGCTGATTGTATGCACCGCCGTCATCACCGAAGGATGCAACATTTTCATCATAAAGTGAGTAGGGTGATGTGATACCAGCGTTAATGATGTTACCTTTGTAAAGTTTAAGTTTAACATCACCTGTAACAGTTTCCTGAGTCTTGTCGACGAATGCCGAAAGAGCTTCACGAAGAGGTGTGAACCAAAGACCGTTGTAAACAACCTCACCGAATTTCTGAGCAACTAATTTTTTGTAGTGCTGAGTATCACGGTCAAGAGTAATCATTTCAAGAAGTTCGTGAGCCTTGTAGAGGATTGCACCACCGGGAGTTTCGTAAACACCACGGCTCTTCATACCAACGAGACGGTTTTCAACGATGTCAAGAAGACCGATACCGTTTGCACCGCCAACTTCGTTGAGTTTTTCAACGATTGCAAGACCGCCCATTTCTATGCCGTCAATTGCAGTGGGAACACCCTTTTCAAAGTGAAGAGTAATGTAAGTGGGAACGTCGGGAGCCTGTTCGGGAGAAACGCCCATTTCAAGGAAGCCTTCTTTGTTGTAAAGAGGTTCATTTGCGGGATCCTCAAGGTCAAGACCTTCGTGTGAAAGGTGCCAAACGTTTTTATCTTTTGAGTAGTTTGTTTCACGGTTAATCTTAAGAGGAATATTGTGTGCTTCCGCATAAGCGATTTCTTCCTCACGGGATTTGATATCCCATTCACGCCAGGGAGCGATGATTGCCATTTCGGGAGCGAATGCTTTAAGAGTTAATTCGAAACGAACCTGGTCGTTACCCTTACCTGTACAACCGTGGCAGATAGCATCTGCACCCTCTTTGATAGCAATTTCTGCAAGACCCTTTGCAATACAGGGACGAGCGTGGGATGTACCTAAAAGATACTGTTCGTACTCAGCACCTGCTTTAAGACAGGGCCAGATGTATTCTTCAACATACTCCTCTTTTAAATCAAGGATGTAAAGTTTTGAAGCGCCTGTTGCAATTGCTTTTTCTTCAAGACCGTCAAGTTCTGTACCCTGACCAACGTCACCGGAAACAGCAATAACTTCGCAATTGTTGTAATTTTCTTTAAGCCAGGGGATGATGATTGATGTATCAAGACCGCCTGAGTATGCAAGAACTACTTTTTTGATATCTTTCTTATTCATTTTTATTTCCTCCAAAACCAAGGTGTATTCACCTTGTGCAAAAATATTCATTCGATATGCATAGTTATACACCTTTATGCAAAAAAAGTCAACACTTTTACTCAAATATTTTTAATAACCGATTTTCTCGACCATTTGTAGCAAAACCCAATAAAATCGGTGATTTTTTTGGTTATTTTTGCAACAATAACTAACAGCATACCAATTTTTAACTTTAACAACCCTGCAAATATTTATGCATTATAATTGTATATATGCAATTTTTATGCATATTTTGTGTATAAAAAATACCGCAGTGCATTAACACTGCGGTAAAATAATATCAAAAATTACTGTACAACTTCGAAACTACCGAGCATTGAACGGAAGAATCTCATAAAGATAGCGAAGATTTTTTCAAAGTAGTATGAGAAAGTATAGTCAAACTCACTTCTGTCGTTACCGAGACCTGAATTATCATCAAGTGCAAGTTCGTTTGCTGTAAGGTTATATGTTGAATATTCCCAAGGATTTTCCTCGTTGATTTCGATAACACGAGCACCCTGAATCATACCCTGATAGTATGAAGAGTATGTGCAACCGGGAGTCATAATAAGGTCAATACCGTTACAATCTACAACAAAGTTATTAACGTGGTCGTGACCAACAACGAGACCGAGAACATCTCCGCCTTCTACCAAAGCATCCCACTGACCGTCGTTACCGTAGCTGGGGCAGCTCTTTTCGAAAAGATAGCCGTCATACTTTGTAACATCGGGGATGAATGTTTTACTTGTACCGTCCTGGAAGTTAATAGTAAGGTCGCCCATATTAACAGATGACTGAGTGAAAATCATCTCTGTGGGTTCCTGAGGAATAATGTGCTGGAAAGCAATTGAGGGAACGAGTTCGCCACCGTTTTCTTCGGTCATTGCGTCACGTGTAGTTTTATACCATTCAATCTGGTCTTCACGAACCCAGTCATAGCCGAGCCATTCGCCCTTTGAATTGTACACATAGTCACCACAGTCAAACATCCAGAAATTGAATGCGATTTTAGAACCGTCACTTGAAAGAACGGGAAGGTTGTGAGTACCTGCACCGTGGAGTGAGGGATCTGCATCATAAACGAGACAATTCTCGTAAGAAGCATATCTTTCGATAATTTCATCCCTTGTAAGACCGCCTGAGCTTTCTTCGTCGTGGTTACCGAGAACTGCAGTATAAGGAACGCCTGTTCTATCGAGAGCACCGAAAATCTCATCGTATGCTTCTACTTCTTCAGTGTTGATATTATCACCACAAAGAACAATCAAATCAGGTTGAGCAAAGTCAACGGATTCATAAATAAATGTAATCATATCGTCAGGTATGGGATAATCCGTCTGAATATCCGCAAGAACCATAACTTTGAAGTTACCGTTCTCATCAAACTGAAGAACTGCTTCTTCTTTGAAACCTGCAAATGAAACACTTGCAACAGAAAATACCATTACAACTGCAAGTAAGATTGCTAAAATCTTTTTCATAACTATTTCTCCTTAGAAATATTTTTTGTTAACTAATATTATACAACTATGACTTTATTTTGTCAAATCTAAAACAAGTTTTTTGAAATGTCTTCCTTTTTCTTCAAAGTTTTTATAATAATTATAACTTGCCGCCGCAGGAGAAAATAAACAAGATTTACCTTTTTCGGTAAATTCATCCGCTTTTTTTACCGCATCCTCCATATCGGTAGCACAAATCATATTTTTATTGCAACCGCGTTTCTTTAATTCCTCAATTATCGTATGACCTGTTTCAGGTAAGCCAATAAGGTTATTAACACCGTTTTTCTCAAGGAAATCAATAAAATCCTTGTAGTCTATACCTCTGTCAAGACCGCCGAAAATATGCGTATCCACATTACCGATAGCCTTTACCGCACCCATAACCGCTGTGGGAATTGTTGCGATACTGTCGTTATAGTAGGAAACTCCGTTTATTACACCCATATATTCCATACGGTGTTCAATTCCGCCGAAATTCTCTACTGCGTGTCTTACCGCATCATCACTCACACCGAAAATCCTTGCGACCGCAAGGGCGTAGGCGATATCCTGTCGGTTGTGTTCACCTTTAAGATGCTCGGTGGAATTCCACAATTCGTTTACAAAAGCATCTTCCGAAGCACCCGTAAAAGTCACGGGTACACCCTGCCCTTTTAAAACCTTGCTCCAGTCCACAACACCCTCAAGATTTTGTTCAGGGTTATAGATAAGGAAATCGTCCTTTTTCTGATGTAAGGCGATGTTCAGTTTAGCACCAACATAACCATCAAAGCCCGTTTTATAATGGTCAAGATGCTCCTCATAAATATTTACAATAACTGCAACGTGGGGTGAAGATGTAGTAAACTCAAGTTGGTGTGATGACATTTCGATAACCGCTACAAGGTCATTACCCTCATCCGCTTTTTCAAAAACAGGTACACCTATATTACCTATAAGGCAGGTGTTAACTCCACCCGCTTTAAGCATTTCGTAAATAAGAGTGGATGTGGTGGTTTTCCCCTTTGAACCCGTAATACCCACAACCGTAGGTTCACAAAACCTTAAAAACATATCGGTCTGACAAGTAATTTCGGTGGTTTCGGGGTACATATCATCCTCAAGAAATGCGATACCGGGACTTTTGAAAACTATATCAAAATCCCCAAGGCAATCAAGATAATTTTCACCGTAAATTATATTAATATTTTCATCCTCAATATGGGGTTTGTTTCTGTCCCCTATTGTTAACATCTTTTCGGGAAGATGCTTTCTCAAGTAATTGTAGGTGGACTTACCCTCTCTGCCGAAGCCGAGAATGAGAATTTTTTTATCCTTTACATAATCAATTATTCCGCACACAGTAATCATCTCCATAGCGGTCGTTATTTTTCTTTAATATCATATCATAAATCAATTACTATAACAAGGATTTTTGAAAAACACTTGAATAAATGCACTTATTTGTATATAATCTAAAATTGAACAACTATATAGTAGTTAAATATATAATACCGGAGAAATTTATGCTTGAACTAAAAAATATTTCTTTTAACGTTGCCGACGAAAAAGGCGAAAAAGATATTATTACCGATGTTTCACTTACAGTTGAAGACGGTAAATTTCTTGTAATAACAGGACCAAATGGCGGTGGTAAATCAACCCTCGCGAAGCTCATTATGGGTATCGAAAAACCCACAGGCGGTCAGATTATATGGAATGGCGTGGATATTACAAATATGTCCATTACGGAACGTGCTAAATTAGGCATAGGCTACGCCTTTCAGCACCCTCCCCGTTTTAAAGGACTTTCCGTGCGTGACCTTTTGAGTCTTGCCCACGGTAGTGACCTTCCCGAGGATCAGTGTTGTGCTTATTTAACACAGGTTGGTCTTTGCTCAAAGGACTATCTTAACCGTCAGGTGGATTCATCACTCTCAGGCGGTGAAATAAAGAGAATTGAAATCGCAACCCTTATGGCAAGAAACCTTGAACTGGCAATTTACGACGAGCCTGAAGCGGGTATTGACCTTTGGAGTTTCAATATGCTCGTTGAGAGTTTCAAGGCAATTACAAAAACCCGTAAGGAAAGTATGGTAATAATTTCTCATCAGGAAAGAATTATGAAAATTGCCGACGAAATAGCCATTATTGCCAACGGAGTAGTAAAAAAGAAAGGTCCGGCGGAGGAAGTTTTCCCCGAACTTATGGCAGAATTTGACAACACTTGCTCATTCAGATAAAGGAAACAATATTTATGAATAATACAGAACTTCATATGCTTGAGGCGGTTGCCGACCTTCACAGCGTTCCTCAGGGTGCATATAACATCAGAAAAAATGGTGAAGGTGCAGGTAGACAATCTACTGCAAATATCATTATAGAACCTAAAAAGGACAAGCCCGGTATTGACATCATAGTTAAACCCGGTACTAAAAATGAAAGTGTTCATATCCCCGTTATCATCACCCAGTCGGGTGTTGAGGACTTGGTTTACAATGACTTTTTCATCGGTGATGACGCGGATGTGCTTATAGTTGCGGGTTGCGGTATTCACAACTCAGGCGATACCAAAAGCGAACACGACGGCATTCACCGTTTCCATATAGGTAAAAACGCACGTATCAAATATGTTGAAAAGCATTACGGTGAGGGCGAAGGCACGGGCGAAAGAATCCTTAACCCCGTAACAGAAATATTTATGGACGAAAATTCATACTGTGAAATGGAATCCGTACAAATCCGTGGCGTTGACTCAACTAAGAGGGATACTACCGCAAAACTCGAAAAGGGTGCAAGACTTGTTATCCTTGAAAAACTTATGACCCACGGTAATCAGGTAGCTCATTCGGATATGGTAATTGAACTTAACGGTGACGGTGCATCATCACAGATTATCTCCCGTTCCGTTGCTAAGGATAATTCGGAGCAGGTCTTCTATCCCCGTGCAGTGGGTAACGCACCTTGCAAAGCCCACGTACAGTGCGACTCCATTATTATGGACAACGCAAAAATCCGTTCAATTCCCGAAATTGCCGCAAATCATTGGGATGCTAACATCATCCACGAAGCGGCTATCGGAAGAATCAACAACGACCAGTTATTGAAACTTCAGACAATGGGTAAAACAGAACAGGAAGCAGAAGAAATCATCATTAACTGTTTCCTTAAATAATAGGAGTGATTTTTTTGAATAAAAGAGTTCTTGCATTTGACTTTGGTGCCTCAAGCGGCAGAGCAATTGTAGGTGTATTTGACGGCGAAAAAATTGAACTTCGCGAAGTACACCGTTTTTCAAATGACCCTGTTAAAATCAACGGCACTTTTTACTGGGATGTGCAACGTTTATTCTTTGAAATAAAGCAAGGTATTCTCAAAGCCAAGGAAGATGGTGGTTTCGACTCCATCGGTATTGATACATGGGGCGTTGACTTCGGTCTTTTGAGAAAAGACGGCACACTTGTGGAAAACCCCGTTCACTATCGTGACGCACGTAACGACGGTATGGTTGAGTTCGCCAAAAAATATATGTCCCAAGAGGAAATGTACGATATTACGGGCATTCAGTTTATGGATTTCAACACCATATTCCAACTTCTTTCGTTGAAAGAGAATCGCCCTTACATTTTAGAGGAAGCGGATAAACTTCTCTTTATGCCCGACCTTCTTTCATATATGCTTTCGGGCGTAAAATCAACAGAATATTCAATTGCGACCACCTCTCAGATGGTTGACCTTAAAACACGTGACTGGTCCGACAAAATTCTTGATACTTTCGGCATCAAAAAAGACCTTCTTACAGATATTGTTCCAACGGGTGCAGTTATAGGTCAGTTAACCGACGATATATGCGAAGAATTAGGTGTTCCCAAAGCGGATATTATCAGTGTCGCTTCCCACGATACTCAGAGTGCAATTACTGCCACACCTTGCGAATACGAGGATTTCGCTTTCATCAGTTGCGGAACCTGGTCGCTTTTCGGCACAGAAGTTAAAGAACCCATTATAAATAACGCCTCAAAGAAACTTAATGTTACTAACGAGGGCGGTTACGATTATACTATCGCGTTCCTTAAAAACATCTGCGGACTCTGGCTTATTCAGGAGAGCCGTCGTCAATGGATTCGCGAGGGTAAAGAATATTCTTATGCCGAACTTGAAAAAATGGCTTTGGAATGCGAACCCTTCAAATGCTTTATTGACCCCGATGCTCCCGAATTTGCTCCCATGGGTAATATACCCAAACGAGTTCAGGAATACTGCGAAAAGACAAATCAATATGTTCCTCAGACCGTGGGTGAAATTATGCGTTGCATCTACGAAAGCCTTGCAATGAAATACCGTTACACCTTTGACGGTATTATGGATTGTACCGAAAAAGAGTATGACCGTATTCACGTTATGGGTGGCGGAACTAAGGATAAACTTTTATTGGATATGACCGCTAAGAGTTGTAATGTAAACGTTTACGGCGGACCCATTGAAGCAACCGCTTTAGGTAATATTGCAGTTCAGCTTATGTCAAGCGGTGCAATAAGTGATATTAAACAGGCTCGTAAAATCATTGCTCAGGGTGAGAATCTTAAACTCTATACCCCCGATAACCGCGATGGTTGGGAAGAAGCCTTTAAAGTATTTAAAGATATTATCGAATAACTATGACTACTTTACCTAAACTTGATGATACCAACATCAATTATTGTTTCGAAACTGCCGAAAACATACTTCAGAATTCCCCTGATTTAAAAGCAGGGTCAGAATCCGAAAAAAATGCCCGTCACATTTTACTGTACGAGCTGATGAAGTATTGCGACGAAACAAACGAGCAAAGTTTTAATGCATATCCCGGTGCAGGGTCTTTGATACACAAAATACTGTGCGTCGGGCTTATCGTTTGCGTTATTCTTTTCTCTGTTTGTGTGGGTACAGGCTATGTTTTCCCCGTTGCCATTTCGCTTTTTATGAACATTGTTATGTTCTGTGTATTTTCATACAAATTCATTTTTGACGGCACTATTTTAGACCGTATAAGACCTAAAAAACCCTCGGGCAATATTATCGGCAAAAGATATTGCGACGGTAATACTGAGCTTCGTGTTGTGCTTACGGCACACCTTGACTCACCAAAAACCATACGCAATCTTCTTTTCGGTAGCCGTTGGCCGCTTATACTGAGTATTTGCTCAATAATCGGAAATACAGTTTTATTCTGCAGTCAACTTGCATTTCTTTTTGCGGGTGCTCCCGCAAACGCAGATGCTTTTGAATTTTTAAGAAGTGTCTGCCTTATGTTTATTCCTTTTTACATTCTTGCATTCTTCCTCATCAGTTACAAAAAGACCGCCTCGGGAGTCAGTTCAAGTATCATTCCATCGGCTCTTCTTGTAAGTATTATGAAACAATTTTCCGAAGAGAGTTTCCGTTTCAGAAAAACTGAAGTTTGTTGCTTACTTACGGGTGCCGAGTATTCTTCAAGAGCCGGTTCCTATGCTTTCGCTAAAAAATACAGACGCCTTTTTTCGGATGTGCGTACCATTTTCATTCCTTTAGAGGAAATTACAACCTCCGAAAAACTCGCGGTATTTTTTAAAGACGGTAGCGGTTCCAAAGGCTCTGCGGAAGTGGCTTCCGTTATTGCTCAGGCGGCAGAGAATCTTGATTTGAATTTAAGCAAAGAAAGTTCCCTATTAGGAACTGCCTCTTTCACACCATTTTCTAACCAACATTTTCGTGCTTGTTCTTTGGGTACTTCCAAAAAACATATATCAAAGAGTGTTTCTCCCACTACCGACAGAATTACATCCGTACCACGAAAAACCGTGAGTGATGTGGGAGCACTCATTATAGAAACATTAAATTATTTTGACAGTTGAGGTGCACTATGGCAAAAATAATTAACTCAAAAGTAAAAAATATTCCCTGGCAGGACAAACCCGCAAACTGCAAAGACCCTGTATGGAGATACACGGAAAACCCCATTATCGACCGTACTTTCGTTAAAGATGCAAATAGTATTTTTAACTCTGCAGTTGTACCCTACGGTAACGGTTTCGCAGGTGTTTTCAGAATGGATGACGTTACCCGCGAACAGTACCTTGTTACAGGCTTCAGTGACGACGGTATTCATTGGAATCTTAATGACGAAAAAATATTCCGTGGTTATGACCCCCGCCTTTGCGAAATTGAGGGCAAATACTACCTTTCATGGGTTTGCCACACTCCCCGCGGTACATCAATCGGTATTGCCGCAACAACCGACTTTGAAAGTTGGGACCGTTACGAGGACGCAGTATTACCCGTTTCAAGAAACGGTGTTCTTTTCCCCAGAAAAGTTAACGGCGAATATATGATTTTCACACGTCCTTGCGATAAGGGACACACACCCTACGGTGATATTTTCCTTAGCCATAGCCCCGACCTTACATACTGGGGTAAACACCGCTTTGTTATCGGTCCCGAAATGAACTGGGAAATGACAAAGGTTGGTGCAGGTCCCACACCCATTGAAACCGACGAAGGTTGGCTTTGCTTCTACCACGGCGTTATAACAAGTTGTAACGGTTTCTCATACAGTATGGGTGCAATGATAGTTGACCGCGACGAACCCTGGAAAGTTCTTCACAGAGCGGACAGATATCTTCTTTCACCCCGTGAAACTTACGAATTTGTAGGCGACGTTCCCAACGTTGTATTCCCCTGTGCGGCTCTCGCAGATGAAGACACGGGCAGAATCGCAATTTATTACGGCGGTGCAGATACGGTTGTAGGTCTCGCGTTCACAACTGTTGAAGAAACAGTAAATTACATAAAGGAACACGATTTAATAACGTAATATGTCAATTAAAAAATTCATCGGTGATAAAGCCTTTTACAAAATGGTTATGACTGTTGCCGTACCCATAATGATACAGAATTTCATTACGAATTTTGTAAATATGCTCGACAATCTTATGATTGGACGTTTAGGTACGGAGCAGATGTCAGGTGTATCAATCGTAAACCAGCTTATATTTATTTTCGGTCTTGCGGTTTTCGGTGCACTGAGTGGTGCGGGTATTTTTACCGCCCAGTTTTACGGAAAAAATGACAACGAGGGTATTCGCCATACTATAAGATATAAAGTAATAATAACTCTTTTGATTCTTGTCGTTGCAACGGTAGTTTTCTTGGTATTTGACGACCAGCTTATAAACTTATTCTTACACGAAAGCGACTCAAACGGTGATATTGAACTTACCCTTTCTTACGCAAAACAATATCTGAGAATTATGGTTGTAGGGGCTCTTCCCTTCTGTGTAACTCAAATTTTCTCAAGCACTTTGCGTGAAACGGGCGAAACAATAGTACCTATGATTGCGGGTGTTTTCGCAGTTATTACTAACTGTTGCTTTAATGCTCTTCTCATATTCGGTCTTTTAGGTTTCCCCGCCTTAGGCGTTGAAGGAGCCGCAATTGCCACAACCGTATCCCGATTTGTGGAGTGCAGTATTGTTCTTGTCTACGTTATAATCAAGCGTGGTAAATTTCCCTACTTCAAAGGTGTTTTCAAAAGCTTCCGTATTCCCCGAAAGACTTTTAAAGATATTACAATTAAGGGTATGCCCCTTTTATTCAACGAGTTTTTCTGGTCCTTGGGTATGTCACTTTTAAGCGTGGCATACAGTTTACACGGCATTGATGTAGTTGCAGGTTACAGTATTTCATCCACTGTTATGAATCTTGCCAATATTGCGTTTATATCCCTCGGTAGCAGTATCGGTATTATAATAGGTAAACAATTAGGTGCTAATCAGTTTGAAAAAGCCTATGACACAGACCGTAAACTTATTACCTTCTCAGTTTTAATAAGCCTTTTCATTGGTGTTACGGTATTCTTTATAGGTGATAAAATCCCGATGCTTTATAATGTAAGTGACGAGGCAAAAGAATTTGCGTCATACTTCATTAAAGTGTGTGCTTGTTTTATCCCCGTACACGCATTCGCAAACGCCGCATATTTTACCATACGGAGTGGCGGTAAAACCCTTATAACATTCCTTATGGACAGTGTGTTTATAATGGGCGTTAATGTACCCATTGCATTCGCTCTTTATTATATTGCGGATGTACCCATATGGTTTTCATTCCCCATTATTCAAGCCATCGACATTATAAAGGTTATAGTCGGTATGCTTTTGGTTAAAAAGAAAGTATGGTTAAATAATATTGTTTCACAATAAAGCAAAGCCTCGGACTCACCAAGAGTCCGAGTTTTTTGTTTAATTTCAAATGACAAACCCCTGACCTTCGGTCAGGGGTGTTCTGCACTTCTTCTTAATTTTGTTGCAGATGGCTTTTTCTTTACCCCGAAGCTGTATAAAAATACTGCGAGTGGGTAAAAAAATGACAAACCCCTGACCTTCGGTCAGGGGTGTTCTGCACAAAATTAAATTATTTAACTGCGTCTTTAAGAGCTGCGCCTGCCTTGAAAGCGGGAACTTTAGAAGCAGCGATTTTGATTGTTTCGCCGGTCTTGGGGTTACGGCCTTCTTTAGCTGCTCTTTCGCGTACTTCGAAAGTACCGAAACCGATAAGCTGAACTTTTTCGCCGTTAGCAAGAGCACCTTTGATGCCGTCTAAAACTGCTGCTACTGCCTTATCTGCATCTTTCTTTGAAAAACCTGCAGCTGCTACTGCATTTACAAGATCTGTTTTGTTCATTTTAAAAATCCTCCAAAATTTTGTTTTCTATTTTTTAATCGTAAACACGATTTTTATAGACTTATTTTTGTTTCTTTGCTTCTTCCCAAAGTTCGTCAAGAGTTTCTAAAGAAGCGGTTTTCATATCAATGCCTTTTTCTTTAGCAAGGCTTTCTGTAATTGTGAAACGTACCATAAATTTCTTTGTGGCTTTATCGAGAGCGGTTTCTGCCTCGCAATCACAAAAACGAGCAACATTTACTGCCGAGAAAAGCAAATCGCCCAATTCATCCTCAACGGCATTTTTATCACCTTTGGCAAGGGCTTCTTTAAGTTCCTTGGTTTCCTCATCAATTTTAAGGAAAGCACCCTCTGCATCGTTCCAATCGAAACCGGCTTTTTTAGCCTTTTCCTGAACTTTCTGGGCTTTCATAAGTGCGGGATAAACGGCGGGAATCGCCGCCATAGCCTCACTCTGGGTGCGTTGTTTTTTGGTCTGACGTTTAATATCGTCCCAATTCTTAAGAACCTCGCCCGTGGATGAAACGGAAATATCACCGAAAACATGGGGATGTCTTATAATAAGTTTCTGACAAATATCGTTAGCAACGTCATCAATAGTAAACCAACCGTCGGTACGCGCCATATCCGAATGCATAAGCACCTGTAAAAGCACGTCACCTAACTCCTCTTGCATAAGGTCTTTGTTGTTGGTGTCTATTGCTTCGATAACCTCGTAAGTTTCCTCAAGGAAGTTCTCACGGATGCTTTGGTGCGTCTGCTCCATATCCCAGGGACAACCGCCCGGTTCACGAAGAATACGCACAATTTCTACTAAATCATCGAACTTATATTTGTCTTTAAAACTGAAATTAACTGCCATATTTCTTAACCTCTATTTTAACCTATAAGCTTATATTTTTCAAGTATTTTTGCTAATTTTTCCCCTTTGGGGAGCATTAAAATGTCATCTTTTACCAAAGTTTTGGTCAAAAGAGCACAAATTCCATACGCAACAACCGCAATACCTATTGCGAGCAAGCAAGAAATGGACTGACCGCTAAGTCTTGAGCCTTCGTTGAAGGTAAGGAAGTGGCTTAATAATTTGAAACTTCCGAAAGCCACACCACCGCAAACAACCGCAGAAATCAAGGGTTTTACAAATACGGATTTAATATCCAATCTGACGCCTGTTTCCTTACGAAGAACAATATAGTTATAAATAATGCATATCAGGTAGAATGCCGCAGTGCCGAATACCGCACCTTTAAGGTTTACCTGAGGGATACCTATAAGAATATAGTTAAGACCGATTTTGAAAACGCAACCTAAAAGAAGAGCCTTAACGGGTACATCCGCCCTACCGATTGCCTGAAGTATATTTGTAAGAGGAGATGACAGTGCGAGAATTCCCATCATAAGACCGTAAAGGGACAGAATAGGTGCCGCAATTGCAATACCGTTTGATATATCACCGTCACCACCGTAAAGGATGCCGAGAATGGGCTCTGAAAGAACGAAGAAGCCTGCACCCGCGGGTAATGAAATAAGCATTGTAATTCTGAAAACAGTATTAACTGAACTGTTTACTGTTTTATAGTCTTTTTTAGCAATGGCACCCGAAATAACGGGAATTGCACTGACACCCAAGGTCATAACAAGTGTAGGAATAAGATTTCTGAAATCGTTTGTCATACCGTAAGCACCGAAAAGGAAGGTGTGAATTTCCTCCAAAGGTGTACCACTTGCGGTAATGGGCTCACCGTAAAAACTCATAATGACATCGTAGCCGGTTCCTACTATATCCTCAAGACGGCTTTGAATCATACTTGTGTCAATAAAGTTTGTAATATTAAGAACCAAAGAACTCATAGCCGTAGGAAGAGCAATTTTAACAAGGTCCTTGAGGGTATCTCTCTTAGGTGATGCCAAAGGAGAATTGACGAGCATATCTTTACTTATGCCGTCTTTTTTTATCTTGTGACGAAGGAATGTGTATAAAGTTGCCAATGCCGTGCCGAGGGTTACCCCTAAAATTGCACCGGCTGAGGACATAGCATAAATAATTGACCTATCCGCCTGAGTTTCAATAACCTGACCGAAAACTGAACCTGTTGCGGCAATCTGAGCGTCCGCATACCATACAACACCGTATGAGAGAGCAAGACCGAAAACAAGTTTACCGACGGACTCTATAACCTGGGATATTGCCGTTGGGTACATATTATTAAGACCCTCGTAATAGCCCCTGTATGTACTCATAACGCAACAGAAGAATATTGACGGAGCAATAGCCAAAACACTATAAATAGTATTTGGGTTTTTAACTATAAAGTTAGCGTAAGGGTATGATGCTAAAAGTATAGCACCCGTGCCTAAAACACCTAAGAGTAAAAACAGCGGGAATGTTATTTTTAAAACCTGTTTAACGTCACGGTATTTACCTAAAGCAGTGTTTTTAGAAACAATTGCGGAAATCGCAACGGGAAGTCCCGCCATTGAAATGCCGTAAACCGCCGTATAAATACTGTAAGCCGAATCATAATAACCTGAGCCTAAAACACCTATAACATTACGAAGGGGTATTTTATAAACCGCACCGATTACTTTAACAATGGCAGTGGCAATAACAAGGACCATGGCACCGCCTAAAATATTTTGTTTTTTGCTTGAAGATTTTTCAGACATTTTCTTACTCCTTTGCACCTATAAATTCTCTTAAAAGGGAGTCATCGGGGACTCCGTCGGAATTTATAGAAGGGAATTTTTCAAGACTTCTTATAAGCCTTTGGGACTCTTTATAAAACTCCGAGGTTTTCGGAAGTTCACTGAGCAAATTTATTGCCGTGTCCTTAAGAACACAGGTTTCATATAAATGAATGGTATTAAGTCTTATATCCGCGTTGTTTTTAAACGGGAAAAGATAGGTATCTTCACCGTATCTTACGGTAATCCACATTTTGTAAGAACGCTCAACGGAATTACCTCGGAATTTGTAATCCCTTACCATTCGGCGGACAAAACGCATATTACGTTTATTTAAGACTATATTACCCTGCTCATCATATATACGTGACGAAATATTTATATAGATTTTCAAAAGTCTTTCGTTGGGTAAATGGTCGGTTATTTTAGGATTAAGTGCGTGAAGCCCCTCTACAATAATAACGTCACCCTCGGATATTTTAATATGCCGATATTCTTTTTTTCGTTTACCCTGAAGAAAATCAAATTCGGGAAGATAAGTTTCGTTAGTTTTAAGAAGCTCACCCATTGTCTTTTGAAAGCACTCTATATCAAGTGCATCCACGGTTTCAAAATCGGGTGTACCGTCGGGAAAACGGGGCGCATCGCAATTATCCACGTAATAATCGTCAAGGGAAACCGTTAGGCTATTTATACCTAAACTGTAAAGATGCTCCCTTAATTTTTTAGCGGATGTAGTTTTACCTGCGGAGCTGGGACCCGCAATCATTACAATCTCGGTTCTTCCGCTTTGGGCTATTTCAAGAGCAATTTGTTTAATTTTATTATTATACCTGTTTTCACACTGAGATATAAATTTGTCGGGCTGAGTTGCCGCGGCTCTTATATATTCAACAGTGTTGTTCTTATTAGCCATACACACCCACCTTTCTTTATTGGTAGTCTTTAAAAAATGTTGATATTCTTTCTTTTTTCTCTAAAAGTTCAGAAAATCTTGATATGTATTCGAATGGGAATTTATAGTTAAAAATCCTTTCGATTTTTTCAATTCCCGGTGAAAGTAATTTTGTAACACTACCTGCACCCACTGAAAGTATATGCTCATATTCTTCCATCATAAGAACATTATATTTACATTCTTTTTGTTCTTTGCACCAACCAACGTTTTCGAAATTACCCAAAGCCTTACTTTGTCGGTACATATAATAGGGATGATACCCGCTTTCAACCAAGGCTTTCTTAGCGTAATCGAGCATTTTTGAAACATCTTTTTCAGTTACGCAGTCGCTTTCATTCCGGGTAACTATTGTTGATGAACGTTTAAGAGCGAGAGTATGAACGGTAATATTCTCCGCCCCTAAAGAAATGGCTTTATCCACACTGTTTTTAAAACTCTCGAAAGTATCGGTAGGCAAACCCGCAATTAAATCCATATTGATGCAATCAAAACCGATTTTACGGGCTGAATTATATTTTTCTATTGTAAGCTCCGCAGAGTGTTTTCTGCCGATAGCCTCAAGAACAGAATTTGAAAAAGTCTGGGGATTAATACTTATTCTTCCCACATTATGTTTTTTGAGAACATATAATTTCTCGTCGGTTATTGTATCGGGTCTTCCCGCTTCAACGGTATACTCGGTACAATTACTCAAATCAAAATTATCTTCAATAGCCGTTAAAACTCTGTTCAAATCCTCTGCCGAAAGGGTTGTTGGCGTACCGCCACCCCAATATACGCTTGTTAATTTAAGTCCGTTTTCTTTTGCCTTTTCGCCTGTGAAAACTATTTCATCACAAAGTTTATTAACATATTCGGGCATTAATTTTTTAGCGGAGTCCGTACCGATTGAGTGAGAAACAAATGAACAATAACTGCATCTCGTAGGGCAAAAGGGAATACTCACATAAAGGCTGAATGATTTTTCATCAATTTCCTTTATAATTTCAATTTCCGCTTTTGCAACACTAAGGGCAAGTTCAGTTTTTTCGGGTGAAGCAAAGAAATGATTTATAAAATAATTCTTTGCGGTTTCCTCGTCGGTTTCGAGCATTTTGTTCATTATGAGTTTGGAGGGCCTTACCCCTGTAAGCATTCCCCATTCCGGGGCAAAACCACAAAGTTTTTTCAATAAAGGATAAGCCAATGACAAAAGCTCGTATTCCTCGTCAGTAACATTCTCTGATTTAATGACTTTTTCATCAGAAACGGTTTCTCCGTTATATGAAAAAGAAGATTTAAATATTACTGTTTCATCATTATTTATTATTTCAGTATAAAAATAATTCCCCGAATCCTCAGTAAAATCTCTTAAAACCGTATTCTTTTCTAAAGGAAAAAACAAAAACAGGAGTTTTTCCGTTTCGTATAAATAGTTATGTGATATACAATATAAATTCATCTTAAATACATATTATATTCTGTTTCGTGTTTTACTGTTGTAGCCTCCCCGTGACCGCTGTATATAACTACATCCTCGGGAAGTTTTTTTATTTTTTGTAATGTGTTAAAAAGCACTGCCATACTGCCGCCGTGAAAATCCGTACGACCCACACTGCCTTTAAAAATCGTATCACCCGTAAAGATAATCTTCTGGTCTTTGGAGTAATACATAACGCCACCCTCCGTATGACCGGGTGCGTTTAATATTTCAAAACCAATATCACCGATATTTATTTTATCGCAGTTTTTTAAAACCTTATCGGCAACACATGGGTAAAAAGGAGCACCGAAAAGTGATGCAAGACTTAAAAAGCCGTCCCCAAGTGCACCACTGTCTTTTTCACCGATTAAAACTTCACTATCGGGGTATTTCTCTTTTAATCTGCCAACACCCTGAACGTGGTCAAAATGACCGTGAGTACAAAGAATATATTTCAATTCTTTCATACCCGATTCGTCAATTGCCTTTAAAAGCGCGGGAGTGAAATCACCCGGGTCTATTACCCCGCCCACTTTGGTTTTCTCGTCGCAGATTATATAGCAGTTGGCACTTACAGGACCTAAAACAAGGGTCTTAATATACATTTTTAAACACTCCAGATATCCGTATCAAAGCAAATTGTAACAGGACCATCGTTAATAAGTTCTACTTTCATATCCGCTCCGAAAATACCTTTTTCAACTCGCTTAACGCCGTATTCTAAAAGTTTCTGACAGTATAATTCGTACAATTCATTTGCACGTACAGGTTCTTCACCGGGAGTAAAGGATGGTCTGTTGCCTTTTTTACAATCGGCACAAAGGGTAAACTGGGAAATGGCAAGAATATCACCATCCACATCAAGGACGGATAAATTCATTTTACCTGCGTCATCTTCAAAAACACGTAATGATGCAGTTTTTTTAGCCAATAAATCCGCGTGTTTTTCCGTGTCACCCTTAGCAACACCTACGAGTATCATATACCCTTTACCCGAAGAGCCTACAACTTCACCGTCAACGCTTACGGAACTTTTTAAAACTCGTTGTATTACTGCTTTCATGAGTTACTGCTCCTTGTTACATTAATAACACCGTTGATTTTCTTAAGTTTAGATATAACCACATTAAGGAAATCCGTGCTCTTAACGGTAATTGTAAGGTAAACGTAAGCCTTATCATCCTTTAATTCACGGGTGTTAATAGCGTTAATCATAACCCTCATATCCGCAAGAAGTGTTGCCACATCCGCCATAAGAGCAACTCGGCTTTCGCAAAGAATGGCAAGACCCGCTTTAAATTCCTGCATAGTGTTACCCGTAAGCCAACGGGCACTTACCCAACGCTCAGGCTCTTCACAGGAAACTATATCCTTAGGTACATTTGAACAATCCCGCTTATGAATTGATACGCCGTGACCACGGGTAATAAAACCTATAATTTCATCACCGGGAATGGGAGCGCAACAACGGGAAAGTTTAATAAGACAGTTATCAATACCCTCAACCGTAACGCCCTCACCAACGGCACGTTTAGTTGATTTTGAACTATCCTGAACCTTAATTTCTTTAGGTTGATTAAGTGACGAAATACGGTTATATTCATCCCTTATAAAGGGCATAACCCTTGATAAGAATATACCGCCGTAACCGATTGCCGCATAGAAATCGTCAACCGTTGCACAGTGTTGTCTTTCCGCAAGAGTTTCAACAAGTGCCTTGTATTCTTCGTCAGTAAAACGCATTTTGTTGCGTTTGATTTCTCGTTCAAGTTCCGTGCGACCTTCGACGATATTTTCGTCGCGACGTTCTTTTTTGAACCATGCACGGATTTTTGTTCTGGCACTACTTGTTTTTACTATATTGAGCCAGTCACGACTCGGGCCCTTGCCCGGTTGTGACGAGGTGAGAATTTCAACAATGTCACCGGTCTGAACTTTATAGTCAAGGGGTACTATTCTACCGCCGACTTTTGCACCCACCATTTTTGTACCAACGGCGGAATGGATAGCGTAGGCAAAGTCAATTACCGTAGCACCCGAGGGAAGGTCAATAACGTCACCCTTGGGGGTGAAAACGAAAACTTCTTCAGGAACAAAGTCGCTTTTAATAGTACGTACTATATCCTTAACATCATCCGCTTCTTTCTGTGTTTCAAGAAGTTGACGAATCCAGGCAAGTCGTTCTTCAATATTCTGTTTACCCTTAATACCCAATTTGTATTTCCAATGGGCGGCAATACCGAATTCGGCAGTTTTGTGCATATCCCAAGTACGAATCTGTACTTCAAAGGGAATACCCGCTTTACCGATAACGGTAGTATGAAGCGACTGATACATATTGGGCTTGGGTGTGGAAATATAGTCTTTAAATCTGCCGGGAATGGGCTTAAACATATCGTGTATAATACCCAGGCAGTCATAACACTCAATAACCGAGTTAACAATAATTCTTACGGCATAGATATCGTAAATTTCATCAAAATTCTTGTTTTGCATATACATTTTACGGTATATGCCGTGTACACTTTTAATTCTCGCTTCAAGAGCCGCCTCGGGTACTACCTCGTGGACTCTTTCGCCAATTTGTTTTTTTATTGTTTCAAGGAATTCATTATGGGATTTACCCTGTTTTGAAAGCTCCTCTTCAATTTCGTTGTAGCCTATGGGGTCAAGGAAGCTTATGGCTCTGTCCTCAAGTTCCTCTTTGATAGCTCTGATACCTAAACGGTGAGCAATGGGAGCATAAATCTCAAGAGTTTCAAGGGCTTTATCCCTACGTTTCTGGGGTGCAACGAAGTTAAGAGTTCTGATATTATGCAGACGGTCCGCGAGTTTAATAATAATAACTCTGATATCCTCACTCATAGCAAGGAGCATTTTGCGTACATTTTCAGCCTGTTGTTCTTCTTTATCCTTAGTATCAAGGGGTACTTTACCCAACTTTGTAAGGCCGTCAACAAGAGCCGCAATTTCATTGCCGAACTCTTTCTTAACTTCTTCAAGGGTTAAATCAGTATCCTCAACCGTATCGTGAAGCATAGCCGCCGCTACGGACTGATAGTCCATACCGTAATCAAGCACAATTTTAGCAACTGCCACAGGGTGAATAATATAGGGCTCACCTGAATGGCGTTTCTGACCGTTATGGCGCTGACTTGCTATTTCAAAGGCTCTTTCAATAACTGCAACCTCTTTTTCGTTAAACTGGGTCGCCGCTTGTTCCCTGAGTTCGTTGTACATAAGTTCAACGTTCATATTGCCGTCCACATTTTCACCCCTTTCAAACAGATTCGCGTACCTGAAGGGCACGTCTGAAAATCTCGGAATTTTCCAAAGATGATTTTACATTTTCATCGGGTAATATATATTTACCCTCTTTATAAATTATGATACCCAATTGACAGAGTGCATCCAGAGCAATTTTACAACTCATAATTTTATCTTCGCTTAAGCCCAACCTGTAACAGAGCAATTCTTCTGAAAAACGCCAACCGTTATTGCCCCTTACATATTTATAGACTTTACCGCAGAAATCCCTGTCAACTGCAATAGTCTTTTTAACTGATAAATCCAACTCATCACCGCGACAAAAGGCTTCGTAATCATTTAATGACTTTATAACCTTTTCATCGTCGTAAGCACTAAGGCGGATATCCTTAACCTGAATGCTTACCTGAGTTTTACCCATATACTCGTTAGCAGAAAGTCTTACCGCCAAATCCACCTTATCGGATATGGCGTACTGAAAATCATTAAGAGTCGCAGAAAACATAATTGCATTTACACTGCAACCGTTTTTACGCAAACTAAGACGCAGATGCTTACCGTTACCCACAGGTTGAACGGACACAAGTTCCATATTATAAAGCCCGAATAAGGGTTGGGGATTATCTGCACCGTAAGGCTCAAGAATTTCCGTAGCCGCAAGAATATCCGTATTTATTGAGTGAGGATTTAACTTACAGTCGATATTGAGAACGGGTACTATACTTTCGAGAGTATCCGCGTACTCGTTAATCATTTTTCTGAAGTCATTAATTTTTTCACACTCTATACTTAAACCCGCCGCAAGGATATGACCGCCGTACTGAGTAAGCAGACTCTCGCAATAATTTAAAGCATCATAAAGTGAGAAACCCTCAATACTTCTGCCACTACCCTTTGCACCTGTTTCACTTTCGGAAATAACGATGCAAGGTTTACCGTATCTTTCAACAAGGCGGGATGCAACTATACCTATAACACCCTGATGCCAGTTTTCGCCGTTAACAACTATAACCTTGCTGTTTTTTATATGGGGGTTATTCTCAATAATTTCAATAGCGGCCTCGGTAATACCGCTTTCAACGCTCTGTCGCATAGTATTGGCATCGGAAATTTCACGGGCAATATCCTCCGCCTCGGATTTATCTTCGGCAAGAAGTAATTGCAAAGCCCTACCGGCAGTAGCCATTCTACCCGCGGCATTAATACGGGGAGCAAAACGGAAAGCAAGACTACCCGAATCTATAACACCCGACGGGTCGCAAATATCCATAAGTGCTTTAAGACCCGTCCTCAAAGTACCCTCTGTAAGGGCGGCATTCATAAAGGCAATACCACTTCTTACGAGAATTCGGTTTTCGCCCTTAAGCGAAACAATATCCGCAACCGTACCCAAGGCTACAAGGTCACCATATTCCTGTAAAAGGTCGTAGCCGTCGCTGTCATCAAGTGCACAAATAAGTTTAAATGCCACGCCTACACCTGCCCACTCGGTGAATTCGCAAAAGGCATCCTCACGGTGGGGGTCAACAACCGCAATCGCCTCAGGCAAAACCTCACCCACCCTGTGGTGGTCAGTCACAACAACATCAATCCCCAAGGCACTTGCATATTTAATTTCTTCAATAGCACTTATACCGTTATCAACAGTTATGATAAGGTTGGTGCCACGCTCTTTGAGAGTGTCAATAGCACAGTTATTCATACCGTACCCCTCGCCCTCACGGTCGGGTATGTAGCAATCCACATTAGCACCCCGTGAAACAAGGTAAGAATACAGAAGTGCAGTCGATGTAACACCGTCCGCATCATAGTCACCAAAAACTGTTATTCTTTCACCGTTGTCAATAGCCGCAGAAACTCTTTCAACTGCCTCTGCCATATCGGGAAGGGTAAAAGGGTCAATTAAATCTGTGTCGTATAAAAAACTCTCAACTTCAAATTCATCCGTCATTCCTTTAGCACACAGAAGAAACGCCGCAAAAGGCTCAATACCGCAGTTTTCCGCAATATCGGCTGCAAGGTCTCTGTCGCAAGAAGAAACGACCCATTTCTTTCGACTCAAAAATATCACCCGATTTTAATTTTACATTTTATTATATCATTATAAGCCAATGTTTTCAATGAAAAACGCAAAAAAACCGCATATACAATGCGGTTTTTTAGTGAGGAGTCAGGGGGTGTTGATTTTAATGCGAAGCTCTATCATCCCTGTGCGTAAGCATAGGGAGGGGGACCGCCTTTTGTCAAGTTCTTTCTAAGATTTATTTTCAAACGAGCGATACTTTATGCATTATCTGTTTGGTTCAGCGGAGCGGTGGTGGGTAGTTCTCTTTCGGTTAGTCTCCTGTTACAGAGAACAACAAACTCCCGTAAGGGACGGATATATCCGTCCCGCAAGTAAGGAAAACAAACTCCCGTAAGGGACGGATACATCCGTCCCGCAAGTAAGGAAAACAAACTATCCTAACCAACAAACCAAAAGGATGTCCGTTACCTCAGCGGTACGCATATATGCGTACCTTACGGTTGTTCTCTCTAACTGAAGAAAAGAGGTAAGAGAACTACCCACCACCGCTACCGCGGTCCCCCTCCCTATTCCGGCAAAGCCGAAACAGGGATGATAGGCTTCGCTGAGATTTAAGTTGCGAGATTTATCCACAAAGCGGGGCGGACAGCATCGTCAACGTAGTCGACAACGAAGCCGTACTTAATGACGCCGCCGTCATTGAGGACAGCGGCAGCATCAAACTGACTGCGGCCGGACGACCGTAGCCACCACCAGCAGTTGCCGATTTCACTTTCCCAAGCACCATTTGCAACTGCATAATTCGTAGGTTGGCAAGCTCTTTCGTCGTCCGATGAAAAATATTCATTCGCTTCGTTTATGCTTAAAACGAAAACCCTATCTTCCGTATCATTACCCGGGTCTGTGCTGTATTCTGGGTTTTCATCCGCCGTAACGGTTACTGTGGGTATCATAGCCTTTTCCTCTTCTGTGAAGGCAGCATTAATAAACTCATCATTCAACCAACTTCTTAAAGTACAGGTTTCCCATGTAACATACTCGTATTCTTCGTTGTAGGGCTTACAATCGAGAGCATACTTACTAATAACAAGAATTTGAGTGCCCTGTTTATCAAGGATAAGCCATTCTATTGCTTCTTTGCCGTTTGACGTGTCGTTATCCTGTTCGTAGCTACCAAAGGTATATATATCACCCACGTTTGTATTCTTAATTATATTCCAATTTTCTTCACCGTATAGTGATATATTGCAATCTTCTATTTTTTCGCTACTATCTTTGTAATCTTCAAGTTCCTCAAGTACGGTAATTGCTTCCTCATACTTTCCTTCTTCAATTAATTTGAGTGCATTGTTATATTTACCTGCAGGGATTATAACCGAATCTAAGACTACCGCAAATACAATCGCTACACATACAACTACCGCTACCGCTGCAGATGTTATCTTGATTATCAAACTGCGTTTCTTCTGCTTCTGTCTTTCAAGCTCTGCAAGGCGTTCACGCTCACGCTTTTCCTCGGCAATTTTTTGATTAAGCTCGTTAATAATTTCGCTGCACTTCTGTGCTTTTTCGTCTGCATCACGCCAACCGGGAATGGAGCCGAAAAGCTTCAATGATTTTTCAAATACGTGTATACATTTGTTTGCGATTAAATCCTGAAAGCTTGTTCCGAAAACAGAATTCGCATTTTTATAAATTTCTTCTTTTTTGAGTATCTCTGCTCTTTCGTGGCATTTATTATAAAGTTCCTCGGAATCCTTATAGTTTTTTATAGCTTCAAACCGCTCCGCAGCTTCAAGAAGAAGCTCCGGTGAATCGGTGTTGTTTAATACATTAAGTGCCGACTTATAAATGCCCTCAAGTTTTTGTTTTTCGTTGCGTTGGGAAATAAAATTAAGATAACCGATTATTTCGGATTTAAGACCCTCGTCGGCAAATCTTAAAGCCTTTTGGCAATTGCTATTTTCATTAAAGGTCTTTGGAAGATTTTTAAGCTCATCCTGCTTTTTTACGTACAAATCTGCCATCAATTTACCAAGATATGCACGGGCGTTTTCCGGTTCGATATTTAAAACCTGCTCGCAGAATTCGTCGGCACGTTCGAAGTCGCCGTCCTCAAGGAACATAAAGGCTCGCTTTAAAAGAGGGGCAGTATTAGCGTTTCCGCCACTAATTACCGTTTCTTTGACAACGGGCTTTTCCGCCTCTATAAGCTTACCTATACCCCTCATTAAATCCTGCATAAAGCCGATTTTTGACATATCCTGTGACTGCAGGAACTGAAACTCCTCGGGCATATCGTAGGGTGTAATATCCTTATAAACGGGGATAAGTGTTTTTTCCTTGCCCTGCTTTATAAGGCTTAAATATCTGCTCCACTCGTTTTTAACCCATACGGCATTGAAATTTTCTTTGGATGTACCCACAACAAGCATAACCTTCGCGGAGTTAAGGGCGGCAAATATGTAAGGCTCGTAGGCTGAACCCAATTTATCCTCAAGGGTGATTTTGGCAAAGAATACCTTATACCCCTCCTTGGTAAGTGCGGTATAGATATTCTGTGCGTAAACGCTGTCCTGAGTTCTGTTGCCCAAAGCATCGGTTTCTTTATAGCAGATGAAAATATCGAAGGGCTCTTCCCTTTGTGAAATGGCAAGAATACCCCTTTGAATTTTATCAATTACCCTTGCTTCTGCCTCGTAAACCTCTTTTTGCATATCATCCGCATAATTAACGGCATTTTTGTAATCCTCATCCTCAAAAACCGAGGTAAACTGAGCACGGTTCACCGTGGGAATACGCTTATGGCTACGGGGGTCCTCTACGTACTCGATACCGTAACGGCAAAGTACAATACCCCAATAGCTTTCGCAATCCTCTTTATCGTCGCTGAGTATCATTTCGTAAATACCCATCGCCTTATCAAACTCGTTTTCACGACGGAAATAGTTTGCTCTGTCATAAAGCTGAGTGCGTTTTTCATCAGAAAGCTTGGGGAAGGTCTGCGTTGTGTTGCAATAAGGACAAACACCCACGGACAAACTCTCGTTAATTTCCAACGTGCCGCCGCACATTTTACATTTAAAAACTGCCATTTTTTCCCTCTTTATTTGCACAAATATACAGATTAATTATCTTATTTTTTACTGTCGTTTTCCATTCGCATTTGCAACAAAATTTAAGGTTGTTTTTTGACAAACAAAAACCCTGCCGTCCCGATTCAGAAGGCAAGGCTTTGGCTTACAATAATTTATGATTTCAAAAACTTTTCAACTACGGGTAAAATCAGGAAGTCGGTCTTTTTAAATGCGGTACTGTGACCGCCGTTTAAAACTATTACTTCTTCGGCACCCTCAACGGCTTTGGTTATTTTTCTTGAGTGACGGCGTTTAATCATATCGAACTCGCCGAAAACGTTTAAAAACGGTATTTTAAGAACAGAAAGTTTTTTATAAGTAAGTTTCGGTTGACCAACCATCATACCCTCAATCTCACGGCGTCTTATCCACTCGGGATCTTTAGTAATAGCCGCTTTAATTGCGTAAATACGATGGTCTTTTATAATACCCAACTGGTCGCCCGTCCTTGTTCCCCTTGTGTTAAGGTTTGAACCGAAAACCGCAAGACGAGAAACATATTCCTGATACTTAACACTAAAACACATACCAAGGTTTCCGCCGTCGGAAAAACCGCAGATATTAGTTTTCTTTACTCCCAGATGGTCAAGGAGTGCTTTCAAATCGTCGCAGAATAAATCAAAGGTAAGTTTTTTGTCACCCAAGGGGGTTTTTCCCGTACCGCGGGTTGAAAAACGGATTATTCTGTAATCCTTTGACAGGGGTACATATAGATCCCCCTCAAAGCAACGGTAGTCACCCCCGTTACCGTTAAGCATAACAAGATTTTCTCCGTCAGGGTTACCGCTTACATGATACTCAAAATCAAGCCCGTCGTGCTTAAAAAAACTATGTTCTATTACATTGACTTTATTTTCCATTTTACACCTCTATAATATTCTCGGGCATTTCATTTACACAGAGTATTGTGTATTTACCTGTTTCGTTTTTACCTCGGCTAAGGCTTGTTTTTTCAAAAACAAACCCTTCGGGAAGTATAATTTCCCCGTAAATATCTTGTGGTTTCTCTATTTCAAGGGTGATTATATTTCCCCTCTTATTCCACGAAACATTCACTCTACCCTCGGTACTGTCATAAAATGCGGTAACCTCCGTAAGTGGAGCAATGAAACAGGGTTCGATATTAATTTCCTTACAATCATCCTTATAGGGGTTAACATTTATTCCCGCAAAATAACGCATAAATACCGCGGAAACATCCGAATAATTATGATGATTAAGGGAATCGGGGAATTCATTCTCGGGGTGGAAATTCTCGGGCAAAGCGGTGTAACCGCGTTTAACCCAGTTACCGTAAGAGGGATAATCGGGTCTTGCTATCATTTTGTAAGCCAAATCCGCCCTGCCGTAATCACAGAGAACTCTGAATATGGGTCTTACCCCGATAAAACCAAAGTCGACGTGTTCACCGTCGTTTTCAATTATTTCAACGAGTTTTCTGAATGCTTCCTGTTTTTCGCTTTCATCAAATACATTGTAGTATATAGCCATGGACTGGGACGTTTGGCATCTACCCGCGGCGGTCATTGTTTTAAAATCAATAAGGTATTTTCTTACTGCCGAACGTATTTCGTTATAAAGATTTTCACAAAACTCTTTCTGCAGTTTCATACCCATAACGTCAAACATATAGGCACATTTGTCAAGGTAATCCATACCCATAACGCTACAAGTAAATTCCAAGGGTGCTTTTATAACCGTTACGGGGCACCAGTCACCAAGGCCGAACGCCATTGTACCCCTGTTATTTCGTTTTCTCGCAAGAAAATCCGCGTAACGCATAAGTGCGTGAGTACTTTCCTCCATTATGGTTTTATCCCCACGATAAATATACTCATAATACGGAATGTAGGCTAAAACACAGTCCCACGCAGTACCGAATCCTCTACCGTAGCCCCACTTATCCGTGGGCACAATTCCGGGAATCATACCGTTATCGTCCTGTGCTTTTACAATATTACGCATCCACTCCCTGTAACTGTTTTCGGGGGTAAGATTCATAACCGTCTGTTCGCAGGAAATAGCCGCATCCCCTGTCCAACCATTCTTTTCGCGTTGGGGACAATCCGTTGGGAAATAGTAAAAATTCGAAAGAGTGGAGTTACGAGCCATTGCCTGAAGTCGGTTTATTGTAGTATCGGAGCAACGGAAATTACCACGCTCCTTAATATCCGAGCTGTAAACCGTAAATGTAAGTAAATCTTCTGTAGCCTGTTCGTCGGTTATACCGTATACAACGCAATATCTCGCACCGTGATATGTAAACTGAGGAACGAAAATTTCCTCCTCGTCACTTTTAAGCACATAAATATCCCTTTGAGAATATCCGTCGGGATAAAACTGCACATTACTTATATCGGGGTTGCCTTTTTCATCAAGGTATTCCCCAAACTGCAAATCTATTTTCTGTCCGCGGAAGCCTTTGATTTTAAGTCTTTCAACACCTGCGGTAGTGATTCCGAAATCGTAAAGCCAACCCTCCCGTTCCTTTGTGGGAAAATCGCAACAATTCTTGGAAACATTCTCGTTTGCCCTGAAGGGTACTGTTTTACATTTATATATATTTACGGGTTTTAATTCTCTTAAAGGAAGTATGGGGTCCGCCTCGCAAATACGTTTTTCACCCCTCGGGATAGTGGCAATTTCAGAAGTTTTCCACTCCGAGTCCCGGAAATCAATATCCGCCCAGTTTTCTTTTTCGTTTCTCGCATCATAAAAGCAACCTACTCGTAAATCGTCAAATAAAATTCCCGAAGGTGCGGTTTTTACTCTTTGGTCGGCTTCAAAATGATAATTCTGCATACTGATATCCGTAACATCAATACTGAAAGCAACCGACGGTGCACCGCGAAAAGCCGCCTTATCAAAATCCCATATTTCGCCACCGGGTGCATTCTGCATACCATTACCAAGTTGTATACCGAGAACATTTTTACCCTCTTTTAACAAGGGTGTAATATCATATTCGTCATAATAAACTATATGGTCGGGGTTTGAAATATAGGGCGCAAGTATGCCCTTTGTGATTTTTTTGCCGTTAATATATACATCGTAGAAACCCGCACAACCTATGGTAAGTGTACCTGATTGGGGTTCATCCTGAATAACAAAAATCTTTCGGAATAAGGGTGAAGCAACATAATTTTTGTATGTTGAAAATTCTTGCCCTGCACATATAAATTTACTTGAAAGCATAAGAACACCTCCCTGAAACTTAACTATATAATACTCCAACAATTTTGTTATGTAAATATTTTTTATTGACTGATTAATATCTTTTTAGTAAAATGTCTTTTATACATAAACTTAAAGGAAATTAAAATGGAACTTTCAGAATATTTTATTACTCAATGCCGTGCTATGGGTGTCATTTTACGCAGTACCTCTCCCAATATCAAAAAACTCGTTTCGGGTAAAAAGGGCAAGGACCAAGTAGGAATTGCGGCAACTTATAATTTCAATAAATTCAGTTTACGCATAATTTACACCGAGCAAGGCAGAAACGCTTACGCCCAACAGTCAATATGGCTCACTTTTTCTCTGGATGATGAGCCTACTCTCCCCTTTTCGGTGTATGATATTCTCGCGTTTTGCGAGCCCTCAAACTTTAACTGCTACACTTACACCTATGTGGATTCAAAAGAACTTATGCAGGATTGTTTCGGTGAAATAACGGGACTTTTACTTAACCTTATTCCCGGGCTTAACCAATTACTTGAAAATGGTGTTGAGAAAAATCGTCTTATAACATCACAAAAAGAAAGCATAAACCGTTATTTCGGTGATAATGTTATCGAAAGCAGCGAGATGTTAGGTGCAACGGGTGACAAAATTTTTAACCTTATGCTTAAAAATTACTTTGATGCACAGATAGAATGTGCCGTCATAGGCTCTCAGTCACTTTTTTACGAGGGCAAAACCGAAAAAGCTCTTAAAAAACTGAAAAAATCAAAATTCCGCACCCAATACCACGAAAATCTTATTAAATACCTTGAGAATGGCGGTAAACCACTTAAGGAAAATGAAGTTATAAAAGAGGCTTCTATAAAAAAAGGCTCAAGCCGTCACGGTGGCGGAATTAAGGGTATGCTGAAGTACGGTGCATTTTCACTTCTTTTTACTCTCGCTATTTCAATTATAGCCATTCCCCTTTATTACGGCTTATGTATGTTGGTTTTCAGAGATAGTTTTTATGTTATGGGGCTTTTAGAAAACATTGTCTTATTTCCTGCTTTTTGCGTTTTACCCGGTTGTGCAATTGCAATACATTTACTTAAACGCAACAAAAAAGTCAAAAAGAATGACTCTCAGAAAGTTCACTCTCCAAAACTCAATTCCGCTACACTTATGTTTATAAAGTGTTTCACCATATTAGCTGAATGTCTGCTTATTTTAAGTTTTGTTACATGCCTTAATTCCACTACGGTTTTTTACGAAAACTCATTTAAATACTCTGAGGAAGATTTCCCCTTATCCCAAAATGAGTGTCAATATGATGTAATTGACTATTTCGCCATAGTTGATGGTTACGAAATCGACGGTGAATTTCAAAAAGACCCCCATATAGTAGCCGTTACCACAAGCGGTACAAAAATTGATTTATATAATTCATCGTGTTTTTCAACAGAAGATTTCAAAGAAAAAACTGAAACTTTTTTAACCGAAAAAGGCATTGAAATAAAAAATGTAAAAACTATATAAAAATACTACCCGAAGAAAATCAAGTCTTCGGGTAGTGTTATTTTATTACAATGTAACTTCACCGCTAAGGCGTATATCTCTTGACGATGATGCGGCGTAAATACTGAATTTACCTGGTTCAACAACCCATTCATAAGCCTGATTCATAAGCCTGAAAGCCTTGTAATCAAGATTAAATTCAACCTCTTTGGTTTCACCCGCTTCAAGGGTAATTCGTTTGAAATCCTTAAGAAGTTTAAGAGGTGTAACAACGGAGCTTTCGCAATCTTCAACATAAATCTGCACAACCTCGTCCCCTGTTACCTTGCCGATGTTTTTAACTTTCAGTTTAACATTAACATCGGTGTCACCCGTTTTAGTAACCGTAAGGTCTGAATACTCGAAATCAGTGTAACTGAGACCGTAACCAAAGGGAAAAAGAGCGTCACCCTTACCCTCGTAATATTCGTTACTCGCACCGGGAAGCATTGAGTAATAACAGGGTATCATAGTTGACCTTCGGGGAAGTGAGAAGGGAAGTTTACCACCGGGGTTTACCTTGCCTAAGAGTACATCCGCAATAGCCTGAGGGCCTTTTTCACCGCCGAACCAACAGGAAAGCACCGCGTTTGAAATGTCACATTCCTCTTTTATAGCAAGAGGTTTACCGTGAATCATAACAAAGACTATGGGTTTACCTGTTTCGGAAAGTTTCTTAAGAAGTTCGCCCTGTTTACCGCAAAGGGTAAGTTCGCATCTGTCCCTACCCTCACCGCTGGAGATGGTATCGTCTCCGCCACAGAAGATAACAAGGTCGCTTTGCTCGGCATATTGTACCGCCTGAGCAATGTTTTCCGTCTGCTCCTCTGCCTTAATGCCCATAAGATGGTGTTGGTCACCTAAAGCAAACTGAAAATCACCGTCACTTATACCGCAACCGTCACTTTGCAAAATCTCGGTTTCGGGTAATTCGGCTTTCAAAACATCGTAGATTGTTTCCAAGTTTCTGTCAACGATTTTCGCGGAATAACCACCCAATCGAACCTTATGGGATGAAGGACCGATTAAAGCGATTTTCTTGTATTTTTCTTTTTGAAGGGGTAAAATACCGTCATTTTTAAGAAGAATAACCGATTTCTGTGCTATTTCGAGTGCTTTATCAAGATGTGCTTTACAGTTAATAACATCTTTATAAGCATCTTCATCAGTATAGGGGTTTTCAAATAAACCTAACTCGAATTTTAATTTAAGCACTCTGCGACAGGATTCATTGATATTTTCAACATCAATTTTACCCTCATTTACTAATTCTTCAAGGGAGTCGACCCAGAGTTTGTCGGGGTATTCGTCACCACCCTGACAGTCAAGACCATTCTTTTTTGACAGATAAATAGCATCCTTAGGGGATTTCGCCATTTTATGAAGATAGTGAACACGTCTTAAACCGCCCCAGTCGGAACGGCAGATACCCTGAAGCCCGAATCGTTCTTTAAGAACCGTTTTCAGATAATGGTTGGAGGTCATTAAAAGGTCGCCGTCAATGGAGTTATAGCTTACCATAACGTCCTTGGCTCCGCCTTCTTTTATTGCCGCCTCAAAAACAGGAAGATATGAATTTTCGATTTCCCTTGTACCCGCTCTTGCAGTACCGCAGTTTACGCCACCCTCGGGAATACCGTGAACGCAATAATGCTTAGGTTCGGAAATAACCGAATCTTTTGCGGAAATATCGCCGTTCTGATGCCCTTTGACTATGTTTACCGCCATCTTCGTGGAAAGGCAGGTATCCTCACCAAAGGTTTCCTCGGTTCTGCCCCAACGGGGGTCACGGGCAACATCAAGGTTTGGTGCAAGAATTTCAAAAATACCCAAAGACCTGGTTTCAGTGGCTATAACACGCCCCGCCTCATACGCATACCGGGGTTCAAATGTTGCCGCCCAAGCGGTGGGAATAGGTAAAACCGTAGCCCTTGTACCCGCTATACCGTGAAGTGCCTCGCCCGTAAATATAACGGGAATACCAAGACGGGAATTTTCAATGAAGAATTTTTGTAATTTATTCATTACCGACGGTACACAGTAGTTATCATGAAGATAACCAAGCCCATCGGGAAAATCCTCTCGAAGTTTATCCCAATAATAATCGGTAGTGGGCAATACGGAGCAATGGTCATCAGGATGCACTTCAGTTGCATACTGACTACCGAACTTCATATCAAGTTGAGCCGCTTTCTCACGCAAAGTCATACGGGAAAGCAAATCCTCCGCACGTTCCGCAGGCGAATATTCGGGATTTTTATAAATAGGTAAAAGGGACATTTCGGGCCTCCGAATGGAAATCAATTATAACCCAAGTTGCTTGGGATCAATAGGTTCGAAAATAAATGAATTCTGTAATGCACCGGGTTTCATATGCACCTTTTGATATACAACACGATTCTGAGGTGTAAGTGTGAAAACAGGGTCATTACTTTTTCTGTTCATACCGCAAGCACAATGAAATTTATATGTACCGTAAGGAAGAGGGAAACAAAGAAGCTCCTTGTTACCGATAAAACCGCAACCCTCGCCGTTAATATAAAGTTCAAATCCGTTTGCAACACCCACAAAAGAACCCTGTCTGTAAACATACACACACGCATCGGGCGAAAAAGGAACGGGATTTTTACAAGAAGGACAAGGAGCACCGTTACCTGCTATATTGTTGACTTTACCACACTTGGGACATTTAACTCTGAATTTAGGTGTCATAACAAAAACCTCTTATCATATTTTAATTTATTCTTCTGTTACACTCGCTTTGTATGCTGCTACGGCTTCATCATAAGCCTTCATTGTTTCCTCTGTGGGAACATACTCTGCTCTTTCGGTATTTGCAATAGTGGGAGCATTACCCTTAGAGTCATAGCAGGGTGTAAGGAAATCGTTTTCGTAAAGGAGTCTGTCTTCTTCCTTACGGAAATCGGGAATATCATAGGGTTTACCGTATTCGAGAGCACTTCTGTGACCAAGAATTGCAACGGAAGCCATTGTTGTTGCGAAATATTCGTCGAATATGGGCTTTCTGTTTTCACGGATAGCATTGAAGAATTCTCTGACTATAAAGAAGTCTCCGCCGCCGTGACCCGCTTTTTCTGCTGCTTCTTTTGCATCGGGTTCAAAGTCTGCTTCGTAAGAGCTTACTCTTTCCATTCCCTCGGGAGTATGCTCTTCGTTAAATGAAAGGAGGACTTTACCGTCTTCTGCACGAAGATTTTCAATCTGGCCAAGTTCACCGCAAACACGGTATGTATTTGCGTGACCGCCGAAATGTGACCAACCTGTTACACGGAATACAGAATCGTCATCGTTAAGGCAGGTTACAACCGCACTTCTGTCAGGTAAACGCCAATAAAGGCTACCGCCACCATTTTCTTCGTTAAGAGGTCCGAAAACGGGCATTGCAGTAACTCTCTTGGGGAATGCACCTGTAATATACATAAGTGGGCCTAAAGAGTGAGTTATATAGTAAATTCTGGGAATATGGTATCTCCAATGCTTTGAGGTGGGGCAATAGTGAGCAATTTCCTTCTGAGAAATAATGGGATGGTTATATTCACCCTCGCAGAATAAAGCTTTACCTAAAACACCTGAACGATAAACTTTACGCATTTCCTGATTAAATTTCATAAAGGGATAGTTTTCAGCAATCATATAAAATGCTTTGCTTTTTTCACAGGCTCTTACAAGTTGAACTCCTTCGCCCATTGAAATGTTTGAAGTACATTCACTTAAAACGTGTATATTTTTCTCAAGGGCTTTTATAGCATAGGGTGTATGCTCGTGGAAGTAGTTGCAAAGGAAAACTGCTTCAAGACCTTCGTGATTTATAAATTTATCAAAATCAGTATATGTGGCAATACCTTCGTGGTCCGCTCTTGCTTTTTTAAGCTTTTCTTCGTCAAAATCGCATACCGCAACAACCTCGCCGTTGTTTGCTGCAACGCCGTCATAGAAACCGCTTCCGCGACCGAGACCAAATATACCGAACTTTATTTTTTCCATAACTATAACCTCCCAGTTAGATACTGGCTTCATATTACCACATATTTTCATATTGGTAAATATAAAACCAGTACAAAAAAATGCCTTTTTTTTAAATAAAATTAACTAAAAATAAAAAAGGTATCCCCATTGCCAAATAACCACACTTTACGCAAAACCAATAACACCTGTTGATTTTTGCAATATAACCAAACACATTTTTAAAATATCAGCAAAGTTGTACAGATTAATTAATTGACAATATTACAAATGTATAGTAAACTAGCCTTGTAATTTATCAACTGGGTTTTCCATGTCATTTTCACGGGTTTCAATTGTGAAAATGATTATTTTTTCTACGAGTGTTCAAAAAAACGATTTTATTTCTTAAAATGAACAAAACAACGAGGTGTGCAAGTAATGCTGGAAAAAAACGAGTTTGAAGTCCTTCGTTTCCTTTGTGAAAACGGCGGAGAAAAAACACAAAGATTGATTGCGGAAAGTACCGGTCTTTCCCTGGGGGCGGTAAATCAGATTATATCCAAATTAAAACAAGCTTCGTATATTTCTGATGCTTATAATGTCACAGAAGAAGGCATCAGAGTTATGGAGCCTTACAAAGTCAAAAATGCAATTATACTCGCTGCCGGAATGAGCACAAGATTCATTCCTGTTTCCTACGAAATACCCAAGGGTCTTATATCCGTTAAGGGTGATATTATGATAGAAAGAATCATTGAGCAGCTTAAAAGCACCGGCGTTCAGGAAATTGTAGTGGTTGTCGGCTATAAAATGGAAAAATTCTTCTATTTGCGCGACAAATATGACGTTAAACTCGTAGTAAACAATGAGTTTGCTTCTAAAAACACTCATAGCAGTATTTACGTTTCACGTGATTACCTTGACAACACGTATATCTGCTGCTCTGACAACTATTATCCCGAAAATATGTTCCATCGTTACGAATACAGGGCCTTTTACTGTTCCGTTTATATACCCGGTATCAGCCACGTGGAGCGCGCGTTTCAGTTTGATAACAGCGGCTTTATATATGACACAAACAAGCCCTCAAACAATCAATGGGTAATGTACGGTCACGCATATTTTGACAGAAGATTTACACAAAAATTCAAACCCATTCTTGAAGACTATTTCGGCAGACCCGGTATTGAATATATGTATTGGGAAACTATTTACGCAGAAAATGTCAAACAGCTTCCTATGTGGATAAAGCAATGCAAAAACACCGATATTTTAGAGTTCGACAGTATGGAGGAGCTTAAGGCTTTTGACAAGGATTATATTTACAACAATAAAGTCAAGGTCTTTGAAAACATCTGTAAGGTTCTGAGTTGCGATATAAGTGATATTGAGGATATCGAAACCGTAAATAAGGGTCTTAATAACCAATCCTTCAAATTCAGCTGCAATGGACAGGAATACATATACCGTCATCCCGGTGCAAATGCATCTGCCGTCATTGACCGACACAAGGAGGCAACCTCGTTAAAAGTGGCAAAAGAACTTGAGGTTGATGATTCTTACATCTACATAGATGAAGAAGAAGGCTGGAAAATCTCAAAATTCATTCACACGACTGAAACCTTTGATTTTAATAACAAAGACCACGTGAATTTATTGGCAAATAAATTGAAACTTTTACATTCCTCTGATATTTCCGTGGGCTTTGGGTTTGATTATCAGCAAGAGGCAGAAAAAATAATCGAAATTGAAAAATATTTTGATGCCATCACGTACAACAAAAGCCTGGCAGAAAAAAACAGTATGGAACCGATTTTCGATTATCTGTCAAAGGATAAATGGCAGGTATCACTGTGTCACAACGATATTTACGAACCTAATTTATTGGTACATAATAACGAGCTTTGTTTAATTGACTGGGAGTTTGCCGGTGATGCGGATATTGGCTTTGATATTTGCAAATTATTCTCAGTCATTGTACCCACCTATGAGGAAATCGACCAATGGGTTTATCCCTACTTCGGCAGGAAGGTCACCGATAAGGAAAAGCTGCATCTGATTGCCTGTGCAGCGGTTATATATTACTATTGGTATGTATGGGGCGTTTTTGCCGAAAAGAACAGCGAAGGTGTTTCAGCATATCTTTTGGAATGGTATGACAAAATGAACACATACAGAAAGCTTGCAATTGATTTAATTGACAGAAATGTTCATAAGGAGGAACAGTAATGGAAATAGGTATTTCAATATTTCTCGGAGCGTGGTTTGCTCTGGCAGGTCTTGCAACAACAATTGCGGTATTCAAGGGTTATAAGAAATAATATTAAATCAGGAGAGTTGTAAAATGAACATTTATATAATAGGTATGGGCGTTACCTTGGTATTGTACCTCATAATAGGTGCCGTTATCAGTCGTGGCGTAAAAAATGCAAATGATTTCTACGTAGCCGGCAGGAATGCTCCCGCAATACTGATAACTGGTTCGTTGGTTGCCTCTTTCATCGGTGTCGGCTTATTTATGGGTGACGTCGGCGAGGCATACAGTGGTTTTTTTGCACCGATTATGGTCGCCGTAGGCGTTTTATCCGTCGGTTATATTGTCGGCTCTGTTTTCTTTGGAAGATACCTCAGAAGAAGCAACGTTATGACTATCCCCCAATATTTTGAGAAGCGCTTTGATTCCAAAGCAATGAAGCTTCTTTCGACCATTACCGGTACGATTATTATGCTCGTTTACAGCCTTTCAACCGTACAGGGTATGGGCACGTTGATTTCAGCCGTAGCCAACATAAACTATAATGTATGCATTGTTATCGTCGTTGCCGTTTTCACCTTGATAACTATGTTCTCAGGTGCAAAGGGTGTTCTTATTACGGATACCATAATGTTTGCGGTATTTTCAATTGCTACATTAATCGGTGCCGTCTTTATCGCCAAGGAGGCGGGCGGATGGACCAACACCGTTACTGAAATGGCAACATACGAAGCCATCCCCGATATTCTTGCAGGCAGCGGTAACTTAGATTATTTCTATCCCACGGGTACGGAAAATATGATATGGGCTGTTGGTTACGGTATTGCCTGGATGGCAGTGCTTATGGTTGCCCCCTGGCAGTCAAGCCGTTATCTTATGGCAAAAAACGAGCACTCAGTTATCCGTTCGGGTATTGTTGCATCCGTAAGCGTCTTTTTAATTGAGTTCCTTATGTGTATGGCAGGTGTATTCACCCAGAAATTAAATCCCGGTATGGAAATGCCCTCAAAAGCATTAATCTGGGCGGCAATGGAGATTATGCCTAAATTCTTGGGTATCATTGTTCTTTCGGGTGTTCTCGCTTCTGCAGTCTCATCCGCAACGACCTTCCTTTCTCTCATCGGCTCCAACATCACAAATGACATTATTAAAATCAAAAATGAGAAGCACAAACTGCTTTACGGCAGAATCACAATTCTCATTATGGGCGTTGTAATTTGCTTGTTATGTATATTTAATCCTCCTCAGATTTTCTGGATTACCTACCTCGGTGCAACTATCGTAGCCTGCTCCTGGTTGCCTGTTGCTCTCGCAAGTGTGTGGAGTAAGCGTGTTACAAAGACAGGTGCCTTCTGCGGTATGCTGGTGGGCTTCGTTGTCAGTGCGGGTATGAAAATCTATACCTCAGTTGCCGACGTGCTTTTACCCATTTATTTTGACCCCTTCTTTGTAGGTATTGCCGCAGGCATAATAGCTATGATTATCGGCTCAGCCGTCACAAAGGTTACCGAAAAAGAAAAGGCAGAAAGAGCTTTGTTGTTTATTGTTCCCGAAAAAGAAAAGGACCCCGCAGAGGTAAAAAAGACAAAAATCTTTATAGCTATATCCATCCCCCTCGGTTTTATTGTAACAATAGCAATGCTTGCTTTGTGGGCTATTCCTTATTTAAATGGCTTAAATTAATATTCCCATGAAATCAAATTAACGGAAAGGATTTTCGATATGGAAAACAATATAGTAAATTCAACTGTAATTGAAACTGCAATGGATGAAAAAACAAGTAAGATTGTTTCGGATTTACAGGTGGCTTTAATTGATATTCTGGCGGAAATTATACGCGTTTGCGATAAGCACGATTTAAAATATGCGTTGGTAGCGGGTACACTCCTCGGTGCAATCCGTCACAAGGGCTTTATACCTTGGGACGACGACCTGGATATCATAATGCCTCGGGATGACTACGAAAAATTCAGAGAAATAGCTCCCAAAGAGCTTAAGGAAAAATATTTCTTCCAGGACTATTCTACGGATTCCGCTTTCCCGAGTATATATGCAAAGGTTCGTAACAGCGAAACAACCCTTATTGAGAACGGCTACAGAAACATAAAGGGTATGAATCACGGCGTTTTCTTAGACGTATTTCCGGCGGACCGATATAAGGCATCATCAAAAAACAACCTGAGAAGAAAGATAATTAAATTCTGCAACAACATTTTGCTTTTCCAGAAGGTTTCAAACGTAAATAAAGCAGTAAACCTTGCAGCCCGTCTTTTCCCCAGAAAGCCTTTATTTAAGCTTGCGGAAAAGATATCTATAAAGATGGATTCCGAAAAAGGAAACAACCAATATATAATTATAAACGAGTATGTTATGCCCGATGGAATATTCGATGAATTAATTGACGTTCCCTTTGAAACCATTTCTGCAAAGGTTCCGAAAAATTACGACGTTCTGCTTTCCGATATGTTCGGTGATTATATGAAATTGCCCCCTGTGGACAAACGCGCACCCAAGCATATTACGGAAAAGCTCAGCCTGACTGTTCCTTATAAGACATATATGGAGCAGAATATGAATAAATAACAACCGTTCATCAACAAAAAACAAGCAACCTCTTGTGAGTGTAAATAAAGAATTTACACGCCCACTTGGGTTGCTTGTTATTTTTAATTACCTTCAAAGCTGTCCACATAGCCCATAACATTCTGTTGGCGTTTTTCGCTTAATTCTGCGTACATCCATTCACGTTTTTGACGTGAAATAGGCCACAGGAATTTGGGCACAATTCTGAGAATTCCTGTCACAGTAGGTACTATTGTGCAAAGGGCAAACTCCCAGAATTTTGTTGTATCGTTCTGGGCGCCGATTTCAAGACCCTGCACATAACCGATTTTTTTCATAATAAGGCTTGTAACGGAACTTAAAAGGGCACTTTGAATTTTTAAAATAAGACCTTTCGCAACTCCCGTTGTTGCCTCCATACGATAGCCGTTTTTCCACTCGCAGTAGTCCATAGCCTCATTCCAGAGGTCCGCGTTAATAACCTTCGAAATACCCCAGGACCACTTCACAAACCACTCCTTAAGACCGAAGGCGATACACATGGGAACAACCTGTTTGAACATAGTCTTTTTCTTGGTCATACCAAATAAGAACAGGGCAATAGAAATAGCACTGTTATAAATATCATTGAAAATCCATAGGGATTTTGAAGAAAACCGCTTTCTTAAGGGACCTACAAAGGCATAACTTATACTACCGTTTGCAGATGAGGGTAAATTCAATAATGTAATCAACGAATAGTTGCCCAACACATCTATAAAGTAGTTGGTTTCACTTTTACTTATTGAAAAATTACCTAAGAATTCGGATGTACACATCAGGAGTACGGGGTAGTTTGACACAATGGCTTTCATACCCTGCCTGATGCTTGGTTTTTCAATGGATTGTGGCACACGCTCTTTGGACTGCATAAAGAACCAGAATGTGCAAAGGGATGAAATAAGAGCCGTACCGCCACCCATTACCATAAACACCGAACTTAATTTCCAAGAAACTACCTTATTATTAACAAGGTCTATTAAAACGCCCATAATATAACGGGGTAAATCCTCACCCATAAAGCCCGTAAGAAGCTCCGCAAGGGTTATAAGACGGATACGCTCGTTGGGGTTTGGCGTTATGGTGGACATATAACCGCTTTTGGCAACATTGGTAAATGTTCCCGCAGTTTCATTTATAATTGCAAAAATATAATAATAAATAAGCTTTGGTAGATATGTACCGCTGGTTGTACCGAAAAACAATGGTAAAAGCCAGGTAAACACACCCATAATCGTAAGGGGAATCTGCATACCCACAAGATATGGTCTGAATTTACCGATTCGGGTTCTTGTACTGTCAACAATAACTGAAACGAAAGTATCGTTTACTATATCCCAAGCAGCAGTAACAATATTCATTACCGCACTTACGGTAAAGTCAATATTAACTACGTCCCATATAAAACGCTCGGAGAAGGAGTTAATATTAAAGGAGTTTGACCAGTCATTAAGAAGATATGACACAGTTTCTTTTACTCCGACGTAGTTGTGACCCTCATAATAACGTATATTTTCATTGGTAGAGGTAACTTCGGTTGAAGTTTTTAAGCTTTCACTCATTGTGCCACCTCCCCTGATGTTTTACCGTCATTTATATAAACTACACATTCATCAGTAAACGTTTCGCCCAGATATTCTAATTCAACAGTTATTGTAACGGGCTTTTCCGAAGTTTTAATGCCTTTCACGTAACCCATTTCGTCAACGGTTGCGATACTTTCATCCGATGAAATAAACCGCACTGTATAGTCGCTGTAATCCTCAATTACCGCATTTACAGTAACCGCGGACTCTTTACCTTCGGCAATGGTAATTTCACTTTCCACTATATCAACACCCGCGTAAAAATACTCGAATCTGTGAATAACAGAATAATTAAACACAATATTCTTTTCACCGAAAGCACTCAGGGAATCAATAAAGTTATACTCCCCGCTTACCGTGTAATTTCTTTTTATTTCTATGTATTCGATTTTATCGGTAAAGCGGTTAACTTTAGCATTTACATAGAAACTTTCGGGAGTTACGTTTACCCCGTTAATTTCACAGTATTTATCTATTTGGGATTTAATTTCTTTGGTTTTTTTCGTTAAATCTTCTACACAAAAAGTGGTCTTATCTTTGTTATCAATAACGGAGTTACCGTCAATTTCAAAAGTTATAAAGTAAAAATCCCCGTCAACAACAGTCCCGTCCTCATTCAAAAGATTCTCACCGTTTTTATCCACCTGACCCACCGAAAAAGCAGAAGTCAGATTATCAACAGACGAAAACTCAACAAGGGGTTTAATTCCTGTGTTTTTGCCGAAAACCCCTGTTACATCATCACCGTAAATTTCATCAACCAAGGGAACGAAATAATTTTTAGCATAGGTAAATATATTTTTATCATTACCTTTACTATTGCCGTTTTTATCGGTAACGATGACACTTCCGTCATCAATGCTTACATCGGTATATGAATTAACTTTTATAAATTTATTGTTTTCGGCTTGTTTTGTTAAATCATATATGTACTCTGTAAGGTCATTGGTTTCGCCCGAAAGTTGAGTTTTACTCTCGCTATTCACCTGCATATTAACTGACGAAGAACTTTCACCCTCAATATTTTTAACCGTAACAACAAGGGTTGCCATACATAAAACCAACGCAAGTAAACTGCAAATACCGAATAAAACAAACTGCTTTTTCTTGCCTGTTTTTTTATTATTCATTCTTCGTCACCGCCTTTTCTTTTTCGTCAGACGACACAAAAACGGGCAATGATAAATCATCAATATTAACTTCGCCACGTTTTACTTTTTTACGCATTTCCACCCTTTTTATATCAAGTTCATCAATTTCAGGTGCTATGTTTTTCTTTATAATCAGGTGATTAAGTATAAAAATCATCACAAATACAAGGGAGCAAACTATTGCACCAACACCTGATTTTGCCACTAAAAAACCACCAAAAACTGAGGGCAAAATAAAACTTAAACCCCCACAAATAACGCAAAGGACAGCACCTGAAATGGCTAATACCCTCATTACTTTTGCACCTTTTTTTATATTAATAAAAGAAAGTATCAAACCTATAAAAATCCCAAGCCCCATCAGTACAACAAGTACCATAAGACCCGCATACAAAAGGCAAAGACCCGATTCCTCAGGGAAATACTCGGTTAAATCAAGTAATACAAAAAGTGTGCCATCGGAAAAGGCATTGTAAAAACCTAATGCACTGAATGTAAATTTCGGATTAACTACATTAAGATTAGTTGAAACAGTAAGGAAAGGTATGAAAATACTGCCAATTGCAAGTAGCATTGCAACAATTCTTAAAATCTGCAACGGTCCTTTAATAAAGTTAGTCTTTAATCTTTCAATAATTATACGCGCCGTAGCATATTCAAGTTCGCACTTTTTAGCATCACGTGCAAGAAACTCTTTTTGTTGACTGTAAAAAATATTTACTCCGCAATGCTTACAGTTGGGTGCAAGGTCAAATCTTTTGATTTCACCGCCACAATTAGGACATTTCATTCTTCTACCTCCCTAACAATATTTTTAAAACTTATTTGTTTTTATTTTTCTTCTTTTTAAATAATCCCCCAAGAAAACTTGTAGTATCGGTTGCTAAATCAATATAATTTGAGGCTCTCGTATAGTCATCATAAACATCATTTTCTATCATCACTTGTCGTCTTTTTGCTATAAGCTCCTCTTCCGCCTCAACCATAATATGGTCTGCAACCTCGTTAATTTCGTGTTTAATTATCTCGGAACGATTTTCTTTAAACATCTGTTTCGCCGTATCTTTGGCAAACTGCTTTTCTTCGGTCGTCATCTGGTAGGGTTTCGGAGTACAACGAGTTAAAAGAGAGTTGAATTTATCTGAAAGACCGCTTGAAACAAATTTCGCCTCAAACTCAGTACAATCCGCGCAACCCTCGCCCAAAGCATTTATCTGCGCTATAAATCCCTGAACCTCGGGTATTAAGCCTTGGGGTACGGTATAATATTTGTTAAAAAAATCCACTCTGGAGCTCACACTGACTTTTACATATTCGTTCATAAAGCAATCCTCCGAAATTTTTTTGAACTCAAATTTAATGATATAATTCTCTCTTTTTTAATTCTAACATATAAGAAACTCAACTTCAAGAAAATAAATCCTGTTGATATACTAAACGTCAGTACGTAAAAAACTGCTACCCGAGAGTAGCAGTTTTCTTATAAATTAATCCACAACATCCTGAAACAGGACTTTAAAATCATTTTTATCAGGAATAACATATTTGAATACAACAAATATAGCAACACCTATGAGACCAACAATTATATCAAGAACAATCAATAACGGAATTCCTGCACAGAAAAATACAAATAAGAACATCAACGCTATAACCGCTATTATGATTCCGACTGTTGAAGGGGTGAAACTGCTCTTTTCTTCCTCTTCGACCTCTCTGAGTTCAAGAATTTGTTCAGTTTCATTAGTGGAAATATTCAGAGCATATAAGACATCAACGGAGGTTGTCATACCCTCCTTATCCTTCATTTTTTCTTTTACTACATAATAAATGCTATCCTCATCATATTTTTTAGCATCCTTAATGTCGTAAACCAGTTTTTTCTTTCCACTACCTGAGAAATCCACCATATAAACGGATTCGATGCGTTTTTTTGTAAGTTGAGTAAATTCGCCGGAACTTACTACATCATCAGTTGAAACAAAGACGATTTTATCTTCTTTTAATAAGAGCACTTCTTTTGCATCTTCGCAAAGCTCCTGTAAATTAGAGCCATCCATTCTGACTTTAACTAAATCATCGGAATCGTTAATGTAATAAAGATATCCGTTTTTCAAATCAACGAATTTCTTAATATCTGCGGCAACAACCTTGAAACCTGTACCATCAAGACGAGCCTTACATAAAATCGAGTTATATCCTACGCTACGGATGAAATATATCCATCCGCCCTGCTCTAACAAAACTTCGCTTATGTAAAGTGGCCACTCTTTTCTTTGAGAGCCATCAACATTGATATTAATCAATGTCTTATTTTTAGAATTTCCGATATAGTAAAAGATTTTATTCTGTATTATTTCGCAGAAAGCATATATATTTTTTTCAAGGAGAATTTCTTCATCCGAATCAAAATACCGGATATAAAGATTTTTGTTTTTATCGTTGGGTGCATCTTTAGAATATACAACATAATCCTTGCCCAAACCAGCAACTGTTATTTTTTCACCGATAATTTCAATTGTTTTCAAAGTATCAACATCGATTATTGAGGTTGCTGATACCAGTTTATTTTCTTGATTTTTTACTTTGTGTGTATAAACAATTTTATTATTTTCGCACTTTTCGATTCCACGAACTTTTTCAACTATTGTATTTACATTTCCGCTTCTTAAATACAGTGCCTCAATTTTATGTTTTTCGCTACTTTCCTCTTTTTTAGAAAGCAAAAACACCCTGTTCTCATACGAATAAATTAAATCGTCACTGAATCTTTTCTCTTTTTCAATTATTGTATTTGTTTTTTGTGAAAAGTCATATTTTCTAAGGAAACCTGCTGCATCTATATAGTAAAGTATATCCGCATAATTGGTAATAACCTGTTTTATTCGTTTGATTACGCTTTTAGAGGTTATTTTACCATTATCGGTTGTGTATAAGTTAAACGCTCCGGTTTCTGCATCTTTTTTGAAATAATACAGATTGCCGCCTATCTCCAAAATATCAAATATAAGATAATATTTGTCGATTTCGTCAATCAACTTTTCACTGTCAGAAAAGCCTTTTAAGGTATTTAAAATATTCAAAGCCTCAACATAATTTTTCTGGGAAATCAAAAGTTTTGCTTTTTCATATTCTACCTGAGCATTTATTCCTCGTGAAGCAAGTTGATTTGCCACAGCCATACTTTTTTCTGAAATATATGTTTTAATTTGAGGAATATCCTCGACTGTCTGGTATAAACTGGGACTACTATCGTTTTTAACTTCCTCAAGATAAGCTTTGTATTCTTTTATCTCTGACTCTTGTGCACCATACCTTTCGGCTTTACCAAGAGCCTTTTCAACCTCGCTGAAAATTCTTTCTTTGGAATTTATAATTGAATTTGATATTCTCTTGTAAGCATCAAATATACTGTATGCCTCAAGATTATCTTTTCTATATTCTTCTATTACTTCCGCTAACAACTCTCTGCAACCATCAACCTTATGAGAGAATGGCACTAACAATGATTTAACATAAGCAAACCACGTATTTTTATCATCCGCAGATGAATTCTTAAGGGAAACTACCAAATCATCGATTTTTCTTATGGATAAATTTTGTGCATAAACGAAAGAATCCCAGTCGTACTCCTCAAAAAATTGCTCCATGTATGCCACAGCGGATGAGGATGTTTTTATACCCTCAACTCTTAAAACCCCGCCAAAGCCACCATCGGTGTTTTTATCCACGGGAGCCACTGTTTCTGCCACGGGAACAATGGAGTTACCGCAATATACACATACAATAACATCCTTTTCATTTTCCGCTTTGAGACTTGCTCCACAAGTGGGGCATTTCATCATTTTTAACGTTGTTTTAGTTGCCATATCTTTAACCCTCCACAAATTTTTTATTTCATTTCACTTGAATCGTTGAGAACAAGTGTACTTTGCATAAATAAAACATCCTGATTATTAAACTCCACAAACTGACCTAAAAACTGAGGTGATGCACGTCTTATATCAATAAGCGTCACCTTCTTATACCCTTCGAGGAACATAGGTGCAATAGCATTTGCATAAGAATCCCTGAAGATTATAAGCTCTTTATCAGTAGTGGCATTGGGATTTTCAATTTCAATAATTGCCCTGTTAGGCCCCGAGAGAAACATTTCATACGGGTCGGGAATAACCGTGGGGCTTTCGCTCTCTAATTTCCCCATATCGTATATGGGAAACTGTAATCCCGATTCAATATCCGTAGCCGTACAATTTCTCAAGAAATCCGATTGGAGATAATACATTGTATCAGGCTCGATATTCAATGCCGATTGGCCGTGATATACCCCGTAAAACGGTGTTTCAATTTTTTGCACCGTATACTCGGACTTAAGAGTAACACCCATATTTTTTGAAATATGCTGTGCAACATCGGTTATTTCCTCCTGTCGCCAGTGGGTATCAGTTGCATAATAATCGGAAAGTTCAAGCAGTGGGAAAATATCAATATATTTTGCGTACTCCATTTCATTTACCACTTTTTCAGAAAAAGCGGTATAATCCATAGCAAGATAACCTTCGCTTTCGGGTACGAAGCAATTCTTATCGGGCACTATTGTCAGATAGATTTTAGAATCCGTACCTTTAAGATAAGTTTCATATATATACTCAAACCTGCTCGTTGCATACGAAACGGAATCCTCGTCAATTGGATATGAGGAATTTATAATATATCCGTCATAGGAATAATAGCCGTTATTATCCTTTTGTAGCATTACCTTACGATTCACAAAACCTTTTAGTCCTCTGAAACCGTCCCTCAACGGAAAATGGTCAAGGGAATAGGATTCAAAATCCGTCATAAATTTACCTGATAGGATATTATTTAATGTTACTTGAGGGAATTTTGCAAGTTTCCTTCGTTCGGTTTTTGAAATGTCCTTATCGGGTAAGAATATACCACCAAGTGTAAACACAAAGACGAAAACCACCGCAAGAAGGACTACAATAATATTTTTTGCTTTTTTCATATTAGTCCTCCTTTTAAAATCTGAAATACAAGAACGGGTTAAACGAGCCGTCTATAAGAAACGCGGTACATACCGCCAAAAGCATTATAATAACCGCAGGTTCAAAAACAACAAGTACCTTTTCTCCGATTTTGTTACCTGAAATTTTACTGAATACTTTTGAGGGCAAGGGTGTTGCACCTATACAGGACACCACAAGAAGAACCGCAATGCTCTTAAGGTAATAAATCGTCTCTGCAGATATGAGCGGATAATCCCCTGCACCGAACATTGCTCCCACGCTTACAATTGCATCCTTTACGGACGCACTATCGAATAAAACAAAGCTTATCGTAACAAAAAACAAAACGTAAATGTGTTTTAATACGTGTGTTTTATTTAATGTCTTTAACAATAAAGTTTTTTCTAAAATTAAAAGCACCGCAAAGTACAAGCCCCAACATATAAATGTCCACTCTGCACCGTGCCAGAAGCCCGTAGCAATCCACACAACAAAAATATTCAAGAAGAAACGGGGCTTTGAAACTCTGTTTCCGCCCATGGGGAAATAGAGATAATCCCTGAACCAGCTTCCGAGTGAAATATGCCATCTTCGCCAGAATTCAGAAATACTCGATGAAATATAGGGGTAATTAAAGTTTTCGCACAAATCGAAACCAAATATTTTACCAAGACCAATTGCCATATCACTGTATCCGGAAAAGTCAAAATACACGTGCAAAAGATACGCAATTGCATAAACCCAGTAAAAAAGCACCGATTTATCATCGGATTCTTTAAAAACACTTACAACCTCGCCCAAAACGTTAGCAATAAGTATTTTTTTACTTAAACCAACAACAAAGCGTCTTACACCAAGGGCAGTCTTTTCAAGAGTATGAGTTCTGTTCTCAAGTTGTTTTGCAATATCGGAGTACCTGACAATGGGTCCCGCAATAAGTTGGGGAAACATTGCTATATATGCCCCGAGATTTATTATATTTCTTTGTGCCGCAACATCTTTGCGGTAAACGTCTATAACATAACTTATAATCTGGAATGTATAAAAAGAGATACCAATAGGTAACGCAATCCTTAACAAAGGTATGGAGGCACCCGTCAAGGCATTGAAATTCTCAATAAAAAAGTCTGCGTACTTGTAATAACCAAGTATACCTAAACTTATAAACACAGAAGCGACCAAAAAAACTTTTGATCGCTTCATGCCGTTATACTTTTCTATAAGTAAACCAAATACATAACCTTGTATTATGGATATCAGCATAAAGATGAGGAACTTTGGCTCACCCCAACCGTAAAACACAAGGCTGGAGAGGAGTAAAACCGTGTTTTTTAGCTTTTTCGGCACCACAAAGTACAGTAAAAGTACAATGGGTAAAAAATAGAATAAAAAAGGCACACCGGAAAATAACATTTGTTTACTCCACTCCGATTTTTTAAAATTAAGCTACGATAGCTTCGTCAACTACAACTTCAGCAGAAGCATAAGCCGCAGTAAGTTTGCCTGTGAATGTGTCAACAACGTCGCCGTTACCAAAGTATGAAACCATATAGTCTTCTACTGTAACGATAACAAGTTTTTCGGGGAATCCGCACATCCACTGTGTAGCCATAACGCTTGTTTTAACTTCATCAGCAAGAGCAGCCATATCCGTACCTTCAACAACGTGATATGCCGCAACAGTCATAGTGTTTGCGTTCATCATGTGCATAAGAGTTGCAGCTGCGTCAATTTTAGCAATGGACTCAGCGGGGAAGTGTGTAGTAGCCGTAAAACCTTCTACATTTTCAAGACCGTATACACCGGGTCCTTCCATATTCTGGTTAGCTTCGGTCATATCGCCACCTGCTGCAGGGAATTTTTCTGCGTCTTCGTAACTTGCCCAAACTGTGTTAAGAAGCTCAACAGGTGATGCAATTGTAGATTCTGTCTTTTTATCGCCGTCACCTGCACCGCAAGCGGCAAAAGAAACTACAAGCATAGCAACCAAAAGAATTGAAATTACTTTTTTCATTTTGTTTTCCTCCATTTTAATTTTGGCAAATTTTAAACACCAAAATCATTTAAGACTTGCCTTTAGTTTATGATACCATATATAAAGCATACCGTCAACAAATACACCAATATGTAAAAGTTTTTTTACATTTCAGAATATTATTCCATATATTTATTAAAAAACAAAAACCTGCTGTATGCAGCAGGTCTTTATAAATCAAATAAGTGATTGAAGATATATTTCAAGTATACTTAACGCAGTTTCTCTTTCCTTGGGCTGGCACATTGAAAGACGTTCAAAAAGTTCGTTTTGTTTGCATTCCACCGTTGATTTTTCGGTAAATATTTCATCAGGAGTAATGTGTAATGCTTCGCATATTTTCAAAACCGTCTCAGTTCTCATATTAACTGTACCTCGTTCAATATCCGCGTATGTCCTGTCGGAGAGCCCCGCCATTTCGGCGACATCCGCCTGAGTTAACCCCATCTTTTTCCTTACGGCAAGTAATTTGTTACCTATAGTTCTCATATCAAAAACAAGCATTATTCTTCCTCCGATACAATCTTATATGGTAATTATACTTCCTGTTTTTCTTGACATATAGGAAGTATAGGTGTATAATAACAGGCAATATACTTCCTATGATATTTATTGTACGTAATTTCATAAAAGTTATTTAAAAGTATTAACAAAAAATCCACAAAACGTTTAACTACTTATGAAAAAGTTTCTTTTTAGTAAAAACACACAAAGTAATAGGATGAAAATCACCTGTTTATTTATTAGCACTCTTGCCTTAGCAATCGGTCTTTTGCCATATCTTTTTATAAGAATTTCTTCCACACACATAAGTTCGTTTCTAGAATTATTTTTCGATTTTAAGAAAATCCCCATAGAACCTAATAGCCCTTTTTATTCATTAATGACTTCTTTTTTTGGAGATTTTTGTTGGGCTTTTGCTATGCCATTTTCTCTTTTTGCTTTTACTAACGGCAGATTTTCTAAATATTTTTACATTCTTAGCACCCCCATTATCGGAAGCATTCTTGAATTAATGCAGTTTTTCAACGTAATTAACGGCGTTGGTGATGTTATCGATGCCTTAATATATTTTTTAGCCTCACTTTTGGGGTATATAATAATTGAAAGAGGGATTTTAAAATGGCTAACGAACCACAAAAAGAACCACAGAAAAAGAAAAAATCATTCGCTGAGTATATCATTGCGGCAGTAGCTTTTATTCTTGTTGCCGTTCTCTACTTTGTTACTTGCGGTGATTCAGGAAGCAGTTCCGGCAAAAAATGGAGTGACTTAAGTGACCGCGAAAAAGATAATGCACGTTGGGCCTATCATGCACAACAGGCAATAGATAACTACGAAAGATAATCATTTTTTCTTCAAAATAATACACCGAATTAGCAAAAAATCACAAGCAACAAAAATCTGCTACCCTTTCGGAGTAGCAGATTTTTTACTGTTTATTGCACATTAACCTTCCAATAACCAAAACGTTTGCCGTTTATTCGCTCGATATATTTTCTTTCTTCCAATGATGCCGTGATTGTTTTAACTTATAAATCATATTTCAGATAAATCAGGTTATCCATAGGACTATTGTTATAACTTTCGACTTCGTAAAAACCGTATTTTTTATACATATTTATTGCGGGTTCAAGAAATGGTAATGTATCCAACAAAATATGCTTGTAGCCAATCTCTTTCGCCTGACTGATAATATGTTTTACAAGAAAACGTGCTATCTTTTTACCGCGAAACTGCGGTTTTATATAAAGTCGCTTCAACTCGCAATTTACGTCGTCGAGTCTTCGTAAACCTATACAACCAGCTAATTCGCCTTCAAAATATGCAAGATACAGTCGACCTTCGGGTCTGCCGTATTTTGTTTCCAGATGCTCTAACTCATCATCATAATTTTGGATACTCAGATAATCTTTAAAATTACCGTCACCCTCAATCAGCATGTTTGTATATTCCGTAAATAAAGCCCGAACTTCGTCTTTATGAGTATACGCTTCAACTAATTTTATGCTCATAATTTTAACTCTTTTTCTTCTTCGAAAAAAGTTTTTTTAAACCATTACCCACAATGGGGAAAAGGAACTTAACAATAATCACGGCAATAAGTGTGCATATTCCACCCACTAAAACACCGAAAAGCACATCGGTACAGTAATGAACCTGAACGTAAACTCTCGAAAAACCCATTATAGCCGCAAATATAGTAACCGGAATTCCCAATTTTTTATCATGCCAAAGTAAGGCGAAAGCAGCCGCAAAAGCCGATGCCGTATGCCCTACAGTTAGCGAAGTGGGGAAATTAGTCGATTAAATCTTCAACTTCACAACCAAGCACTTTTGCAAGGTTTAATACAACACCCACTTGAGCCTTGCTGATATCATTTTGCTTTTGTTCATAGAGTTGTATCATTCTAAGCGATACACCAGAAGCTTCGCTTAACTCTTGTTGAGTAAAACCTCTTGCTTTTCTTATATTGTGCAGTTTGGATTTTTTATTTTCTTTATTACGAGCAATTACTTCGTTTGCACTTTCTACAAATTTACTTACATCTGCTTCGTGAAGAATATACATTGAAAAAACAGTAGAAAGGGTAAGACCGTCTTTGACTATATCTTCAAATCGTTTGTTTGTTTCCCATTGGTAATAGGCAAGTATCCAGCCCGCCCAATACTCTCTGCCTTTGAAATCAACATAAGACGGCTCTTGTTTTTTATAAGTTACATTAGTTTCCTTAAGAACTTCTTCTACTAATTCATAACCGGACATACCCGTAATATATTTCGGATTACCTTTTTCAAATTTGGAAGCAATACCCGATGATATAAACCATCCGAAAAATTCATCGGGATCAAACCCTAAATCACGAACAGCAAAGTCCACCATATCGCCAAGATTGTTCATTGAATCATCCAAGTACAACTCGTTGTAAGCGGTCGTCATCATTTTCCCATCCTTCCCTTATAATATCAAGCACATATTTTTCAGTTAATATGGACCCTTTTGTTTTTTCTTTTTTAAATTCTTCTCTTGCTTCTGTATCACGTGCAAGTTTTTTAGGCAAGTATATCTCTTTCGGTGCTGGTGAACTTTCGATAAATGAAAATGAATTAAATGCTTTTTCCGAGAGAGCAACAACTTGCTCACCCAGTTTACCCAAAACCATTGCTTTTTCTAACTGTGATAAAGATATAGTATTATTCAAGAAAGCGTTAGCAAAAGAGAAGTATGAATCATCTGCTCGATATCCTTTAATAATATCGTAACTCTTATAGTCTATTGCAAAATTTTCAAATATATATTCTTTTGCTTGTTTAGCAATATCTCCGCTTATACGGAATTTGCGGTTTTCCAACAAAACAAACAACCAGTTAAGAATATTAAAATCACCGTTGGTGAGCGAGAGCACTGATAGGTCGGCAAGGTCTAATTCATATTTATTAGCATAACCGTCTGTTTCGGCAGAGCAAGCCCACTCTTTTGCAAGTTCAATATTTTCAGTACAATAAAAACCAAGCCCGTAATCGTTATTTGGGTTACCGACACCGAAAACTGGTTTCTCAATTATTTTAGAAGAACCGTGATATACAATAATTTTATTTGCCATAGGTTTTCTCCTTATATATTATATCGTTATAACGATAGTTTATTCTTTGTTTATATTATATCGCTGCAACGATAGTTTGTCAACAATAAAGAGGGTTTTATATAAAAAATCCCACCGATTACTCGATGGGGATTCGTTGGTTATTTACTATATTACGTAATTCAGTTAAGAATTAGTCCTTGATAGTTGCCTGTGGTGCAGTCAGCAAAGTGGAGAAATTATTACCAAATGAATGGTATCAGGCGGTATTTTACTTTTTGTTTGTATTCACGATATCCATTAAGTTCTTTCTCAAGAAATTCTTCTTCGTGCTTGATTCTTTTTGCAATTATAAATGGATATACCAAGAAAATAATAAACGAATAAACCGAACCCAACACAAGTGGAATTGATAAAAACAAAAGCAAAGTTACACTATACATCGGGTGTCTGACAATACCATATAATCCTGTATCGATTACCTTTTGGTTTTCCTGCACTTCTATGGTGCGACTCAGATATGTATTTTCACGGAGCACCTCGGCATAGAGAATATATGCAATTATAAATATAACCGCTGCAACGATTACAACAGGTTTGGGTAATGCGTACCAACCAAAGCGTACACCAAGTCCTGCAACAACAAAACCTGCTAAAAACATAAGACCGCTTAGTTTAACAACAAGGCTTTGTTCATGTTGTTTTTCTTTTGCATCAAGTCTGCTTTTTAACAAGTCGGAGTTTTTGAACAACATTACAATTCCTGCAAAGAACATAGGAATGAACAAAATACCCATCAGTAACCAACCGTTAAAAAACGAAAATGTACCCGCAGGTAAGAATATCAATATCCCAACTAAAACAACACCTAACAAAAATTTAGTTATTGCCCCAATAAACAATTTCATCGTCATAGTGTTTCTCCATCATACTTTTATTATAACTTTACTATATTATATCACGCTTCATCAGAAGCCACAATATAAAAATCCCCTTGGATTTCTCCAAGGGGATTCGTTTAATTATTTTCTTTTTCGAATAATTCAGTTAAGAATTAGTTTTGTTTTAGTGATATTCCGACAGTGTCGGAGTGATATTTTCGCAAAGCGAAAGTGATATTAAAGCCTAACGGCTTTAGTGATATTGTATTCGCCCATAAAACTTGCGAAGCAAATATCACTCGGCTTTAGCCGAATATCACTGCTTTAGCAATATCACTCGCCGAAGGCGTATATTTTTATATTTAGAAATTAGTCCTTGATAGCTGCCTGTGGTGCTATCAGCAAAAGTGGGAAATTATCCATAATACTTTAACGCTTTGTGCCAATGGATAAGTTCCCATTCAAGCGGAGAAGTATTGGCAACTGCCTCTGCTAATCTTTTCTGATACTCATAATATTCATCTACTTTATCAATATGACTCCAAGCGCTACCAAATAATTCCCAATAGACATTAAAATCCACTTCTAATTCATTGTTGTTTGATGAAGCGAACTTATCATTTTTGCTTTTATCTTGTTTAGCAACATATCTGAGTATATAACTATCTAATGGCACATGAAATGATTTTGCATGTGTGCGAATAAACGAAGAAATGTTTACATCATCGATAAGTTCAAGTCTTTCTAACAACCAAAGATACTTCAGGGTCATATTTAACCATTTTTGTGCTTGGCCGTATGTAAGTTTGGCGGGTTGTTCCGTCCGTTTGTTGTTTTCCTTTTTTACCAGTTTATCATTTCCGTAAATTTCAATTAATTTTTCACAAATCGATTTATGCCAAACTGTAAAATCGGTTGGAACGGACTTAAACCCATCTTTAATAGCTTTTGTTCCTGCATCACGCCAAGATTTTCTTAATGCATCAATTCTATTCTTTTCTTTTTGACTATCATTCCTAGGGGTTTCTTTAAAAGTCATGGTGCGGTTCATGTCTAAATATGCTTTGTTTGAAGCCCACGAAAAGCAATCTTCATCGTTATAAAATCCCGTCCAAAAAAATATATCTGCATTAACTTTGTTGTCCATAATATGCATCCCCCTATTTGTGTTTTTATATTATAACATACAATTATATAAAATACAAATAACGAATAAACATCCACCCGCCAAGCGGGTGGTTTTTCATATGCGGGCATAGCCCTATGTTCTTCGCGTATGCGTAAACGCATAAGTACGGTCTGCCAGTTGCGTAAGATTGTTACTTGCTACCCGTAAA
>SVOQ01000041.1 GCA_015066345.1 Oscillospiraceae bacterium
CAAAATTGTGCGAAGTGAACAACGAGCAAACAATTTTGGGCACCGCAAGAGGACTTAACATTATTTTATTCTGTAAATAAAAGCTCCAAGCGTGAGATTGTTTATGGGCTTAGCGGTGGTGAGTAGTTCTCTTGCGGTTGGTATTTTGTTGGATAGAATCTTTTGAGGTACGCACAAGTTTATACGATTGGAAATCGTGTAAACTCAAAAAGCATTTATTAAAATGATAAAAATATAAATTAAGACTTGATTTTTTGTAATCAATTAGTTATAATATCAAGGCACTTAAAAAGTGAATAGTTTATATGGAGAGTTGTCCGAGCTGGTCGAAGGAGCACGATTGGAAATCGTGTAAACGGCCAAAACCGTTTCGTGGGTTCGAATCCCATGCTCTCCGCCAAAATAACAAGCTTACCTTTTGGTAGGCTTGTTGTTTTTTTGCGTTGATGTTTTTAAGGGATTCGAACCCCACTCGCCGAAGGCGAACATAATAGGGTGTTTGCGTAGCAAACGATGGGCAGAGCCCATCGAATCCCATGCTCTCCGCCAAAATAACAAGCTTACCTTTTGGTAGGCTTGTTGTTTTTTTGCGTTGATGTTTTAAAGGGATTCGAACCCCACTCGCCGAAGGCGAACATAATCGGGTGTTTGCGTAGCAAACGATGGGCGGAGCCCATCGAATCCCATGCTCTCCGCCAAAATAACAAGCTTACCTTTTGGTAGGCTTGTTGTTTTTTAAACAAAGGTTTAACAATTTATTACAATGTTGTAGCATTATTTGACAGTTTTAAATATTTATAGTATTATTTATTGGTAAAAATGGAATTATTATGTTATAAGGGATGAAAGGTTTTTTCCTATGGGCATTTTTATTGATTTAGAGGGTCTTGACGGTAGCGGTAAAACAACCCAGACCGAACTTATTTGTAAACGTCTTAAGGATGACGGTATTGATTACCGTCAGATTAAATTACCCGATTACGAAAGTGATTCGAGTATTCTCGTGCGTAAGTATCTTGCGGGTGATTTCGGCAAGAACGCGGGGGATGTTAACGCCTATGCCGCCTCCGTTTTATATGCGGCGGACAGGTTCGCGTCATATACCGAAAAATGGGGTGAGGATTACCGTAGCGGTAAATTGATTTTTGCCGACAGATATACTCCCGCCAACGCTCTTTATCAGATGACCAAACTTGATAAAGCCGACTGGGACCCCTTCCTCCAATGGCTTTTTGATTTCGAGTACGAAAAAATCGGTATTCCTGCTCCTGATAAGGTTATTTTCCTTGATATGCCCGTTGAGGTTTCCCAACGTCTTATGACATCCCGTTATAACGGCGACGAGAGTAAAAAGGATGTTCACGAGGCGAATGTTGAGTTTCTCAACGCCTGTCGTGAGGCGGCTCTTTACGCGGCGGATAAATACGGCTGGAGCGTAGTTGAGTGTGCCGAGAATGGTGAGCCGTTACCCATTGACGTAATAAATGATAAAGTCTACAAAATTTTATTGGATGCATTGAAATAAGGTCTTTTATGCTTGATTTACAACATTTAAAAACCGAACATAAATATTTAATCGAAAAGTATATTCCCCGTGAGTGTGCTCAGATGTGCGACTTCAGTTTTGGTAATCTTTATTCGTGGAGTGCCGCGGAGCATACGGAGTTTGCGGAGAAGGACGGCTTTTTATATCTTCGCTCCACCTTTAACGGGGTTACATCCTACGCTTTCCCGTGGGGTGAGGGGGATATTAATATTGCTCTTAGGGAAATTCAGATTGATGCCACTGAGCGTGAGGCGGATTTGAGTTTTTACTGTGTATCCGAGGGGCAGTTACCCCTGCTTAAAGCTTTTTTTGGTTCTGCTCTTTCGGTAAAAGAGCAACGTGATTATTTTGATTACGTATATCTTCGTGAAAACCTCGCCACTCTTAAGGGTAGGAAATTTCACTCCAAAAAGAATCACGTAAACTCTTTTTGTAAAAAATATAACTATATTTACGAAGAACTTTCCGAGAGTAATTTAGCCCAATGCCTTGAGTTTTCTCATTCGTGGCATATGATGGGGGAAAGCACCCAACGTCTTGAGGCGGAGCGTCAGGTTATTGACAAGGCTTTTCGTAATTTCTATAAATTAGGTCTTAAGGGTGCGTTACTTCGTGTTGAAGGTAAAATCGTAGCCTACGCCTTAGGGGAAGAGATGTATGACGGTGAAACCTTCTGCGTTCATTTTGAAAAGGCATCGCCCGAGTATCCTCAGGCTTACGCGGCTATAAATAAACTTTTTGCCGAAAAATCCCTTGGGGATTATAAATATATTAACCGTGAAGATGACGCAGGAGTTGAGGGTTTGCGTAAGGCAAAATTATCCTATCAACCTGAGTTTTTTGTAAAAAAATACTATGCAAAAATTATTTGATGTGCGAAATCCACGTGAGGATGAGTACGAAGCCTTAAAGGCTTTGTGGCTTAAGTGCTTTGATGATTCACCCTCGGTTGTAGAGCGTTTTTTCAAAAATGCCGTAACGGATGAAAATGTAGTTGCCGCTTTTAGCGACGGTGAACCTGTAAGTGTTTTATATATAATTGAAAGCACCATTACTAATAATGGTAAGGTTTACAACGCTTTTTATATCTACGCCGTGTGTACCCACCCCGATTTCAGGGGAAAGGGGCTAATGAAAAAATGCTTTGACTTTCTTTTTGGTTTGTCAAAGGAACGAGGGGTTGACTACCTTTTCCTTGTCCCCGCCGAGGAAAGCCTTTTTGAAATGTATAAAAAACTCGGTTTTAAAAACGGTTTTTATTATTCCGAAAAAATAGTTTATTCAAAGGATTTTACCGGCGAAACTGAAACTTTTGAAAATCTTTCTTTTGAAGATTATAAATTTATACGTAAATCATTTTCTCCTAAAATAAACCTTGCCACCCTCGGTGAAAAGGCTTTCAAAGGCTTTTTATCACCCGAAAGTGAAACTGTTAAGGCTTTAAAATGCGGTAACGGTTACGTGGTTTTTGAAAAAGAAAATGATACTGTTACCGTCCACGAGTTATTCGGTGACGAAAACAGTCTTTTAAAATCTGTGTTTAACTTAACGAATGTGACATCTTTTACCGTAAGGGGCTTTGCAGATGAAAAGTCCGTTCCTTTCGGTATGTATTTAGGGGTAGATGATGCCCCACCTATTGATAATGCTTTTTTTGGTATCCCATACGGAGGGTAATTTATGTTTTATGTTTTTCTTGCAAACGGATTTGAAGAAATAGAGGCTTTAGCACCTGTTGATTTTCTCAAAAGAATGGGTGTTGAGGTTTTAAGTGTGGGTGTAAGCGGTAAAACTATATGTGGCGCTCACAATATAAAAGTTGAAGCAGATATTCTTCTTCCCGATGTTAAATTGGACGAGAATCTTAAGGGCATAATGCTTCCCGGCGGTATGCCCGGTGCGGATAACCTTGATAAATGCCCCGAGGTTCAGAGAGCGATAGATTACTGTATCAGTAATGGAAAAATAGTATCTGCAATTTGTGCCGCTCCCTTTATTTTGGGTAAAAAGGGTATTCTCAATGGTAAAAAAGCCACCTGTTTCCCCGGTTTCGAGGGTGAACTCAAGGGTGCTTGTGTTCTGGAAGACGGTGTTGTTACGGATGGTAATATAATCACCGCCCGTGGTGCAGGTGTTGCATGGGAGTTTGGTGCGGCTATCGGCTCGGCACTCGTTAATAAAGAAAAAAGTGACGGTATTCTTAAGGCAATTCAATGGAAAAAGTAATTGATATAAGACCTATAAAAAAGAAGTTGCGCGCCGAGGCAAGAGAAATGAGGCGTTCAATGAGTCCTGACAAGAAAAGCTCACTTGACAGGAAAATAAAAAACAAACTTCTCAATCTGTGGTCGGTGCGTGAGGCGAAAGCGGTGCTCTGCTACGTTTCAACTGAAATTGAGGTTGATACCCGTGAGTTTATAAATTCACTTTTACAAATGGGTAAACCCGTAGCCGTGCCAAGGTGCGAGGGCGAAAAATCCAATATGAATTTTTATTATATTAATTCGTTGGATGAATTGGAGTCGGGTAGTTTCGGGGTTGATGAACCCCACCCGTCCAAGCACAAAATGTTGGATGATACAACGGGTTGCGTTTGTATAGTACCTGCGTTTATGTTTGATAAGCAGGGTTACAGACTCGGTTACGGTAAAGGGTACTACGACCGTTACTTATCCCGTTACAAGGGTTCAACCATAGGTATCTGTTATGGTGAAAATTTAGTTAATGAACTTTTTCACGGTAAGTACGACAGAACTGTCGATATGATAGTTACCGAGAAAGATATTTTAAGCGATATTAACCAATCCAAAGGGGGTCATAATAATGGCTGATAAATTTAACGATTATGATGAACTTTTAGGTAAATTCGAGAGCAAAAAGCCCAACAACACAAGTCAGGTCAATAGCGGAACTACACCTAAAAGAACCGTTGGTAATTCAAGACCTACGGCTAACACAACCCGAAGAAGTGTTTCCGACAATGTTAAGAACACTCAACAAAATAATCAGGGTTATAAAAACGGAGTTTATTTTTCAAATCCGCCCCGTAATATTAACAGAGCGGTTAATAAAATGAATCAGGAAAATGTTAAACGTCGCGGTCCCCGCGGTAGTGCGCCACCCGTTGTAAACGGCAAACCGCCTAAAAAGAGCAAGGCTTCCGCTTTCTTTACTTCACCTAAGTTTTTACGTCCCGTTATATGTATAGGTGTTGCGGCTGTTGTCAGTCTTATTCTTTGTGTTTACGGCCTCGGTTGTATAAACGATGTTTTAGCTCTCAATAAGGACGAAACCGCCGTTGAAATAACCGTTCAACAGGGTATGACGGACGATGAAGTTCTCGATATACTCCACGATAATAAACTTATTAAGAATAAATTGTTCTGCAAACTTTTCCTTTCTGTGTTTGATCAGGACGGCGAGTATATTTCGGGCGGTTACACTTTAAGCCCCTCAATGGGTGTTGAAAAAATGATAGCCACTATGAAGAGTGACTACACCAATGCCGAAACTGTAACCCTTACATTCCCCGAAGGTTATACTATCGACGAAATTGCCGAAAAACTCGAGGCGAACGAAGTTTGTACCGCAACAAGCTTTATAAACACTTTACAGAATGTTGACTTCTCAACAGAGTATGATTTCCTTAAATCAATCTCTAATAAAGAAGAACGTTTCCGTGCCCTTGAAGGTTACATTTACCCCGATACATACGAGTTCTATGTAGGGGAGAATGCATCAAGCGTTGTAAGACGTTTCCTTGATAACTTCGAAAACAGATGGACTGAGGAATATCAGGAGCAGGCAGAAAAAAGAGGTCTTACAGTTGACGAAGTAATTATTATGGCGTCAATTCTTCAGAAAGAGGCGGCAAACTCCGAGCAGATGCCCATGATTGCGGGTATACTTTATAACCGTCTTGACAGACCCAACGCATTCCCGCTTCTTCAGTGCGACTCTACGGAAGATTATCTTCTTAATACTATTAAACCCGGTCTTAGTTCAAGTGTTGAGGATACTCAACGTTACATTCAGTACCGCGACACTTATGACACTTATAGCGAGGCTTGTAAGGGACTTCCCGTAGGTGCTATTGCCAACCCCGGTGACGTGGCTATAAAAGCGGCACTCTTCCCCGAGGATACAAGTTACCTTTACTTTAGACACGATAAAAAGGGTAATATCTACTACGCAAACTCTTTCTCGGAGCATCAGGCAAACGCACGAAAAGCTGCAAACGCAGACGGTTGATCAGATTAAAAATAACACCTGTTTACCTTCGGGTAAGCAGGTGTTTTATGGTTTATATGAATTCGGCAATAATACTATTTGAAAGTAAAAAGCCTTTTTTAGTAAGTGAAAGGTTATCGGAGTCGAAATTCACAAGTCCCTGTTCTTTAAAAAGAGGGGCTTTTTTTATTATTCTTTCAGCCGAGTTTTCACCGTAGAGGGAAACTAAATCTTTAATATTCAGCCCCTTTTTTAATCGTAGTTTCAACATTATATATTCTTCACAGTCACCGCCCAAGCCGTCAAAAATAACTTTGTCGCCGTTTATGAAGCTTTCTGTGTCACTTTCAAAATAAAAACGTTTTCCGTCAATATATGAATGTGCCGCCGCACCTATGCCAAGGTAGTTTTCAAGTTCCCAATACTTTGTGTTATGTCTGCTTTCGTATGAGGGAATAGCAAAATTTGATATTTCGTAGTGGGAAAATCCCGCCTTCTCAAGAGTGTGGCTACAAAGATTATATAAATCACAAACTGCGTTTTCGTCGGGAAAATCGTATCTTTCCCTGTGAGTGTCAAAAAATGTGCCGTCCTCGATTTTTAATATGTACGCACTTAAGTGTTTAACCTTACAGTTAATGGCAAAATCAAGTGTTTGCTTAAGGCTATCCTCGGTCTGTGAGGGAATACCCAACATAATATCAAGTGAAATGTTATGAATGCCGTTTTTCTTTAAAAGTTCAATGATATTTTTTATTCTTTGTCGGTCGGCTTGTCTTCCTAAAGTGCGTCTTTCCGAATCAACGGCGGACTGCATACCCAAGGATACGCGGTTGACACCGCTTTTTTTGAAATAGGGGATGAGGGATTCTATATCCGAGTTGGGGTTACATTCAACGGTAATTTCTGCATCATCTTTAATATTGAATTTCTCTTTGGCGGTTTCAATTATACGTAATAAATCCTCGCCCTTTAAAACCGATGGGGTGCCGCCGCCGAGATACAAGGTATCCGCGTTAAAGTTTTTTGGTGCGTATTCGCCCACGCGACGTAGGGTTTTGATTTCATCTATGAGAGCGTCAATATATCTTTTTTGTTCATCCTCTTTGCAACGGTACGAATAAAAATCGCAATAGGGACATTTTGAATTGCAAAAGGGTATATGAATGTATACTCCGTTCATCTCGCTCACCTCCACCGATAATATCGGTGTAATTATACTATTCTTCCGTCCCTTTTTCAACTGCTTTTTCCATACGTCTTATAACATATCGGTTTTTACAACCGCCCATTGCGTTACGGCATTTGTGCAGGTTAAGGCATCGTAGTTTCTTGCTGCCGTTGTGAAACGTAATTTCCTCAAGAATAATATTTTTATCCACAATATTACAGTATTGCTCGTAAGTAAAAGAATGCTTGTTCATAAATACTTCACCTTAAAATTAATAGTCCTTTTATATTATGCACTCTCACTCATTAATATAATCTGTAATAAAATATAAATTTCGGACATATTCTTTAACAACTCGAAAATATCGGAAGTGATTTTATGATGTATGTTTTGGGGGCATTCTTTTTAATAATTGCCCTTTTAATATTTAAAAAAAGCGGAAATTTTTTCAAAGCCTTTCTCACAAGTGCCCTGGGCGGTGTCAGTGCTTTGTGTGCGGTAAGTGCCGTATCACTTATAGTTCCCGTGTCCGTGGGTTTTAATTGGTATTCATTGGCTTTTTCCGTTTTTTATTCCGTACCGGGTGTGGTGTTTTTACTTCTTAGCGAAACTTTTGTTTTTTAATTACGTCCTCCTTGAAATGTTATATAAAAAGTTATATAATCATTTTCAGAACAGGAGGATTCTATGGCACGTAATTTTACAAAAGTTTATATTACACCTAAGGGTGAAAAACATATTAAATCAGGGCATCCGTGGGTTTTCGGTGAGGAAATAACTGCGGTGAACGGTGGCTACGAGAACGGCGATATTGTTGACGTCTACACTCAGAAGGACAGATTTTTAGGTTCGGGTTATATTAACGACAACTCAAAAATCAGGGTCCGTATTATTTCACGTAACGCCAACGATAAATTTGACGATGCTTTTTACGAAAGACGGGTACGTTATGCCCTTGATTACCGTCGTACTGTTATGGGTGACGAGGACTATAAATGTTGCCGTCTTATATTCGGTGAAGCGGATTCATTCCCCGGTCTTACGGTTGACAGATTTAATAATATTATCGTTGTTCAGGTGCTTTCTTTAGGTATCGAAAGAGTTAAGGATTTTATTATCCGAAAAATTGTTCAGGTTCTTCGTGAACAGGGCGAAACAATTGATGCGGTTTACGAGCGTAACGATGTGGCAATACGTGAACGCGAGGGTATGGAGCAGTACAAAGGCTTTTATAAAGCCGAGGGCTTGAAAATCGACCTTAGCGGTATTACCGAGATTACCGAAAACGGCATTAAATACGCGGTGGATTACATAAACGGTCAGAAAACGGGATATTTCCTTGACCAGAAATACAACCGTATGGCAATCAGAAAAATTGCCAAGGGCAGAAAAGTTCTTGATTGCTTTACTCATACGGGTGCTTTTGCCCTTAATGCTGCGGCGGCAGGTGCTAAACTTGTAACTGCGGTGGATATTTCCGAGGATGCTCTTTCGAGTGCTAAACGTAACGCTCAGCTTAATGACTTTAAAAATATGGAGTTTAAGTGTGCCAACGTCTTTGACCTTTTAACCGAGATGAAGGAAACAAATTCCTGTGATTACGATTTTATTATTCTTGACCCACCCGCTTTTACAAAAAGCAGTGCAACGGTCAGAAACGCCTATAAGGGTTATAAGGAAATTAACCTTAAAGCGATGAAATTATTACCCCGTGGCGGTTACCTTGCAACCTGTTCCTGCTCCCATTTTATGCCCGACGAGCTTTTTAAGAAAATGCTCTCGGAAGCATCCTTTGATGCAGGGGTTTCACTTCGTCAGATTGAGTGCCGTCAACAAAGTGCCGACCATCCCATATTATGGAATGTCCCCGAAACAGATTACCTTAAATTTTATATTTTTCAAGTGGTATAAAATAAGCGTTGAGTTCGTTTTAAGGAACTCAACGCTGTTTGTATAGTAAAACCACGCGTTAGACGCGTGGTTCAGTTAAATTATATAGATGAAACAATCCCAAAAAGAAAACTCCTTCGTGATATAATGAAGTTGCGGTCTGCCAACTGCAACCAAAAAGTACGAAGGAGTGTGCATTCAAAATGGGATTGAATGACATAAACAGTTTATCACATACAAAATGGAATTGCAAATATCATATAGTGTTTGCACCAAAGTATAGGCGAAAAGTGTTTTACAGTCAAAAGAAAAGAGAGATAGGTAAAATATTGCGACAACTTTGCGAGTGGAAAGGCGTCAAAATATTAGAGGCGGAAGTATGTCCAGACCATATACATATGTTGGTTGAGA
>SVOQ01000019.1 GCA_015066345.1 Oscillospiraceae bacterium
TCTCAGTCCCAATGTGGCCGTTCAACCTCTCAGTCCGGCTACTGATCGTCGACTTGGTAGGCCGTTACCCCACCAACTATCTAATCAGACGCGAGCTCATCTCTCAGCGGATTGCTCCTTTGGTACCATGATGATGCCATCTCGGTACGTTATGCGGTATTAGCATTCTTTTCAGAATGTTATCCCCCTCTGAAAGGCAGATTGCTCACGCGTTACTCACCCGTCCGCCACTAAGATACAGTCTCGTTGACCGAAGTCTCCTCAAAAGTATCTCCGTTCGACTTGCATGTGTTAGGCACGCCGCCAGCGTTCGTCCTGAGCCAGGATCAAACTCTCTAAAAAATTATATCTAAACACTCTCTCGAGTGCTCAAACCATTTTCCAGAGCTCTTAGCTCTCTTCGATACTGACGTATCTTTTCCGTTTACTTATTTCTAAGTCCGGTTTACTTTCGCAATTATTTGCGCTCAAAAAAATCTCAAGGGTTTTTTCTTTAATCGTTGTTTAATTTTCAAGGTTCGTTTGCCCTCTCTCGAAGTCCCCCTCTCAAGAGTGCCTTAAGATAATATCACAATCATCTCGCTTTGTCAACATCTTTTTTCCATTCTTTTTGCTCTTTTTTCCACCCTCCCGGGTGTTGCGGAAGCCTGTTCAAATGCAATGATTCGAAGATATTTCTCCGGGTCATTTCGACGCCAACGAGAAGGAATTATACTACAACGTTTTGCGTTTGTCAAGAACTTTTTCATCTTTTTTCATCTTTTTTCAACTTTTTTTGCAGAAGTTTTTTTACACACTTTCTCGAACTCTTTAGAGTAATCGAAACCATATATATTCATAGTATCAAACAACTCTTTAAGAGGAACCAAAACAAAGTCTCGTTCCCCTATCAAAGGATGGGGTAATACCAATTCCTGCGTATCTGAAGTTTCATTCTCAAAAAACAACAAATCCAAATCTATTATTCTCGGTCCGTAAGTAAACTGACGCACCCTGCCCATTCCTGCCTCGATACCAAGGCAAATACCCAGAAGTGCTTGTGGTGATTTTTCGCTTTCAACCTCTATTACATTATTATAAAAGCCCTGTTGTTCCGTATATCCCCAAGGTTCAGTTTCGTAAACCGAGGACACTCGCAAAATTTTAATACCGGGAACAAGCGAAAGTGCCTTGACGGCATTTTCAATATTTTCATATCTGTCACCCATATTGGTGCCGATTCCTATTACTGCTTTCATTTTATTCCGCCACCATTTGTTCACGAGTTATTGTTTGCTCTACCGCAACGTAATCAAACTCCGCTTTAATGGGGGCTTCAGGTTTCTTCAAAAGTACCGTTACGCTTTGGAGTTGAGGATATGTTTTCATAATCTCCATACCCACTTTATTAGCGGCAGCTTCTATAAGGTCATAGCTCTGTGCAGTAAATACCGCCGTTACAGTTTTTATAATCTTAGCATAACTTACGGTGTCATCAACATTATCAGAAACTTTCGCTTTTGTTGCATCGAGTTGCGCAGTTATATCAAGAATAAAATTCTGACCATCAACCTTTTCTTCAGGATTCACTCCGTGATATGCAAATAGTTTTAAGCCCTTAATAATTATCTTATCCATTATATTGTACCTCTTTTTATCGCTTCACTAATCTTAATCGCATCAAGTGTTGCCCCCACATCGTGCACTCTGAGAATCCCGACACCATTATAAGCCAACAAAGCCGCGGCAGCTATGCTACCACTTAAACGGTCTTTGGGATTTCCTTTATGAGTCAACTCTCCTATTATTCGTTTTCGGGAAACACCAACCAACAATGGATAAAACTCAGAAATCTTTCCACAGGAGTTCAAAATAATTAAATCATCATCGCGGGTCTTACCGAAACCGATACCGCAATCAAAAGCCAGTTGTTGTTCATTCAAGCCAACCGACATAGCCTCTGATTTCATCCGTTCAAAGAATTTGCGGACATCTTCTATGACACCATTTTCATACACTTTAGTTTCGCGTGATGAAAGTCCACCCGTATGCATAAAAATCCATCCGCAACCGTACTCTTTGACTAACTCAGCCATAAGAGGGTTAAATTCACCGCTTTCATCATTGATTACAGATACTCCTACACTTAAACCATACTTTGCAACGGCAGGTCTTAACGTATCTAAAGAAACGGGAACGCTTGAAATCTTTATTATTTCAGGCAAGAATTTTTCAAGTCTTGCAATTTCCTCAGCTTCACTGACTATTGAATTTTTCGGTGCGGTAGAACAGGCACCGACATCAATAATGTCGGCACCCTCGTTACACATAGTTTTTACCTTTTCAATAACATCACCAAGATTAAAGGTCTCGCCCCCATCGGAAAAGGAATCGGGTGTAACATTAATTATACCCATTACCAAGGGACGATTCACTTCATCAATTAACTTTTTAAAAGAAAACATCATTTACCACCTGAAAGAAGTGACATTACCTCTGCACGTGTACGGGCATCCTTTCGGGCAGTACCCCTTAAAGCAGAGGTCTGAGTCACGGCACCCGCCGCCCTTACACCACGCATTGTCATACAAAGATGCTCCGCCTGTATAAGCACGGCTACACTTTTAGCCTCCAACTCCTCGTAAAGGAAGTCTGCAATCTGAGTAGTAAGGCGTTCCTGCACCTGTGGTCTTTTGGCGTACACATTAACAATACGCGCAAGTTTTGAAAGACCTATAATTTTACCGTCCGAAGGAATGTAGGCAATATGAGCCTTACCCACGAAAGGCAATAGATGATGCTCACACATTGAGTAAAGAGGAATATCGCGGACTATAACAAGTTCGTCGTTACCTTTTTCATTAAAGAGTTTAAGGTGGTCGTGGGCATCTTCGCTAAGTCCCGAAAAAACCTCCTCATACATTTTAGCAACCCTTTTAGGCGTTTCAACAAGACCCTCTCTGTCAGGGTCTTCGCCTATGGCTTCAAGAATATCGCGGACTGCTCTTTCTATTTTTGCTTTATCCATAAAACACCTCTAAGTTAATCAGAAAAACAAACAGATTGTATTCATAGTGTCATCGGTACTGTAATATACCTTTGCACTTCCTGTATCGGAAACAAAACCCGTTTCATTATATACATTATATATTATACCCGTATTAAAAAGGGTATTTTTAGCCTGTTCCATAACCGCCTTATCCGTAAAACGGAACTCCACACAACTGTACTGTCTCTGGAGTGCGGTATAAACCCCGTTATACACCTTTGATTCAAATGCTTCACCCGAGCCTATATCAAAATACACGTTTTCATAAACGAAATAGTTATACTGTGTACTTGTACACAAGGGTAAATTCTGAGCAATGTTTCTATGTTTAACAAGAATATCATTGGTATTGACGTTAAAATATGTATGACGAAGAACATTACCCTCGGCTTTCGGGTCGTCCCAGGTAAGGTCAACAAAATATCCGTTACCGTCAAGCACCACGTAATTCCACATATGATTTACGTAATTCACACCGTCATCTGCAGATTCACCCGTAACAAGCCTGTTTTCAATATTGAGTCTATTCATAAGATACTGAAACGCTCTTGAATAGCCTTCGCAGGAGGCTTTACCCTCTACAAGGCAACCGTAAACTGTATTAGCCATAAGGCTTTCTTCAGGCTCGGCATACGAACAATGGTTTATTATATAGTCATGAATATACTTTTCTTTTTCATAATTGGAAGTATAAATTGATGCATCGTCAATTATAACGGACGCTATATCATTTACTTCCTGAAGTTTAGTGGTGTAATCGTCATAGGGAATAATATACTCAGTTTCAAAATAAGTTTTAAGACCCTCGGTATAAATTGAGCAATTAAGACCCAGATTAAATAAATCGGGATTATCGTGGGAAATGGCTTTAAAGACCTTAGTCAGATCGCCGTCGCTAAGTTCGGGAACTTCTATACGTTCGGGTTGGGTATATAGGCTCTGAATAATAACGGAATAGAGCTTCTGCTCACTCTCGTTCAATTCAAAATAATTGTGTCTGTAATAACCCGTGCCATCACCACTTGCAGGAACAACATAGTTAAAAGTCGAGGGCTTTAACACTGCGTTGTATAAGAACACCACAACCAAACCGCTTACAAAAATCGCAAAAGCGACCACCAATGCGACTACTACTGCAAGTAATCCCTTTTTACCGTTCTTTTTAGTTTTGCTCATCTGTACTCAACTCGCTTCTTATATTATCCGAAACAAAAACCTTAAGTTTTTCTTTGGATGTTTTAGGGATGAGATATTTCAATTCATCCTTAGCATTTGTAAAATCCACAACCGTAATATCAGTTGTGCAGTAATCAATAATAATAGAAAATGTATTATCCGCCGAATTGAATCTGTCGGCGGTATAGTATGCATTAAAAGCCGCAACTACAATTTCCGCGTTAGCCTTCGCTCTGTCGTAACCTTTACGGGTTTCGCAAAGATACTTCATATACTTGTAGGTTTTATCGGGAGTAAGGATATTCTCGCCACGTTTAAGTTCAAGGAACATATCGTCCGTATCGTAAGCAATATCCTCAGAAACTTTAATTGTTATATCCCCCATTGCTCTGAAGAAGGACTTATAACCCGATTCAGTAAGGAGTACATATTTATTTATATCGGTTGAATAATGCTTACTTAAAAATTCCACAAGGGACTTAACACCATTTTTAACCAAGAGTTCATCACAGGTAAGACCCGTATCAGAATCGGCAATACCACCGTCAATGGGAACAACCCTGAAAGTCTTTTCCGAAAGGTCCACACAAATAAGATTATGGAACAATGCTTTTTTACCATCATCTGACGTAACGCTTACAAGAAAAACATATTCGCCTGAATATTCATTTTCCGCAACATCGGTAGTTGTCACAACTTTAGTTGTAGTAACATCACCACGCACAAAAATATTGTTAAAATCATAATCTAAAGAACGCCACAGTAACAAAGTGGAAACAGAACCAAGAACCACAACGAAGCACAAAAACAGACATATTAATGTTATATTACGTTTCTTGGGGTCTTTATTTTTTTGTCTTAAATCAAGACCGTACTTTGCCACTTGCCTCACCTCTTAAATGCATATATAGATAAGTATAATAAATATAGTTGGAAATTACAAGACGGAAAATGTTAATAAATAAAAAAACGGTTTCACACGAAACCGTTTTTAATATTACTGTTTAACACCCATATATTCCTCAAGGGTGAGTCCGCTGGATTTCATTGCCTTTGCCGCATCCACGCCCACGTATCGCCAATGCCAGGGTTCGTAGGTGACCTTTGTTATATGTTGTTTATCCTTAGGATAACGCATAATAAAGCCGTAATTGGCGGCATTTTTCTGAAGCCATTTAAATTCTTTGGTATCTTCAAACCATTCATCCACGCAAACTATATCCATTGCGTAGCCTAAATTATGCTCGGAGCTTCCCGGGGGCATAATAATGGTTGCGGCTTTCACCTTTGCCTGAGCGGTTGTATAGCCTTGATTTTTATAATACTGAACCTTGCGGTTATAGTTTCGTTCCTGTAAAGAATAGGAGCGGTAACCTGAGCAAGGAGTGAGATACACTCCCTCTTTAGCGGCGGCTTTATACATTTTTTCATACTGTACGGCAACATCCCGGTCAAGTCGTTCGCCACTACCGCAAACATAAACAAGATCGGGTTCGTAGTCGGAGGGTATACGGTAACCTGAATTTACGACCGTAAGATTCCATTTATCCTCGTCGATTTTAATAACAGTCGGATTATTAATCGTACCGGGGCGTTGGTATTTTGCATTTTTGCCATAAACATTCTGACCGTTAACGCCCATATATTTAAGAAGTACGCCTTCGGAATCGTAACCGCTTGTAAATGAGCCTGAAAAGGCTTTAACTGTGTAGCGGTATTTCTGACCCTTTTTGACGGTTTTGTCGGTGTAGGTAGTACCTTTTACATCGGCTAAGCGAGTCCAACCCTCACCTACGCCACGTCTGTAAACCCTATAAAACGAAACGCCCTTAACACTGCCCCAATTAAAAACAAGTTTATCCGGGTATGTTATTACATTTTGCGTAACGGGTGTGGCAATGTATTTAAGAAACTTACCATCCGAATAATGACCGCTGTAAAATTTAGAATATGTTGCCTTTACAGTATACCTGTACTGAGTTCCGTTTGTAACGTTTTTATCGATATACTGACAGGGCTTAACTGTTTTTATGTAAGTCCAATTTGTCTGCCCCGGATTCTGTCGGTAAACTCTATAACCCGTTGCACCCTTAACGGATGCCCACGTAACTTTTACAGAATCCTTACCATTGGCGTATTTAATATTATCGGGAGAAGATAATCTTACAATAGTGATACCCTTTTTATCATATCCGCCGTGACCCGCCTCGTTTACGGAACGTACGGTATACTTATATGTTACACCGCTTTTTACGTTTTTATCCGCATAGGAATATCCCGTTGTTTTGCCGATAAAAGTCCAACCCTTTTCACCGGTCGCACATCTGTAAACGCGGTAGGACTTAGCGTTTTTGGCAGCAGTCCATTTTAAAACCAGACCGCCATTGGCATTACTAAGACTTTTCAAAGTAGGTGCACCAGCTAACGCAACTACCGGTTGGGTTGTTAGTTCTGTTGTTGGTTCGGTTGTTGGTTCAGTCGTTGGTTCAGTTGTTGGTTCTGTTGTAGGTTCGGTTGTTAGAGTTTCCGTTACTGATTCAGTTGTAATGTAACTTTCCGTTGAAGTAAGCACATCTTCCTCTGCAGTAACAGGTAAAACAAGACCTATACCCACCACGGCAACTATACTCAATAATAAAGATAAAATCCTTTTCAAAATTTCACCACCATTTAACAGGATAGTAGTTTTTTACCATTATACTACCAACACGCAAAAAATAAAAGTGGTTATTTGAAAAGGATTTTTGTTTTTATTGTTTTTTGATTTTTCCACGATGGGTCGGGTTGAGTATTTTACCCACCCTCGGCACAAGAAAATCAATCCACCAATGAAACCATCTGCCTATTAATATGCATTTTAGTTTCTCCCCGATTTTCTTCGCTTTTTCCTCTGTGGAGGGTATGGTTGATGGGTACATTCGGATTTTATTACCCATAAACTCAAACTTAAGAACTCTTTGGGCAACCGCTACCAAAGGTCTTATTTTTACAACAAGTGTATTGTTGTTTTCCCAGAAAGCGTGTGACCTGACATTAAGATTCAGTTCGCCTATTCTAACATAGCCGTCGGAAGCAGTACCGTCCATATTAATTTGCAATTTGTTTTCGTGTCCGCCGTCCTCAGTCCATGACAGGTACAAACCCTCGTCATTAAACTCAAAAGAAATATCATCCATATTCCCGCCACGTTCCTGAGCAAAGAAAATAACGGGCATAGGGAAAACACTGACGGGAAAACCTATCATATTTGCAAATTTACATCTGCGTATTTTATAGGTATTACCGGTTATTTGGGACTCAATTTCCGGACGGGGATTAACCGTAACGGATGTATCATCGGGCAATGTTACGGGTATTGTGTTATTTGTATCATAACTTTCTATAAACATATCGGGAACATATTTCCAGATAACGTCAAGGGTTTCCTGTAAATCCGAATGGTCGGAGGTCATAATGATACAGGCATCATAATCCTTAAGGGATATGGCGTACTGACAGAAAACACCCTCGCAACGGAACGCATTTTCAACACCCGCACATTTCCAGAAACCGCAACCGTACCCTGCCTGACTGTCGCGGTGCTTTTCAACGGTTGAATTATCGTGCAGTTGAGTGGTAGCCTCTTTAACCCAAGCCTCAGGGATAACCTGAACCCCATCATAAACGCCATTGTTGTGATAGCAAAGGATTAATTTTGCAATATCCTCGGTTTTGAGCATAAGCCCCCAACCGCCTGCTTCCACATTACCGGGTGCAGTTTCCCAGAAAGGCACATCAATACCGAGAGGCTTATAAAGACGGTCAGTTAAATATTCGGTAATTGAAACCCCTAATACTCTTACGAGCATAGCGGAAGCTATGTAATAATTATCGTTTACATAACGCCAACCCTCACCGGGAGTGAATATCCACTTTGCTTTTACAAAGGTTTCAATCCAATTGTTGGTCTTCTCCCCTCTTATGGCGGTTTGTTTACCGGCGGTCATAGTGAGAAGATGATGTATTGTCAGTTTCTCGAGATTCTTATCTTTTTTATTTCTATATTCAGGGAAAACATCTACGAAACGTGTTCCCCTCGTAATAAGACCCTCATCCAGAGCAAAACCGTAAGCAGTTGCTAAAAAACTCTTGCTAACAGAGTAAACCATATGGGGTGTATCGGGAGTCAAGGGTTTGCTCCAACCCTCACAGGCAACCTCACCATTACGCAAAATCATAAGGCTATGCAGATTTATTCCAATAAGAGCCATCTCCTCGGTCATCTTATGGACAACCGAGGAGTCAACACCTACTGATTCTGCATTTTTTGCTCGTGGAATAGATTTAGTATTATTTAAAATCATTATTCAAACTCGTCAAAATCTCTTATATGTTCGGATTCGTAATCTTTGTATATATCAACACTTCTGATATGCCAGTCTACGAAGCCGTGTTCTTTTTCCATTCTGTCGGCAGTAGCCTTCCATTTACGTGCAACATCAACTGTTTTAGCGAAAAGGTCCTCAACATTTTCAGGACTCTGTAAATCAGTTGACTTTGCACCTGATTCAAGAACCATTTTCTTAAGTGCTCCGGGGTTATCCATAACGGGACAGGGACGAAGCATATTATCCGAGAAGGGCTGACGAGCCTTGTAAGCCATAAAGATGGGACTCTTAAGAGCGTCGATAACGTGTGTATCAGGGTCTTTGATATTAACGTTTGAGTAATGAGCAAATACGCAAGGCTCACAGTCACCGTTTGCACTTATATGGAAATACTGTTTACCACCGGCAACGCAACCGCCAACATATTCACCATCATTAAAGAAGTCGATACAGAACAACTGTTTAACTTCATCAAAACGCCACTTACGCACCTGATTATACATTGTTTCACGTTGTTCGGCAGTTGCCATAAGTTCGGGTGATGTACCGCAACCAACGGGAACGAAAGTAAAGAACCACGCGAAAATAACACCAAGTGAAATAAGGAAATCCGCATATTCGTCGGAAGAAATAACATCCGCATTAAGTTTTGTATAGCAAAGTGAAGCACCAAAAGGAATACCGCGTTTTTTGAGTCTGCCCATAGCACTGATAACGGACTGGTATGTACCCTTACCACGACGTGCGTCGGTTGTTTCTTCATTACCTTCGATAGAGATAGTAAGGAACATATTACCAACTTCTTTAAGCTGGTCTGCAAATTCATCATCACAAAGAGTACCGTTTGTAAATGTAATGAAAAGACAGTCGGGATGTGCTTTACAAAGTTTAATAAGGTCGTGCTTTCTGACAAGCGGTTCACCGCCTGTATAGAGGTATGTATATGTACCGAGAGCCTTACCTTCGGTAATTATCTTATTAAGTTCATCGTAAGAAAGTTGAAGTTTATTGCCGTACTGAGCAGCCCAACAGCCTGTACACTTAAGGTTACAAGCGGTTGTAATATCAATAAGGATTGCCCAAGGAATATTACAATTATGCTCCTTCATAGAAGCAAGTCTGCGGTCGTAACTTTTAATAACAGTATTGATTACCGGAGGAACAAGCTTAGCAACTATATCGGGGTCGGTATCCATTACAATTCTTTTTATGAATTTGGCATACTCGTTAGTGGGGTCACTGAGTCTGTCGCCCACCTTTTCAAGTGCTTTGAGGTGTATATCCTCTTTAACCATCTTTTTACCCCAATCAATAAGTTTGAAAAGATTGGTATCATAATCTTTACGAACATATTTGATTGCTTCTTTTACCGCTTTTTGTAAAGCTTTCTCTTTAAGACCCATAATATTTATCACCTTTCAAAAAAATCACTTAATAATCAATAGTTCATTGACCAAACTTCGGTTTGTTCACCGTCAAAGGTTACGGAACCACTGATACCGGCACCATTACCCGAACCATTAACCAAAAGAGGAATATGATACTCGGCATAAGTTACATAACCCTGTGAATTAATATGAAGTTCAACGGACGAACCCTTATAATTTATTAATGCGGATTCGATTGTCAAAAAACTTAAATCGAAGTTTGCTACATCCAGATAGCCAATTGCAGAAGCATTATGACGAGGAACGTCATACATTCCCGCACTCTCCTGCACAAGATTTATTTTAATAACGTATTCATTATTAACAACGTTAACACTGGCGGATTTAACACCATCCTCAGTTAAATTAAAACCATTCTTCTGAGGAAGTATCAAAGACACGGTTTCGCCCTCGGAGTTAACCGCTTTACCGTTAGAAAAGTTCAATGTTTCATCCACGGGTTTAACTACCCAACCAACCATCATATTAGCAACACTCTGAACGATAGCTCCGCCCGTGCATTCAGTAACAGTCGCATTAAAAGACTCACGGTGATTAACGGTAACATTACTGCTATACGCTTTGGTTTTATTAACCGCATTAGTGGCGGTTGAAAGAATTTTAGCAGTTGACCAACCCGAAACATTTTCAGAAATCACATTTTGTTGTACCTGACTCTGATTATTTTCAATCTGCACACCCGGTGTATAGTTATCATTATTTGGGGTTGAAATATCGGGGTTATCCGATGAATAGATATTATCATTAACGAACCAATTATTACCTGTATCATAAAGAGTTGTTTCAGGAGCCGAAGTTTCTACCACATACATAGTGGTTTCTTCGGTAAATAAACCCTTTGACCTACCGTCAACTATTACCCAAGTAACAACCGCAAGACTGAGAAGTGCCGCAACTTCCGTAACAACAATAATTGTTTTTGCTGTCTGGGATTGAAATATTTTAGACAACAGACTTTTCAATACTTGCTCACATCCTCTCGGTTATATTTTAATTTATTAATAATTTCATTTTATTGCTTTTTTGTTAAGATTTTGTTTCTAAAACCCTCAAAAGCAAAGAAAAGCCCATAAGGCTTTTCTTATAAATCGAGTATTATTTTAAACTCACTACCTTTATTTGGTTGGCTCGACACTAATATTTCACCGTCAAGTAATGTTACAACCCTGTCCACAAGAGCAAGTCCGAGACCATTGCCCTCCTGAGAGTGGGAAGTATCCCCCTGATAAAACTTATCAAAAATATGTTTACAGGTTTCTTCACTCATACCGCAACCCGTATCTCTTACAGTTGCAATAACCACGTTACCCTGATTGCTTAAAGAAACGCAAATCATACCGCCTCTATCGGTGAATTTAACCGCATTGGAAAGAAGGTTATTCCACACAAGTTCAAGTAAAACAGGGTCGCTGTTAATCTCAACTTCATCAAGATTAACTTCTATTTCAATATCCTTTTCGTTTATTAAATCCTCAAGAGAAAGTATACAGAATCTCATTTGCTCATCCAGTGAGAATTTTTCTTTACAGACTATTTCTTTGCTCTCAATTTTATTGAGTTTAAGAATATTAGTTACGAGATTTGTGAGTTTATTTATCTGTTCGGAAATACGCTTAATATACTCGCCACGTTGTTCATCACTTATACCGTTTGTCTGTAATAAATCCGCGTAGCCCTGAATTACACTTAAGGGTGTTTTTATCTCGTGGGAAACGTCCGCAACAAAATTATCCTTAAGTTTTTCAATAGATGCAAGTTCAGTAACCATGGTGTTGAAATCTTCTTTAAGAATGTCGATTTCATTTTTGCGTTTTTTATCTTTATAAACATCAAGACGCACAGAAAAATCACCTGCGGCAACTTTCTGTGCCGCTTCACAGATATTCTGCATTTTTATGGTCTGTCCCCTGGCTCGTATAAGGTACACTAACGCACTGGAAATAAGACAACCAAAAAGCAGATATCCTACAATTATCGTGTATTTAATGTATGTTTTGTATTCATTCAACGCAATATTATTGAAAATAGCAACAAGACCCGCACCGTTTACAAGTATTATAAGGAAAACGGTATTGAACTCATAGAAAAAACTACGCCAAAAACTAAGTCGTTCGTCACGTTCAAAACGCTGTAACTTCATACAAGCATCACCGCCTTGTAACCAAGACCATGAACGGTTACAATTTCAACATCGTGACTTACGGAAAGTTTACTACGGAGTTTTGTTATACAAACGTCAACAGTTCTCGGGGCACTTTCGGTTTCATATCCCCAGAAATCATTCATCAACTGAGTACGGGTAAATGTACGTTTCGGATAAGAAAGAAGTTTAAATAAAATATTAAATTCTTTAACAGAAAGACCGATATTTTCCCCGTTGACATAAGCGGCAGTTTCCGCAGAGTCAAGAACCAGGTTACCAACAACAATTTTCTTTTTGTTGGCAATATTTGCTCTTCTTAAAATAGCCTCAATTCTGAAAAGCATCTCTTTCATTTCAACAGGCTTTACTATGTAATCGTCTATACCTAATTTGTATCCCTTTTCTTTGGACTGCAAGTCCTCACGGGCAGTAAGGAAAAGAATCGGGATATCTTTGTTTATAAGACGCACTTGCTCAGCAAACTCGAAACCGTCCATATTTTTCATCATAATATCGGAAATTATCATATCAAAGGACATTTTTTCCATCTGGTCAAGAGCCTCAGCCGCACTATGACAACCGACGGCGGTATAGCCGTTATTATTGAGGTACGAACAAACTACATTATTAAAATTAACATCATCTTCAACTATTAAAATATAAACCATATTGCAACCTCCTCAAAAAACTATATATCATTCTTGCATAACAATGTTAAGTTTTTGTTAAAAGTTACTTGGCGCCGGGTTTACTTATTAACGACATAATCAATGCGGAAACAATAGCAACGGTGATTCCCCCTGCCCCCGCCGTAAGAGGACCCGTCAATATACCCATCCAACCCTGTTCGGCGATAGCCTCGGCAGTGCCTTTGGCAAGGTTTGCGCCAAAACCTAAAAGCGGAACAGTTGCACCTGAACCTGCGAATTTTTCGAGAGGCTCAAAGACACCTAATGCACCCAAGACCACACCCGTCACAACGTAAAGCACTAATATTCTACCGGGTGTAAGCTTAGTTTTATCTATTAAAATCTGACCTACAACGCAAATAAGTCCGCCAACAATAAAAGCCTTAAGAAAAATCAAAAAAAGCACCCCTCAAACTATGGTAAAAATAGTTTGAGAGGTTTTTTTAATAATATTCAATTATTCTGCAACGGTTTCGCTAACAAAATCTTCATCAAGGCAAGAACAGGAAACATAGTTGTCCTCGTCGTAACCACCCTGAGGAGCAGTTTTAGCTTTAATCTTCTGAACAAGGAAGTAGATAGCTGCTGCTACTGCTGCGATTGCTGCAACAATGCCGACGATTTTTAAAACTTTTTTCATTTTAAAATCCTCCCGAATATTTATTATGGAATAATTATACCACACACCCGACAAAAGTCAAGTAACGCAATATTATTTTTCATTATTTTTTACATTTGAACAAATGATTACAACAATAATTTAAAACAATAAAAAACTAAATTTTCAAGACTACCCGGAGCGGGACACAGAACCGTCCCCTGTCTTGTCCCCTGCCTCCTAATTGGTCACTTATTTAAAACTCTTCGGTTAAATTTATCTGAAAAAGGTATATCGAGAAAATAATTTTCATCTACTTTTAGTTCTATGGTTTCAAATTGTTCTATTGTGATTTCTAAGAAATCTTCAACATTAACAGGTTTTCTTGAATCATTTTTCAACTCTGAATAGATGGCTTTATTTCCTTTTCTTAAATATATTCCTATATCATCATTGTCCATCTTTGTGAAAATGACTGCTTTAAACCCAGATTTTTCTATTTCTTCATAGTCCGAAAACGCGTTGACATATATCACGTCTGACGGTAAAAGAAGCCCTCTTTCAAGATAAAACTTAAGATTCATAAAAGGACTTACGCTCTCAAAATACTCCACATCATATGTAAAATACAACCCATTTTCCGAAACACTCCGCGAACTGAAGGTTAAATAATCTGTCCCTGTTATGTGTGAAACCGAAATATCAATATTTTTCTCATCGTCAGTTTTATGATAAGGAAAGAATTCCTGTACCAACATATTTTCATTATCTATCATATCTGAGGGAGTATACCCGTCATAAAAATTTATGCTATTGTACCCGATAAACAAAATACATACTGTTATAATAAACGCAGTTATGGTAACTACTGTTTTCTTTAATACCGAAACATTTATATCCGTTTTCATAAATAAAAATGCACCAACAATAAAAACAAGAGTTAGCACCATAAAAGCTTGAGCAGAGTACAAAAAAATCAGCAGATACTCAAATTCAATCATATCAATCTCTTGATACATGCCCAAGCAAAATAATACTATTGACACTACAGCTGTAAAAATAGAGGTAATAATAAGTTTTTTTGAAGTGCTCATATATTTAATTGCCTCCACCAATCTAATTTAAATGAATACGCATACGAACCATTATACTGAGAATCGTTGGTAACTCTATAAGCCCAATAACCCAACGTATTGTTGGGGTCCAAACCGTTCTCACCCCAAACTTCGTTAAACACTTTTTTTATTGGGGCAGTTTTTATTTCATAATATGCCAAAGTACAACCAAGAAAAAAGCTCATATATATTGGGGAATAACTAGCGTCACCATGGTAAATATTGTCAGCATTTGGATCGATTGTGCCTGTGGGAACATTATCGTTAATATAATACGCATAATGTTCAATCTGCATTTTGTTATCATAATTAAAGGAATTTTTGCTATTTTCCCATTCGGTATATCCACCAAAAACGACAGTTAATTTTTCTCTATTATCCTGTTCGTTCTTATATTTGATTTTTATTTTATACATACCGTTTAAATCTCTTTCTAAATCGCCATAACTCTCAATCGTTTGGTTAACAAGTAGATGCTCAACAAAAGTTTCAAGAGCTAAAATAGCAATTAGCCATTCAATAATAAGTTTAATAATCTTTTCTGCGTCCATTCCACCGAAATCTACAAGATTTATCGGATTATTATTACAATATGCAAAAGTATTTGCTCCGTGTACTGTACCGATTTTTATAAGACTATCCATATTCAAAAACCTACCGTACAAGGGGTTGTAATAACGTGACTGAAGGTAATAAAGACCTGTGTAATAATCGTAGGAATAACCTCTGTAGGTTATGGGTGTGTACACAGCAGCTTCTATTGATTTGTTTATATCCTCAAAACTGCTTTTGTCGAGAAGTACTGTTACGTTACCCCATGCATCGTAGGCGTATTGTAACACATCTTCGCCGTTTTCGTTATATACGTTTGTTATATCCCCCTGCAAATTTTTAAGGAAGAAAAATGTTTTTGTAGTATTGTCGTCTGCAGAATAAAGTTCGTAGCCTACGGAATCGTCATTAATGTCAAAGAGCATTTTTACGGTATTTTCCGTGACACCGTTTCCGTCGGTTACGGTGTAGCCGCGTAATTTTCCGCTTTCCCAAACGTAGTAGTAAGAAGACAGTAGTGTGCTGCTTTCCACATCATAAACCTTCATAGCCGTTCGCATACCCTCGGCATCATAGGTATATTCGTATCTTGTTCCGTCAACGGTTGCCGAGGCAAGCTGCCTGCCGTTCCATTCGAGGGTTGAATTAACACTTTGCCCCAAAAAGTTAATGCCTGTGAGGTTAAGCGGGTTACCGATAGAATCGGTTTCAATTGCAGTATCACCATACTTGGTAAGCTTATCCTTCCACACACTGTCATAGGTGTAATCAACCGCTGAAATCGGTGTTCCTAATTCAGCATCGGAATATTCATACTCAAGCTTCTGAGTAATATTGCCACCCTTGTCATATACGTAAACATAGCTTTTTTCCGTATATGCGTTGTTTTCACGCACAAGCTGACCCGCTTCGTCATAAACATAGTCGCAAATTGATAAATTTGAAAATTCCTCTTCGGGAATATTAACGGATATATTTGTAATATTTCCGTTGGTATCGTAGGTATATAAATATTCCCAATCAAAAAGTGTCTGATTTGAAAGTGTAACACCCTCTGCCGTTCGGGACTGCATACTTACAACGGGATTGTAGCTGCTCACAAGTGTTGTGGTTTCGTCGGCAGATAAATCCTTATAATTAAAGGCAGTTTGTACATTCAAATATTGCTCGGCTACGTTTGTCTGAGAGACCTTCGTTGAAACACTCTTTTGATTTTGTCTGCCAAAATAGTCGGATGTTGAAGTAAAATTATATACCGTGTGTTGCCCGCTAAGACTTGAATTTGTAGTAGTTGTCCCCTTTTCGGCATCTGCAGTAGCCTCTGTTTCACCTTTAGTATACGATAAACCGCCTAAAATTTCAACATATTCTTCATTTTCGTTTAATCCGTTAGAATAAAGTAACACATCATCTGCTTCTCCGTTACCGTTAAGCAAGACTATAGTTGTTTCGTCTTCACCGTATCTGATTTCGGAATTTTCTTTATTGTTCCTTATAACGGTAATAATGCCGTTTGTATCGTATGTGTATTCATAATCGGCAGTCAAGGTATTATCGGCAGAATAGTTTTTAACAGAAGTGATATTACCGCTATTATCGTAAGTATAATTAACATAATCACCGTTACCGTAGGTTATGGTATTAACTCTGTTCCTATTGATACCGTTATCATAATTATAGCTTACCAAAGACTGCTGACCAACTTTAACCGCGGAAACATTGCCCCAGGCATCATACTCATAGTTATATGAAAATCCGTTATGGGTTATTGTTTGTATTCTGTCATCGTCATAAACATATGCAGTTGACAGTTTGTTGCCGTTACTGAGGTCACTTACGGTGGCAGAAACATTTTTCAGGTGATTCATAGCATCATAGGTATATGATGTAACGTTATCATTTCCGTCAGTAGTTGAACGTAATTGTCCGTTTGTCTGGTTGTAGTCATAAAATGTATTTATGCCGTTCATATCTTTTTGACTGCTATAATAGTTGCCGCTTACATTCTGCGAAACGCTCATTTCTTTTTCACCGTCGGAAATACTGAAAAATGAGCCCTCAGAGGTATTGCTGTAGGAATAGTTACGATTACAGCTTACCTTGTCGCAATCGTCAGAGCAATCCCTACATACGCAATTGGTCTGCATACAGCCTGAGCAACTACACTTACCGCATTCAGGACAGCTTTCGGGTGTACATACAGTTGTACCGTCGTGATTACAATTACAATTGTCTTCACAATATGTGCAAGAACAACCAGTGGAAGTCTCACTATCCGCTCCTGTATCGGAGGATGAAGATGAATCGGGACGATAAGTGTTTATTAAACTAAAATCATCAAACCAAGCTATTCCGTATTGGCAGATATGAATAACAAACAATCGTATTCCGTCATATTCAAAATCAATCTCAAATTCACAACTGTTTTTTTGCCAATTATCATTAAATGGATTTGGGTATAATCGTGTAACGGTTTCCCAATCACCCTCCTCTGTTCTGGCTTCAACTATTATACCGCTTGAATATGCCAGATTATCTACATTATGAGTTTTAAAATTCTTGCTTGAAAAACTAAAATGGTATCCGTCACCTGAAACACCATCGGGAACCTCAATAGTTTGAATCGCATAAAGAAATTGGTCGATATCGCCAATAAGCGCCATTGAGCCTGATATTTCGGTATTTGAGTCAGCGTCCGTATCGGTATCTCTCACTATTTTTGAACTATCCGAAATATCCCAAGCAGACAAGCCCGTATCAAAGCTACCGTCGGTAACTATATCGTCACCTTCAACAGCATAATCTGTTTCATAGTCAACGTACAATCCCTCGGTAAGAGTGCCACAAGACATCATAGTATCGCTGAAAGCTCTTGAAACTATAGTACCGTCGTTATTTATAATTGATATAGTTCTTCCGTATAAATCGAACTGTTTGGTCTGACTAACGTTATTGGCATCGTTAAAAATTTTTTCATATGCGTTAACACGGGTAACATTCAAACTTCCGCCCAAAGTAGCATCAGTTGAGTTTTCGGAATATACTTTCTCACTTATAGTGCAATTCCCTGCTCCTGAAAATTCATACTCCAAAGTATATCCGTCAATATTTTTTACACTTGTAAAATTATCGGTAACGGTGTAATAAACTTTTTCACCATCGGGATAAGTAACTGTTGATAACACAGGGACCGACATTCCGTTGATGTTTGCATCGGTATATGTGTAGGTATATTTATAATTGACGCTGTTGTTATTGGCATCTGTTACCTTTACGGCATTACCGTTAGCGCTAAAAGCCTGTATTGAAGTTAATACATCTTCAGTGTATGAAAAACGGTATTCTCTGCTCGCACCATCAACAATTTTATTAATTGAATAGTTGTTGTTATAGCTGACAGAAATGGATAAATCAGAGTTTTCTTCACCTGAATTTATTTTAGTTAAAAAACCATATTGATTAAATTCATAGGTTTGATTTTGGGAATCTTTTATTGTTGCATAGCCAAAATTAGCAGATAAGTTACTTTCGTATGAGGTATTTAACCACAACTCATAGCCTTTTTCGGTCGAAAACACGTCAGCAACCTCTATCCACTTTCGTTGATTGTTCTCTATAGTGCCACTTTTTTCAAAGTAAACCGTCTGTCCTTCGTCATTGTTATAAAGGATATACTCTTTTCCGTCAATTAAGCCCGCATATTCTATGGTTTGGTTGAAGTTTGTTTTCCATCCAAAACCATAATATGCAACCCCACCGTAAAATGCAAGATTATATAATGATAGTGAACCGCCTGCATTGCTGTTGTAATATCTTTTAATCTGTACGGGCATTTTAAGACCCTGTATGCCCGGCTCGTCTCTCTCGATATAAATCTGATTACTGTAATCATTATAATATACCGTTCCGGCTCTGCCTGCATTTTGAATATGGTAGTCGAATTGTTCCTCTACACCTTGAGTTTCATAATATTCTATTACGAAATACGGACATTTATTAGTACTTCCGCTGTATTCAGAAGAAGTAAATGCAACAATATCGTTGCTTGTACTTGATGTTGATGAAGTTTTTAATGCTATACCATTATATTTGGTTGTATTTGATGCGAACGCTTCTGTAACATCGTAAACTTCATACTTACCGCTTGAGTCTCTTGTATATTCTCTCATATCAAGAATAACATCCGTGTCAATATCCGGCTTATCATTATAGGTTACTGTGTTTTCATTCCATTCATCAATTACAGGATATGCAACAACCTGAATTTTAGAGGAATCGCCCGAAGAAAGTATATAACCGGTATATAGATACAACAATGCATTTTTGATTGCTAAACCATTATTAAAATAATAGTTATTTACAATATCTATGTATGATATGAAAATCAGGGGACGGTTCTGTGATTGGGGTTTATCCAAAGACAAACCGCCCCTGATTTTAAAATTTAAGACAACAAAACTTTGATTTATCAGAGTTTACAACTCAATCATAGAACCGTCCCCTGATTGGTTCTTTCTCAGGAGGTTTACAAAATATTTACTTTTTAGTTTTTTATCGATGGATTTTTAGATCATAAAATGTTGAAAAGAGGGAAAATTCAAGAGGTTACGACTCAATCACAGAACCGTCCCCTGTCTTAGTCCTTTGCTCATCAATTGTCAATCACAGAACCGTCCCCTGACTGGTCTTCAATCACAGAACCGTCCCCTGATTGGTCTGATTAGTTTTCGTTAAACGGTAGTTTGGTATAATACATACCACGATAATCACAGTAACTCAGAGAATATATTAATTCCGGTTGAGATTTTAATTTAAATTTTACATTTTTTATCGCTGTAGCATCCTCAATTAAAAGATACGAAATATTATGTTCACCGCTCAAATGATCTTTCCATATTTCTTCGAATAAAGCCTCTGACATTTTTTCATCTGATTCAACAATTACAAAGTCTTCAAATGAATATTTATCAGGCGATAAAACATCTTTCCTCACGAGCAGTAATAACCTGTCCTGTTCTTTAACTATCAATACAGAATTATCGCACCTTCCATCAGACGAAAACAAAACACCGTCTTCATAAACACTACACGGAGAAAGAACAGATAAATCCACATTCCAATTAACTGTTTGATCATAAACCGAAAAAAGAGTATCGCATACTGTATAAAATGATCCCTCAACAAACCAATTGTTTGTAGGCAACTCCATTAATTTTACCGAAGGTAAATCATCTTTATCAAAATCTTTCAATTCATTTACAAATATGCTCTCGGTTTTTTCGGGGGGCGATTGATTCGTTCCGGTATTGTTTTTGCAATTTTTTGCAACAAAGCCAATACCCAAAAGAAGAAAGCAACACAGAAAAAACACCAGAATCACAATAAATAACTTTCGTTTCATCATAACATCCTTCCTTTTAAAACACACACTGAACAGGAGTGTCGTCAATTGGCAAATCAGAAGAAACTAGTGATTGATTGTACTCTTCGGCATCCCACACCATCAAATATAAATTACCATCTGGTGCAGCTAAATATGAATCTTTTTGATTACTCTTAGCAACAGCCCAATCACCAGATATTATACCACCATTATCTATTGTATCAGAAAACTCATTGCCTATATGTCCATTACAGTTCGGGTGTGAATGAACAATTGCTACAACAGATGGATCAGATAAAATTAAACTCATATCAACGGATGCATGCTCGCCTGTAACAGTAGTTGTTAGCCCATATGAATTTGTATCAGGATTGTATGTAATACCTTGCCCATATTCCAAATTAGTGACTTGAGTTCGTTCATTTAAATTAATACCTGATGCGATTGCCGCTTCTGTTATAGTTTCATAAGGGTGTGTTTTGATAAAGAAACGATTAATTTTTATTCTAATTTCACTTATTTTACCAGAAACCCAATTTTTAAAATCTTGCAATTTTCCACAACCACTCGGGTCACTAAACATAATGGGATTATTACTACAAAAAGCATACATATTGAATCCGATAATATCCCCATTACCATTCAAAGTCCCATCCACATTAATAAACCTACCGATATTAGCATCGTAATAACGGCTCTGTAAGTAATACATTCCCGTATCTGTGTCGTAATAGTAGCTCCTGTAGCGGATTGGGTTAACATTACCGATATGAACAGATGAAGTAATGGGATTACCCGAAGCATCTTTTACGGTGCAGTTGCCCCAAGCATCATATTCGTATGACACTTTCAAATTACCATTTGCAGAGTAGAGCCCTAAAACGTCACCTTGTTTGTTGGTTGTTACATAGTAATAGTAATCACCAATGCTACTTATGTAACGGATAGCCGTAAGTCTACTGTAGCTGTCGTAGAAGAAATACATTTCTTTATCGACTCCATCCGAAGCATTGTAAGTGCACTGGTAAGTGAGCAGACCACCCAAGTATTGGTACATCACCTTACCGTTATAATCGAAACCGCCATTTGCATTTTTTATGTAAATATTCTTTCGGCTTCGTAAGCCCTCGGAATCGTAATAGTAGGTATTGCGGAAGTTATCGTTTTGATAGCGGTAAAGCTCCCTGCCCGTCCACAAAAGGTCATTACCAAGGTACTTAGTTGGATTACCGATAGCATCGTAGGTAATTGTTTCGGCATCCTCGTAAGTGCTGTTACCATTTAAGTCAACGCCAAAAAGTATATTATTCCAGCTTGTAACTTCACCATCGGGGGTTGTTTCTGTTTTTTCACCGTAATTGTAGGTTATGGTTTTTGTTGAAGTTGAAAGAGTGGTAGCTGAATAGGGATATATAGTAACAGACTCAATATTACCGAGGTCGTCATAGGACCATACCTTTGTCTCGTTGGTAGACTTGTTGTTTTCCCTTGTTAATTGGTACAAATCGTCATACTCGTATGAACGGTAAGCCACTGCACCGTCTGTTTTTCTGAAATCCGCACTTTCAGGGTCGGTTGATTTTCTTACACCCTTCTTTATTGAGGTAATATTACCAACAGAATCGTAATAATAGGTGTAGGTATCGTTACCTATAAACTCAGTACTGAGCTGTGTTGTGCGGTAAAGTTCGCTACTACCCGTATTACGGTCGGACTTTTTGTACGTATAGTCAACGTATATAGGTGTCCCTAAAGAAATAGTGTATCGATTAAGACGATTAAGACTATCGTAATCATAAGTCACATTTTCGTTGGAGGGTAAGGTATACTGTGTGGGTAAATTATCCTTAGCATATTTTTCGGATGCGGTATTACCCGAAAGTGCAGAATAACTATACTCCTGAGTCATTGTCCTGCCGCCCACGTTATTAATCAGCTTAGTAAGATTATTTGCTTTATCATAAACGTTTTCGGTAAATGAAACGGGAGTCCCCGCGTTATCACCGGCATACATTGTAACGTTCTGACGGATAGCCCTGCCTAAGGAATCGTAAGCGTAGGTGTATTTGTAGCCCGTACCCGAATCCGTGTGGGATAGCAGAGTTCCCGAAGCATCATATTTCCATTTATAGGTTGTAGTGCTATCACCTGATTTAACACGTGTGGTTACCAAGCCCAGATTATTGTGTGTGTATTCTATTTTATCACCATTACCATAGGTTGTCAAATCTAATACACCGTTGTTTTCAGCATATTTATTTTCGGCAAGTAATTGTGAGCCTACGTAGGTAGCATAGTTGTTTCCGTATTCATCAAATTTAAAGCTATATGTTTCACCTTTAGTTGCCGAACCGAACAAAATGCTTGACATTCTGTTGCCGCCGTATTTACCCGTAAGGGTTTGGTCGTAGGTATAGGTAACCTTTGACGAACCTGTGGATACGGATTCAAGTCGGGTATAATCGTGTATTTCAGTTCCGTCTGGCTCTTTACTTGTGTAATACTTGTTGGTTGTTGTTACACCGTTTGCATCCGTGGTAGTTTTGGGTGCACCCGTAGCCCAATTAAACGTATAGTGGGTTGCGTTGCCGTGCTCATCATAATAGTACTTTAAATATGCACCGTCATTTATACCGTAATCCTCACCGCCCGTGTGATACTCCTTGTTGGTTCTTATAGCTAAGGTTGCATCATCGTGCTTTAATGCATTACGAATTTCGCTTACGGAATCTGTACCGTTTGAGTTATATGCAGTACCCGTTGTAACACCTTTTTCCGACGTTGTATGGGTAAGGTTATGCTTATTATCATAATGCATAGTGGTAGTATTCCCCAGAGTATCGGTGTATGAGGTCATATTGCCGTTATCGTCATACTCAGCATTGGCTTTTTGCTCTGAGTTTGCGGTTGCTTTAAGTAAATTACCCTCTTTGTCGTAGGTGTAGGTCTGCGAGGGCTCTTTAACGAGCATTAAGTGGTCAAAGTAAACGAAGTTTACCTGTCTCGAATACCTTGGCACTATCTGGAAATACTTGGGTGTATAGGTGCAACCCTCGTCAGGCTTACTGTATTCAAGCGAGAATGGTGTAGAGGCATACTGCCACGAGGTTATTGTAGTATTAAAGCAGGCGGAATCCTTATACTGCTCAACCTCGGTAACTTTTTTACTTGCATCCGTGCAGTCATAGGTGACCTTAACGGCTATTTCAAAAAGGGCAATATTTTTAGGCTCGTCGTCACACTCGTCATCAGTACCCTTGTCATCGGTGCCGTTGGTGTGGAAGGTACTGTTCACGGGGTAACCCCTACCCCAACCGCTGACAATATACGTATTGTCGGCTTTACCGTCAACATATATTAACTGACTGTAGCCCTTGGCAATATCCGGGTCGCCGGTTATACGCACGGACTGAGTGCCGTTTGCCTTTGCTACGGTTGTAATGCCGTTGGTTACGGTACCGTTTGAGGATGTGGTGTAGCTTGTATTAATAGCAGACCAGCCCGTAGGCAAACCACCGGATGATTTTTCAAAGCTACTGTTTTCAAGGATGTTAAAGGAGTTAGCGGCTGAGCCCGATTCTAACTGTATACAGTCAAAATATGCCGTACCGTTCATATTCCTAAAACATAAATATACAAAGGTGTGTGATTCGTCATTAGGTATGGTTACTGTTGCGGTTATTCTTCGCCAACCGTTGTCAATGCCCGTGTCGGTAGTTTCGCATATTGCTTCGGAGCGAACGGCTGTATCCAAAGCACCGTCAGTACCAACGGTATTTATCTGTAAATGCGCACCCGTATATTTACTCTCAGCAGTTTTGGTTACGCTACCAACCTTAACATAAGCAGATAAAGTATATGTTCCGCCATTTGTTAAGCCGTCAACCCGTTGGCGGTAATATACGTTACCGCTACCTGTAAGCCCCGAATTGGTCAGCTTAAGGGATTTTTTACCCATATATTTTTCAGTTGCAACGCTTGGGGATGAAGCTGAATGAGTCCAACCCGTGGTGCTCTCCGCATTACCGCCCGTAAGAAGGTTCACAACGCTTTTACCCAACGAGCCCGTTGAACTAACGCGGTTTTTACTGTCAAGGGTGGTTGTGTCACCGGCTGATGATGTAAAATCGTAGGAACCGGCACCTACCATAGAGCCGTTGCCGTATTTAATCTGTTGTGCTACGGCTCTGCCCGTGTTATCAAACTGCAGGGTTGTGAGGATATCGTCATCGCCGTCAAGTTTGCCATCTTTGTTTGTATCTGTATCACTTTCGGTTGTTGCGTTATAACTATTAGAGTAATGTAAACCGTCAATACCCGCGGAACGTATAACCGTAGTATTGTACTCGGTTCTGTCGAAGGTCACAACCTGACCTAATTTAAAAGAACCGTTTTCATTTGTACCGAATTCCTTTACCTTATTAACCCTTCTGCCCGTGGCTTTAGAGGTATAGTCAAAGTTAAGACCGTAACCGTCATTTGAAAGGACGTAGTTTATCAAGCCTTCTGCAGATTCTTCGTAAACGTCTTTTGTTTCATCATTCTGAGCCTCATAAACTATTTTTGAATAAGTGCCGTCATAATATTTTACACTACGCAAAAATCCACCTGTGGTTGTAAAGTAGATAGTTCTACCGGCATTATCGGTGATTGTTTCGATGTAGTCGGTTTCAACACCGTCAAAGGTATAATATGAAAAGGTAAATTTATGACCCGCGCCGTCGGTTATATATGCAATTCGAGTTTTAGCCTGTAAACCGATTTCTGTGTTCTCGCTTTTATAGGCTATATGTATATTATTGCCGTTGGCATCGTAGATGTTGCATAAATTACCCTCAGAATTAAAGCATTTTTGAGTATCGCTTTTATCCGTAATCTTATATGTACAATCATTGTGATTAAGGGTTAACGTTAAACCTAACCCATCCTCATCCTTGTATACGGTGGTTTCCTTATCGTCCTTGTCCTTTTCCGTAACCTTTTGTATGTAATGCTCCGTGCCGTCACCGTCGGTGTATACGTAGGGGTAATTATCTTTATTATCACCCGACAAACCGTACTTATCCGAAGTTAAAACCGTTTCCTGTATACTCAGGCGGAAGCCTTTACCCGGTGTGGTACGTGAGGAGTTTTCTTTGCCCGCAGTTAGTCTTTCATTAGCACAGTAATTGTTAAATACCGCCGAAAGTGCAAGGGGCATTAACTCACCCGAGCTTGATAAAATAGGCAGACTATATACAAGATTACCTGTGTAATCATTAATATATGCCGTACCCGCGGTATTAACTCCGTAGGTTGAATAACTCCAGTAGCTTTCGGTACCCTTGTTATTACGATAATTAACGCTGATGGTAGGATATACAACAGACGTTATGTTATATTCTGCCGATATTATCTGTGCTCTGCCAACTTTTGATTCATCGTAACCTTTGATAACCACGCCGTAGTTCTTGCCGTTTTCAAACCAGCTTTTAGCGGCACGGGTAATATCAAACAAATAATAGTCACCGCAACCATATGTAAGCTCTGCATAGTCAAGGGCGGTTGTTGCAAATTCAGGTTGGTCATTCCACGTTGGTGACAGGGTTGTGTTGTTCCAATCCTCAGTTACAGTATGAACCGAAATGAAGCGTTTTTCACTACCTGCATCAACGCTCATCTGATAAATCTGCAAGCTTGCGTTCTGAATCACACAGCATTCATCGGGTAATTCGGGTAGATTGAACTTAACGAAGGTACGTGTTTTACCCAAAGTACTGTGACCCGCATATAAATAGTAGTCATACGGATAACTTGCGTTAGGTGAACTTGCATCAACATAGCAGTCAATTGTATTCTGTCGGTTAATGTCCAGTAATATTGTAGGGTCTATGATAACGGGATAAATCCTTTGTTTATCATCGAGCCAATTTTTGTCCGCTGTTATGGTTAAGGTGTATTTGTCACCGTCGGGTGTCAATTCCATTGAAACTAAATCGGAATATACACCGTTTGAGTCCAACATATACGGCGGTGCAATAACAGACTGAGCATTGGTATACCCACTGTCGGTATACAGTACAATTGAGCCGTCCTGTTCTTTTTTAGGATAAAGAGTTCCCAAATCCATAGTGAATTCAAAAATATTTTTATCCTGTTTCTTTTCTAAAACTATGCTTTCTTTGATTACGTTGCTTGAAATTTCATATTCAAGGTTAACATCTTCAAATACATTCTCATACTTAACTGCACCCTTGCGTTTATCCACACCAAGGGCGTTTTCTTCTTCGCTTTTTACTGCGTTGTCACTATTAAGAGAATAGGTGCTGACTGTATCACCGTTCACAACCTCAGCACTTAAAAGCTCCGATTCCTCCGCAATATCCCCCGAAGCATTTTTCAAGCCATTCTGAGATGTTTTCGGAGCAAAACTGATTGTCGTATCAGCAATATCAATATCAATTTCATTGCTGCCGTCTTTTGAAATCCTTGAGGGAAATTTAACGGGTATATCAGACGAAACGGGTTCGAAAACAGAATCTGTTGAAAAAATCTTTCCTGAATTCTTTTCTTCAATGGTAAAATCGTATTCCACCCATTTACTGTTCTTTTGATAATGTACGGGTGATGAATATTTAGCCGCTATATATGAACCGTCGGATTGACGGAAATGCTTGGTATATTCATCACGCAAATCGGTAATTTCATTTAATACTTCAACCTCAGCTTCCGTATTCTCTGTGTTTTCTGAAGTATCTGTTGGTTGTGTGTCTTCGGTCATTTCAACTTCCTGTATCTCTGCAGCTATGGCAGGATTTGCCGCCGAGAAAACGCTGAAAAACATTATGGTTGCCATAATTACCGATAATATTTTTATTAACCGCTTCATATTTGCCATCCTTTCTTAACTTTCTTTTTCTTGTTTTTCAACTGTCATAAATGCATTTGTGTTTAGTAATAAATCGGCACCAACCCCTTTTGATTTTTGGTTTCACTTATATATGACTGTTTTCGCAAAATACTTCACAATTTTTTAAAATTTTCTCATTTTCGTAGCAATGTACAAAAATGCCCCGTCTGTTTGTGCAAAATAGATAGGGCATTAAAATACTAATATAAAATTTATTTAATCCTTGATTCTTTCCAACTATAGTAGAGATCGATACCGAAAAAATCAAACCAGACCCAGGTAGGTTTTATATTAATTTTGCCAAAACACAAACCTATTCCCCTATCCTTCCTTCTTTTCTCCGTCTTGATAACTCCATATAAAAAGTTTATAGTTGTTTTTACTTTAGTGAAAACTGATTACAACGAATATTTCAGGCAATACTTTTATTGACAAATTAATAAACCGAGGAGTGCCTGAATGTATTTTAATAAAGTTGAAATTTGTGGTATTAATACATCTTCATTAAAAGTTCTTACGGAAAAAGAGAAATGCAATCTTATTGATAAGGCTAAAGGCGGTGACAAACACGCACGTGAAACCCTCGTTATGGGAAATCTGAGACTTGTGTTGAGTGTAATACAAAGATTTGCGAATCGCGGAGAAAATCCCGATGACCTTTTTCAGGTTGGGTGTATAGGTCTTATGAAAGCTATTGATAATTTCGACACCGGTCACGATGTGCGTTTTTCCACCTACGCGGTACCGATGATTATCGGCGAAGTGAGAAGATACCTGAGGGATAACAACCCCGTAAGAGTGAGTCGTTCTATGCGTGATACCGCCTATCACGCTATGCAAACCCGCGAAAGATTAAGCAATGAGCTTGACCGTGAACCGACAGTTGAAGAAATAGCAAAAGAATTAGGAAAACCCAAAAGTGAAATTGTAATTGCCCTTGAAGCCATTGTTGACCCTGTATCATTTTATGAACCCGTCTATTCAAACGGCGGTGACACCATATACCTTATGGACCAACTTGGGGACAACGAAAGTGACGGCGACTGGATAGATGAAATATCCATAAAAGAAGCCTTAAAAAATCTTCCGCCGAGAGAAAAGAAAATACTTTCAATGAGATTTATGAGAGGTATGACCCAAACGGAGGTTGCCGAAGAAATAGGAATTTCACAAGCTCAGGTTTCAAGACTCGAAAAAAATGCCATTAATACTATTAAGAATAAATGAAAAACAGGTTGCCGTCGGCAACCTGTTTTTAATCTTACTTCAATTCATTCATTAATTCATCGTAAGTTATAACATCACTGTATTTTGAGATATCAAACTTTTTACCGAGAATTCGGATATTATCCACCATAGGTTTACAGTGGGTAAATATGGGTTTACCGGGTGTAATGGGATATATACCCAGGCAAGAGAAAATGTACCAGGCGGCAGTTGTGCCGTTGTCCTCGTCACCGGGGAAACCGTCAGTTTCCGCAGAGAATCCCTCATCACAGATTTTCTTTAACCAATACTCGGTTTTTTCGGGATAACCGAAGTAATTATAAATAAACGGAATATGGAAGCTTGGTTGATTGGAAATTGCACACTGACCCCAATCACAAGCCGCCATTTCGGTCATTTCGTGAATTTCTATATTATATCCTCCCACGCGGTATTCAACGGGTGCTGCGAAGAATTCATCAAGCTTCTCAATAAGTTTATCCTTACCACCGAGAAGTTCCGCGTATCCTTCAAAATCGTGTTGCACCGCAAAGGTTGTCTGCCAAGCGGCGGCTTCGGTGTAATCGCCACCCCAGGAAATAGGGTCAAAATCGGGTTTGAAATTACCATTACTGTCCTTGGGTCGCATAAAGCCTGTTTCAGGGTCAAAAATATTCGAATAATTTTTTGCTCGTTTCAGGTACTTCTCTTTTTTATCCTCATAACCTAAAATTTCCGCCACACTCGCAAGGCAATAATCAAAATATGCCGCATCAAGAGTAAGATTTACGCTTTCGCGGTGTTTATCGCAAGGCACATAACCCAACTCAAGGTAATCCTCGCAACCGTCACGACCGTAGGCGGCAAGTTTGGAATTGTTATTTGCGTGAAGTTCCATTCCCTCAAAGGCTTTTTTCAATAAATCTTCAGAAATAAGACCCTTTGTTGCAACATCCGCAATAACTGCATCAATTGCAGTACTGGGCATACAGTTTTTAGCATCCCCTGCAGTCCAACAAGGAAGCCACGCACCGTCAACATAATCCTGCACAAATCCCTCTATAATTTCAGGCAATTCTTTTTTTGCAACTATTGAATAGAAAGGATAAATAGTTCTGTAAGTATCCCAGAAACCGTTATCGGTGTAACGCACACCGCTTAAGACCTTATCAACGCAAGGTGCGTAGTGAATGGGTTTACCGTTTTCGTCAGGTTCATAAGCCTTGTGAGGATATAAAAATGCTCTGTACATACAACTGTAAAACGTACGCATTTTTTCTTCGTCGGTTTCTACTTCAATTCTACTGAGATACTCGTTCCAGATATCTGCGTTTTCCCGACGAAGCTCCTCAAAACTACACTCTTTATAATCATTTTTTAAATTGCGGAGTGCCTGTTCGAAACTTATAAATGATGTGGTAACCAAAAACTCAATATTTTTCTTTTTGAGGCACAAGTGAATACCCGTATTTGCACCTTTAATTGAAAGAGCATTTTCTCTGATATTTTCATCGGCATTTTCAACTATTGTCTCGCAAACATCAACTGTATCCTCATCAAACTGAAAAACAAAATAACCCTTTATAATCCCCTTTTCATAGGGTCTGCCCTGATTGTAATCAGTCATACAATAAAGACGGTTGTTAGTTTCGTCATACTTGTATTCACAATTACCGCCAACAGGTAAAACAGAGAGGAATCGCTTGAAATCCTTATTATACGAAAGCCTCACTCTTGCACCGTACTCCGTAGGAGTAAGCTCAAAATCGCAAAAACTGCGTTTAAGGTAAATATTCATATAATCGGGCATCAAAACCGCTTTTTCAGGGTCAAAACCAGACCAACGCTGACCCGCCTTAAAATAGGGCTTTTCAATCTGGGGCATCATAACAATTGCACCGTGGTCACCTATCCACGGACTGGGTTGGTGAGTAAGACGCACCCCCTCCAAGGAGCGGTCATCGGGGTGATAGTACCAAGAGCCCCTGCTCGTATCGGTCTGAGGAGCAAAGCCGGCAAAACCAAAGGGTCTTTGTACTAACGGCAAAGTATTTCCCTGGGAAAAACGGTGCAAAGATTTAGAGCCCTGTCTTATGTTTACGTACTTCAAATAATCCATAATCAGTCCCCCTTAGGGATATAAATTCCATGAGAAAATAATATCATAATAATCCTACGTCTTCAATGGTTTTCGTAAATATATTTTTGTTGCAAAAAGCATATTAAGTTGATATAATTTTTCATAAAGAAATGTAAAGCAGGTGCTTATAATGGATATAAAAGTATTTGATAAAATCCCCCCTGAATCAAGATTTATCCGCGAAACGGTTTTTCTCGATGAACAGGGTTTTGAAAAAGAGTATGACGAAAACGATAATATCGCAAAGCATATTGTCATTTATGAAAACGACGAGGCTATTGCAACTTGCCGTCTCTATTGGGACGACGAAGTAAACTGCTACCACGTTGGTAGAATAGCCGTTTTAAAACCTCACCGCGGTAAAGGTCTCGGCATTAAAATAGTAACCGAAGCCGAAAAGGTTATTAAAGAAATGGGCGGTAAAGAAGTTTTCATTTCGGGTCAGGTACAAGTAGTAGAATTTTATGTTAAAAAACTCGGCTACACACAATACGGTGACGTATATTTAGAAGAAAAGAAACCCCACGTGGCATTAAAAAAATCTATATAAACCAATGATTAAACGAGGAAAAGAATCCGTTCTTTGAGAATCCGTTCTTCCCTCGTTTATTTTTATAAAAATCCTTTTAATTTCGCAAAATAAACATATATAGATGCTATTTTTAGTATGTTTTTCCAATTTGTTTTACCAATACCATTGTGATATACTTTATAATGTAATTCTATATATAAGGAGAAATCAATATGGTAGAAGCAATGATTGACAAGAATTTGTGGCTATATCGCAACAGGGCAATTGTACTTACCGAGCCCCTCGACAATTGGCAATACAGAATTCTTGATTATACAGACCGTGAAACCTATATCCCACTTACAGACTGGGCAGATTACAACAATAACGTTACCTTCTGCGATCACAAAACCTGTATGTTGAAAACCACCTTCACCCCCAAAAAGCCCCTTGCAGACCAAGTGGCTTATCTTGAGCTGAAGGTTCCGCGTAACTGCGAGGCTTTCGTTTCAATTAACGGTGTGCGTTACGCAGGTATTGATAACAACACCCAACGTTGCAAGGTTTTTCTTGAGAATTCAATGTACGACAAAGAAAACACCCTTGAGCTTGAAATATATGCCTGTACCTTCTGTGAAGCCGAACGAAAAGTTCACCCCCTTGAAAACCCCGCTTACGTTATTGCGGATAAGGCTCTTGCAGATTTTTCATATTTTATGGATTTTGTCCGTGACCTTATAAAATACATAAAGAATGATTACACCAAAAGTAAAGTTGTTAATCTCTTTGAAAACACAATACGTAAAAGCGACCTTTCTCTTGACTATCACGAATATCGTGAAAATGTTATAGCAATTCATCAGGAATTACTTGACGGTTTAACGGCTCTTAAACTTCCCAATGATGACTGTATAGTTGACTGTGTCGCATCCACACATATTGACGTTGCGTGGCTCTGGCGTTTTAAAGATACCATCCGTAAATCAGGTCGCTCGGCACTTAATCAGCTCCGTCTTATGGACAGATATGATGAATTTGAATTTTCACTTTCTCAGCCCTCTGTTTATAACTACATAAAAGAGGTTTATCCCGATATATTTGAGCAGATTCGTCAGCGTGTAAAGGATGACAAATGGCGACTTGTGGGCCCTATGTGGGTTGAATCCGACCTTAATATTTCGGGTGCGGAGTCCCTTGTAAGAGAATTCCTTTATGGACATCAGTTCTTCAAAAAGGAATTCGGCAAAACAAGTGACGTTTGTTGGATTCCCGATTCCTTCGGTTTTCCCGCTTCGCTCCCGCAAATTTTCACAAAATGCGGTATGAAAAGTTTTTACACAACAAAGGTACGTTGGCAGAATGCAAACCAATTCCCCTATAATGCCTTTGTATGGGAGGGTATTGACGGTAGTAACCTTTACGCAACCGTGCCCATAACAAAGGATTGCTACAACAATTCAATCGACAATGAGAATCTCCGTATTATATCTGATAATTTACAGCAGAAGGATGCCTTTGACCACGTTCTTATGTCCTACGGCTACGGTGACGGCGGTGGCGGTGTAACTGACGAAATGCTGAAAAACTACCGACTCCTTAAGGATGCACCGGGTATGCCCGAGGTTAATATCACAAAAGCAGAGGATTTCTTTGCCGAAATGGACAAAAAGCGTGAAAAACTCCACGTATGGAAGGGTGAGCTTTGCGTTGAAACTCATCAGGGAACATACACCACCATTGCAGACGTTAAGCGTAACAACCGCTACATTGAAATGGCTTTCAGAAGACTTGATTTGCTTTCGGTACTTGCAAACACAAAGGGTGCAAACGCAGGTTATGAGGAAACAGTAAAATACTGGAAAAACCTTTTACTCTGTCAGTTCCACGATGTTCTTCCCGGCAGCTCCATTGATACCGTATACGATGATGCCGAAAAAATCTACAAGGAGCTTTTTGCCTTTGCAGAGAAGAAGGAAAAGGAGCTTATAGCAAAAGCCCTTTACAACGAGGCAGAAAACAAGGTTACTGTTTACAACCCCAACTCATTTACAGGCAGTGCTTATATCAGCGTTGATAAAAAATATGAAAGTGCCGCTTTTACAGATGGCAAGAATACCGCCAACGTTATTACTGACGCAAGGGGCAACTGTATTTTCTACGTAAAGGACCTTGAGGGCTTCAGCACAAGAACATATTGCAGAACAGAGGCTATTGAAACAAACGCCAAAATCACCGCAACCGAGGTTGACGGCAAAATCAAAATTGAAACGCCCTGCTTCACCTTTGATATTTGTAATGACGGTACACTTAACAATTTCTACGATAAGCGCGTTGACCGATTTGTGGGTGATAAGCTTAATAATATTATCACATTCAAAGACGGTCCCGAGCACGAGGATGCATGGAATATTGATAAAGAGTACAAAAAAAGACCCGTTGATATGCAGTGGGATAACACCCTTGAGCTTATTGATGCAAATGACGAGCGTGTTACCGTAAGAGTTACCAAAAAGCACAATGACACCATTCTTACGCAGGATATTGTTGCTTACTCAAATATTGCAAGAGTTGACTTTAAATCCCATATTGACTGGCAGGAAAAATATAAAATCCTTCAGGTTTCTTTCCCCGTTAATGTTACCGCAACTCAGGCAAGTTATGAAATTGCTTATGGTATTGTAAAACGTAACACTCACTCAAATACCCCTGCCGAAAAATGGAAGCACGAGTATGCGGCTCACCGTTTCACTGACTTGTCCGACGATGTGTACGGCGTATCAATCCTCAATGACTGTAAATACGGTCATAACGTTATTGACAACGATATGATTATGACCCTTTTACGTAATACGGATAACCCATCTCGTTTCCGCGATACGGGTGAACATGATTTTGCTTACTCGATTTATCCCCATATTGGCGGTTTATCCGCAGGCAGAGTAGTTCAGGAAGGTTATCTCTTCAACTCACCGTTTATTGTGTTTGAGGGTGAAAGCAACGAAAAACCGATTATTTCTCTTTCCAACGAAGGTCTTATTGTTGACTGCATAAAACCCGCCGAAGACGGCAACGGATATATCGTTCGTATGTATGAACCCTATGGCATACCCGGAAAAACCCGACTTATTGTTACAGCCGGTCTTAAAATAACTGAAGTTTCACCTCTTGAAGACTATATCGGCGAATGCTCGGGCGAAATTACATTCAAACCCTTTGAAATAAGAACATTCCGTGTATCTTGATATATAAATTTTAAGGAGCGTGATATTATGGCAAAAACAAAAAGCAAAAAAGCTAAAAAGGTTATTCTTTCCATTATTGCCGTTATAATTGTTATCGTTGTTGTAATTACGGGTGCTAACATTTTATCGCTTAATAACCTTGTAAAAAAAGGCAATGCATATAACACAGTTGAAATCGAAAAACAGCTTGTTCCTCAAAAGGACGAAAACGGATATTGGTATTTTACAACTGACAGAGAATTTAAAGTAATGCAAATTACTGATATTCATATTGGTGGCGGTTTCCTTTCAAAAGGCACTGACGAAAAAACTCTTAACGCAATTGCAGCAATGGTTACAAAAGAAAAGCCCGACCTTGTTGTTGCAACGGGAGATATAGCCTTCCCTGTTCCTTATATGGCGGGTACGTTTAATAATTACAGCGGTGCAAAGGCTTTTGCAAACCTTATGGAAAGTCTCGGTGTTTATTGGACCGTTACATTCGGTAATCACGATGCGGAGGCTTATTCATATTTCGACAGAGAAGCCGTAGCGGAAATATATTCAAACGAAGAATTCAAGCACTGCTTATTCCAGGCAGGTCCCGAGGATGTTGACGGTTACGGAAACCACGTTATTGAAGTTAAAAATTCACAGGGTATTATAACTCAGGCTATGGTTTTAATTGATTCTCAGGCTTACGTAAAAGACACCATTATTGAAAGCATTAAGGGCACATATGACAATATTCATCCTAACCAGGTTGAGTGGTACGAAACCGAAATAAAGCGAATGAACGCAGAAAACAGCAAGACTATAAAGACTATTCAGGGCGATGTAAACGGCGGTTTATATGAGCAATACGGCACAGTAAAAACCCTCGCATTCTTCCACATCCCCTTAGTTGAAATGGCGGATGCCTGGAGCGAATTTGAGAAAAACAACTTTAAAGATACAGAGAACTTTAAATATACTGACGGCATAATCGCCGAAGGTGGAAGAAGAGTTTACTGCGGTTATGGTGAAGACGACCTTTTCGAAAAAATGCTTGAACTAGGCTCAACGAAAGCAATGTTCAACGGTCATGACCATATCAACAATACCACATTTGAATATAAGGGTATTATTTTCAGTTACGGTTACAGTATCGACTATTTTGCATATTCGGGTATCGATAAGCTCGGCTCTCAAAGAGGTTGCACAATGATTACCTGTAAACCCGATACTACATTTACCATTGATAAATACAACTACTATTCCGACAGGTACAATCTTGAGGGCTTTACCCGTGAAGAGGTTACAATGCAATATGAGGATGTAACCTACCAGACTCCTCTTGAATAAAAATTTATATACTAAAATCGCTAAAAGGGAACAAAAAATATGGCAAAAGAGAAGATAGGTATAAAGAATTGGTTTATAATCACCCTGTTCTGTTTTATGGGTGGTATAGCATGGAATACAGAAAATATGTATTTCAACACCTTCATAACCAACGAGATATACGCCGACGTATCTCAGGCTGCTATACGTGGTTCAATGGAGGCAACAACTGCGGTTGCCCGTATGGTAGCCCTCTCCGCTATTGCGGCGGTGCTTACTACATTTATTATGGGTGCACTCAGCGACAAACTAAAAAACCGTAAATTATTCATTTCCATCGGCTACATAGCTTGGGGCTTAGTTACGGCTATGTTCGGTTTTATCACAAAGGATAATGTAGCAAACCTTCTCAACCTTAGCGACGAAGCAAGAATTCTCGGTTGCACAGTATGGTTTGTTATACTGATGGATATTATTATGACCTTTATGGGTTCTACGAGTAACGATGCCGCTTTTCAGGCTTGGGTTACGGACGTTACAGTACCAAGGCAACGACCCGTTGTTGAAACTGTGTTATCCGTTGTAGGTACTGTGTCTTCCCTTGCGGTTACAGGTGTGGGCAGTTTTGCTCAGGCAGGAACTATCACATACAAACTTTTCTTCGGAGTATTAGGTCTTGTTGTAACCCTCTGCGGTGTGGCAGGTTTATTCCTTATTAAAGACCCTCCCCGCACTTTACAGATTCAGAGTTCATCAAGTTATATCAAAGACCTTTTCTACGGTTTCAGACCGTCAGTTATAAAGAAAAACTCAAGATTATATCTTTCTTTAATTTCGTTCTGCTTAGCAATTGTTGCGTTTCAGGTTTTCTACCCCTATCTTCTCACATACGTTCAGTATGTGGTTATCCCCGAAAATGGCGGAGTAAGTAATATTTTAAAACCATCAGTAATAATAGTTGCAGTTATTGTGGCAATTATACTTCTCGCGTGTATCGTAACCGTGCTCAAACTTTCCACAAAGAAAAAAGGACCTTGCCTTGTAGCGGGTGTAATTGTATTAAGTTTAGGTTTTTTACTTCTTTCAACAAGCACCAATATTTACGTTATTCTTATAAGCATATTACCCGTTGTATTGGGTAATGCCCTTGTTAATATTTTATTCGGTGCCGCTATTAAGGACTTCATTCCCGATGGTAAATCAGGTTTATTCCAAGGTATACGAATGATTTTCGCGGTGCTTATACCTATGGTTGTAGGTCCCGTAATTGGTGACAAGGCTTGTCAACACGCAGCCCAAACCATTATAAACGAAGCAAACGCCGAAGTAATAGTACCCGCAAAGGATATGTTCCTTTGGGCGGGTGTAGTATGTATAATGGCACTTATTCCCCTTTTATTCCTTGTTAAAAAAGGTTTCAAGGTGAATGAATCAAAAGTTGAGGCTTAAAAAATGAAGAAATGGAATTTTTATACATCAAAAGAGCTTAAACCCCAGGGTTGGCTACGCCGTCAACTTGAAATCCAGGCGGAGGGTTTAAGCGGTAATTTACATAAAATATGGCCCGATATCCGTGACAGTGCGTGGATTGGCGGAAACTGCGAGGGTTGGGAAAGAGTCCCCTATTGGCTCGACGGTTTTATCCCTTTGGCGTATCTTCTCGAAAATGAAGAAATGATTGCGACGGTCAAAAAATATGTTGATGCAATTGTTTCATCCCAAGAGGACGACGGTTGGATTTGCCCCTGTTCAAAAGAAAAAAGGGCAAAATACGATACCTGGGCAATACAGTTAGTTTGCAAAACTCTCAAAGTTTATTACGACTGTTCGGGTGATGAAAGAATACCCGAGGTAATTTACAAGGCTCTCAAAAACTATTACGAACTCCTGAGAAACGGATATATCACCTTATTCCGATGGGGTGAATACAGGTGGTTTGAGACTTTTATATCCCTTAATTTTATATACGAAAAGTATGGTGAAGAATGGATAAAAGACCTTGCAAAAATCATTAAAAGCCAAGGCTTTGATTACAACACCGCTATCGAAAACTGGAAAAAACCGAGTCACGTGTGGAAACTGAATACCCATATAGTCAATATGACTATGATGCTTAAAACCGAGGCAGTTTCCCACGAATTACTTGATGAAGAATACACCGATAATGCAGAAAAGCTCCGCAGTGTTCTTGACAAATATAACGGCACCGCCTTTGAGGGCTTTACGGGTGACGAGGTGCTTTCGGGACTTGACCCCACAAGGGGTACCGAACTTTGCGCTGTTGTTGAGCAGATGTATTCTTACGAAGAAATTTTCGCTCATACGGGTGATAACAAATGGGCGGAACGCCTTGAAATGCTCGCTTTCAACGCCCTTCCAGCCACACTCAGTGAGGATATGTGGACACATCAATATGTACAGATGGTAAACCAGATTGCCTGTCAGAAAACAATGATTATGGCACCCTTCAGCACAAATGGTCCTTTTGCTCATACATTCGGTCTTGAACCCAACTTTGGTTGTTGTACCGCAAACTTTAGTCAAGGGTGGCCGAAATTCGCTCTTTCGCCATTTATGCATAAGGGTAACACAATAATAAACGCGGTTATGTTACCCTCCGTTTTAAACGATAACGGAATAACAATAAAACTTGAAACCGAGTATCCTTTTAAAAATAAAATGCATTATTACATAGAGTCCGAAAAAGATTTTAATTTTGTAATACGCATCCCCTCTTTTGCTAAAGACCTTAAGGTGAACGGCGAAAATAAAGAGACTAAAAACCTTGATTTTGAAATCAAACAAGGTAAAACAGAACTTGAAATCGAGTTCCGTACAACACCATTTTTAAAAGAAAGACCAAATAACCTTTACGCATTGCAGATGGGTTCACTGCTTTTCTCGGTACCCATTGAATACGAAAAAGTTATGAGAGAATATGTAAAAAAAGGTGTTGAACACAAGTTCCCCTATTGCGATTATCAGTTCATACCTAAAACACCTTGGAATTACGGTTATTCTGATACTGATTTTGAAATTAAACACAACGAAATCGGTAAATATCCTTTCTCACAGGAAAATCCCCCTATAACCATAAAAGCCAATATGCAACAGATAAACTGGGGGCTTAAATCTCCATATAAATCAGTTGCCCGAAAAACACCAAAATCCACAAAACCCATTTCAGGTATTCAGGAAATTGAACTTTGCCCGTACGGTTGTGCAAAACTCAGAATGACCGAAATGCCCATACTTAATAAATAAAGATAAAAACACAAGAAATCGAATTACCGATTCCTTGTGTTTTTTTATATCAATTCAAATAAAACTGTATCGTATTTATTCATTATTAGTGAAATATTATCTGTTTCACTTTCTTCAAATCCTGTGCCGAGTATTTGTTTAACTTTATACTTTGAAGGTAGTGAAATATTAACAACTCCGTCATTGACAGAGTGAATACCCACATAACCTCCACCGCAATATAAAACGTTTCCGTCCGCATTATAACAATGAACACCCTCCGACACAAGGAAATCACGCAGTTCGTTTGTTGTAAAATGCGGTTTTTCGGAATCGGTATGAATATAAGGGATATTCATTTTTTTACACATCTCGACAGCTTTTCTCCCGCTTTCAGACGGTAAGGGAGCAGTAAAAACGGCTGCTTTGTATTTATGGAGTACTTTTTCTGCATCCTCGGTCATACACAAATCAAACGGAATTCCCGTATTACCCAAAGCAACCCTTGTAATATTTACACAATGACAAAAATGACTCCCTATGGGATTATTGAAATATGCCTTTTCATCAATAAAAACAACTGTATCTGCTTTCAGAAATTTTGCGGAAATTTTTTCTTTTGACGACTCCCCAATAACCCTCATTTTATTGATTTCGGACATTATTTCATCATGGTGATACCAACCGCCCCACATATCAAACCACCATACACCCGAGGCTTTTGTAAGTTGATGAGCAAACGCTTTACGCATAGCAGAAATTGAAAGGTCTACCGTTTCAGGACCGCTCCACACGCTTTTATTGCCCTGTGCATCCGTAAGAGTGTAGATATTATCAGGGTATTTACCCGGACGTGAATCCTGTAACCTTCTTGTAAGACTTGTTCTTATATCGCACTCTACAAAATATAGTTTCCCGTGACTTTTTACCGTTTCAGTGGGTATCATATCACCCCAGTCAATGCCGAATTTTCTGTTACCGTCATAACAACAGGGTGACGAAAAGAAATCTATATAGGGTGAATCTATAATATACCTTAATCCGAGAAGCCCGAGTAAAGGGTTATTTACAAAGGCATTATATCCGTAAAATACACCTGCAATCTGTTCATTATTAATGTAGTTTTTCAGCACCTTGCAGAAATGCTCAACAGTTGTTGCCGCTACCTCGCAACAGAACTCACCGTAACGGCTGACTATTTCATCAAATCCCGCTCTGAACAAATCCTCTTTTGGAAATTTGGGAACATTGTTGATATTATATTTTTCTTTCATCCATAGACGAAATTTTTCAAGCCCCATTTCAGAGAAGGAACCCTCCATATCATGATGCATCCATTCCTGAGTTGTTCCACCGCAAATCTGATAACCTGCAATTTTGTCATTGTAATCAGACGAACGGATATGGCTAATAAGTTCTTTCAGGAGTTTTGCTCCGTCATCGAGAAACTTTTCCGAGCAGAGGGACTCTCGCCTACCTGTGGGCGTTTCAACACATTCAGGTGTATTTTCTTCAATCCATTTACGAGGCATCGCAATGTTTATTCTCGGGAAAATTAATGCATCAGGACTCCGGGATATAATTTTTCTGACAACACCATCGAATTCATTATAATCAGGTGTTTCACCTTCAAAAACGCCTGTCAAAAACGGCGAAAAACCCGTAACATTGTTTATGGGAAGGTCTGTAAACGAGACATTCACAAAAAACATTCTATAACCATTTTTTATAAAATCCGAAAATTCACCGCACTCATCAAAATATGTAGTATACGCAAGGGGTGAATGCAGTTTACCATCAATGTTTATATATGGTTTTTCGTTTTTAAATTCTATGCGTGATTTCATATTATCACCTATACTGCTTTATAAACTCATTAACCTGTATTTTGTTTTTCAAAACAATGGTTTATCTTTATATCCTTTTCATCAGTTTAAAATACTCGCCGTATTCGTCTGCACCGTCAAAGAGAATTTCAGTAAAACCGTATTTTTTATACAAATGCAATGCATTAACATTGTCTTTATCGACACCGATTGTCATTTCCGAAAAGCCCATATTTTTGGCTTTTTTGATAAGAAACTCAAGGATTTCACTGCCGATACCTTGATTTCTGTATTCCTTTTTGACAATCATTCTTGAAACATAAATTCTTTGATTTTTTATTGTATAATCAGGGTCACCCGTATCTAAAACCAGAGCACCTTCACCTATAAACTCACCATTAATTTTATAAATATAAACAAGTCTGTTTCCCTTTTTGATTTCATCAAGCCACTTTTGGGCAAGGGGTTGAGCTTTCATATTCCAGATGTTTGAGCATTTGTCATATTCTTCGGGCTTTAAGGGTTCAATTTTAATTATTTTCATTACTTCACCTTACTTATGTATTCGTCCGCTTCTTCCCTTGATTTGAATATTACCACTTGTTTTTCCTCTTTATATTTTTCAATTAAATCATATATCTTCGGCAGGGTTGTTTCAGGGAATTCTTTAATAAAGCCTTCGAATTCGGGGTCCAACTCTGTTTCTAACCAAGGTAAATCATAGCGACCTTTACCAATTCGCTCTGTTGCACCTTGTATGCAGATTTCTGTCGGTAAATCAAAAAGAAAAACTGTGTCGCACTCTTTTAGTCGCATTTCCATTGTCCTACTGTAATTACCGTCAATTATCCATTCATCTGTCGAGAATATTTCTTTTATTCTCGCGTCAAAATCCTCTCTCGGAATATGAGTTTTATCGGGCTTATGCCATATTGCGTCAAGGTAATATAAGGGTAAGCCCGTGCATTTATTCAGTTTTTCTGCAAAGGTTGTTTTTCCCGAGCCGGGACAACCTATTACAATAACTTTTTTCATATGAGGCTTCTCTTTATAAAGTTTAGTAGCAGTCTTAAAATCAAAACTCATAAAAGCACCTCGCAAATATCCGTTTTTGAATCTTAAGTAATTATATCACTCATATAATAAAAAAACAACACCCCACAATGATGGGTTGAACCATTCATTATGGAGTGTTGATTTAGTTATTAATAAAGTTTTATCCTTTGGGTTATACCTGAGTTTTTACTACTACAATTAATTAATTCTTACGACAAGGTCGCTTTCAGGATAGCAACAGCAAGGATGTATATAATTAAACTGCATATCGCCTATACGACGTTTGTCCTCGCCCTCGGGTATATAAACCTTACCACTGATGAGTTTACTTCTACAGAAACCGCACTCACCCGTGTGGCATCTTGCGGGGACTTCTATACCTGAGCGTTCGAATGCACAAAGTACAGTTTCGCTACTGTTCGCTTTAATTACGGTTTCAGTTCCGCGGTTAATTACAGTAATATTGAATTCTTTAGTTTCTTCTTCAGCCTTTTTACCTGATGAAAATACTTCAAAACGGATATATTTTCTTTCTATTTCCAACTTAGGAAGTTCGGTTTCAAGGAATTTATACATACCGCCAGGTCCGCAAACGAAAATACTGTAATTTCCTTCGGGTGCATATTTCTTTATAACATCCGCACCTACAAAGCCTTTTTCGTAACCTTCCTCGTCACTGTGGCTAAGTACATAAATTACGTTAATTTTCTCGTTTTTCTCAGAAAGCGAGTCAAGTTCGTCTTTAAAGAGTATTTCATCCGATGTTCTGCAACCGTAGAGCAAAGTAAGTGAGCATTCTTCGTCGCCTTGGTCAATTGCTCTGGCAAGAGAAAGGAAAGGTGTAATACCGCTACCACCTGCAATGGCAACTATATTATTGGCATCTCTTAAGGGGCAATATGTCATATTACCCTCGGGTGCAAAAGCGATAACTTTATCACCCACACTCCAGTTATCAAGAATATAATCGGAAATAAAGCCGTCATTAATACGCTTAACGGTAATCTGATACTCGCCGTTTAATGCACTTGCGGGAGAAGATGCTATTGAATATGAACGGGTAACAACGGCATTACCTATTTCAAACTTAAAAGTAAGGTACTGCCCCGCTTTAAAATACGCAAGGGGTGCAGTTTCGCTTTTAAAATAATAGCTTTTTGCAATATCCGAATGTTCTTCAATTTTACTGATTATAAGATTTTGTTCCTTAGGGTGAAGTCTTTTAGCAACCTTGTTTACACCAAAATCATCAGTACAAGTCGGTAAAACTGCCTTAGCACTGTTAACAAAGTGCATTCTCTCTGTTAAAAACTTTACTGTATTAACACCGTCTTTGAAACTGCCGTTTACAGAAAACTTTTTCTTGCTCATTTACTTTGCCTCCTTTTCCATAGCGAGTATTGCTGCCTTCGCTGCCTTATCGCCGGTTGTGTAGCTGGGTGAATAACCCATATGCCTTACGGTGTAGCCACCTGCAAAGTAAAGTCCGGGTATACCTTTACCAAGTAAATCAAAGACAATTCTCTTAACGATACCGTCTTCCTTACTTGCTTCGTATCCGTAAATTGTTCCTGCGGGAGCATCTGTATAACGAGCATAGGTCATAGGAGTTGCGATTTCAATTTCTTCTATATAATCTTTAATCTTGACACCTGTTGCTTTTTCAAAATTATCAATCATTTTTTCGGCAAAGCTAAGCTTCACTTTATGGTAATCTTCAACAGAAACATTGCTCCATTCATCACCGGTAAAAATGGACGTCATATAAAGGATACTTGTACCCTCGGGTGAACAATCATCAAAGGCTTTATTGAGGCAAACCGTTGCCTGTACATCATTGGTCTCGATTTTCCTACTCAATTCATAGCACTTTCTGTTATCGTTAGTGGGATAAATGAAATAAGTATGGTTATTGAGTCCCAACTCTTCTGCAGAACGGTTAAGTCCCAAAAATACCGCAAAACCTTTTGCACCGAGAGTTTTGGCATTTACTTCTTTTTTGAATTTCTCGGGAACATCCTTTTCGTCCATAAGTTTTGTAAATGCGTTATAGGGAGATGCGTTACAAATAACCGCCTTAGCGTTTATCTGCGTACCGTCATCGAGCTCAACACCTGTCACAACACCGTCTTTAACATTTATTTTCTTAACGCTTGTGTTAAACCAAGCCTCGCCACCATTCTCAGTAAATGTTTCAAGTAATGCTGTACTTATCTGATGGCTTCTGCCCCTGGGAATAACCGCACCGTCAATAATATACGCGTGGAGCATTGTAAAGTAGTGAATTGCATTAAGTTCATCAGTAGGTTGACCGAGATAGCACCAATAAGCATTAAGTATATCCCTTGTTTTCTGACTTGCTCCCATTGACTCTAAAACTTCGTCAACAGAATAGTTTGCAACCTTTAAAAAGTCGGTATGCTCTGAAAAGATTTCTTTTATCATTGAGGCTTTGAAATCATCAATCGCTTCAACAAAATCCAAAGTTTTTTCAACACTCTCAATAAGTTCAAAAATCTTTGTAACAATACTCGCTGAGTTAGGGTCATATTCCTCTAATTTGGCTATAAACTGAGCCTTACCCAAAGGCATTGCATAGTCACTTTTATCATCCTCCAAAGTGATAACTCTGAATGCCTCATCAAGGGAAACCCATTCAATTTTATCCGCAGCCCCAATTTCCTCAAAAATTTTCTGCAAAGGGGCTTTTCCTGTAATAGGACCGACACCGCAAAGCTCGTGAAGTGATGCTTCAAATTCAAATCGACCTCTTACAAAGCTTGTAGCAAAACCACCGGGTAAATTATGACGTTCAATAAGTAATGTCTTTTTCCCCTCTTTTGCAAGACGTGCCGAAGCCACAAGTCCGCCGTTACCTGCACCTATAACAACTGCATCATAATTTTTTACCATATTCACACTTCTTTCGTAGTTGTAGTTAACACCAATAAATTATATCACTATTACCAAAATCTTACAAGACTTTATTAATGCTATCGGTTATATAATTTTCAGTTTCTTTTTTTACTTATAACACCACACGAATATTTCCGCCAACAATCAGAATTCACCAAAATCCTACAACAAAAAACATAGTGCAATAATGTTTTTGTTGTAGGATTTTTTCGGGTTTACTTAAAGTGTACGTTACACAGCAAGTATAGTTTTACCAAAGATTGATAGTCGGATTTATTGTGTTTTCGCGGTAATAATTCACACCGTTTGACGATGTTTCATTACTGCTTTGGCCTAAAATATTGTAATAAGTATGTGCATAAATCTTAGTGTTAATATCATTGGGCTTTCCGCTACTGAAGGAACTAAACATTGTATGAACAACGTTATTGATAATATGGGTATTGGTTGCATTATAGTTTTTCTGGTTAATAGCACCAAGGTAATTAGAAATAACAAATGTATTGTACCCTGAAGAAATAGCTAAAACACCCGTGTCAGGGCCACGATATTCGCTACTACCGGAGAATATATATTTTTTGAAAATATTTCTCTCAATAATTGTACCCCTCATTCCTGCCCAGCCATCCTCTAAATCCAGGGAACGACTCGCACCGCTCAACATTCCGTCTCCGGCTACATAATTATCATGAATCCAGCAGGCTTCAGTAGCTCCGACAACCGATGCCAAACCTACGGCACTGTTTATAATATTACTATTTTTGATTTCACAAAATCTCGAGGATTCGTCAGGACAAATTCTCACATATTCATCCGTACCGGAGGGAAGTTCACTTTGCTGAATAGATATCTTAAAGTAAACCGCATTTTCAGGTTTATTCTTGTAGCCCTCGTCGATGTATTGCCATCTGTTAATATCCAACAGATTGTAATTTTCATCATACCATAAAATATCATACAAACGATTAGTAGCGGTAGTAAGATTGTGCTCCCAATCGCCAATATAATATTCGTGCATGGTATCCATTCCGTTAGCAGCCTTGGACACTGAATAAAATTTATTAGTGCTTATCCAATTGGAGTTTTCTACCAAATCTCCGCTATCATTTAACCATCCGGATACAAATTCATTTGCGGCGATACTGCCTTGTGCACCATTGACCAATTCGGAGTTTCCTTTTCCGCCCATCAGGATAAAGAAACCGACCGGGCAGTTAGCCTCCCGTACTTCAACAGAGCAAAACTCAGCACGTTTTCCGATACTCAGCAGGTTGCAATTCCATTGATATTCCTGAGCACCTGAATAAAGTTCGCTCATTGTTGCGTCTTCCTTATAGAATTCGCCGTAATATTTATCAATAATCAAATGTGCATCTCTGCAATAATACGCAAGAACATTTCCTTTTTCATCCTTTTCAACAGAAGCTTTTTCGGTAGGAATATCACAACTCCACCAACCCCAGCCCATTCTGAAGAAAACATAGCTATCGTTTTTAGCTTTTTCAGTCGGCATCATATGGAAAACCGAACCTTCGGGAAATTCAACAGTCATTCCGCTGGGAATATAGTATTCAGTTTCAGTAGGAGCGGCATAAAAGTCAATTTCAGGGAAAATGATGTGATTGTAACCATCCTCGTATGCTTCTGTGATAGCATCATATATAGCATTGGTTGTCATAACGTAGTCGCTTTCAGAAAACGCATTTCCGTTTTTGCTGATATAGTCAGCAGAAATTTTCACTGTAATGTCTTTTGTTGCATTTTTATTTACAATTTCGATTGTGCAACTATCAGACATTTCGGTTCCTCTTAATGTTGCCGTAATAGTAACGGTTCCGGCTTTTTGAGGAACAACCAAACCATCTATTACTAAAGCTACGGTTTCATCTGATGATTTCCACGAAACATCGTACTGGTCAGAAACACCATCATGATTTACATTAAAGGGATAAGGTACTGCAGATAATGCATACTTGTATCCCAAAGGTAAAGTTTCAGGTTTTTTTATAATATGAACGCTTTCGTATTTGCTATGGTCAATTTCAAGGTCAGGCTCAACATAATCGGAAATAGTGTAATTTAACATCATTCCGTTACCGTCGTCAATTGAATAATTGCCCGCCTCGGTAGCGGTATCGTACCATTCAGGAATACCGTATTGACCTGTTTTAGTAAACGCAAAGGCACTTCCCAATCCTGTAATTCCGTTATTGACACGACCGACAATTGTATCAGTACTTGCAGTCAGAGAGATTTCATTTTCTGCAAAATGGTCAGCCATTTCTTCTTTTGTGAGTTTTTCGGAATACACTATAAACTTTTTGAATTGATGTTCAGCGGATAAAGGGAACGTACTATTGATGTAATTAGACCAAGAGTTTACTTCAATGTATTCATCATTAATTTGCATTGTATAAGGGCGTTCATTTTTATCAAAAGACAGACACCAATAAGATTCCCCGCCATCCAAAACACTCTTGTCATAGTTTAAAGAGGGTCTCAATATATATTTTGTGCCGGTCGGACTGCCACCGAAAGGAGTTTTGACCAGACCCCAGGTACTTGGATTGACAGATTCCTGGAGTAAAAATGCTCCACCGTAATAACTTAAATCCTTTCCCACAGGCCAATCTGCAGAAAGTTTATTGTAAACCATAACGGTTTCAATACTTGCTTTTTCATATAAAGCAGGAAGTTTAACTGTTCCTCCTCTGAAATAACCGTCGCTATCTATAACGGCATTTTCCATTTCCTGACCATTTACAAGATTAATAACTTTATCGCCAACCACCGTATAATATGCTACAATACGACTATCTAAAATAAGTTTGTCAATTGTTCTGGCCTCTTCTTGAGTACAAACAGAGCACATCCTTTTTTCTTGTCCTGCCGATACAGCAGTAGCCGGAGTTTCGGTTTTCCATTCGCTCCAATTATGCCCTTCGGCTTTTGTAACAACTTCTGTTGTTTTTGTACCAAAAAGCTCATCAGAGAATATTGCGGTATATTTTACTTTGCCATCCTCTTTGCAGGTTAATTCCGAAAGGGTTTCACTTGTCGCATCAGCGGTTTCCGATATAATATGCTTATTACAAATAGCACACTGTGAAGTTGCTGTGCAGGTTGTATAGTTATTTTTCCAACTGTAATAAATATCTGCATTATCTTCGCATTGTGTATTTGCAATTTCACCATAGAGAGCGGTAAGCTCAATCAAGTCTTCTTCGTTTACATTACCGTCACCATTGATATCGGATGCATATTTTTTTGCAGTTAAAAGTTTATATGGATTTGCAATAGCATGTTTAATTGCAATCAAATCCCATTCTTCAAACGCAACGCCGTTACAATCATAGTCACCAACCGCATATACATCAACACTTGCAAGGCCATTTATTAAAAGTTGCATAAGATGAGCATCCAAAACATCAAGACATCCATCACTATTTATATCATAACGGATAATATCATCGTAACTTGTCGTTTCAAACTGTTCGTAGTCACCTGCAAGAATTGTGTTTACAAGCAACTGATAGTCCTGAACATCAATTATTCCGTCATTATTGATATCGCCCACAATATCAGTACTACCTGATTGTACTGTTATATTGCTATTGTAAGCAGCACTGCTTTCAACCGTCACCTGTTGTGAGAATTCCTGTGAATTCTCGCATACTGCCACAACAGATGTTGACATTGTTGATACAATTATCAATAACGAAAGTATAACGGACAATAATTTTTTTATATTTTTCATAAAACCACCCTTTTAAAAATGTGGATTTTTATATAATTACACAATTTAATTGTAGCAAGGTTTTTAAAATAAAACAAGATTTTTTATTAATTTTAGAATGTTTTTTATATATTTTTCCAAATCATAACCACCAGTAAACTGGTGGTTTGCTCTGCCCCTATAAGGGGCGAATGCTGGCTTAGCCCCTCGAAGGGGCACTGAAAGTTTAGCACCGCATTACAATCTCAAGCAGCCGCTCACGAGC
>SVOQ01000020.1 GCA_015066345.1 Oscillospiraceae bacterium
CTTTTTTGTTGCAGTTGGCAGACCGCAACTCCATTATATCACGAAGGAGTTTTCTTTTTAGGATTGTTTCAGCTATATAATTTAACTGAACCACGCGTCTAACGCGTGGTTTTACTATACAAAAAAGTGTGTTCCAATAAAGGAACACACCGAAAAAGTGTTCCCTCATTGTTGTCACACAATTGCATTTTACCCACAAGGATATAGCGAAGAGAGAAAACACCTTTTACCAAAGTGTTTCCTTGTGAGAAAAAATATATGCAATTAGTGTGACAAGAATATCTTATCACATAAATAATTAAATATCAACCTAAAAAACAAAAAATGACGGCTACAAATTCGTAACCGTCAGTGATTTTTTTACTGAAGAATAACCGCAAGAGAACTACCCTTTATACCCTTCGGGTGCGATATACCTACGGTGCGATATATCTGACGATGCGATATGTACTTCGTACGCGATATGTTTCGCAGAGCGAAACGCGAATAGGACCTCCCACCATCGCGAGCGATGGTCCCCCCTCCTCCTAAAGCAGGAGGGCGAGGCTTCGCATTGCAACAACTTAATTTTGCATTCTTCAGAACTCCATATTTTCGATAAACAAATCGGAAAATCCGGGGTCGGTTGCAAGGTCGATATAATTTGCATTTTCAATCAATTGTGAAATTTCATTTTTTTCTATACTGTATTTAACCGTACCCAAAAGACTTGAGTTGTTTATGGGTTCGGTTTTTTCTTTTAATTCAGGTGGTAAAAGTCCTGTTTTAACGGCATTTTCTATATTAATTTTTGCCGAAAAACCTCCCGAAATATAGAGTTTATCTATATTTGAAAACTCCACTCCGCCTATTTTCATAAGGGTAATTATAGCCGAACAAACGGCGGATTTTGCTAACTGATACTGGCGGATATCCTTTTGATTTATATAGACTTTTTCAGTAATATTATAGATTTCGCACTCCATATATCCTGTTTCATCTATAACACTATTTTTTAATAATCCGCTTATTATATCAATGAGTCCCGTACCGCAAATTCCCACGGCTTTTTCATTTAAAATAGTTTTAAAATAGGGGGTTTTGCCTTTTAATTCAAAGGAATAAATCGCACCTTTTGTGGCACTCATACCGCAGGTTATATTCGCACCCTCAAAGCAAGGACCTGCCGCAGCAGAGGTGCATAAAACTTTGTCCTCAGAAAACAAAATAATTTCTGCATTTGTTCCTAAATCCACAAGGAGATTAAATTTGTCTCCAACGGGCTTTTCAATAAAATTAAGTCCCGCTACCAAGTCCGCACCAACAAAAGAAGAAATACAGGGCAAAGATGTAATCGTGTCAACACAATTTATACCAATATCTTTTCCTTTTATATTTTTCGAGCCTAAGAATTTGGGGGTATACGGTGCAACTCCCATTGAAGTTGGATTTTCACCAAATAATATATGGAGCATCGTTGTATTTCCTGAAACATACATTTCGTTACAACTAATATTACCTAAGGTATCAATAAGGCTATTGACACCATCAACAACTGCATTTTGTAATTTTTCCACAGAATTTTCTCTGCAATAATCAATTCGTGAAATAACGTCATTACCGAATATGACCTGAGGATTTGTACAAGTTGCAACGTCCACAACCTCTTTATTATCAAGGGAAACCAAAGCGAGGGCAAGTGTCGTTGTACCGATATCAAAGGCATAGCACATATTCCGAGAATACCTTTTTGATTTTTCTGTACCTGTTACGGATTCAACATCACCGGTTTCTGACAACTCGACTGTAATATCATTATTAATCCTGTATTGGCAGGACAAAACATTTTCACCGTTTACAATAACCTTACATTTACCGCAAACTCCCCTGCCACCGCAATTATGCACCACATTAAAACCGTTATCAATTAAAAATTCTGATAACAGTTTGCCACTTGGTACATTGAATTGTTGATTATTGATTGTAACTTTACACATAAAAAATCATCCTTGGATTTGTTAAGTATATTTTAGCATAAAAAATCGGTAAAGCAAGAAATCTTTTAAATAAGATTATTGGGACTATCCACTACTCCGATTAAATTTTTCATAAATGAATAATTAGACGTTTTTAAACGAATTGACAATTAGTGGAAAAATTTTATAATTGCGAAGCCTCGCCTCCCTGCTTTAGGAGGGAGGGGGACCGTCATTTCATAAACAAAAAATAGAATTAAGTTATAAACGTGAGAACAAGTGTATTTTATTATATAACCAAACGGACGGTGGAGGGTCCCCGTACTTAGCTAATAAAACAAACTCATAAGGACCTTCCACCACCTGACATAAATTCTATCCAACTGAAGGAAAACCGCAAGAGAACTACCCACCACCGCTGCGCGGTCCCCCTCCCTTTTTTGCTAAAGCAAAAATGGGATGATAGGCTTCGCATTACAACAATTTTATCTATAATCGGCTTTGCCCCGAAACTCCTAATTGCTCACTCCTGATTCCTAACTAAAAAAACGCCCCGAAGGGCGTTTTTATCAATCAAGGAAATCTCTGAGTTTTTTGGAACGTGAGGGATGACGAAGTTTTCTTAAAGCCTTAGCTTCAATCTGACGGATACGTTCTCTTGTAACGTTAAACTCTTTACCAACTTCTTCAAGAGTTTTGGGGTTGCCGTCTTCAAGACCGTAACGAAGGCTCAATACTCTTGCCTCACGGGGTGTGAGAGTTTTAAGAACTTCTGAAAGTTGCTCTCTCATAAGAGCCATGGATGCGGCATCAACGGGTGCCTGAGCATCATCATCGGGGATAAAGTCACCTAAGTGGCTATCTTCCTCTTCACCAATGGGTGTTTCAAGGGAAACGGGTTCCTGAGCAACACGAAGAATTTCGCGAACCTTTTCAACGGGCATATCTAATTTCTCGGCAATTTCTTCTGCGGTCGGGTCTCTGCCGTTTTCGTGGAGAAGCTGACTATTGGTCTTTTTAACCTTGTTAATAGTTTCGACCATATGAACAGGGATACGGATAGTACGAGCCTGGTCCGCAATAGCACGGGTAATCGCCTGACGAATCCACCAAGTAGCATAAGTTGAGAACTTGAAGCCTTTGGTATAATCAAACTTATCAACAGCCTTAATAAGACCTAAGTTACCTTCCTGAATAAGGTCAAGGAACTGCATACCTCTACCAACGTATCTTTTTGCAATACTTACAACAAGACGAAGGTTAGCCTCTGAAAGACGACGTTTAGCCTCGGCATCATTTTCAGAAATTCTGATAGCCAATTCAATTTCCTCTTCAGATGTAAGAAGGGGTACACGACCGATTTCTTTAAGATAAACCTTAACAGGGTCATCAATTGCGATATTTTTAGCATCTGCGGGTAAATCTTCTTCATTAGTTTTTGTTGATTCAATATCGAATGAAAGTGCATCAAGCATTTCATCACTGATATCATCAATAATCTCTATGTTACTTGTCTCAATAAGTTCATAGAGTTTTTCGATATCGTCAACATCAAAGCCTTCAATTTCAAGAATAACATTGTCGATATCATGAGTAGCGAGTTTTCCGCTTACCTTACCTTTTTCAATAAGGGCTTTAATTTGCGGTTTTTTCTCCCAACCTTCCATTTTATCTCACCTTTCTTTTCACACATTTATTATAAAAATTTTATAAACTAATTTAAGCATCCTTGTCATTATTCAAGGAATTGAAAAACGCAAGGAAACTATCATCACTCATTTTTGACGGGTCAGTTAATTCGCGTTTTTTCTTTTCTTCCTCCAGAACATCAAGGCAATCTTCACACTCTTTTAATGTGTTTGACACCATAGCCTGTTTTGAAAGAAGTCGGGCAACCGCCCCGGTTTCTTCGGAAGTCAGAAAACGTGACAACTGCGAAATATCAATACTTTCGTCCGCATCAAGTCGGCTACTGACAACCTTTAAAATTTGTTTATTGACGGGCATAATAAATACATCATTACTAAGCCTGTCCTTTAGTTTTTTATAGAAAGCGGCGTTATTAAACAGGGATATAAGCAGTGTATCCTCGGCTTTTGCGGCTCTCATATTTTTAACCCTTTGGGGGTCAATCATCTTTTCCATATCCTGAGCCTGTTTTTGGGCATTAGCAAACTCGGATTTTGTTCGTTTATAGTTTTCACGACGTGAAGCCTGTTTTATCTGTTGAAGCATTGCATCCTTTGATACACCCAATTCATCCGCAAGACGCATTGCGTAAACATCACGTTCTAATGAATCGGTTGTTGCAAGGTAATTAGCCGCTTCACGCAGGAAATTCACTTTACCGTCGGAACTTTGAACATCATATTTAGAACGGATTACGGACAATTTATACTCCGTATCATTATCTGCATTATTGAGAAGTTTAGAGAACATCTCTTTACCGTGAACACGGATAATTTCATCCGGGTCTTTACCGCCCTGAAGCCTTATGACCTTAACACGTACACCCGTTTTTGAAAAAAGGTTAAGTGCCGCACGAACTGCTTTCTGACCCGCTTCGTCCGAGTCATAACACAGGGCAACCTCATCCGCATAACGGGAAATAAGGCTTACCTGTTCGGGAGTAAGAGCCGTACCAAGACCCGCAACAGCATTTTCAAAACCCGCACCGTGAAGGGCTATAACATCCATATATCCTTCACAGAGAATTATCTTTCTGTCGTTACCGTTTTTTGCAAAATTCAATGCAAAAAGCTCATTACTCTTTTTATAAACAAGTGTATCGGAAGTATTTATATACTTAGGTTTACTGTTATCAAGAACCCTACCGCCAAAGGCTACCACATTGCCCCTGAGGTCAATTACGGGATACATAACTTTTGCTCTGAAGGCATCGTAATAATAACGTTTGCCATTCTTTTCACTGAAGCGTAAAAGGTTAGCCGCAACAAGTTCATCTCTGTTAAATCCCTTTGATTTAAGGTGATTTTCAAGGGCGTGCCAATCATCGGGAGCAGCACCAAGACCGAAATGCTTAATCATTTTCAAGGGTATATTACGGCGTTTTAAATACTCTAACTGACTCTTACCCGCATCAGTAAAAAGGGTTTCGTGAAAGAACCTTGCGGCTTCGCGGTTAGCGGCATAAATACGCCGTCTGAGATTTGATGCACTATCGTCAACCTTATCGTCGGGCATCTTAATACCCGCCCTGTCTGCAAGAAGTTTAACCGCCTCGATGTAATCAAGGTTTTCGATATTTCTTACAAAATTTATTACGTCACCACCGGCACCGCAACCAAAACAATAATATGACGAGGTTTCGGGATAAACGGTAAATGACGGAGTCTTTTCGTTATGAAACGGGCACAGACCCGTTAAGGTCTTTCCCCTTCTGCGAAGGTCAACATACCCGGCAATTACGGATTCAATATCATTACTGTCACGCAGTCTGTCAATGAAATCGTCGGTAAAACGAAATGCCAAGTAAATCACCTCCGTTAATTAATTGGATAACTTAATATATCCAGGTTTTTGGAACAAATAAATCGTTGAATGTTTTAAGAGAATAACTATCCGACATACCCGAAATATAGTCACAAGCGGCACGTTCGGCACTCTCACGCTTGGCTATTTCAAAATAGAATTCGGGCATCTGGTGTGGGTTACGTGAAAAATAGCGAAAAAGTTCTTTAATCATACTTTCGGCTTTACTTTCCTCGCTCTTACATACGGGATTTGTATACACGTATTTGAACATAAATGAATGAAGACTGTTGTACGCGTCCTGAACCTCGGACGACATACGGATTTCATCAGTACTGTTTTCAATAACTGACATAATAAGCGTATTGATACGTTGCGTTTTAGAAAAGCCCAAAACAAGACGAATGTCCAAGGGAATATCATCTTCACTCAGAACTTCACCACGACAAGCATCGTCAATATCGTGGTTAATATAGGCAATTTTATCACTTAATTTAACAATTCGACCCTCTAAGGTATCCGCTTCTTTACCGCGGGTATGACAGAGAATACCGTCACGAACCTCATAAGTAAGGTTAAGACCCTCACCCCTTTGTTCAATAAGGTCAACAACCCTTAAACTCTGTTCAAAATGTGTGAAACCTTTTTCGTAAACACTGTTGAGTGCTCGTTCACCTGCGTGACCGAAAGGTGTATGACCTAAATCGTGACCTAAAGCAATAGCCTCGGTCAAATCCTCGTTAAGATTAAGAGAACGGGCAATTGTTCTCGCAATCTGTGAAACCTCTAAGGTATGGGTAAGGCGGGTTCTGTAATGAACATTATCAGGTGCTAAAAAGACCTGTGTTTTATCCTTAAGACGACGGAAAGCAGAAGAATGTATAATTCTGTCACGGTCCCTCTGGTAAGCGGTACGTACAGGACATTCTTCTTCAATCTTTTTTCTTCCTTTGGTATTTTCGCACAACATCGCGTACTGTGAAAGAGTTTCACGTTCACGCTGTAAAGTCCTTAATCTGATTATATTATCCACCAAATCACCCTGAAATTACACTTTATATATAATAATACTGTAAAACTTTAAAAAACCCTCTTTTTTTGACAAATTATTTTGCGGCAATAATCTCATCAATGATTTCAAGTGTAAGTTTACCGTTTGAAACATCCTGTAATTTTTTATCAAAGGCGTGTTCAGTACCCTGTTCTATACGGAAATTCAACGTTACATCCTCTGCAAAATCGGTCTCATTCATAACCCCGCCGAAATCTCTCACGAGGGTTTCTATCTTACCATAGAACGAATAATCACATTTAATACGGCAAACTGACCACGGCACAAGAGTAATAATCTCGGCACCGTCAATACCTAACTTGGCAGAATGGGAGTAGGCTCTTACTAAACCTCCGCCACCTAAAAGAATACCGCCGAAATATCTTGTAACCACAACAACGCAGTCGGTTACATCCTCTTGGGTAATTACATTCAAAACGGGCATACCCGCAGTACCCTGTGGCTCACCGTCGTCAGAAAATCTCTTGATACCGCCTTCGCGGATGGAATAAGCGTAAACATTATGGGTTGCATCCCAATGTTTTTTAGAAATTTCCGCTATAAAATCAAGTGCTTCCTTTTCGCTTTTTACAGGCTTGGCATAGCCTATAAACCGCGACTTTTTTACTATGTATTCCTCGGCGGCATAATGACCGAGGGTTTTATAAGGCTTAACCATCCTGACACCTCCGTATATAACGCAAAAAGCCGGTGATAACTCACCGGCTTACTAAGCATATAAAATTACTTAGAAAGGTTATATTTCTTATTGAATCTGTCTACACGTCCGCCTGTATCAACGAGCTTCTGCTTGCCTGTAAAGAACGGATGGCATTTTGAACAGATATCAACACGCATACCTTCCTTTGTGGAAGCTGTATCAAGCACAGCACCGCATGCACACTTAACCTGAGTTGCGCCGTATTTGGGATGAAGTCCTTCTTTCATTCTGTAGTCACCTCTTTATATTTGATAACACATTAGCAGATGAATATTATCACAATACAACGAAAAAAGCAAGTGTTTTTTCAAAAAAACACAAATTATTTTTTGTTTATGAAAATTAAGCCTGTTCCGCGATATCAAGAATAAGTTTTTCGGTCTTTTCCCAACCAAGACAGGGGTCTGTAATTGATTTACCAAAGATGCCGTCACCTATTTTTTGTGTACCGTCTTCAAGGTAGCTTTCAATCATAATACCCTTAACGAGCTTTTTGATATCATCATTATGAGCACGGCTATAAAGAATATCTTTGGTAATACGAACCTGTTCAAGATATTTTTTACCTGAGTTAGCGTGGTTAGCATCAACTATACAAGCGGGATTTTTAAGACCTGTTTTTGCATAAGATTCGCTAAGGTTAAGTAAATCTTCATAGTGATAGTTAGAAATATTGTGTCCGTCACGGTCAACAAAACCACGCATAATTGCGTGAGCGTAAGGGTTACCCTCACTTTCAACTTCCCAACCTCTGTAAATGAAAGTGTGACTGCTCTGAGCGGCAGTAATGGCATTCATCATAACGGAAATATCACCACCCGTGGGGTTTTTCATACCTACGGGAGCAGAAATACCGCTTGAAACAAGGCGATGCTCCTGATTTTCAACAGAACGAGCACCAATTGCAACGTATGAGAGCAAATCAGAAAGATAGCGGTAGTTTGCAGGATAAAGCATTTCATCCGCACAGGAAAAACCATATTCCTTAAGAGCGCACATATGAAGCTCACGAATAGCAATAATACCGTGAAGCATATCGGGTTTCTCATTAGGATCGGGTTGATGAAGCATACCCTTATAACCTGAACCTGTTGTTCTGGGTTTATTAGTGTAAATTCTGGGAACTATTACTACTCTGTCTTTAACTTTTTCACGCATTTCTGCGAGACGTGAAATATATTCAAGAACAGGTTCTTTTGAGTCTGCCGAACAAGGACCGATAATAAGTAAAAGTTTATCGGATTCACCTGTAAAAACTTTTCTTATCTCCTCATCATTTTTTGCTTTTTGCTCTGCCATCTGAAGGGTAAGAGGATATTGTTCCTTGATATCCATCGGAATGGGGAGTTTTCTTTTGAAATTCATTGCCATATTATATCTCTCCATTTAAATAATTTTATATTGTATTCCGAGGTTTTTAATATCCTTAAAAAAGTCGGGATAACTCTTATTAACACACTGAGCATCTTTTAAAATGCCCCCTGTTACACTGCACAAAACCGCAAAAGACATTGCAATTCTGTGGTCATTGTGACAGTCAATTTCTTCTGTGGGTGTATGGGGAACAGTATCAGGAATAATTATATAATCATCCCCTATTTCTATGGAAACACCGAATTTTTCCAACTCCTGTGCCATAGCCATTCCTCGGTCACTCTCTTTAATTTTCAAACGATTAGTGCCTTTAAGTTCAGCACCGTTTTTTAATACCGCACTCACTATAAGCACGGGCCCTAAATCAGGATATTGGGAAATATCAAGCTCGGGAGTTCCGTGGGAAAGTTTTTCGTAAAACTCTCTGTAAATTTTATCTCCCTGGTAACTTTCGGGATTAACGCCCTTTACTACCACATTACCATCCGCAAGATTAAATGCGTCAAGAAAGGCGGAATTTGACCAATCCCCTTCTGTTACAAGGTTACGGCATTTGTACTTCTGATTGCCCTTAATATAAAAGCCTTTATCGGTCTTCTCTACAATAACTCCAAACTCTTTAAGTACGCCTATTGTTATATCAACGTAGGGTGCGCTTTCAAGTTGAGTTGTTAAAATAATTTCACTGTCGCCGTTAAGCAATGGTAATGCAAACATCAAACCTGTAAAAAACTGACTGCTCACATCACCGGTTAGTTTAAACGCTCCGCTTTTAAGCTCACCACCCGTATAAAGAACGTTATCATTCAAAGATAGATAACAATCCATCTCCTGAAAAAGGTCTTTATACACGTTCTGGGGACGTTCCATAAGCCTTCCCCTGCCCGTAAACTCACAAGTCTCTGCGAAAAGCATACCAACGGGAATCATAAAACGCAAAGTGCTTCCGCTTTCATTACAATCAAAGGATTTACTGTTTTCTTTTTGTGACAAAGAAACACCCGTGACTTTTGCAACGCCTTGGTTGATTTCTATTTTTGCACCAAGATTTTCGAGGCAGGATACAGTAGCTAAAACATCATCATTTGTACCGATATTTTCAATGATACTTGTCCCCTCAGCAAGGGCGGCACAAATCAATAATCTGTGGGCTACACTTTTGGAAGCCGGTGCATTTATTTCGCCTTTGGCTACCGAAGGTGTAATACTTATATTCATTTATTCACCTTCTCAATGAGTGCATCAATTGCCTCAAGATATCCGTCAGTACCTTTACCTGTTATGGTTTTAAAACAAGCCTGACGGATATAACTTATTTGTCGGAAATCCTCACGGGAGGAAACATCAGAAATATGTACTTCTACCGTTGGAATACCAACCGCTTTCAATGCGTCAAGAAGAGCAATGGAAGTGTGGGTATACGCACCGGGATTAATAACTATACCGTCAAAAACACCGTAGGCAAACTGAATATTATCTACTAAATCACCCTCGTGATTAGATTGATAGCATTTAACCGCTACGCCTTTTGACTCGGCATAATCTTCTATTTTATTTATAAGAGTACCGTAGGTTTCCTTTCCGTAAATATCGGGCTCTCTTATTCCCAACATATTAAGGTTAGGTCCGTTAATCACAAGAATATTCATTGAATTCCGCCTCAATTCTTTTTGCAACCGTCTCTATTGTTCCGCTACCGTCAATTACTGCATCGGCACATTCAAGATATAGTGAATAGCGCTCATTGTAGCGTTTACTCAATGCCTCGTTATCCCTTGACAGGGGTCTGTCATCTGTGGCAACAAGCATTTCAAGAGGTCTGTCTATAAAATAGATTCTGCCGTTTTCTTTTAAGATATCCGTATTATCTTTATTAAGTATTGCACCGCCACCCGTTGCAATAATATGATTATTCCTCGATGAAACGGCGAAAACTTCATTTTTTTCAATTTCCCTGAAACCTGCTTCCCCTACTTCGGAAAAAATTTCAGGGATAGATTTTTTTTTCGATTCAACAATTAAATCATCCGTATCCACAAATGTTTTTGAAAGTTTCTGGGACAGATAATTGCCCACGCTTGTTTTACCGCTACCGGGCATACCTACAAGTACAATATTCATTTTATCTTTGTAAAGATTTTTGAAAATTGTTTCGACTTTTTCGTTATCAACCGGTGTATCAATAAATTTTTCCACTGCGTAAGCCGCCTGTGAAACGAGCATATAAAGACCGCCCGAAGATACAATACCAAGTTTCTCTGCATCGCAAATAAGTTTTGATTTCAACGGATTATAAACCGCATCAAAAACGGCTTCAAGTGAACTGAATTTACTTAAATCCATCGCAGATTTACCAATATTCGGGAACATTCCGCAAGGAGTAGTATTAATTATAATTTCAAAATCAGTGTATTTTTCATACACATCTTCGTATGTAACATATCCGTCTTTAGCAGTACGCGAAACCTTGACAATTGCTTTTGCCCCCATAAATTCGGCAACCGCAACCGCAGTATTGGATGTACCGCCACTACCCAACACAAGGACTTTTTTATCCTTAAGAGTTACATTCTTGCGTTCAATAAGGGCTTTTAATCCGTAAAAATCCGTGTTATAACCGTATAATTTACCGTCACGATTAACCACCGTATTAACCGCGTTTATACTCTTCGCTTCAGGTGATATTTCATCAAGAAAAGGTATAATCACCTGTTTATAAGGAATCGTTACATTTATTGCTTTAAAATCCCTTTTATCAAAAAAACTTTTCAGATTTTCTCGCTCTATTTCAAGAATTTTATAATCATAATCGGCAAGTTCATTGTGTATTTCCTTGGAAAAGCTATGTTTTAAATGCTCACCGATACAACCGTATTCCATTGTTTACACCAACCAATCGGTACCGAATTTCTGAGAAAGCAAATCACAAAGAGCAATTGCCACAACGCTATCAACAACAACTCTCGCACGATGTACTATACAGGGGTCGTGTCGTCCCGTAACACTGAGTTTAACTTCCTCACCATTAATAAAATCAACTGTATTCTGTTCTTTTGAAATAGATGGTGTAGGCTTTACGGCACAACGGAAAACAAGTGGCATGCCGTTTGATATTCCGCCGTTAATACCACCGTTATTATTGGTTTTTGTTGTAATTACACCGTCATCAAGTTGAAAATGGTCATTCATTTGACTACCGTTCATATCCGAACAACCGAAACCTGCACCAAACTCAACACCCTTAATAGCGGGAATTGAGAAAAGACCGTGGGAAATAATGCTTTCAAGGGAATCAAACCAAGGCTCACCGACTCCGGCAGGAACACCGGTAACGACAGTTTCGAGAATTCCTCCTACGCTATCCCCATCTTTAGCCGCATTTTCAATAGCGGTAATCATATTATCTTTCGCATCTTCATTTAAAACAGAAAACTGAGCGTTTGAAAGAAAATTTATATTGCTTTCGTAATCACTGAAATCATCATCAGTTATTCCTGCACATTTTTTAATATGAGTACCGATACAGATACCTTTATTTTTCAACAAATCAACGGCTATTGCACCTACGCCAACAAGTCCCGCAGTAATCCTACCGCTGAAATGTCCGCCACCGCGATAATCCTCGGCACCGTTATATTTAACGAAAGCCGTGTAATCTGCGTGACCGGGACGTGCTTTTCCGTAATTTTTAGAATAATCACCGGATTTTGTATTTTCGTTAGGAATAATAAGGCAAATAGGTGTGCCGGTTGTTTTGCCGTAAAACACACCGCTCACAAGATTAAACTTATCCTCCTCTTGTCTTGGTGTGGAAATCTTACCAAAAGGACGACGTAAATCAAGTTGATGAGCAATAAACGCTTCATTTACCTTAATTCCTGCAGGAAGTCCGTCAATAATAGCGCCAATTGCCGTGCCGTGACTTTCCCCGAAAAGGGTCACACTTACATTGTTACCGAAAGTGTTCTTCAATTAATATACGCCTCCTTTATAATTTCATCAAATTCTGAAAATTCAACAAATCTGAAATTGAATTTACCTATATCACTTACCTCAACAGCATTCACTCCAACAGAATCCGCTTTCTTGTCGTGACGCAAAGCATTAGTAAGCTCTTCGGGAGTAATATTTATTGCATAAGGTAAAGAATACTTCTTTAAAACTTCAGCCAAACGTGTTCTAACATTATCCGAAGAAAAAGCCAACATACCCAAAGCAACACATTCACCGTGTAACAAGTCACCTAAACCTGTTGCAGTTTCAATTGCGTGACCTACGGTATGACCAAAGTTAAGAACCCGTCTTAAACCCTGTTCTTTTTCATCTTCTTCAACTACCGCTTTCTTAACAAGTAAAGATTTTTCAATTACTTTGTCAATTTCATCATACGCATTCTTATTCTCTATAAGTTCAAAAAGTGATGCGTCCGAGGTAGCACCCATTTTTATACTCTCTGCAAGGCCGTTATTAAACTGACGTGTTGAGAGAGTTTTCAGAACTTCAGGGTCAATTATAACCTTTGTAGGTTGGTAGAAAGCACCAACAATATTTTTATAACCACCGAAATCTATTGCGGTTTTACCGCCTATGGAAGAATCCACCTGAGATAAAAGTGTGGTTGGAATATTATAAAAAGTAATTCCTCTCATATAGGTGGATGCGGCAAATCCCGACATATCACCCACAACTCCCCCACCGACTGCTACAACGCAATCGTAACGTGAAAAATCATTTTCACACATAATTTCAAGTAATTCTTTATAAGTCTCAAAATTCTTACTTTTTTCACCCTGGGGTATCGTCTTAATTACAGAGTTTTCGAACTGCTTTAAAACAATTTGCGAATACTCCGGAGGAACACCATCGTCAGTTACAATAAGTGCATGTTTTTTTACATCGCAGATTTCACTTAATTTATTTAATGCTCCGCGTTCAAGAACTATGTCGTAACTGCCTGTTGAAGTTTTTACTGTTATAATCATAAGCCTGACGTTTTACCGTCCGCCCCCTTTTATATTGATTGCTCTTTAGGGTAACGACCCACAAGTCGCACATTAGTGCAGACTTCGGAAAGTTTTTCAATCATTGTTTTTTCTGCCTCGGGTGTAAGATGACCTTCACCCTCAAGGAAGAAATAATAGTTCCAGATAACATCTTTTGAAGGTCTGCTCTTGAGTGCTTTAAGGTTATAGCCACACTCACCGAAAACAGAAACAGCCTTACCCAATGAACCCGCTTCATCCCGAACCGTAAAAAGAACTATAAAGTTATTAAGGTCCGGTGTATTATCGCGGGCTATTCTTGAAAACACCGCAAAACGGGTTGTGTTAGCACTGTCTTTATTAATTTTACGGTCAATAAGTTTCAGACCATATTCATTACCCGCTTCAAGGCTACATATAACACCGAGGGTATCGTCCTGCTTTTGTGCAACAACCGAGGCGGCAACAGCAGTATTAACCATCTCTTCAGTAGCATATCCTTTTTCGTCTATATACTCCGCACACTGACCGAGAGCCTGAGGATGACTGACAACTTTTTTTATAGTCTTGCTTTCTGCAGACTGAGTACCGAAAAGATGTTGCTCTATACCCATATCATAGATACCGTTAATATGTAGGCTACCGAAGTAGGTTAAATCCATAACCCTCGCCACATCACCTTCATAACTGTTTTCAATGGGTAATACCGCCACATCGCACTCACCTATTTCAACCGCTTTATAAGCAGATTTGAAATCAGGATATGATACGGGTACCGAGTCAGGGAAAATTCTTTTAACCGCTATTTCGGCAAAAGCTCCCTTTACACCCGAAAATGCAACGCGGGTACCATCAATAATCTTATGTTGATAGTCCTTCGAAAGGTTCATTGTATTCTTAAGAAAACTAACGTAATACGAACGGATTTCATCGTTTTCAATAAGTGAACTGTTAGTTTCTATAAGACGGTTTTCTCTGACCATATCTTCAATGGGTATGCCATTGACTTTTTTATACTCAGCAACATCAACCGCCGCTTTCATTCGTTCTTCGAAGAGTTTTGCAATCTCTTTATCAACGCGACTTATAGTTTCTCGTGCCTCGCGGAATTTTTTATCGTAATCAGTCATTTTTATAATCCTCGTAAAGTTCCTTAAACGCGTTAAGTGAACGTTTAATTAAATCAGTATCTACACAATAAGCAAGTCTTACAAAACCGGGACAACCAAAGTCATCACTCGGCACAAGAAGAAGTTCAAATTTCTTTGCTCTTTCGTAGAATTTATAGGCATCTTCTTCAAGTGATTTCACAAACATATAGAAAGCACCGTCAGGTTTAATAACTGTATATCCTATATCAGTAAGTCCCTCGTAAAGAATCTTTCTGTTTTCTTCATAAACCGAAACATCCGCCGTATTATTGAGACACTCAGAAATTGTGTACTGCATAAGGCTCGGTGCACAAACATAACCCAAAGCACGTCCCGCACCGCAAACCGCCGCAAAAACATCTGAACTATCTTTCATTGTGGGAGAAACAAATATATAACCTATTCTTTCACCGGGTAATGAAAGTGCCTTTGAATATGAATAACATACAAAAGAATTATCATAATATGCGGGAATGTAAGCAACCTTTTCACCTGTGAAAACCAATTCTCTGTACGGTTCATCAGAAATAAGGAAAATCTCTTTACCGTATTCTTTTTGTTTTTCATTAAGGAGTGCGGCTAATTTAATAACGTCTTTTTCAGGAACAATAACGCCCGAAGGATTATTAGGGGAATTGATAATAACAGCTTTTGTGTTAGGTGTAATACTCTTTTCCAATAAATCAAAATCTATTTGTAAATCATCGTTTTTGCAACTTACGGGAACGAACTTAGCACCTGACTGTTCAACGAAAACCCTGTACTCAGGGAAAAACGGTGCAAAAGCAATGACTTCGTCGCCTTCCTCTGCAATAGCATTCAAAGCAATTGTAAGAGAAGCCGCCGCACCACAGGTCATGTAAATAAGACCGGGGGTTGCTTCTACCTGAAACTTAGTCTTTATATTTTCAGCAATTGCAGTTCTCACCTTCAAATCACCGGGGCCGGAAGTATAACCGTGAAGCACCTCCGCGGGAGTTTCGGCAATAAGCCTGTTCATAACATCCGTAACCTTTTGAGGAGCAGGTACGCTGGGGTTACCCAAACTGAAATCAAAAACATTCTCAACACCTATTTCGGCTTTACGGACTCTACCGTATTCGAATATTTCACGTATAACTGAACTTTTTTTGCCTAATTCCAACATTTTCTGAGATAACATATAAAAATTACTCCTTAATTAAAATAAAAAATCCGCAAACCGATATACTTTTTAAGCATAGCAGAATGCGGACTGGCTATATACAATTCGTTGCAATTACTTGCATTTACGAGGAGTACACAGACAATCCATAGTATAGTAATAAAATCGTTTATTAAAGCTATAAAACATCTGTTTCACCTCGCAACTAAAAGATAGGGGTATTTTACTCCTCTAATTTTTATTTGTCAAGTAAAAGTGTATATTTTTTTAATAATTATGCAAAAATTATTTTTCTGCCTTTTCAACAATCTCCGCAAAGCCATAAACAATAGCAGAAAGAAATCTTGCAAGAACAATAAGTATGATTAAAAATGTAATAATGGGAAGTATTATAAGTGCAATTAAATCAAATCCAACATAAATGCCCAAAACTATTGTACCTACACCAACAAAAGTAATAGCAAGGAAAATGTTGATAACAAAAAGCAATATAGAAAAACGTTTAAGTGATGCAGAACAATTTCTGAAAAACTTCATTTCCCCGCCTTTTGATTTAGTTTCTTCTTTTTTTACTTCAGGTGTTTCAGTTACTTCTGTAACGGTTTCATTAATAATATTTTCGCTCATTTCAATTCTCCTTTATTAATACCAACCGTCGTCAATGTCACCGGTCATAACTTCAATGCCATCCATTCTGGGGGTTGTGGTGGTTGTATTGAGGGGTTTTTTACCTTGAGTTGTAGTTGATGAATCCTTGGTAGCAGATGAATTGTTTTTATCTGCCTTTGTTGTTTTTTCGGTAGTAGGTGTTTTATTGGGTTTGGTTACGGTACCGATAGCATTCTCTTGGGCTGCTTCTGTAACCTCAGGAGGAATTGTATCCTCTTCATCGTCATATACTTCCTTTAAGGAAAGTTGACCGTTAGCCCAAATGTAGGCAGCGATTTTGGTTTCGCCGTTAATTGTGTTACTTGAATAAATAACCTGATTTTCTGCATCAACTGAAATATTGGTTAAGCCCGAAAGAGAAACAGAGAAATCAAATTTTTTTGTTGTGGCATTGAATAGCCAACAGTAGTAATAAATAGTATCGCCGTCAACTGACACTGCAATATAAAAGTCAGGCTCACCGTCAAAGTTCATATCCAAAAACTCAGCGTGAGATTTAGCATAGGCTAAATCAAAAGCATATCCCGCATTTGAAGGATAATTAAGAACCTGATACTCTTCGCCATTGTTTTTGATAACTGTATTTTCCGCACCAACCTCGGCACTGAAAACGAAGTCACCATTTGTAACAGAAACTATGTTACTTTCATTAGTCTGATCGTCATTATTATCCGTGTCCTTACCACAGGAAACGAATACTGTTAACACAAGAGAAACGCAAATAATAAGGGAACATAATGCAAATATCTTTTTCATAATATCCTCCGTAATTAAAAATTCACACCTTTGTCACGTAAAGCAACTTCAAGTGCATTTATATCTTTTTTATAAACGAAACCGCTCATACCGTAATCAACGGCACCTTTAATATTCTCGGGAACATCGTCAATAAAAAAGCATTCCTCAGCTTTGAGGGAAAATTTATTGCAAAAAGCTTCGTAAATCTCGGGTTGAGGTTTAAGAAGTTTGTACAAACAGGAAATAAACATACCGTCCATCAACGAAATAGCAGGTATATCAAGATATCGGTCAAAAAATCGTGGAGTTGCGTTTGAAAGCAAATAAACATTGTAACCCGCAATCTTGAGACGTTTTACTAAATCTTCCATACCGTCAAGCACGGGCATATACGGATAAAAGTCCGATAACATCTCGGTAATAAGTTCGTGGGTTTCAGGAGGAAGTTTCGGTATAACTTCTTCGGTAAATTCATCAGAACGTCTACGACCCGCATCAAGCTCACGCCAAATCGGATTTTTAAAAACCAATTGGTTTAAAATATCGTGATACTCAGGTGCAAAACATTCATTTAAAGTACGGTCGAAGTTAAAATCAATTAAAACCCCGCCCATATCAAAAACAATATTTTTAATCAAAATGCATCAATCCTAAATATATATGGTTACATTATACCATCTATAAAAATTTTTTCAATATTTCTAAAAAAATTTTAAAAATTTGCTTTTATTTTTTAACAAATGTGTTATACTAAAATCTCAAATAATAATCGGAGGGATACAAATGAAAATTATTATTTTAAAAACGGCGGAAGAAATCGGAGTTGAGGCCGCTAAAATCTTCACTGACGAGGTTAAAAATAACCCTTCATGTGTACTTGGTCTTGCGACAGGTGCTACACCTATTCCCACTTATAAAAACATTCAGAAAACCTTTAACGAGGGTGGCATCACATTTAAAGATGTAAAAACATACAATCTTGACGAATATTGTGATTTACCCAAAGCGGATAAAAACAGTTACTATACATTTATGCACGAGCAGTTATTTAACGGTCTTGACATCCTTGAGGAAAATGTTCATTTCCTTGACGGTAACACAACAGACTGCGAAGCAGAATGCAAAAGATACGATGACGAAATCAATAATGCCGGTGGCATTGATATTCAGTTACTCGGTATCGGTAACAATGCTCACATTGGTTTTAACGAACCTGCAGATGAATTCACTACCGGTTCATTTAAAGTTAAACTTACAGATAGCACAATCGAAGCAAACAAAATCTATTTTGATGAAAACCCCATGCCCCGTTACGCTTTAACAATGGGTATTAAACAGATTATGTCTGCAAAGAAAGTGGTTCTTATTGCAACAGGTCCTAAAAAGGCAGAAGCAGTTCGCAATATGATTGAAGGTCCCGTTACCGCTCAGGTTCCTGCTTCAATTTTACAGGAGCATAACGATGTTGTTATTTTCCTCGATGAAGACGCTGCATCACTTCTCAAGAAATAAAACAGAATAAATATATAAAAACCAATGCACGAGTTCCCACTCGTGCATTGGTTTTTTGATGTGTTTTATGTAATTATCAGTGTATATGATACATTACCCTGGTTTTCATAAACTTCTAATTTAACAAAATCATTGTTAATTGTACGCTCAATATAACAACAATCTTTTTGTGAATCGTAACTCTCGGTAACAAAGACATTTCCGTTTTCACTAAAAAACTGCCAGATTAAAACCGGTAAATAATTATCCGGTAGAGTCTCTTTATCAAAAGAATGAGTTAACCCTGAATAAAACACCTGACAATTTTGCGGTGTTACCTTATATGCAATACCGTCATAAGCAGTATTATTTTCACCTAATGTGAAATTAAGAACACTTCTCGAAAACTGCAGTTTTATATCATAAATGTTTTGTTTATATGTCAGTTGAACATCCTTAACCTCGTTAAAATTTACTTCCGTATGTGAATGCGATTTAAAATGATTAGTGCAAGATGTAAACAAAAAAACGCACAAAACCAATAATACGCATATTTTAACGGTTAATTTAATCAATAACACCCTTTTCGATTATAGAGTATACCTTAGGTAAAGCCTTAGCACAATCCGTAGGTAACATTGAATACTCCGAAAACTCATTTTTGAGCATATCGGCACTCAATCCGTGAACAAAAGCACCAAGGACGGCACTCTTAAACAAGTCGCCTTTAAATGCAGGTGTAAGACCCGCGATAATTCCCGAGAGCAAATCCCCTGCTCCACCTTTAGAAAGACCTGTATTACCGGTTTTATTTATATAAACAGTATCTGCTTCGGAGTTACAGATAATTGTCTCGTGACCCTTCAAAAGAACATTTACATTATATTCCTTACAAAAATCCGCGGTGATTTCAAATCGGTTACTTTCAACTTCCTCAATACTTTTAGCGGTAAGACGAGCCATTTCCCCCGGATGGGGTGTAAGAAGAATCGGTGACTTTGCCTTTTTAAGATATTGAGGACAAAGAGAAAGACAGTTAATTGAATCCGCATCTAAAATTAACGGTTTACTGCAATTCTCAATAAGTGAGGTTGTAATAAGGCTCGGTGCAAACCCCGTACCTAACCCGCAACCTACCATAACTACATCTGCTTTTTCTGCAGATTCAAGAATGGTCGGTACCGCAGTATAGTCAACAAAACCCCTATCATCTGAAGTTAAAGGTAAAAAGAGATTTTCGGTGAGCCTTGAAGTAAGAGAGTTATATAAAACATCAGGAAAAGCTAATGTAACAAGTCCTGCACCGCTACGCAAAGTACCCTCAGTTGCGAGAACACAGCAACCAACCATATTTCTGCTACCGCATATCAAAAGTACTTTACCGAAAGTACCTTTATTACCGTCAATATCCCTTTTGGGTAGCATATCGTTAGCCGACTTTAAATCCAATGATTTAATAATCATAAAATCACCTCTTGATATTTATGATTATATTATAACGAAATCTTTTGTGTCAAGCCACAAGAACATCTTCAATTCTGGATGCTTTATTGATATTAGCGAGCATCTGTGCATATTCCTCATTATACTGTGCAGTGCGAATATCTTCAACTTTAGTATTAACTTTTCTATTTTTCTTTTCCTGAACGGTTAAATACAATGCTTTGAAAAAAGCCTTAACATACTTTTTAACCTTACGTTCAAATCTGATTAAGTCCTTTTCTCTGAAAATTGTATATGCACCGATGAGAATAAGGGTTAACATAAAAACTATCTGTAATGATGCGAATGTTGTCATAAATATTACCTCCGAACAAATAACGAACATTTGTTTTTGTGATTTCATTATAGCACCTTTTTCGCCAAAGTCAACACAAATGTTTCGTTTATTTTCGTTTTTTAGTCCTTTTTTAGGTACTTTGAGTCGTTTTTTAGCAAATTTTCTTGGTTTTCGCTGAAAAAAGTTGCTTTTTTCAACATATAAAAAACCAACAAAACCATATAAAACAGAACATATCTTCTGATAAACCGAACAAAAATTTTCTCGTGTTTTTTTAAAATTAGGTATTTATCTTTTACTATAAATAATGTATAATATGAAAGATAATACGCAAATATGACTTTTTGAGGTATAAATATGTTTGTTGATAAAGCGAAAATACGCATTATAGCAGGTAATGGCGGTAACGGTGCCGTTGCCTTTCACAGAGAAAAATATATCAATGCAGGTGGTCCTGACGGCGGTGACGGCGGCAGAGGCGGTAATATCGTTTTTCAGGTTGATGACAACCTCTCTACCCTTTCCGACTTCCGTTACAAAAGAAAATATAAAGCCCAAAGCGGTGAAAACGGCAGAGGTTCACATTGTAACGGTAAAAAGGGTGAAGACCTTATTATAAAAGTTCCGCGCGGTACTGTTATAAAAGAAGTTGAAACAGGCTTCGTTATGGCGGATATGAGCGTTGAGGAAACCTTTATTGCAGCAAAAGGCGGTAAAGGAGGTTGGGGTAACTCACACTTTAAAACTTCCACAAGACAGACTCCCCGATTCGCAAAAGACGGTGCTCCCGGCGAGGATTGGGAGGTTACACTTGAACTTAAAATGTTAGCAGATGTAGGCTTAATCGGTTTCCCCAATGTTGGTAAATCCACCTTAATCTCCATAGTCAGCGAGGCAAAGCCCATTATTGCAGACTACCATTTTACTACCCTTATCCCCGTTCCCGGTGTTGTAAGAATGGGTCCTGAAAGCAGTTTCGTAATGGCGGATATTCCCGGTATCATTGAGGGTGCAAGTGACGGTATAGGCCTCGGTCACGAATTCTTAAGACATATTGAACGTTGTCGCTTACTTGTTCACATTGTTGACGTTGCTGGTAGCGAAGGCAGAGACCCCATTGAGGATTTTGAAGCGATTAATGACGAACTTAAGAAATATAACGAAGAACTCATTAACTATCCTCAGATAGTTGCCGGTAACAAAATCGACCTTGCCACCGACGAACAAAGAGAAACCTTCAAAGAATATATACGCGAAAAAGGGCTTGACTATTACGAAATTATAGCGCCCATTGCTGAGGGTACTCAGGAACTTATCAATGCGGTAGCCGCTGAACTTCAGAAACTCCCCCCCGTAAGAATTTACGAAAAACAGGAAATCACACCTAAGGAAATTTTACGTACTGCAAAACAGGATTACAAAATCCGTGTTGAGGGTGATGTTTTCATAGTTGAGGCTGAATGGCTCGGTAAAATACTTATGAAAACCGACCTTAATGACTACGAATCATTACAGTACTTCCAGAATGTTCTGCAGACAAGCGGTATAATTCAATCCCTTATCGACAGAGGTATTACCGAAGGTGATACCGTAAGTATTTACGACTTGGAGTTTGACTATGTTCCCTGATGAATCAAACATTTTAAATAAAATATGCCAACCCTTAAGCGAAAAAGAGGCTCGAATGTATAGTCCCCTTACTTTGGCTTTTCTGGGTGACGCAGTTTACAGTTTACTTGTTCGTAATATGTTGGCTCTTTCCGCCAACAAACCTACGGGTAAACTACATAAAGAATCTATAACCTACGTCAACGCGGCGTTTCAGGCACAAGCAATAAAAGAGTTACTTCCCCACCTTAACGAAAATGAAGAATACATTTTCAAACGCGGAAGAAACGCCCACAGTGCCCATTCACCAAAAAATCAGAGTGATGCAGATTACCGTTACGCAACGGGGCTTGAAACTCTTTACGGATATTTATATCTGTGCGGTGAAACTGAGAGAATTAAAGAAATATTCAACCTCAGTACTTACAAAGTTTATATTGAAAACCAAAACAACAAATAAGAGATATTTACTGAAAGGAAACTGAAAATGTCCCTTGTAAAGAAAGAAGATATACGAAATTTTTCAATTATTGCTCATATCGACCACGGTAAATCTACCCTTGCAGACAGATTACTTGAAATAACCGATTCTGTTTCAAAACGCGATATGGAGGCTCAGATTCTTGATGATATGGACCTCGAAAAAGAAAGAGGTATCACCATCAAGGCTCACGCCGTAAAACTTGACTACAAAGCCAATGACGGCAAAACATACCGACTTAATCTCATTGACACCCCCGGTCACGTTGACTTTAACTACGAGGTGTCACGCTCCCTTGCGGCTTGTGAAGGTGCAATACTTATTATTGATGCATCCCAGGGTATTGAGGCTCAAACTCTCGGTAACACCTATCTTGCCCTTGACCATAATCTTGAACTTGTACCGGTTATTAATAAAATAGACCTTCCCTCTGCCGACCCTGACAGAGTTGCAAATGAAGTGGAAGAAATTATCGGTTTGCCCTGTGATACTGCTCCCCGTGTTTCTGCTAAAACGGGTGAAAATGTGCAACAGGTACTTGAACAGATAGTCGAGTTAGTCCCCCCACCCGAGGGTGACGACGATGCACCCTTACGTGCTTTGATTTTTGACTCTGTTTACGATAATTATAAAGGTGTTATTGTTTACGTGCGTATTGTGGACGGTACAATAAAACCCGGTGACACTATGAAAATGATGGCAACGGGTGCGGAATTCACGGTTGTTGAAACAGGTACAATGAAAGCTACGGGACTTCAACCCACAAGTAAACTTTGTTCGGGTGAAGTTGGTTATATTACCGCATCAATTAAAACCGTACGTGATGCAGTTGTTGGTGATACAGTCACCCTTTCACAAAAACCTGCATCAGAGCCACTCCCCGGTTACAGAAAAGCAACTCCAATGGTTTATTGCGGTATTTACCCCGCAGACGGTGCGGACTACGAAAATTTACACGAGGCATTGGAAAAGTTACAGTTAAACGATGCTTCCCTTTCATATGAACCCGAAACATCCGGTGCTCTCGGCTTTGGTTTCCGTTGCGGTTTCCTCGGTCTTTTGCATCTTGAAATTATTCAGGAAAGACTTGAAAGAGAATACGACCTCGACCTTGTAACAACAGTTCCGAGCGTTGTTTATAAAATACATCTTACTAACGGTGAGGTTATTGAAATTGATAACCCAACTCACTACCCTGACCCCGCATTAATCGACTTCAGTGAGGAACCCGTTGCGGATGCTCATATTTACGCACCTCAGGAATACGTTGGCTCGGTTATGGAACTTTGTCAGGAGCGTCGCGGTACATTTAAGAATATGGATTATATTTCAGGTGACCGTGTTGAGATTAAATACGATTTACCCCTTAATGAAATTATCTACGACTTCTTTGATGCTCTTAAATCAAGAACCCGCGGTTACGCATCTTTGGACTATGAAATTTCCGAATACAAACGTTCAAACCTCGTTAAACTTGACGTTCTTTTAAACGGCGATGTTGTTGACGCACTCTCATTCATTGTTCACGCCGATAAAGCTTACGGCAGAGCAAGAAAGATAGCAGAAAAACTCAAAGACAATATTCCGAGACAGATGTTTGAAATCCCCATTCAGATTGCCATTGGCGGTAAAGTTATTGCAAGAGAAACAGTTAAAGCAATGCGTAAAGACGTTCTTGCAAAATGTTACGGTGGTGACATTACCCGTAAGAAAAAACTTCTTGAAAAACAGAAGGAAGGTAAAAAGCGTATGCGTTCCTTCGGTACTGTTGAAGTTCCGCAGGAAGCATTTATGGCAATTCTTAAACTTGATGAAGATTAATAATAAAGCCGAAAGAGTATTCTTTCGGCTAAATTTCAAGGTGATTAAATGAAAAAAGACAATTTTTTTGATATTTATTACCAACAGGGTGAAAACCCCATATTTTGTTACAGAAGCGGTAATATGGTCTACGAAGAGGGCTTTGAAAACGGTGTGCTTATATCTTACGGATGGAATGCGTCAGGATACCCTCTTAATGTTTTAACCAACTGCCCTACACGAATTAACCGCAAACGTTATGCCGAGCCTTTTTCTTTCAATATTGAAATAGACGGTCAAAGTGTGGATTTCGGTTTGTCTTTTGAAGACTTCGAAACCCAAAAATCGGACAATAACATAACTTCTGTTTTTACACTCAAAAGCACTATCAAACCCGTAAAAATCAAGGTTTTCACTTTACTTGACGGCACACAGATGTTTTCACGTTGGATTGAAATTGAAAACCTTTCGGATGATTACCTTAATATAAGCAGACTTTCTCTTATAAGCGGTGCAATGGAAAGTATGGATGTTTCCGATTACCATACGGATAAAAGTATTGAAGAATATTATTCAACAGGATACTTCTATGATGACCGTTGGGGCAACGAGGGTTTATTTAAATGGAATGACCTTTATCCCGGTAACACTCTCATTGACGGACGTTTTACAAGAAATCGTTTCCGTCATCCCCTGATTTTTATAAAAAATAATATTTTGGGAAAAATCTGGTTTGCTCAGATTGGTTGGAGCGGTGGCTTCAGTTTCGGACTTGATTATAACGCAAAGAAATATGAATCCGACACCCATTTATCATTTAAAGCAGAATTAACAGGACATAAACCCTTAATGATATTAAGACCTCGCGAGGTTTTCACTTCTCCGAGTGTACATATAGGACACGTTGCAGGTGACCTTGACAATGCAGTTAATGAAATGCACTCACATATAAGAAAATCCGTTCTTAATATGCCCGAAGCAGATGGCAAAGCGGCACTTATTAACTGCGGTATGGGTGCCGAGCACACAATGAACGTTGAAGACACCAAGGAATTTATACGTCAATTTGCAGAAATGGGCGGTGAAATCTTTACAATTGACGCAGGTTGGGAATGTCCCCCGGAAAAAGAAATGCAATGGGTTGATTTTAACGGCAGAAACAAGCCCGACCCCGAACGTTATCCCGACGGAATAAAAGTGTTATCCGATTTTGCTCACGAAAACGGTTTAAAATTCGGTTTATGGGTAGATATTGAATGCTTAGGCAAATATTGTGACACATATGAAGCTCACCCCGAGTGGCTTTCGGTTGACCCCTTAGGCGAAAGAAGCTCAAAGTTTATGGATTTATCCGTTCCCCAATGTGCCGAGTGGTGCGAAAGCGAATTATCACGGATAATAACAGAATATGAACTTGACCTGTTAAGAGTTGACCACAATGTTGACTATACCGAGTATTTCGGTATGCGTAAATGTAAAAGCGGTGCTCTTGAGTGCGTTAATTCCCGTCACAATATGGCGGTATATAAAATGTACGAAAACCTCAAAAAGAAGTTCCCGAATGTTATTTTTGAAAATTGTGCAGGTGGCGGAGGAAGAACCGACCTTGGTATGATGAAAAACTTTAATCATACGTGGGTTTCTGACTGGCAGAAAGCACCCCGTTCGGTTATGATAACAAACGGAATGACTATGGCACTTCCTCCCGAAAGAGTTGACAGACTTTTTGCAGGAATGGGATGTCACACACTCGGTTCTTTTGATTTCCATATGAGGAACACAATGCTCGGTCATATTTCACTTAACGTTATATCCCCTGCTTACGCTCAATGGAACACTGAACAAATGGAATTCATAAAGCACTCCGTTGATATTTACAAGAATTTTATAAGACCGTTTTTATCCTATTCGAAAATTTATCACCATACACCCGATTTAACGAATACTGATAACTGCGTTATCGAACTCTCCTCTCCCGATAAATCCAAAGGTGTTATAGGTGTATTTACTCTTTCAGGTTCAAATGAAAAAAACATCAATATTATTCCAAAGGGTATTGATGTTTCAAAGACATATAAAGTAACACTTGATAATGAAAGAGAAAGTTACGAGATATATGGTAATGAATTAAAATCACGAGGAATAAATGTTTACATTCCTTGCTCACTTTCATCCGAACTTGTAATGTTTGAAGAACTATAAAATAAGTACCCCGCCTTGCGCGGGGTACTTATTTTATAGAACACTTTCAATTATAGATTTCAATTCGTCCGTTCCCTCGCCTTTTTCAGAGGAGAAAGGAAGAATGGTTAAGTTATCGCCAAATTCGGCTAACTCTTCTTTAAGGGCGTTTTTACGCTCGTTATACTGTGTTTTATTAAGTTTATCGCTCTTGGTTGCGGCTACTATAAAGGGAAGCCCTGCATCCTTTAAGAAACGCATCATAATATAGTCATCCTCAGACGGTTTATGACGCATATCTACTAACTGAACTACAAGTTTAATGTTACGGGGACTCCGGAAGTATCCCTCCATCATTTCTGCCCAACGGCGTTTTTCACCTTTAGCAACTTTAGCATAACCATAACCGGGAAGGTCAACAATTCGAACATCTTCAACCTTAAAGAAGTTAATAGTAATTGTTTTACCGGGAACAGAAGAAACTCTCGCAAGATTTTTCCTGTTAAATAATCGATTAAGCATCGATGATTTACCCACGTTTGAGCGACCTGCAAAAACAATTTCGGGTAAATCGGATTCAGGGATTTGCTTTAATGTGCCGAAAGCGGCTTCAAACTGAACTTTGTTATAATTCATTTTTACACCTCTCTGCAATATACACCCGTGGATTTTTTATCAGTTTCAGTATTCTTTATAGGAGTTGATTTTTTATTTACCCCATTATCTTTACGGGTAACTTTAACCTCCTCCAAAGCAACACTGAGAACTTCATCAAGATTACTTACGGGTATAAATTCAATAGCCTTTTTAACGGTTTCGTTAACCTTATCTAAATCCCCTTTGTTTTCCTCAGGAATTAAGACGGTTTTCATACCGTTTTTAAATGCGGCAGTGGATTTTTCACGAAGACCACCAATAGCAAGGACTTTACCCCTTAAGGTAATCTCGCCCGTCATAGCAACGCTTCTGTTAACTTTTCTGCCCGTTAAAGCAGATGCAAGAGCCGTAGTCATTGTAACACCCGCGGAAGGTCCGTCTTTGGGTACTGCACCTTCGGGAACGTGGATATGAATATCCTTGGTTTTATAGAAATCCTTATCAATACCTAATTCATCGGCTCGACTTCTTATATAAGTTATAGCCGCCTTTGCGGATTCCTTCATAACGTCACCCAAGGAGCCTGTTAGTTCAATCTTACCGCTACCCTCAAGAACCGCAACTTCAATCTGCATCATTTCACCGCCGACAGAAGTCCATGCAAGTCCGTTTGCAGCACCTATCATATCATCAAAATCGAGTTTGGTTGTTTTATAACGGGGTGTACCGAGATATTCGCTCAAAGATGCGGGGTCAACAGTTACTTTTCCCTCAAAGCCTTCGGCGAATTTAACCGCAACTTTTCTGATTATTTTTGTTATAGTTCTGTCGAGTGTACGTACACCCGCTTCTTTTGTATAATCGGATATTAAACTTCTTATTGCACCGTCGGTAAATCTTATCATACGGCTATTCATACCGAAATTCTTTACCTGCTTAGGTACAAGATGTTTTTTAGCAATGGCAAATTTATCCTCGGCAGTATAACTGTATAACTCAATTACTTCCATACGGTCGTAGAGAGGTCCGGGAATCTGAGAAGCATCATTTGCGGTAGTAATAAAGAGAACCTTGCTTAAATCAAAGGGAACTTCCACATAGTGGTCGGTAAAAGTATTGTTCTGTTCACCGTCAAGAACTTCGAGCAAAGCGGATGATGGGTCACCCTTATAATCACTGCCTAATTTGTCAATTTCATCAAGTAAAATCAAGGGATTGGCAGTTTCCGCCTGTTCAATAGCAGTAATTATTCTACCGGGCATTGAACCAATATATGTTTTTCTGTGACCACGGATTTCCGCTTCATCACGGACACCGCCGAGAGAAATACGCACATATTTTCTACCCATAGCCTCGGCAAGGGATTTTGCAACAGATGTTTTACCAACACCGGGAGGACCAACAAGGCACAAAATCTGTGCATTAGCATCGGGTGCGAGTTTCTTAACGGCAATAAGTTCAATAATTCTCTCCTTTACGTCCTGAAGTCCGTAATGGTCTTTATCAAGAATTTTACGTGCCGACGCAACATCAAGAGAATCTTCGGTATAAACGCCGAAAGGCAAACTCGTTACCCTTTCAAGATATGTACGGGTTACGTTGGACTCAGGGCTACCGGGTGAGGTTTTAATGAGTCTGTCGCATTCTTCGTAAAGTTTCTTTTTAGCCTTATCATCAATGGGTAACGCAGATACTTTTTCCCTATATTTATTTGCTTCCGAAACGGGTGAATCATCGTCACCAAGTTCATTGGAAATAACTTTCATTTCCTCACGAAGATAATACTCTCTTTGGTTTTTATCCATTTTTTCCTGAACTTTATCGGAAATTTCAAGTTCAAGTTTAAGAATCTGAGTTTCTTTTGACAAAATACCGCAGAGCATCTCCGCACGTTTCATTACGTCAAGTTCATTGAGAAGTTTCTGTTTATCAGAAATTTCAAAGTGAAAATGACCTGCTATATCATCAGTTACATCGGCAATATTACCCTCTTCAAGGATTGAAAGGAAAATCTCGGGAGCAATTCGCGGACTTACAGAAACATACTCATCAAACTTAGATTTCAATGTTCTTAAAGTTGCAACAGTAAGAGGATTTTCGTTATCGGGATAAACCTCATTAAGTCTTTGAACAAGCGCACGAAGTGAAATACGCTCCCTCGTTACCTCTTTGACACACGCTCTGTAAAGACCCTCAACAACGATTTCAAAATTGTTACTGTCGGCGGAGCCTGAAATCTGCTTAATTTCGGCAACAACGCCAACTTCACTTAAATCTGAAAACTTGGGGTCTTCTATCATTGCATCCTTCTGAGAAACGAGGAAAATCTTTCTGTCCTCGGTCTCAATTGCGGACTTTATTGCTCGTACTGATTTTAATCTGCCCACTTCAAAACTCATGGTCTGCTCGGGGAAAATCACAAGATTCCTGAGAGCAAGGACGGGTAAAGTTTCGGGCTGATAAATTTTTTCTGACATATTAACTCCTGTATAATACGGATAATTTAACACAGGGTGATTTCATTTAATGATAAAATGATAAATCACCCTGAAATTAGTTCGGTTTAAACCGCTTTATTATTTTCTTTAGGTTTCTTTAAGTAAACGGGCTCACTTTTACCGTCTACAACATCGGCAGTAATCTTAACCGCAGTAATTGACGGGTCAGAAGGCACACTGTACATAATGGGAATAAGAATACTTTCCATAATGGAGCGCAGACCTCTTGCACCCGTTTCCCTTTCAATGGTAAGCTCGGCAACTCTCTTAATGGCATCATCAGTGAAATTAAGCTCTACTTTGTCCATTTTAAGAAGGCTTGTATACTGCTTCAAAAGGGCATTTTTAGGTTGAGTAATAATATTAACAAGTCCGTCAACATCAAGATTTTCAAGGCTTGTAATTACAGGAATACGACCAACAAGTTCAGGAATAAGACCAAATTTAACTAAATCCTGAGGAATAACTTTAGCATACATATCCATGGATTTAAGTTCGCTCTTGGAGTGAAGTTCACCGCCAAAGCCTAAAACAGCCTTACCGAGCCTGTCTTCAACTAATTTTTCGATTCCCGAGAAAGCACCGCCACAGATAAATAAAATCTTGGAAGTATCAATCTGAATAAACTCCTGTTGAGGATGCTTTCTGCCACCCTGAGGCGGTACATTGGCAACAGTACCTTCAATAATTTTAAGAAGTGCCTGTTGTACGCCTTCACCGCTTACATCACGGGTAATGGATGTATTCTCGGACTTTCTGCCGATTTTATCGATTTCGTCAACATAAATAATACCGTGTTCTGCTTTTTCAACGTCGAAATCCGCCGCCTGAATAAGACGAAGAAGAATGTTTTCTACGTCCTCACCAACGTATCCTGCTTCGGTTAATGTAGTAGCATCCGCAATAGCAAACGGCACTTCAAGAATTTTAGCAAGAGTTGAAGCAAGTAATGTCTTACCGACACCGGTAGGACCGAGCATAAGCACGTTACTTTTATTTATTTCAACATCATCAGGTGAATCAAAATATATTCTTTTATAATGGTTATAAACCGCCACACTTAAAACCTGTTTAGCAGCATCCTGACCAATAACGTATTCGTCAAGGGCTTTCTTTATCTCCACAGGTTTGGGCAATTTTTTTGCAGGTTCGGTAGTTACCTTCTTTTGTTGCTTTGATGGCACACCTTCAACAATGTCCATACAAAGCTCAACACAGGCATCACAAATGAAAACACCGGGTCCCGATATCATTCGTTCAACCTGGTCCGCGGTTTTACCACAGAACGAACACCTTACCTTTTTATCTTTTATATCATCTCGTGCCAAAAAAGACCACCCTTATCTTTTCTCGATAATTTTATCTGCAATACCGTAAGCAACTGCTTCCTCTGCGGTAAGCCAATTATCACGCTCGGTATCGGCAAATATCTCTTCAACACTCTTACCTGTATTTTCGGCAAGAATTTTGTTCAAACGTTCTTTGGTTCTCTTAATGTGGTCCGCAGCAATGAGGATTTCGGTTGCCTGACCCTTAGCACCGCCGAGAGGTTGATGAATCATAACCTCAGCATTGGGGAGAATATAACGTTTACCTTTAGCACCGGATGAAAAAAGGAATGCACCCATAGATGCCGCCATACCCATACAAATAGTAGAAACATCGCATTTGATGTACTGCATTGTATCGTAAATAGCAAGACCTGCGGTTACACTTCCGCCGGGACTGTTGATATAGAAATTAATGTCCTTTTCGGGATCCTGACCCTCAAGATAAAGCATCTGAGCAACGATTATACTTGCGGTAGCATCGTTAACCTCGTCGGAAAGAACGATAATTCTGTCATTGAGAAGTCTTGAAAAAATGTCGTAAGAGCGTTCACCACGATTGGTCTGCTCAACAACGTAAGGAACAAGTGCCATAATGTTAACCTCCTAACAATAGTAACAGGATGATTATTGGAATGTTTATATCAATTTAAACACTTCACAAAAATATACATATACCGCCGCAGTATTTACTGTGGCGGCATAAATTTTAATTATTCAGCATCTTCTGCCTTTTCTGCAGTTTTCTTAGCTGTGGTCTTTTTAGTTGTTGTTTTCTTTGCGGGAGCCTTTTTTGCCGCCGGCTTTTCTTCCGCAGCAGCGTCATCTGCCTTAGGAGCAGCTTTTTTCTTTGCACCTGCAACTGCAGTATCTCTTACGATATCCATTGCTTTTCTGCAAGCAAGGTCTGCCTTAACATCATCAGAAGAAATAAGAGTTTTGATTTTTTCGATAGGCATACCGTATGCATCTGCATAAGTTTTAAGTTCTGTATCAACATCTTCATCAGAAATTTCGATATTTTCGAGAGCTGCAACTTTTTCGAGAGCAAGGCGGAGTTTAACCTGTTTTTCAGCACCATCTTTGTAGCTGTCACGAAGAGCAGCAACGTCCATACCGAGGTACTGAAGGTACATATCAAGCTGAAGCCCCTGTGAACGGAGTCTGTATTCAAACTCGTTAATCTGGTTGTCGATTTCTTTTTCAATCATTACTGCAGGAATTTCTGCAACAACATTATCAACAAGAGTATCCATTACTGCACTTTCGAATGCACGGTCTGCAGCAGCTTCTTTTCTTGCTTTGATTTCTTCTTCAAGATGTTTTTCGTAATCTGCAACAGTGTCAAATTCGCTTACATCTTTAACGAACTCATCATCATATTTGGGGAGTTCTTTCTTCATAATCTTATGAAGTTTGATTTTGAAAACAACTGCTTTACCTGCAAGTTCTTCTGAGCCGTAGTCTTCGGGGAAAGTAACGTCAATATCAAATTCCTCGTCAACTTTGTGACCGATAACCTGCTCCTCAAAGCCGGGGATAAAGCTACCTGAACCAAGTTCAAGGTCATAGCCTTCGCCTTTGCCGCCGTCGAATGCTACGCCGTCAAGGAAGCCTTCGAAGTCGATTGTTGCAATGTCGCCCTTTTTAGCTGCTTTGCCTTCAACGGCAACGAGTTTTGCGTCTTTTTCAAGAGCTTTTTCAACTTCTTCTTTGATTTCGGCTTTTTTAACTGTAACTTTTTCTTTTTCTGCTTTGATTCCCTTGTAAGCTTTAAGCTCAACTTCGGGTTTTACAGTTACTTTTAATTTGATTGTGAAACCATTTTCACTGATGTCAACGATTTCATCGTCATAGGGAGCAGCAACAGGTTCAATACCCGCTTCTTTGATAGCTGCTTCGTAAAGAGCACCGTACTCAGCATCAATTGCATCGTACCAGAAAGTTTCTTTACCGTAGTAAGTTTCGATAATGTGCTTGGGAGCCTTACCCTTGCGGAAACCGGGAACATTGTATTTGCCCCTTGTTTTTGTATAAGCCTTTGAAACTGCTGACTTGAAAGCATCGCCCTCAAGAGAAAGTTCAACCGCATATACGTTTGTTTCGATTTTTTCGCAAGACTTTAAACTCATTTGAATAACATCCTTTCATTTGCGAACATTTAATAAACATATTAACTGCGAAATTATATCATAATAATCCGCGAATTTCCACTGTTTTTTAAAGAAATTTCAAATATTTGGTAAAATAAACCCGATATTTTTAAATTCAGGCTTGTTTTTCATTAAAATAATCAAGGAACTATTAATTTCGGAGTGAATCTCAGGTAATCCGCTGACACGAGATTATAGGAAATTCCGTCACTTTCTATCTTAGCACACCCGGGTGCAACAAAGCCGTGAAGATGACCGAAATAGCACTGTTTTACGGGAAACTCCTTTAAAACATCAATTAGTTCATCACATCGTTGAACTTCGTTTATGGGCGGATAGTGAAGAAAGGCGATTATCTCACCGCCTAATTCCGAAGCCGCCTTTAAAGATGTACGAAGACGACCCGCCTCACGGAGTATAACTTTATGCACATCCCCTTCCGAATCGTCATAAAACCATCCCCGTGTACCCGCAAGAGCAAACCCTTCAACGGGATATGCGTTATTATGAATTATCTTAATTGAATCAAATCCGTTTTCGTCTAAAAACTTTGTCATTTTAGACATGGTATTCCACCAATAATCGTGGTTACCTTTAAGGATGTACTTAGTACCGTTCAAAGAATGAAGAAACTGAAAATCCTTTTTAGCCTCATCAAAATTCATTGCCCAGGAAATATCACCGGGGATGACAACACTGTCATTTTCACCCACAATACTATTCCAGTTACCCGCAAGGCGTTCGGTATAATCAGTCCACCCTTTAAAAACATCCATAGGTTTATCAACGGATAGAGAGAGATGTGTGTCACCGATTGCAAATAACGACATCGGAAACCCCTTTCTTAGATACCCAACATATTGAATACAACGTCTGCCATATCTTCTTTAGCGGTAACCTGAGTAAATCTAACCTGTTTACCCTTAAGAGCAGAAAGCTGTTCGGGTGCTTTAAGAGAAGATATTTTTTCAAGTGCATCAACAGTAGCAAATTCATCGTCATAATCTGCAGAATTCTTTTCAACAGCAGAAAGAACTGCTTTTGAAAATTTAAAGGGTGATGCGGTAGATGCTACAACAACAGGTGTTTTATCCCCTGTTTTTTCAATGTAAGCATCGCAAACATTGAGAGCAACAGAAGTATGTGTATCAGCAAGGTAATTGTAATCGTTATATGTTGCGTTAATTGTTTCGGCAGTTGCCACATCATCACAGCAACCTGCGAAGAACATATCTTGAATGAGGGTCTTAACATCATCGGAAACGGTGTATTTACCTTCGGTTTTAAGTTTGCCGAACCAATCGTTTATAATTTCATCATTTCTGCCACAAAGGATATAAAGAAGTCTTTCAAGGTTACTTGAAATAAGGATATCCATTGAGGGTGAAACAGTTGTAAAGAAACTGCGGTTTCTGTCGTAAACGCCTGTTTCAATAAAGTCTGTAAGTACATTGTTGGCGTTTGAAGCACAGATAAGTTTATTAATTGGTAAGCCCATTTCTTTTGCAAAATAAGCCGCAAGAATATTACCGAAGTTACCTGTGGGAACAACTACGTTGATTTTGTCACCAAATTTAACTTCGCCACTGTTTACCATATCGCAGTAAGCAGATACATAGTAAACAATCTGAGGAGCAAGTCTACCCCAGTTAATTGAGTTAGCGGATGAGAATACAAGATTGTTCTTTTCGAATCTGTCGAGAATTTCTTTATTAGTGAAGATGTTTTTAACACCGGTCTGACAATCGTCAAAGTTACCGTAAACCGCACAAACACCAACATTGTTACCATCCTGTGTAGTCATCTGCAATTTCTGCATGGGGCTGACACCGTCATTGGGATAGAATACAAGAATTTTTGTACCCTCAACATCCTTGAAGCCTTCAAGAGCCGCTTTACCTGTATCACCGGATGTAGCAACGAGGATTACAATTTCTTTATCCTTAAGATTCTTCTTAGCGGAAACTGTTAGAAGATAGGGAAGAATCTGTAAAGCCATATCCTTGAATGCACAAGTGGGGCCTTTGAAAAGTTCGAGTATATTAACATTATCGTGAAGACTAACTACGGGGGCTACAAACGGGGAAGCGAATTTACCGTCTTTGTATGCACCCTCAACACAATAATCGAGTTCATCTTTTGTAAAGTCGGTAAGATAAAGACCCAAGACTTTTTTAGCACGTTCCTTGTAATCAACACCGCAAAGAGCCTTGATTTCGTCGGCACTGAGCTGGGGTATTGACTCGGGAATATACAAACCGCCGTCGGGAGAAATACCGTCCGTAATTGCCTTGGAAGCAGTTACTTTTACATTGTTATCTCTTGTTGAAGTATATAACACAACAAACACATCCTTAGATTTTAATCATACTTATTCATTATCAATTGATTTTACCAAAGGGTGCAATAATTGTCAAGCATTTGTAAAGGGATATGCGGTTTTTCCGTTAGAAATAAAGTTAAATATTTTCAGAATACCGTCAAAGAAGTTCAGTTTCTTTACCTCGGTGCGACAAAGTATTTTGTATTCGTCTATAATCTTATCATCAAGGCTCACTTTTACCGTGCCGAGAGTCTGTTTTTCGGAAACGGGTGCATCAACGTTTTCTGATATTTCCACGGCAATTTTCACCTTTTCTTCCTGTCCTTTCTCTATAAGAACAGGTTGTATCTCAGGGAAAACAGTTTCAACAAAATCACTTCTTCCCGAAATTACTTTAACTTTTTCATATTGTTTTATATCAAGTTCGGGGGTATGTAAAGTATAGTTTGTAAATCCCCAACTCAATAAAGCTTTGGCGGTATTGAAACGGTCATTACTGTTTTCGCTACCCATTACTACCGCTACAAGGTGAAGACCGTCCCTTTCGGCACTGGCAGACACGCAACACCCCGCCTTAGCGGTTGTACCCGTTTTAAGACCCGTTGTACCATCATAAAACCTTACTAATTTATTTGTGTTTACAAGTTCCGTTTCGCCGTTTCTTAAAGAATCCATCCAAACAGTTGTATAGTCAATTATAAATTTATGCTTAAGTAATTCAGTGGACATAATCGCGATATCACGGGCAGTAGTAAGATGGTCGTCGGTAGTATCGTCAAGACCCGTAGCATTTACAAAATGAGTATTTTTCATTCCTAATTCCTTTGCTCTGGCATTCATAAGGGCAATAAAGGATTCTTCGCTACCCGAAATATATTCCCCGAGAAGTGTTGCCGCATCGTTGGCACTACCGATAACAGTTGCTTTTAAAAGTTCATCAACTGTCATAACCTCCCCTTCCTCGAGCCATATCTGCGACCCGCCTTTGGATGCAGCATTTGAGGAACAAGCAACCTTATCAGCAAGGGTTATTCTACCCGAATCAATGGCTTCCGCAACAAGGAGCATAGTCATAATTTTAGTTACGGATGCAGGAAACAATTTAACATCCGCATTGTATTGAAGCAACACTTCCCCCGTAGCAACATCCATAAGTACGGCGGACTTCGCTTTGACTTCAACGGGTAGTTTACTTGCATCATCACCGCCCACAACCTTGGATGTAAACGTGGACGGTAACTGAACATTTTCCTCATCACTGACTTTTCGTTCTTCACAAATACCTACAACAGAAGCCTGAATTATAAAAACCAAAACAAATATCAAAGTTAAAAACCTTTTCACACAACTCACCTTTTCATTAAAAATTTACTTCGTAAATATATATTTTTAAAAAGCAACGTTAATGACTGAAGTCAATAGTGACAAAAGAAAAACCGCCCTTTATGAGGACGGTTTAAATTATTGAAACATATGTTATTCCTTATCTTTAGGCTTAACGTTTACTGAGTAGTAAGTATAGTAAACAACAAAGCCGGGTTTTGCACCATTGGGCTTTTTGATGTTTTTTACATCCGTATAGTCAACGGTAACTATTGTGCCGTCCTTTGCGGAGCTATAATAAGCGGCAATTTCGGCGGCTTCCACAATGGCATCGTCGGGTACTTCCCCACCTTCAGAAAGTAATAAAACGTGGGAACCGGGGCATTTCTGTGCATGAAGCCAGATATCCCCTTTTCGACCCATTTTAAAAGTCAGTTTATCGTTCTGAAGATTATTCCTGCCCACAAGAACTGTAAGTCCTTGGGTTGTTTTAAACTCAAGGGGTGGCAAAGCCTGTTTTTTCATTTGCTTTTTGCCTGATTTCTTAGGTTTAATAAAGCCTTGAGCAATAAGCTCATCTTTGATTTCCGAAAACTCTCTTTCGAGGGTGGAACGTTCAAGTAAATCCTTAACAGTTTCAAGATAGGCTAAATCTTCCTTGCCATCTTCGATAAGTTTAATAAGCATATTTTCCGCCGTACAGGCTTTACGGTATTCTTTGTAGAGTTTCTGTGCATTCTGCGAGGGCGAAAGTGCAGGGTCAACAGAAATTTTAACAAGGTTGTTATTATCATAATAATTCTCAACCTCATAAACGGAAGTACCCTTTTGTAATCTGTACTGAGCGGAGGTCACAAGTTCTGCGTTTATTCTTATGTTTTCCCTATCGGCACATTTATTCAAGTCTTCCTGTTGGTTATTGATTTTTCTTGACGTTCTCTCAATAGCATTTTCAATAACCTTAAAAAGTTCAGCACCTTTAGAACGGGCTCTTAACAGCCTGTCACGTTCGGAGTAAAAGCCTTCAAGAAGAGAGAAAACATTTTCTTTTTTTATGGTTTTCAAATTGTCACCATATTGGGTAATGGGCATAAATGAAAACTCAAGCGGTTTCTCGGACTCATCGAGAATCATTGCAGGTTCAGGAGAATAGGAGCAAAGCATTGTTTTTAATGCACTGATTTCACAAAGGAGATTCATTTTATCGGCGGAATTTAACTCCCCTATTCCCTTATCGTCACCGCAAACCCTGAAAGCAATTTCACGGGATAATAAAGGTGAAACACCCTGTAATGTTTTTAATATAGCACCCGAAATTTTAGAGTTCACTTGTTCAAGAATTTTTTCGCAAACAATGGTTGGCTCACTGACTCTTAAATCAATTTTTTCTTGTTGCGGGGGTAATTTATATTGAGCACCCGGTAAAACAAGGCGGTAAGATGACTTTTCACCGTCAACTCTTTTGAGAGCATCCACAATCCTGTTATCACCATCAAAGAGGATAACATTGCTGTGTTGTGCCATTATTTCAACCGCAAGGGTAAGTTTTACTCTGTCGCCGATTTCATTGGTTGCGTCAAAATTAAAGAAAGCAACACGATCAAGTCCCATTTGCTCAACACCAAGAAGTGTCGCACCAACAAGACGCTTCCTGAAAAGCATACATAACATTGGCGGATTCTGTGGATTTTCGGGTGTTTTTTCCACCACGGCAAAGCGAGGGCTATTTGCATCCGCCGTAAAATAAAGCTTATGCATACCGCCCTTTGTCCGCATTATAAACACCAACTCGTTTTTTGAGGGTTGGTGAATTTTATCAACTTTCGCGCCTGTCAGTAATTTATTTACCGACGAAACGAGAAAACTGAGATACATTCCGTCCAATGCCATTTTTTATCACTCACACAAAATCAACGGGTGATTTTCCCTTGAAAACCACAATTTCCGTATTATCAAATTGTTTAACCAAAAGGTCTTTTAAATAATCACAAACAACAACCTCGGTTTCGTAGTGTCCCGCCGTAAGCAAGGCAACACCAAGATGTTTTGCTTCAAGGTATTCGTGGTGTTTTGCTTCACCTGTAAGGAGTGCATCCGCACCGATTATAGCCGCGGCATTGATTAAATCGCCACCGCCACCTGAACAAAAGGCAACTTTACTGATAACCTTACCATTATCCGCAAAAGCCACCGCACCACCGAGAGCATCTTTCACTTTTTGAGCAAACTCCTTGACGGTACAAGGTTCGATTTCGCCAACCTTTAAAAACTCATCAATAATTTCGTGTTGTATATTCTTTATACCCACCTTACGAGCCAGACAATCATTTACACCGCCTATTGCCTTATCAAGGCAAGTATGGGATGAAATAAAAGTAATCCCCGATTTTACTGCTTTATATAAAACACTTTCGCTCTCCACCTGTGAAACAGGGTTAAAAATCAAGGGATGATGAGTTATAACTAACTCTGCACCAATTTTAAGTGCTTCATCGATAACCTCATCCGTTACATCAAGAGCCACAAGAATTTTTGAAAAATCATTATTGAGTGAGCCCACACTAAGACCGCAGTTATCCCACTCGGCACTTGTTTCAAAGGGTGCTACAAAATCAAGGAAATCATAAACTTCTTTAATCTTCATTTTTAACCGCCTTTTTCTTCTTTAAAATATCGTATCTGACAATTGCAATAATAAGCGAGGTCATAACTATACATTCGGTGACAATACCCGCCACAGAGCCGACTATGATGTTATAAACAAGCCAACAAGGAGAACTTGGGAAAGTAATAAGACGAATCTTTGTTTCGCTTTTCATCCAATAACTGACGGTCGTAAGAATCATAGCCGCAGAGGGAAGGAATGAATACCACGCCTCCCAGGTTAAAATAGCCGCAACGGTACTTATAACAACAAAGACAACTAACCAAATGGGGCTTTTCGCCCATTTTTTATGGTTATTTATAAAAACTATTGAACGTAAAAGACCGATAAAATTAAGTGCCGCCCCTGAAAAAGCCTCGCCGTCACCGTCTATTCCCAGAATTATGTAATGGATTATAAAAAGTACCGCCGCGCCAATCTGCACACCGATTATACCACGGCGTTTACTTTGTTGAAAAGATAAAAAGTTTAGACCTGCACCGCCGAAACCAATTATCTGAGCAATTGTTTTAAGCATTAATAAAACCTTCGATTTTCTGTATAGTATCAAGAAGTCCGGGGACTTCATCGACTCTGTCACATTGTAAATATGCGTTGTATTTTTCTTTAAGTCTTGTAAGTTGGAGTGACAGGTGTTTATGAGAATCCTCGGTATGAGGAAGCTTACCGATAAAACAATCCGCATCGGTGAAAGGTTTATTTTCACCCGTATAGTTTGCATCAAAGGTTATGTAAACACGCCTGCCCTCGTGTACGGCAAGTTCATTATTAATTGAAAAGCCGTTTTCAAAAAGGAATTTTCGCAAATCCTCAGCCCTTGACTGAGGTTGGAACACAAAATGCAAATTACTGTTTTTTATCCACGGAGTTTCCGCTAATTTTTCGGCTATAAGAGTACCACCCATACCCGCAAAAACATATTCATCCGCATCACCTTCGGAAAACTCACGAAGTCCGTCGGATAATCTCAATGAAATCACATTATCTAAATCGTAATTTTCAATGGTTTTTGCGGCATTCTGCAAGGGCATTTTGCCTATATCAGCGGCAATAGCACCCTTTACCCTACCCGATTGAATAAGGTAAACGGGCAGATAACCGTGGTCCGTACCGATATCCGCAATAATGCCGCCGCCCCTCACAAGAGATGCGGCAGCAGAAAGCCTCGGTGTGAGATTCACATTCATTTTTCAGCGAGGAATTTGTTGATTTTAGCAATAAGTTCGTCGGCATTAACACCGTGAACCATACAAGCCATTTCAACTGTTTCACCTCTTGAAGCGGGACAACCTATGCAATGCATACCCATTTCAAGGAAAAAAGGTGCTGTATCGGGTGCTTCGTCAAGAATATTACCGATAACTGTATCTTTAGTAATCTGCATATTTAAAACTCCTTTTTGTTTTTTCTTAATTATAGCATACAAATAAACAAAAATAAATACAAATATGAAACTTTTTAACATATTTTATTACTTGTAATTGTTTGATTTTACAATTGAATTATACAACCGCTGATGATAAAATTAAAATGATATACTTTAAAACTTTCCGGAGGCAAATTTATGTTACAAAAAGAGTTTAGTCCTATTCTCAGATTTATGGTTGTGAGCGATGTTCACTACAAGGATGAACATTGTATTGAAGAAGAAAGAATGGAAAAAGCAATTAAAATTGCGTACAGATTAGCGGAAGAACACCCTACATACAATAAACTTGACGCAGTTTTTGCCGACGGCGACTTTGCAAACTCAGGTACCGAAACCCAAATGAGAAAATTCAAGGCTACTATGGATAATAACCTTAAGCCGGAAACTCAGTATATGCTCAATATGGCAAGTCACGAATATCACGGTAACGGTGTTGAGGCGGCATACAAACTTTTTGGTGAAGTATTCGGCATACCCGTGGATAACCACATTGAAATTAACGGTTTTCATTTTATAACAATGTCATCCTCTCACGGTTGCGAATATGACCCTGACAAAATTGAATATGCTTCAAAAGAACTTAAAATTGCCCGTGAAAAAGACCCTAAAAAGCCCATTTTCTTTTTCCAGCATCCCCATCTTACAGACACTGTTTCCGGTAGTATTTATTGGGCGGATGAATCTTTCATACCCACCCTTATGGACTATCCTCAGGTCATAGACTTTTCGGGTCACTCACACGTACCGATTAATGACCCCCGCTCTATTCACCAAAGACATTTTACCTGTCTCGGCACAGGTTCACTCTCTTATTTTGAATTAGATGAATTCGACAAGCACTACGGCACTTGTCCCCCTAAAAAAGAAGACTGCGCACAGATGCTTATAGTTGAGGCTAACGCAGAGGGTGCAGTGAGAATTTATCCTTACGATGTTCTTACAGACAACTTCTTCCCCTTTGTATGGGAAATTGACGAGCCTTGGAATGTTGACTCTTTCAAATACACTGATGCACGTTACAAAACAACCGATGCTCCTTGGTTTGAAAATGCTCAAATTACCATTAGTGATATTAACAGTAACGGTTTCAAAGTTACATTCCCTCAGGCAAAGACAAAAACAGATTACGTTAACGACTACAAAGTTGTCATAAAAGAAGCGGATAACGGTTTAACAGTTAAACAGAAAAAAATATGGAGCGAGTATTATTTCTACAATATGCCCGAAACTCTTTCCATTGATTTTGACGACTTAAAAGCCGACACACAGTACGATATTGAACTTATAGCAGGTTCTTTCTGGGATACATACTCAGAGCCTGTAAAAGCCACAGTAAAAACAAATAAATAATTTTCGGGAGGTTAACTAATGGATAGAATTACAATTGACGGTATGCGATTCGTTGACGAACACGGCAGAGAACGCATATTCAGCGGTATGAACGTTGTTGATAAAAAGGATTTTGATAAAGAAAACCCTGCTTACGGTTATGCACCCGACAAATTCCCCTTTGAGGAATTCAGAGCAAGGGGCTACGATATGATTCGCTTAGGTTTTACCTGGGCGGCTATGGAACCCGTACCCGGTCGATACAACAAAAAACTTATTGCCGACCTTGGAGAATTCCTCGACAAATGCGAAGAATACGGTATTTACGCATATCTCGACTGTCATCAGGATGTTTATTCATCCCATTGTTACGGTGACGGCGCACCCCGTTGGGCTACACTTACGGATAAATACACACCCCGAAAACAAATTGCAGTCTGGGCAGAGCCCTATTTCTACGGCGGTGCTTGTTTCAGAGCCTTTGACAACTTCTGGAACAACACAAAGTACAACAAAATAGGCTTACAGGACTACTACGCAAATATGTGGAAACGCCTTGTAAGAGAAGTTAAAGATAAACCCGCTCTTTTCGGTTTCGACTTTTTCAACGAGCCCTTCCCCGGTGCAGACGGCGGCAGAATTTTCAGAAGAATCATTTTGGGTCTGGCAAAAACCACCCTTACAGACGGTAGAATTGACAAAAAAGAACTTATAAAACAGGGACTCGGCTCTGAAAAAATACGTGTTCTCGACCAATATGACGGTGAAGTTTTAAGAAAAATAGTATCCGATTGCGACGATATTGTAAGAAGATTTGACACCGAACGTTACTCACCCTTTGTCAGTAGAATGGCAACTGCGGTACGTGAAGTAACCGACAAGGGTGCTATGTTTATCGAAAACAACTATTACTCAAATATGGGTATCCCCTGTTGCAACACCCCCGTTACAGTTAACGGAGAAAGAGAGCCTATGCAGGTTTTCGCTCCCCACGCGTACGACCTTATGGTTGATACACCCGCGTACAAGTACGCAAGTAATTCACGTGTTGGTATGATTTTTGACCAACACCGCAGAACTCAGGAAAGGCTTAACGTACCCTGTATTGTCGGTGAATGGGGTTCTTGTGCCGAGGGTGACGGTTGGTATCCTCACATAAGATTTTTACAGGATAAATTTGACAGTTACAAATGGAGTAACACTTACTGGTGTTATTTTGACGATATTCTCAAACAAGACTTTATGAAGGTGCTTACCCGTCCCCGTCCGAAGGCAGTTACAGGTAAAATAATTTCATATAAGTACGATTTTGATAACCGGACCTTCACTTTAAAATACACTCAGGAAAAGAAGTTCAAAGTACCGACAATTATTTACGTTGACAAGAAACCCGAAAAGATTGAATGCGACGGCAAATACGAAATCAAAGAAATCCCCGGTAATATCGGTTACGATATTGAAATCAAGACCGATGTTGGTGAACACACAATCAAAATAGAATTTTAAAAATTAACAAGCACTGCCGACAGGACAGTGCTTGTACTATAAGGAAGTGATACCCTATGTCCGCAAAAAGCAATTCACAAAAAGTTGCACTTGAAATAACAGAACAAACAAAAAAAGATATATGCAGAGAATTACCCGCTTTCATAAGGGCAATCGAGGGTATCGAGTATATTAACGATAAATCAAATTATACTGACGGCAATGCATTTTACTATGACCCCGAAGATATATGCCGTAAATACGCCAAAAACAGTAATGATGTAACAAGGCTTCTTTTACACTCCATACTGCACTGTATGTTTCTGCATATATGGGGAACAAACTTCAAAAATAAAAAGCTATGGGATATTGCGTGTGATATATGCGTTGAAAAAATCATCAATGAATTAAACATCCGCAGTTCAAAAACCGAAAAAACAGATATACAGAATAAAGTTATCGAAAATCTATCCGATAAAATAAACAGTTTCACTGCAGAAAATTTATATTATTACTTCATTGATGAAAAAATTGAACCAGAGCAATTGGATATTTACAAAGAATTGTTTTACTCGGATGACCATAATATCTGGTACAAAAATGCCCTTTATTCTGCGGAGGATGATGACGAAACTATTGAGGTTGAGGCTCGTTCTATTTATAAAATGCAGGATGAGAGACAGGGTCAATATCAGGAAAACGGCGAAACCCTTTCAAATATGGGTAATTCCCACAGCGACTCAGAAAACCAATGGAAAGAAACTGCAAATCAGATATTACGTGATATTGAAATGTTCCCCTCACAGTTTGGCTATTCCTCGGGTAACGGTCTGCAGATTTTAAAAAATGTTACCCAAGAAAAATTCAGTTACAAGGACTTACTCGCGTCTTTTTTACAGGACAATGAAGCCCTCGAAATAAACGACGACGAGTTTGACTATATTTATTATACTTACGGTCTTCGTCTGTATGATAATATCCCTCTTGTAGAGCCACTGGAATACTGCGAAAACAATAAAATCAGAAGGCTTATTATTGCTATTGATACCTCAGGTTCAGTCAAAGGTTCACTTGTTGAAGGCTTTATTAAAAAAACTTATGCGATTCTTACCGCAACCGACTTTTTCAAAAAGGATTTCGAAATACACATTATTCAATGTGACAATGAAATCAAAGATGTTGCCATTATCAAAAATGAACGTGAGCTTGAGGAATATATGAACAATATTACTCTGCACGGTTTCGGCGGTACGGATTTCACTCCCGTTTTTGAATACGCTGATAATATATTTGACAGTTTAACAAATAAGAAACATTTTAACGGTATAATTTACTTTACCGACGGTGACGGAAAATACCCCGAAAAAACACCGTTATATAAAAATGCTTTTGTTATACACGATAACGGATTCGATAAAAGCCGTCTGCCCCTATGGGCAACCCCACTTTATATTGATAAAAACCACCTTCGGGAGAGATAATTTTTTTGAAAAAATCGGATGTTAAAGCCATACGGTGTTTTACACCTGTTATTAAAAACGGAAAATTCGCTTTTAACCACACTTTAACGAGTGTGGAATTGGCTTTTACGGTTAAAAAAATTGAACACTCCGCCTTTAGCGGTTGTTCAAATTTAAAAGAACTTATCTTTTCAAAAAATCTTAAATCAATCGGTGATTCCGCTTTTTCAAACTGCACCTCCCTCGAAGAAATCACAATCCCGTCATCAGTAAAACACATCGGTGCTTCGGCTTTTAAAGACTGTAAAAACATTAAAACATTAAACCTTCCCGAGGGCTTAAAAGTAATTCCGCAAAATGCCTTTGAAAACTGTGTTTCCCTCGAAAAAGTACATTTACCCGACAGTGTTGAGATAATTGAAGAAAGTGCTTTCAGCGGTTGTATAAACCTTAAAGAAATAACATTCTCAAAGAATCTTAGTATAATTAAGGATAAGGCTTTTAAACGGTGTTTTGGGTTGAAATCAGTTGTTTTTCCCGAATCCCTTAGTTACATTGGTGACAAATGCTTTGAACTTTGCAAAAACTTAACTTCGGTTGTTTTTAACAGTAAACTAAGCTATATAGGTGGTGCGGTCTTCCCTGAAACACCCTGCCTTATACCGCCGATATGTGGAACTATGTTTTCGTCAAGTTTCCTACTGAAGTCTGAATATCCCCTATGCCCCACTGTTAAAGTTCCCTGTGGTGTAAAAAATCTTGCTCTCGGGTTTGAAAACACCCTTGATTACAAACACCGCAACGATAAAAAAACTTGCTTTGCTCACATCATTTCTTTAGAGGAACAAAAAGCAAAAGTTTTCATAAGTGAATTTTATTACAGTTATACCGACAGAAACGATTTTCTTATAGAAAACGGCAAATTTGATTTTAATAAATACGACAGTCAGTTTGACCGTGCCGACCAACAGGAAAAACCGTTAGTTGCTTTATATAGGTTAACATATCCTGAAAATTTAAAATCAGATATGAAACGAAATTATGAAAATGAACTCAGGGCGAAAGAATTTGATGCTGCAATGTTTGCAGTAGAGAAAAACGAAGAGGATGCACTAAAATACATAGTTGAAAATTGCACACTCTCAACCGAGGATTACACCACTCTCTACGAAACCGCATCCAAAAACAAATTCGCAAATTTACAACAAATATTAACACAAAGAAAAGAGAAAACAGGATTCGAGGAAATCGAAAGTTTCTTTAGTGATATAGGATGATATTATGAACATTAAAAACGCAACAGTCCATATTAAAAATACGGTTATTGCCTACCTTGAAAAGGATGAAAACAGCAACTTTTTCATACCCGTTGAAAAGCAACGCCCCATATTCCTTTACGGTCCGCCCGGTATCGGTAAAACCGCCATTATGGAACAAATAGCAAATGAAATGGGAATAGGTCTCGTTTCCTACTCTATGACACACCACACAAGACAAAGTGCAATCGGTCTTCCCTTTATAACCAAAAAGAAATTCGGTGATAAAGAGTACGACGTTTCGGAATACACTATGAGTGAAATTCTGGCATCGGTTTACGATTACATTGAAAAAACAGGTAAAAAAGAGGGTATTTTGTTTTTAGACGAAATCAACTGCGTTTCTGAAACCCTCTCTCCGTCAATGCTCAGATTTTTACAATATAAAAGCTTCGGCTCTCACACCGTACCCGATGGTTGGGTTATTGTTACCGCGGGTAATCCCCCCGAATACAATAAATCTGTTAGGGAATACGATATTGCGACCCTTGACCGAATTAAAAAGATTAATGTTGAGCCCGATTACGGTATATGGCGTGAATATGCTATAAACAACCGTGTTCATCCCGCAATAATCACTTATCTTGATATAAAAAACAATTGCTTTTACTCAATAGAAAACACCCCCGCAGGCAAAAGATTTGTCACCGCACGAGGATGGGAAGACCTATCAAGGATTATGTGTCTTTACGACAGAAAAGGTATTGAAATTGACGCAGAGTTAATAGAACAATATCTTCAATCCCCCGAGGTTACCCGTGATTTCGCAGATTATTACGCGGTTTATAAGAAACTCAAGGAAACCTTCGAGCCTCAATTAATTTTAGAGGGAAAAGCAACGGATACATCCGTTAAGGATGCAAAAGAATTAAATATTTCGCAAAAATTAGGTTTAATTAATGTTTTAACAGACTTAATAAACCAAGATACGAAAAAATGTATTGAGTTAAGTGAAAGCATTAAACTTAATCTTAAACTAATTAAAGACTCCGACCTTTCGGATGAAGAAAAGACAGAAAAACAAAACGGCGAAAAGGTTCGTTTCAATAAATTAAAAGACCTTGTCGGCTCTGTTCAAAATAAAATCTGCAACGGTGCGGACTTTATGTCTGAGGCTTTCGGTAACTCCCCCGAAAAAGAAATTTTCGTTTCAAATATCACACTCAATAAAAGCTCCGCTAAATTCCTTATGAGTTTTGGTTGTGATAAGTTCGCAAAGTTTTCGGATAACTCATGTTACACCGATAAAATAAGTGCAGAATTAGAAAGTATAATATGATGTAAAAAATGTTGCCGAGAGATACCTCCCGGCAACATTTTTTTATTGGTCCCTTTAGGGGTGGAAATAAACCCCCGGTTCTACCGGGGGAAGAAAAAGGCTTCAGCAAAGCCAAAAACGGCGAGCTCAAAGCCGCCGAAGTAGTTGCAAATAATTAATCCTCCAAGTA